>CALKUH010000028.1 GCA_937996795.1 uncultured Verrucomicrobiota bacterium | reverse complement strand
ACGACCCGCTCCCCATCAACACCTCCGCCATCCCCGAGGCCAACTCCTTCGGCCTCATCCTCCTCGGCTCCCTCTTCCTCCGCAGGCTCCGCAGGGAGCTCCGCCTCCAGCAACGCGCGGGCGCCTGATCCCGTATGCCGTTTCCTGTCGCGCGCCGGAGAAAAGGCTCGCCACTGCGCGGGCATGATTTGCATCCTCGCGCCATGACAAAAAAAGCTGCCGCCTCCAAACGCGCCGATGGCCGGCGCCCGAACCAGTTGCGCCCCGTTTCCTTCGAGCCGGATGTCGCGCCGCACGCGACGGGCTCCGTGTTGGTGAGCATGGGCAGGACCCGCGTGATTTGCGCGGCGACGATTGAAGAGGATGTGCCCGGCTGGATGAAGCGGCAGAAAGTCACCGGTGGGTGGGTGACCGCCGAATACAGCCTGCTGCCGTATTCCACGACCGAGCGCACGCGCCGCGAGGTGTCGCAGGGCAAGCTCAGCGGACGCACGCAGGAAATCCAGCGCCTGATCGGCCGCGCGATGCGCGCCGCCGTCGATTTGGAGGCGCTCGGCCCCCGCACGATCTGGATCGATTGCGATGTGTTGCAGGCCGACGGCGGCACGCGCACCGCGGCGATCACCGGCGCGTGGGTCGCGGTCCGGCGCGCAATTGAGCGCCTGCGCGCCGCGGGTACGCTCGCCGCGCAGCCGCTGACTGCCTCGGTCGCCGCCGTCAGCGTCGGCATCGTAAACGGCCGTCCCGTGCTGGACCTCAACTATGAAGAGGACGTCGCGGCGTCCGTGGACATGAATGTCGTGATGACCGGCGCCGGCGAATTCGTGGAGGTCCAGGGCACCGCGGAGGAGCATCCCTATTCGCGGCGCGAGCTGGATGCGATGCTCAAGCTGGCCGAAGGCGGCATCCGCACGCTCATCAAAGCCCAGCGCGCCGCGCTGGGTTAAAGCAGAAGGGGCCGGCCGGGCCGGCCCCCTCCATCACATTTGCTCGCGCGGATCAGCCGATCAACTGTTCGACCTTCGCCTTGAGCGCCGACTTGGGCATGGCGCCGACCATCTGGCCCGCGACCTGTCCGCCTTTGATGACGAGCAGGGTGGGGATGGAGCGGATGCCATACTGCTGCGCGAGATCCGGCGCCTCATCGACATTTACTTTGACGATCTTGAGCTTGCCGGCCATCTCGCCGCTCAGCTCTTCCAGTACCGGCGCGATCGCGCGGCACGGCCCGCACCATTCGGCCCAGAAATCGACAAGAAC
The DNA here is from genome assembly GCA_937996795.1 of uncultured Verrucomicrobiota bacterium. Classification (GTDB taxonomy): domain Bacteria; phylum Verrucomicrobiota; class Kiritimatiellia; order CAIVKH01; family CAIVKH01; genus JAMLJG01. Next base: position 99,991 of record CALKUH010000028.1, on the reverse strand, counting down.
CGGGGTGGTGGACGATACGACTTCTCCCGCCCACGAGGCGGTGGTTACGTTGGTGATGCTTCCAGCCATTGCGTGTACTCCTCTTGCTATGCGATACGTCGCGGCAGGCGCCGCGACCTTACGCGGAATTGGTGTGACTCAGATTTTTCCGGGGAACGGAAGATCCGGCGCGAAGGTCTGCGCGGCGAACACGTAGAGCACCGTGCAGGCCACCAGGACCGCGACCAGCGCCAGGATGGAGAAGGTGACGCCGACGGGCTGTTCGCCACCGACTTCGCCGAGATCCGCCGACCCGGTGCGGGTGGACGGTTCATTGTCGGGCCTGGAAATCGTCAGGGCCTTGCGTGCCGTGGTGCCGTCCGGGCGCTTGATGCGGATGGTCTTGGGCCGCGTCGCGGGGCGCTCCCCGCTGTCCGCCGGCAGGTCTATGCGCGCCGTTTCGCTCTTCTTCGCTTCGGAGACGGCTTTGTCGGTCTGCACGGCGGCCGCATCGACGGGCGTCGCAGGGGGCGCTGCGACCGGGCGCTTGATGGAGATGGTTTTCGGCTTTGCCCCGATGGCTTCCGCCGGCGGCGGAGTGGGGATGCCCACGGGAATGGTCGTCCGCTTGAACACATCGTCCGCGCCATCGGCGAGCGGGAGCCGCGGCGCTTGCGGCGGCGTGCCCGGAGTCCGGGTGAAGGCCGACTCGGGAATGTCGATGCGCGTGGTGGACGATTTGGCCTTCAGGTGATCCGGCACTTCGACGCGCACGGTGTTCTGCAGGTGGGCGGGACCGACCTTCTGCGTCTCGGTCTTGACCTTTTGCGTTTCCGCCTTGGCGGGCGGCGGCGTCTCGATGCGCACCGTGCTGCGCTTCACCGTGGAGGGATCAACGCGCACCGCCTGGGTGTCGCTCTTGATCGGCGGCTGGGCCAGCGCGAGGTCCAGGCGCGTGGTCTCCGACTTCTTGTCCGACGCGCGGATCTGAACCGGCGGGTTCTCGCGCGGCATCGCGGAGGAGAGGTTCAGTTTAATTTTCGGCGGCTCGGTGCCGCCCGGAGGAATATTTTTTTCGTCAGCCATGACCGCTCCCGAATCTGAACACCGATGGTAGGTCATCCCACGCGCCCCGGTCAATCCCCAGTTCGGCGCGCGGCGATTGCGCCCGGCGCGATCTGCGGTACACTGGCCGCGTGATGTCCTTTCCGTTGATCGTGTCGCTCCGCATCGTCCTCGCCGCAGCCGCCCTGACGCTGCTGGCGGGCGGCTGTGGTCCGTCGCCCGATACGGCCCGTTCCATGCTCGTGGCGGGGGAGACCGATGCGGTGGATTTGTCGCCGCGTCCCGACCAGGGGGCGTCGGAGGCCGAGCTGGTGCAGTTGGTGCAGGAGCAGCCCGCCCCCGAGGGCGAGGGCACGGTGCGCGACTGGCTGCAGCGCGAGTTGGCGCAGCCGCGCGGCCAGCCGCTGTTCCCGCGCTGGCAGGTCCAGCGCCGTGCGGCGAGCCGCTTCGAGGTCCGCTTCACCTACACGTGGATCTCGCTCGACAACCAGATCAAGAACCGCGGCTATGCGTGGCCGGTGGACGCCTCGCTGCGCACCGTCGGCGCCGCCGTCTCCCTCACGCCGCCGGAGCCGGAGAGCCGCGCGCGCTCCTACGCGGACCAGCAGCAGCGTCGCGCGCTGGACCCGGAGTACAATCTGCGCTGATGGTTCCCGCACCTCCACCGGCGCGCCGCCGCGCGCTCCAGGCGTCGTTGCTCCGCTGGTTCGCCGCCTCCGCGCGCGACCTGCCGTGGCGCAAACGCCGCACGCCCTACCGCGTCTGGCTGTCCGAAATCATGCTGCAGCAGACGCGCGTGGACCAGGTGATCGGCTACTACGCGCGCTTCCTCAAGCGCTTCCCCAGCCTCCGCGCGCTCGCCGCCGCGCCGCAGGGCGACGTGCTCAAGGCGTGGGAGGGCCTCGGCTACTACTCCCGCGCGCGGCAGCTCCACGCGGCGGCGCAGCAGATCGTTACGCAGCACCGCGGGCGCTTCCCGGATACGCTGGACGGCATCCGCGCGCTGCCCGGCATCGGCCCGTACACCGCGGCGGCCGTCGGCAGCCTCGCATTCGGACTCGATGCGGCGGTGGTGGACGGCAACGTGATCCGCGTGCTGACGCGGCTGTTTGCGATTGGCGATGACGTCTCGAAGCCCGCGGTGCGGGCGGAACTCCAGCGTCTCGCCGATGCGCTGCTGCCGCGCGGTCAGGCGGGCGCCTTCAATGAAGGACTGATGGAACTCGGCGCCACCGTGTGCACGCCGCGCGCGCCGAACTGCCCCGCCTGTCCCTGGCGCCGCCCGTGCGCGGCGCGGGCCGCGGGCGACCCGGTGGCGTATCCGCGCAAACCGAAAAAAGCCCGCGCCCCGCACAAGCACGTCGGCGCCGGCGTCGTTTCAGATGCGCAGGGCCGCCTGTTGATCGCCCAGCGCAAACAGACCTCCATGCTGGGCGGCCTGTGGGAATTTCCCGGCGGCACACAGGAGCCCGGCGAGAGCATCGAGGCGTGCATCGCGCGCGAGTTGCGGGAGGAACTCGGCATCGACGTGGATGTCGGCGCGCATCTCCTCACCGTGCCGCACGCGTTCAGTCATTTTACGATGGACCTGCACGCCCACGCCTGCCGCCTCACGGGCGGCACGCCCCGCGCGATCCATTGCGCCGACTGGCGCTGGGTCACGCTGGAGGAGCTGGACCTATTCCCCTTCGGCCGCGCCGACCAACACATCATCGCGCATTTAAAGAAAACCACGAATAAACACCAATAGACACGAATGGGTCCTCACCCTGTTCGTGTGAATTCGCGTCCATTCGTGGTTAAAACTGGAAATACAAATACGGCGTCTGCAGGTTGACGGAGCCGAGCGCGACGAGGATCAGCAGCAGCGCCCACGCCGCGGCGCGGAGCCACGCGGGCGCCTTCGCCCAGCGCTCGCTCACCCGCCCGTATTCCTCCGCCGCCTCGCTGATGTACCAGCCCGCCAGCAGCGCGACATAGAACCACAGATAGGGCGGGAACCCGGTGGCCCCGTTGAGGCCGAACATCGCGCGCAGCATCGTGCCGATGGCGGGCAAATCCGGCGAACGGAAGAAGAGCGCCGCGATCATGCTGATGAGGAAAATCAACGCGTGGCTGCCGAGGACGCCGAGCGTGAATCGACCCGTCTGCCGCGTGCGCAGGCCGTATTTCTTCAGCAGCGCGCGAATCCCGTAGTACGCGATCAGCATGGACGCGTTCCACAAGCCCCACAGCACGAAATTCCAACGCGCGCCGTGCCACAGGCCGCAGAGGAACAGCACGATCACCGCGTTCATCATCGCGCGCCCGTTGCCCTTCTTGAAGCCGCCGAGCGAGTTGAACAGGTAGTCGCGGAACCAGCCGGTCAGCGTCATGTGCCAGCGGTTCCACCAATCCGTGATGTTCACGCCCATGATCGGGCGGCGGAAATTCTCCATGAGCCGCACGCCGAACAGTCGCGCGGAGCCGATGGCCATGTCCGCGTAGCCCGCGAAATCGAAATAGATCTGCGCATAAAAGCACGCCAGCGCGAGCCACGCGACGCCCGGCGAACAGGCGTCGGGATTCGAGAACGCGCCGTTCACGACGATCGCCATGCGGTCGGCGATCACCATCTTGCGGAACAGCCCGATAAGGATGCGGCACAACCCCGCACGGATGTTTTCCATCCGCAGCGCGGCCAGCGATTTCAACTGCGGCAGCAGGTTCGTCGCGCGCTCGATCGGCCCCGCGACGAGCTGCGGGAAGAACGACACGAACAGCGCGAACGAAATGAAGTCGCGCTCCGCCGGATACTGGCGGCGGTACACCTGGAACGTGTAGCTGATCGTCTGGAAGGTGTAGAACGAGATGCCCGCCGGCAGGATGAAGTTCAACGGCTCCCAGTGCGTCTCCAGCCCAAGCACCCGCCCGAGCGACGCCGCGTTCGTCGCGAGGAAATCCGTGTACTTGAAGTAACCGAGCAGGCCGAGGTTCCCCGCGAGGCTGAGCCCGAGCCAGAGGCGCCTCCGGCCCGTGCGCTGCTCGCGCTCCAGCAGCAAGCCCATCGCGTAGTCGAGGAAGGTCGAAAGCACGAGCAGCAGGCCGTAATACGGCAGCGCCCAGCAATAGAACAGGTAGCTCGCCGCGAGCAGCATCACCTGCCGTCCGCGCAGCGGCAGCGCCGCGTAGAGCAGCAGCACCACCGGCAGGAACAGCGCATAGGTGTAGGTGTTGAACCACATGGTCAGGGCGTGTCGAGCAACGGTTTGATGCGCGCGAACAGGGTCTCGCAGTAGTACTGGTGATAATCCGGATTAAAATGCAATCCGTCGAAAAAGCCCTCGGCCCCATAGAGGTCGCTGTCGTCGACAAACGGCAGGCCGCGCGCCGCGGCGAGCGCGGCCAGGTCGCGGCGGAAGATCTCCATCGACGGCGCCATCGCATTGCCGGGCTTGAGGTGATGGGGTGTGGCGATCACGAGGTGGCGGCGGGCAGGGATCGATTGGAAGAGATCGAGGAATTCCTCCAGCAACACCCGGCTGCGCGCGTCGTAGCGGGCCTTGACGTTGCCCGCGCGCTTTGACCACGGCGCGCGACCGAAATCGCCGCGCGCCGGCAGGTGCGCGAGCTGCCACGGGTGGAAATTGACCGCTGGCGCATAGAGCCCGCGCTGCAAACCGCCCCACTGCTGATCCAGCCATGACCACGCGAACTCGCGAAACCGCAGCAGGCCCACGCGATCCCAGGCCGCGACGGTCAGCCCGTCCTCGATCGGCACATGGCGGCGCACAAACGCGCGGGGTAGCGCGCGGAAGATCTCGGGATGCGACACCAGCCGCGGCAGGTCGCTCCGGCACTGCGACAGCGGGCGCGCCAGGTCATCGATCGTAAAATTCGCCATCCCGATGGCCGCGACGACCAGGTCCGGGTCAGCCCGCTGCAGGCGCGCCGCCATCAGCGTCATCTCGATGGACGTGACGCCGTCGAAGGACCAGTTCATCACCTCGACCTTGTCGAATCCGCCCGCGCGCTGGGCCGTCAGCGCCCGCTCCAACTTATCCGCATAGATGCGGTTCGCGGGAATCTCCCCCGCGTAGGCCTGCGAGTGGGAAAGCCAGACGATGCGCGCCGTTCCCGTCGGCGCGTCCTGCCACGCGGTGAAGGCCGGCCAGCCGCGGAACCGGTGTTTCTGGCGCGGCACGGCTTCCGACGCTGGCGTCACCGGCATCGCGCGGCGCACCCCCCACTCGGCCACGCCCAGGACGCCCACAAAGGCGAGGATGGCAAACCACGAATGGACGCGGATGGACACGGGTGGCGGGTGGCGTTTTACAGAGTCTGTTAATTACAGACGTTGCAAGCGGTCACGGATCGTTTTTACAGACGTTGCAAATCCCTCGCACCCGTCCCTCGTCCTGCGTCAGACCGCGAGGATGTCCTTTTCCTTGGCCGTGACGAGGTCGTCCACCTTCTTGATGTAGGTGTCGGTGAGTTTCTGGATTTCCTCGACGCCCTGGTCGCGTTCGTCCTCGGTGATCTTGGAACCCTTTTGCAGGGTCTTCACGAGTTCGTTGCCGTCGCGGCGGACGTTGCGGATGGCGATGCGCGCCTCCTCGGACTGGCGCTTGGCGACCTTCACGAGGTCCTTGCGGCGTTCTTCGCTGAGCTCGGGGATCGGGACGCGGATCACGCGGCCGTCGTCCATCGGCGTGACGCCGACGTTGGCGGCGAGGATCGCACGGCAGATGGCGTCGCGCGCGGTGGGGTCGTAGGGGTTGATGACGATGAGGCGCGGCTCGGGCGTTGCGATGCCGGCGAGTTCGCGCAGGCGCGTCGTGGCGCCGTAGTATTCGACGCCGATGTTTTCGACGAGGCTGGGGGAGGCCTTGCCGGTGCGCAATCCGTGCAGCTCCTGCTGGAGGTGCGTGACGGATTTCTCCATTTTTTCTTCGGCGTCGAGCAGGATTTCGTCGAGGGATTCCATGTGCGTTACTCCGTGACCAGCGTGCCGACGGGTTTGCCGGTGACGGCGCGCAGGATTTCGTTTTCCTTGAAGAAATTGAAGACGAGGATCGGGATCTTGTTCTCCTGGCAGAGCGAGAAGGCCGCGGCGTCCATGACCTTGAGCTGCTTGGTGAGGGCCTCGAGGTAGCTGAGCTGCTTGTAGCGTTTTGCGGACGGGTCCTTCATCGGGTCGGCGGTGTAGATGCCGTCCACCTTCGTGGCCTTGAGCAGGACGTCGGCGTGGATCTCGCTGGCGCGCAGCGCGGCGGCGCTGTCGGTGGAGAAGTACGGGTTGCCCGTGCCGGCGGCGAAGATGACGACGCGGTGCTTTTCGAGGTGGCGCATCGCGCGGCGGCGGATCATCGGCTCGGCGACGGCGGGCATGTTGATCGCGGTGAGGACGCGCGTGTGCACGCCGATGGATTCAAGCGTCGATTGCAGCGCGAGCGAGTTGATGACCGTCGCGAGCATGCCCATGTAGTCGCCGGTCGTGCGGTCCACGCCGCAGCGCTGGCCGGTCACGCCGCGGAAGATGTTGCCGCCGCCGACCACGACGGCGATCTGCACGCCGAGCGCGCGCACTTTTTTGATCTGCGCGGCGACGGACTGCAGGATGTCGGGATCGAGGCTCTCGCCGGTCTTGCTGTTCTGGAACGCCTCGCCGCTCAATTTCAGCATGATCCGGCGATACGCCGGTTTCGTTGTTTTCTGCGCGGCCACGGGAACCTCCTGGAGTCGGGGGAATGGGTCGTAAAAGCGGTTGCGAGAATAAATTGCAGCGCGCGGGATGGAAAGTTTTTTAGGTGTCGGGTTTTAGTGCCGTGTCGCGCCTTCCGTCAGCAGCGGCAGGGTTTCCTGGCGCAGGGTCTGGCTCAGCTTGTAGAGCGCGAAGCCCGGGGCGCCGAGGCGGCGGGCAATGGCGATTTGCTCGACGACCTGGTCGGGGCGCAGCTGGCTTTCCGACGCGGTGACGCCGATTCCGGGGAAGATGCGTCCGCGCGCGCCGGGCACGGCGAGTTGCTTCCGGGTCAGCGCGGAGAATTTGTAGGTGTCGTCGGCGTAGTTCATCGGGCACACGAAATCGAGGTCGCCGTCGCGCAGCCACGTGGGCCAGTCCTGGGCGATGGAGGCGAGGATGTCGGGATAGCCGCCCCACACGGCGGCGGAGAGCTTCAGGTCCGGGTTCGCGCGCGACACGCGCTGGCGCGTCTGGCGCACGAAGTCGGTGATCACGCTGACGCGCCACTGGCGATACTCGTCCCGCATGGCGCCGCTGCGCGCGGCGGCGGGCCAGTCGCCGGCGGGACGGCCGAGCCAGCGCTCGAACGCCGCGCGGGTCTCGGGCGCGAAGCAGGCCTGCGCCGAGGGATAGCGCACGTAGTCGAGGTGGATGCCGTCCACCGGGTATGTGCGCGCGAGTTCCTCGATGGCGTCGAGCATGTACTGCTGGTTCGCGGCGAGCGCCGGGTTGAGCCACGTCATCGGCGCGCCGTCGGCGGTTTGTTGCAGGCGGCCTGCCTCGCGAAGCGTTTGCTGGAACTCGGCGGGCGTGTTGCCGAGTTGCCAGAGCACGACCCACGCGTGGACCTCCAGCCCGTGGCGGCGCCCGGCCTCCAGCGCGGCCTTCATCTGGTCCCCGAACCGGCGCGCGGTGTGCGATTCAGGCACGAGCGCGCTCGGGTAGTGGGCGAGCCCGGCCCAGAGCGTGTTCACGAAGAGCGTGTTGATGCCCGCGGCCTTGAGTTCGCGCGCGGTGCGGTCCCAGTCGCCCGGATACCAGCCGGTGGCGTCGTGGTCCCAGACGGCGCGCATTTCCTTCTCGGGCGCGCGCTGCGCGCGGCTGTAGGCGCGGGTGAGGAGCTGGCGCGCCGCGCGCGCTTCGTCGAGCGCGTCGACAGTCCGGCCTTCGGCCCGCGCCTGCTGCATGCGCGCGTGCGCGGCGTCGGCCTGCTCGAGCAGCGCGTCGATGCCGGCGCGCGCCGGGTGTTCCGCGGCGAGCGCGCGGATGCCGTTGACGCTGTCGGCGAACCCGGCGAAGCCGTCGATCTTGCCCGCGTGCTCGGCCGCGTGCTGCGCGGCGTCGTTCCACGCGCCGGGGTCGAGCGACGCGACGAGGCCGAGCAGGAGCTGTTCCTTCCCGTCGCGGTCGTCGTCGAGCAGGATGTGCGTCATCCAGTAGCCGTGGTCAGTCGCGATCCACGCGGGTTCCGGTTGCGGCGCGCCGGTCGCGTTGATCCAGTGCGCGATGACGCGCCCGCGCCCGTCCTGCGGCTGCGCGAGGCGGAGGCCCCACGACTGCTGGTACACGCGTTCCGGCACGTGCAGCCCCGCCGCGTCGGCGAACTGGAAGCCCGCCCACCGGCCCGGTTCGCGGTGCGAGAGGGGCTCGCTGAGCGCGACGCCCATCAGGTCCGCGAGCGCGGCGCTCTCGCTGTAGCACACGATCAGTTTTCCGCCGGCGGTGACGTGGGCGCGATAGAGCGCGAGGTGCGCCGCGGTGGGATTCGCATTGTACGGTAGGATGAGCAGGCGGCTGCCGCGGATGGCGGATTCCGACAGCTGCGCCTCGGGCAGCACCGCGTGGCGGAGGCCGACGCCGGCGAGCCAGCGGCTGACGCGGTCGGCCGCGCGCTCCGCGACGGCGCGCTCCGTGGCGTTGGGCGCGGAGGCGTCGGACCGGATGACAAAAAACTGGTCGTTGCGGCCCGCCAGCTGGTGAAGCACAAGGCGCGCGGCGACCGGCGTGCCGCGCCACGGCGAGATGCGGATGGCTTCGATGCGGTCCCATCCCGCGGGTTTCCCCTCCGTGGTGAAGGCCTGGCGGGGCAGGGTGAGGCGCTGGCGTCCGCCGGTTTTCAACGGCCCGCCCCAGACGTACCAGCCGCCGCCGCTCTTGAAATACACCATCAGCGAGCGCAGCGCATCGGGCCGGTCCACCGTCAGGTCCAGCTCCAGCGCGGAGTAGGACGAGAGATCGAGTGTCGCCGCGCGGTCCCAATAGACCCGCTCGCGCGCGCCGTCGAAGGGCAGGCGCAGCACCACGCCCTCCGCGCCGCGCTGCGCCGCCGGCGACCCGTCAATCCCCCGCCACGCCGCCGCCAGCGCCGCATCGTCCGCATACCGGAACGACTCGATCACCGCGGCGAAAGACGGAAGCGCGGAGAGGCTCAACAGCGCGACAAGAAGGCGAAGCACCCACATGGCCGCGCACTGTAGCCAGCTTCGCGGGGAAGGGAAATTGCGGAATGCGACTTCCGGGCGGCAAACCACGAAAGGCTCGAAGGACACGAAAAATGGCCGGGTATTCTGAGGTCCTTCAGCGCAACTGTTGTTTGTGGTCCAGCGACTCGGCCTCGCTGGCGAGCAGGAAGCGGCGCATGGTGAGGAGCCAGAGGAGCATGGCGGCGATCCAGCTGAGGGCGGCGTAGGCGTAGTGGGAGAAGCGGGAGTCGGGCATCCAGTCGGCGGAGACGCGGGTGGCCATGGCGAGGGTGATCAGGCCGAAGACCCACCACAGCGCGGGCCAGCGCGCGGGGAAGAGGTGCTGGAAGCCGCCGTGCGCGACGATGACGCGGGTGGCGACGGCGGTGATGAGCAGGCCGAGGCCGTTGAGGTAAAGAATGTGCAGCCAGGCCAGCGGCGCGCGCGGCCACGCGGCGAGCAGCAGGAAGCCGACGGGCAGCGCCATCATCGCGAGCCGGGTGAGCCACGCCATCGTGCCGGGATTCTGCTGGCGGCGGTGGATCGGCAGGTGGCGCGCGAGGAACAGCAGCAGGACGAGGCCGCGCAGCAGGTTTCCCGTCCGCGCAAAGCCCGCCGCCTCCAGCGCCATGCCGGCGATGAGGGCGAGGCCGAAGGCGGCCATGGACAGCGCCTCGCGCGTCCACGCGCCCGGCGTGCGCTCCAGGAGCGGAGCGGACTGGCGGCGCGGGTAGCCGATGAACACGGGCAGGATGTAGGCCCCGACGCCCATCACCGGCAGGAGCAGGAAGGCCTGGTTGAGCAGCAGGCGGCTGAACGGGTGAAGGAAGGCGGGCAGCGCGGCGTGGAGATACAGCGCCTGGAGGGACGCCCCGGCGATCGCGCTGACGAGGCCGAGCATCACCGTGATCAGGCCGGGCGGCGGCCGGTCCGTGCGGCGCAGGGCGCGCGCGGCGACACAGCCGAGAAAGAGAACCAGCGTGAAGGCGAACGCGAGGTCGCCCGAGACGGGCCGCCCCGACAGGTGCAGCAGGCAGGCGCCGGAAAGGCCAGCGCACCACGCGAGGATTTCGGGCAACGTGAACCGCGGGGCCACCAGCATGTGGGGCAGGGCGGTGCCGAGGAACCCGAGGATGAAGCAGGCGGCAAAGCCCTCGATCATCATCCGCGCGTGCGGGATGCCCGGGTAGGTGTGGATCGCCTTGTACACGAACAGCGGCCAGAGGCTCACGGCGACGAGGCCGAGCAGGACGCCGAGGGGAAACAGCAGGCGGTACGGTTCCGCGTCGCGCCAGCGCACGCTCATGCCGGCACCTCCAGCAGGCCGCGCGCTTCCAGGTCGGCGGTGACTTCCGCCTCAATCGATTCGGCGGCCTCGGCCGACGCGTCCTCGTGCGGGCGCTTGGCGATGCCATAGGTGGTGAGGATCAGATGCGTGTGCGGTGTGACACCCGCGTTTTGCAGGCAATGGCGCACGCACTGGAGCGCGCAGCCGTCCAGCGCGATGATCGGCCGGCCGGACTGCGCGGTTTTGACGAGGGATTTGACGCCGCCGCCGACGCCCGCGATGCACGACATCTCCGCGCGGCCCGCGCGATCGAGGCTCACCGCGATGCGATTGGCGAGTTGCGCGACGCTGGAGCAGCCGGAGCAGGAGTAGACGAGTGGTTTGGTGGTGGGCTCATTCATGGGCGGTGCGCAGTCCATTTAAGAGGGGTTCGGGATCTTCGTTCAGCCCGGGCAGTTGCGCGACCACGCGCCCCTCGCCGTCGAGCAGGGTGATCTGGTTGGAATGGGCGATCGAGCCGTCGGCGTCCTTGCGGTAGCGGATGCCGAGTACGGCGGCGAGTTCGCGGACATGGTCCGGCGCGCCGGTCAGCAGCAGCCAGTTGTCCTTCAGGATGGCCTGCCGCCGCGCGAAGGCGCGCAGCGCCTCCGGGGTGTCGCGTTCGGGATCGAATGAAAACAGGGTGAATACGACGTCCGCGCCCGCGGGCAGCCGGGCCTCGATCTTCTTCAAATCGGCCACCAGCATCGGGCAGGCGTAGGAACACGACGCGTAGAACATCGCGACGATGCGATGCCGTCCGCGCAGGCCCGCGAGGGACACCGGCGCCCCGTCGGTGGTGGTCCAGGCGCTGTCGAGCTGGTAGATCGAGTCCGCCGGCAGCGCCGCCGGTTCAGCGGCGGGCGCGGGTTTCGTCGCGCAGCAGGAGTCGGCATCGGCAGGCATGGCAAGGAGCGCCCACATGCAGCAAAGGAAGGGTAGGGCGCGCTGGCCCAGCGCGCCGAACACTCTGCTGTAGCCGCGCTCGTTGAGCGCGGATTCGGGCAGCACGCGCTCAGCGAGCGCGTCCACAGGATGGCTTTTCATAAGTTGGGTTGCTCCTTTGCCACATCCCGCGCGCAGCGGAAGCCGAGGGACGACGCGGTGGAACGGGCCTGCAGGCTGCTGCGGAAGGCGTAGCGCATGAAGGCGGCGTAGTTTTCCACATCGGCGGCCCCGGCCGCGCCGCTGCCGCAGAACTGCGGGCGTTCCAGTGCGGAGTCGGCGCGCGACTCGCCGGTAACGAGCGACGTGTTAAAGTCCTCGACCCATTCCCAGATCAACCCGTGCATATCCCACGCGCCCCAGACGTTGCGGAACGTGCTGCGCACGGGGCGGGTGCCGGTGCCGGCGGGGCGGCTGTACCAGTTCAGGATGCGCGGCAGGAAGTTGGTGTCGCTGCGCCCGTCGGCCTGCGTCTCGCTTGCGCACGCCGCCCATTCCCATTCCGCGAGGGTGGGCAGGCGCGCGCCTTTCCATTTGGCGTAGGCGCGCGCCGCGAACCACGACACATGGGTCACCGGGTGATCCGGCGGCGCGTTGGATCCCGGTTCCAGGTCGCCGCTCCAGTGCGCGAGATAGCGCTCATCGACAAAGAGCGAGCCGGCGGCAGATCGCCGCCAGCGCGGGACTGTGGTGACGAATTCGAGGAACTCGCCGTTCGTCACCGGCGTTTCGTCCAACCGGAACGCCGCGACCGGCTGCGCGGGTTCGTTGCGGAAGAGAGGCTGGTACGTCCCCGCCTCCACGCGGACATCCGCAGCCCCCGCCAGGGCCCCGCACCCCATCAGGACCACGCAGCCGATGAACCACCGGCATCTGCTCTGTGTACGCTGCGTCATCCGCGATTCTCCGGTTCCTCGTGTGGATCAGTGTCCGCCGCCGGGGCCGAGGCCGGCGCCGAATGGTCCGGGGCCGCCCGCGCGGATTTCCTTCACGCGCTTGACCTGCACCTGGCCGCCCTTGTTGCCCCAGCTGTTGAGCACGAACGTGAGCACGTCCGCCACCTGCTGTTCGCTGATATTCTGCGGGGTCATGATCTGGTTGTACTGGACGCCGTTGACCGTGATCGGGCCCTGCTTGCCGAACATCACGTAGGCCGCGGCGCGATCGTGGTCCGCGTTGAGGTAATCCGCCTGGGCCAGCGGCGGGAACACGCCGGGGATGCCCTGGCCCGACGCCTGGTGGCAGGCGAGGCAGGTTTGTTTGTAGACGCGCTCGCCCGCGGCCATCTGGTCGGCGAGCGACAGTTCCTTCTCCCCGGCCACCGGCGCGGGCTCCTCCTCGCGCGGCGGCGAGCGGCCTTCGGGCTGGTATACCGAATCCATTTGCTTGCCGGAAAAGATTTCGAGGTTCGGTTCCCCTTCGACCTTCAACATGCCCAGCGCGCCCTTGTTGAATGCGCGGAAGATCGAGTGGTCCACGAGGACCAGCGTGCCCGGCGCCTCGCATTTGAATTCGACGATCGCCGAGCCGCCCGCGGGGACCAGCGTCGTCTGGATGTTCGCGTTCACGCGGTCGCCGCCCTCGATGTAGACCTTGTCGAACACCTCGCCGATGACATGGAACGACGAGACGAGGTTCGGCCCGCCGTTGCCGACGTACAGCCGCACGGTTTCGCCCGTTTTCGCGAGGATCGCGTTGTCGCCCGCCAGCGCGCCGACCGCGCCGTTGAAGACCACGTAGTCGGGATTTTCATCGAGCGCCTTGTTCATCGAGAACGTCTGCAAGCCGCCCTCGCCGTACTGGCCCTCGGTGTAGAACTCGCTCTGCATCACGTAGTACTCGCGGTCCACCGGCGGATAGCCGTATTCCGGCTCGACGAGGATCAACCCGTACATCCCGTTCGCGATGTGCATGCCGACCGGCGCGGTCGCGCAGTGGTACACATAGAGGCCGGGATTGATCGGTTTGAAGCTGAATTTCGAGGTGTGCCCCGGCGCCGTGAACGACGCCGCCGCGCCGCCGCCCGGGCCGGTCACCGCATGCAGGTCGATGTTGTGCGGCAGCTTGTTGTCCGGGTGGTTGTGCAGGTTGAACTCCACCTCGTCCCCCTCGCGGACGCGGATGAACGGCCCCGGCACCGTGCCGCCGAAGGTCCAGAAGGTGTACTCCACGCCGTCCGCCAGTTTGCCGACGAGTTCCTTCACCTCGAGGTTCACAACCACGTGGGCGGGCGTGCGCCGCGCGATGGGCGGCGGCACCTGGGGCGCCTGGGTCAGCACCGCCTCCTCGCGGGGGAGGGCGGCGGACGCGTCGGGAGCGGCCGCCAACAGGGCGGCGAGTGCGCTCGCGATGCAGGCGGAGCGGCGGATGGCGTGGGTCTTCATGGGCGGGTTCTCCTGTGGGGCTCTAATGCGGACAATATGGTCTGAATTATGCGCAGGTGTCATTCGGGGTGGTGGTGTATGCATGGTCAATCGGTGAGGCGCAGCGTGTGTTCCATCAACCCGCGCGTGATGTCGGACAGGCGGGTCTTGCTGAAGAGGGCCTTCAGTCGTTTGCGCTCGGCGGCCCAGGCCCGGTGCAGCGGGCAGGGCTTGCGGTCGCCGCAGCCCTTCAGACCCAGCAGGCAGCGGGTGAACAGCTCGGGTCCTTCGACGATTTCCACGATGTCGAGCAGGGAGATCTCCGTCGGCGCGCGGGCAAAGGCCACGCCGCCCGCCGCGCCGCGGCTGGACGTCAGGATGCCGTGCCGCGTCAGGTCCTGCAGGACCTTCGTCAGGAAATGGAAGGGCATGCCCAGCTCGTTCGCCATCTCGCGGATGGATGCGTACGGGCGCGTCCGCGTCGCCAGCGCGGTGTACATCACCGCCCGCAACGCATAGACACACCGTGTGGAAAGAATGGACATATCAATTCAGACCATTTAGTCTTTATTAGGAGTACCGCCCGGCTGGCCGCCCGTCAAGCGTTCTCCGGCAAAAAATCACCCGTCGGTGGAGGAGCCCCATGCCCATCGGTTTGTACGCGACTTCGTTGATCCTGCACGTCACGGCCGCCGCCGCGTGGATCGGCGGGATGTTGTTCATGGTGTTCGTGCTGGTGCCGGGCCTGCGGCGGCTGGAGGATCCGCGGCTGCGGGCCCAGTTGATCCGCGTCACGGGCCGGCGGTTCCGGCTGGTCGGCTGGGTATGCATGGCCGTGCTGCTCGCGACGGGCTTCCTGAACCTGGCCGGGCGCGGCATCGGACATGCCGCGTTGCTGGAGCCCGCCTTCTGGCAGGGCGGCTACGGGCGGATGCTCGCGTGGAAGCTGGGGCTCTTTGTCTGCATCCTCGCCCTGAGCGCCGTGCACGACTGGATCATCGGCCCCCGCGCCGGCGCGGCGCAACAGCTCCAGCCCGGTTCGCCCGAGGCGCGCCGCCTGCGCCTGCTGGCGACGTGGTTCGGCCGCTTCAACCTGCTGCTGTCCCTCGCGATGCTCGTGCTCGGCCTGCTGCTGTCGCGCGGGATCACGGGGTAGCTTCGTCGCCGCGCGGTTTGGGATTCGGATTTGGATGGGGATTGCGATAGGGTTCCGGCATGGAAACCGGCTCACGCGTGCGGTGGTGGCTGGCGCTGGTGGTCTTCGGCGTGGCGATGGGCGCGCTGGAAGGCATCGTTGTCGTGTACCTGCGCGAGCTGTATTACCCGGGCGGCTTTGTCTTCCCGCTCGCGCCGATGCCGCGCGCGATCTACCTGGCTGAACTGGCGCGCGAGGCCTGCACGCTCCTGATGCTCGGCGGGCTCGCCGCGCTGGCGGCGACGGGATTCCTGCGCCAGTTCGCGGTGTTCCTGTGGAGCTTCGCGATTTGGGATGTCGCGTATTATGCCGCGCTGAAGCTCGCGCTCGACTGGCCGGCGTCGTGGCTGACCTGGGACATCCTCTTCCTGCTTCCCGTCCCGTGGGTCGGCCCGGTCCTGTCGCCGCTGCTCTACTGCACCGCAATGTGCGCGGTGGGGTGGGGCGCGTGGCGGCTGGCGGATGCGGGACTGCGTCTGCGCGGCGGCGAGGTGTGCTGGATGGCCGCGAGCGTCGCGCTCGTCCTGTGGGCGTTCATGGAGGAACCGCTGCAGCTCATCGCCCGCACGGTCGCACCGGAACCCGACCGCGCGCGCCACACGGAACTCGTCACCGCCGCGTTCCAGTCCTATGTGCCGGTCCGGTTCAACTGGACGGTCTTCAGCGCCGGGTTGTGCGCCGGCTTCGCGGCGGCGTGGCGCATGGGGCGTCGCGCGGCGGTCGCTCGCATTCGGCATTGAGTAACGCCCGCCGTCTGTGCTCAATACCGCGCATGAAATGCTTGTTGTTTGGATTGCTTGGCGCGTGTGTCGCGGTGGGTTCCGCATCGGCCGACTCCGTGGTGGAGCGGATCATCGCGTCCTACGACGGGGTGCAGTCGGTGCAGGTGGAAATCCGGCGCGACACGGCGGGGCCCGGCGGCAGCGCGCGCCGCCTGAGCCGCGTGTATTTCCGGCGGCCCGACCAGTTGCATGTGGAAGCGGTCACGCCGCCGCGCCGCCGCATCGTGGCGGACGGGACGAATTTCTACAGCTACATCGACGGGGATCCGAAGGGCTACGCGCGCCCCGTGTCGGCGCTGGACGGCGACTGGCTGGTGTCCCTGCGGCAGGTGCCGGGCACCGCGATGGATCATCTGCTGCGCCTGCGCGGATCGCCCGAGGAATCCCTTCCCGGCACCGAGGCGTTCCCGACGCGCGTCGGGATTCGCGTTGAATCGCGGTATGTGGTGTTGAACCTCGATTCAAACGGACGCCTCGCCCGCGTCGAGTTCTTCACCGATCCCTCCCAGGCCACGCTGCTCGCGCGCTACGAATACGAAAACTTCCAGGAAGCCGCCCCCGGCGCCTGGTTCGCGCTGCTGCAGAAGGCCGGTCTCCGGCAGGGCCGGGAGGAAACGACCGAAACCACGCGCCTCACCGGCCTCGCGGTCAACCAGCCGATTCCCGACCCGTTGTTCAGCCACGCGACATTTTTCACCGGCGTCACGTTCACGGACAGCCTCGACGACATCTACGGACGCTGAGCGGCGCGATCACCCATAAAATAAGCAGTTCAGAATCAGCCGACGGGATCAACGGGATAAACAGGATGGGGTTGTGTCGGAAGATGCGCCTCACCAATGGGGTAAAGCACGCGAATGCTGCAACCGGTTCATCTTCGGTCCCGTTCATCCCGTCGATCCAGTTCCAATGCGCCTTTGCGGATCATTCATGTGAATTCGTGTCCATTCGTGGTTGTCTGCTCCGGCGCGGCTAAAAGCTTGCCGTCGTCCGGGTGCTTCTATAAATTCCCGACCATCGGAGGAATCATTCACTATGAAACGTGCGTTAGCTATGTTGATGACGGGTGTGTTGCTGGGAACGGCGACGATCACCTCGGCCGCGCCGGAAGGCCGCGGCGGTTTGATGGGCTTCATTGCGGGTTGCTGCTTCGGCGTGCGCTCGGGTGGCGCCTACAATGCGGGCAAGGAAATTCACTGGCGCGAATGGGTGCGCCTGGTGCCGATCGCAGGCCTGGTCTTCGCGATCTGGGACGGTATTGACGGCGCGAACGGGATGGAAACATCCGACTACGCCAAGAAGTACGGTTCCATCTTTTACTAACCGGGAGCGCCTCTCACATGAAGAAAACGATCGCTTGTGTCATGGCGGCCCTGATGCTCTCGCTCAGCGCGGGCACCGCGTCGGCCGTTAATGAAAGCCGCGGCGGCCTGATGGGCTTCATCGCGGGCTGCTGCTTCGGCATCCGTGCCGGCGGCGCCTACAACGAGGGCAAGGAAATCCACTGGCGCGAATGGATCATGCTGATCCCGTACGTGAACATCGTGTTCGCGATCTGGAACGGTGTGGACGGCGCCAACGGCATGTCCTCCAGTGACTATGCCAAGAAGTACGGCTCCGCGTTCTATTGAGATCGTGTACACCGCAAGGTGCAGAAAAATCATCCCGATGCTCGGCATCGGGATGATTTTTTTGTGCGCCGGGCGCGCCACGTCCGAGCCGGCGCCGCTGGCGCTGGCCGCCGAGCTGGCGGGCGAAGGCGACTGGGCGTCCGCGCGGCGCGAAGCGCTGCGCGTGCTCGCCGCGAATCCGGCGCATGATCCCGCGCTGCTGCTGGCGGCCGACGCGGCCCTGCAGCTCGACCCGGCCAACACGGCGGCGCTCGGCACGCTGGAGCACCTGTCGACGAATGCCGCCGATCCCGCCCTCAAATCCCGCGCCGCCTATCGTGCCGGCCAGGCCCACTGGGCGCGTGGCGACCGCTCCGCCGCATGGACCGCCTACGCACGCGCCTTCCAGCATCCGGAGGATCGAGCGGCGTTCCTGCGCAGCGGGTGCGCGCTGTTCCTGCTGCGGCGCGAAGAGGAAACGTTGGGCGCGGATAACCCGGCGTTGCTGCAGCAACTGGCGACGTGCCGGAACCTCTGGACCTTTCCGCTGCGCGATGAAGTGCGGGTGAAGCCGATGGAACCGGGCAGGCGCGTGGCTGCGCGACCCGCCGAGTGGATCGTTGCCTTCTATCGCAGCCAGATCGGTCCTGCCATCGGGCATCGCTGCTCGCTCGAACCAAGCTGCTCGGCCTATTTCTTGGAAGCCAGCCGCGCCCACGGCGCGCTCGGCGTGCCGCTGATCGCGGACCGCCTGGTCCGCGAACCCGACGTCGTGAAATACGCCGAAGACCCCATTGAACGCAGCGGGCGCACCTTGTATCGCGACCCCCTCGAACGTCACACCGATTGGATGCGCGATGAATAGCAGGCGAACGAAATTACCCAAGAATGATCACGAATTCACGCAAATGGGGAAACGAGGCATTCGTGTCTATTCGTGTTCATTCGTGGTTGCCCTCTTCTTCTCCCTGACCGCACCGGCGGATGAGGTCTCGCTCCGACTGGCGCGCGCGTTGAGCGCAGAGCGCGACCATGCGGGGGCGTCGATCGAGTTCCGGCGCCTCGCCCTTTCCGCCGGGGTGCAGGCGGAGCGCGCGGCATTCCATTGGAGCGCCGCGTACGAGGTGTGGAAGGCGGGCGATGCCGCACGCGCGGACAAGGTGCTCGATGCGGCGGAGGATGCGCAGGGTCTTTCTGCCGCCGACCTCGCGGCCCTGCGCGGCGAACTCGCGCTGGCGCAACGGCGGCCCGCCGAGGCCGCGTTCCATTTTGAAGCGCTCGCGCGCGAGGCGGACCCCGAGGTCCGCGCATTCGGGTTGCGCAAGCAGGCGGCTGCGCTGCTGCAGGCGGGCCAGCCTGCCGATGCCCGGCGAGTGGCGGCGGACGCGGGGCCGGAGGCCGGGGCCGCGCTCCAGCGATATGCGGCCGGGCGTGACAAGCGTCCGGCGCTGGGCGGCTGGCTCGGCGTCGTGCCGGGCCTCGGCTATGCGTATGCGGGCGAATACGCGAACGCCGCGCGCTCGTTGATCCTCAACAGCCTGTTCCTCTGGGGGATGGTGGAAACAGCGGAGGACGAGGAGTGGGGCGCGTTCGCGGCCCTCACATTTTTTGAAATCACCTGGTATTCCGGCAGCATTTACGGCGGGATCGATGCGAGTCATCGGTACAACCAGCGCCGGTTGAATGCCGCCGTCGTGGACCTGACATCCGGCTATGAGTTGCGGCCCGACTATGAGGCCCTGCCGGCGCTGCGCGTCCGGTATCGGTGGTGACCAATCAGAGGAGGAGCGACGTATGAAGAAAAATCAGGGCCTGATGTTTGTGTGGGTTGCGCTGCTGGCGGCCGGTTGCGCCACCGTGACCCCGTTTACGGGCGAGGTCGCGCAGCGCAGCCCGCATTTCGGGAAACTCTCCGCGTCCGACGCGGTGAATGTCATCCGTTCGCAGTCGATGCCCGCGAGCGGCATGGTGGATTCCGGCAGTTTCGACCTCGACGAGGAGGGATTCAGTTTCAAGCGGACGACGAAGGATACGCGCACGGAGTATCGCGACGGCGGCTCGGTGACGATCACCTCCACGGTGTGGATCACGCGCAACGTGCCGTGGACCGCGGTGACGCAGACGCGCGCGTATTTCCGCGACTACCAATTCCTGTTCACCGACGAGTATATCGTTGGCCTGACCTACACGTACCGCGATTTCGATGGCCGCCGCCGTGTGACGGCGGATGAGGAGTTTGAATTCACCTGCCGTACCGAAGTCGACATGCTGGACACGCTCGCCGCGCTCCAGGCGCTGCGGTCGAAGGAACCCGAGGCCCCCTGAAATCCTCGTTGCATCCCGGATTTGTTGCCGCGGATTGCGCTGATTAACGCGGATTAATCCGCTTAATCCGCGGTGGCTCCTCCGGAGTAATCTTGCGGATTTACCTGCGCCATTCGCGGTTTCGGCGTTACCTCTCGGCAGAGCAAATATAACTGTAGCCGCGACCGCTGGTCGCGGTGGTCGTCACCATGCGCCCGCGCTCACCGAGCGCGGCTACAGTTGTAATGAACCCGCGCTAATGCCCGCTACAGCACGCGGGCGGCGTGTCGGGGGAGGGGGGCGCGAGGTGCGGGCTGATGTAGGGAATGCCGAGGTTTAATCCGCGCAGGATGAAGAGGGCGGCGAGCAGCAGCAGGCCGGCGGGAATGATCCACTGGAAGTGTCCGCGCAGCCGCGCGTGCAGCTGCGGGCCGGCGAGGGCGAGGGCGAACAAGAGTGGCGTGGTGCCCAGGCCGAACAGGGCCATGAACAGCGCGCCGTGCTGGGCGCATCCCGTGGCGGCGGCCCCCGCGAGGGCGACATAGACAAGGCCGCAGGGCAGCAATCCGTTCAGCAGGCCGATGGTGAACAGGCTTCGCGAGCCGCCGGGCGCGAGCCGTCGCGCGAGCGCGCGCTGGACCGGGGCGATGGCGCGCAGCAACAAGACGTCCAGATTCAGGCGACCCCTTCCGATCCAACGGGTGGCGAGGTAGGCGAGGATGAGCACGCCGCAGGCGATCGAGAGCGCCTGTTGGAATCCCGCGAGATGGAGCGAGCGGCCAAGTCCGCCAAACAGCGCGCCGAGCGCCGTGTAGGTGGCCGTTCGGCCAAGATTGTACATCAGGCGTCCCAAAACGAACGCCCCGCGCGAACCCGCGGCATGCGGCAGCGCGATCACAATCGGTCCGCACATGCCGACGCAATGGACGCTGCCCGAGAGGCCAAGCAGCAGGGCAGGCAGAACGAAATTCATCCGCATAGACTAAACCAGCGCTGCCTGCCAGTCACGACCCTTTGCGCGCGGTTTGCCGAAGCGGCGGGAGTGTTTGGGTCTTTTCGATTTTAAGGCTGATGTCAGCGCGAGAATCGTTCATCTTGTCCAAGACCGCGCGCGTGTGGCGGCGACGGGCCGCAAGGGGACGAGTGCGAAGCGAGAGGATGAAGATGCATAGAATGATTCGACCGGTGTTGTGTTTTGCCCTGTCGATTTTTGCGGCCCTTTCGATCTCTGGCCGTGTGATGGCCGATACGGATGTGCCGCTTAAATCGCCGCCTCCCGCCTCAAAGGCGCAGAAGCTCCCGCCGTCGGCCCCGGTGCCGACACCGGCGCCGGGCGCGCTGAGTGAATTGACGCGGGAACGCGATGAGGCGCGCGAGCGGGCGGGTGCCGCGACGCGCGCCGCAGAGGGGTTGGAACAGCGAATCAAGGCGCTGGAACGCGAAGTGGAATCGCTTCGGCGGGAGGCGCGTGAGGCGCGCGAAGACGGCGAGGCGTTGCGGAAAAGACTCGAAGAGGTTGAGGTGAAGCGCGCGGCGCTGGAAAAAAGCACCAAGGAACAGGAATCCGCCCGTGATGCCCTGGAGCAGCAGGCCAGGTTGGCGGCGGAGCGCGACGTTGCCCTGCGGCGCGAGCTTGAAGAGAAGGCCGCGGAGATTGCCGCCTTGAAAATGGATGTGGAGCGTGTCCGGGGTGAACACGGGCAGGCGATCGCGCAACGGGAGTCCGTCAAGGCCCGCCTTGCGGATGTGGAGCAGGCGTTGGCGAGGAAGTCAGAGGAGGCCGGGAAAGCCGCCTCGGCGCTGGAGGCGCTACAGGCGAAGCGTGACAAGCCGGAGAAGGCCCTCCGCGAACGGGAGAAGGAATTGAAGGCTGCGCAGGCGGCGGTCGAGTCATCAGCCAGGACGCTGGCGGATGCGCAGCAGCGCGTCGACGCGCTTTCGTCCTCCCTGGCGTCGGAAACGGCTGCGCGCGCGAAAGCTGAGGAGGAGGCGGAGGGATTGCGCGAGCGGTTGGCGGAACTCGGGGCGGAACTGGCGCGCGCGAAGGATCAGCGGGACGCCCTCGAGAAGGCCGCCGGAAAGCAGGAGGCCGAGGTGCGGCGGTTGACCGCGTTGTTGGATGAGGAGCGCAGCCGCGCGAAAGCGTCTGATCGTGGGCTCGCGAATGCAACGGAGACCCTCCAGCGCATGGAGAAGGAGCGCAAGACGGCTGAGAGCCGGTCCGATGAGCGTGTTAAAGCACTCGAAAAGGAATTGGCTTCCCTTCGCGCGGAACAGGCATCCGTGCAGGAAGCGCGAAATGCCGCCGAGGGGGCGTCGCGTCGCGCCGCAGAGCAGATTGAGACGCTGACCTCTCAACACGCTGCGGCTTCCAAGGCGTGGGGCTCGGAGAAGGAGAAACTACTCGCCGAGCAGGAACGCCAGGCCGCGCTGGTCCGGCGTGAGCAGGCGGCGCGTGCGAAAGCAGATGAGGAACGGGCTCGTGCTGTCCAGCGGCTGAACGACGCGAGCTGGGTGCGCGAGGGCCGACCCCTTCGCACCCGATGGGAAGACGTCAACGACCCTGAATTGGTCTGGTCGCTTAACGATGTGGCGCTGCTCGCAATCCAGGAAAGGCATTACGACCCGGCCGAAACCCTGTTACAGCGCGCGCTCTCGATTGCGCAAGCCACGCAGCCTGGCGGTCATCCTGTGGAGGGCGCGCTGCTGGTTCATCTGGCTGCGGTGGCGCATGGACGCAGCAATCACGTTCTTGAAGCCTCCACGTATGCGCGCGCGGCGGAGCTGTTCCTCAGCCAGCGGGGAGATGCGTCGCCCCTATACGCCGAGGCCTTGTCGCTTCAGGCGGGAGCCCTGGTGGAGGCTGGCAAGCGGGAGGAGGCGGAAGCCCTCTACCGAAAGGCCATCGCCATTTACGAAAATCAGCCGCGCAAGCAGCGGCATGCCGCCTCCGAGCCGCTGCGTCGGCTGGGCATGCTCCTGATGGCGGCGCAGCGACTGGACGAGGCCGGCACGGTCCTGCTGCAAGCATGGCGCCTGTTGGAGCACAGCAAGGCGGCGTCTGCGGAAGCCAAGGCGATGGTCTGTTCGACGCTCTCCGACTGGTATCGAGCCGTGGGCAAGGTGGAGGAGTCCGCCGCATTCGCCGAACGCGCCGCGGCCTTCGCGCCGCCCGCCCGCCCATAACCGTAATGGGCACAGGATTGAGGCGTTCAACATTCGACTGTGATTGTTCAAAATGGTACGCAGCATGCGTTCCTTGCGTTCGTAATCTGGTGTTCTGGCGCATTTATGCCGCTTATATCGCCATGGCACGGCGATTGCTTATGTCACAGACGACGTAGGACGATGCAACGCTCCGTGGCTGCGTCGGGTCCGTCAGGGATTACATTATGGCGGCAGGGCACTTCTTTATAGACAATGTCGTGGTGTGTGTGAAAATGCGAACCGCACGGGGATGTGGGTGGCAGCGATGAAAGAAATGTGCGGCATTTTGGCTGCGATGGCCCAACAGGGCGCCTCCGACCTGATTCTTACCGCGGGCGCACCGCCCCAGTTCCGTGTGTTGGGTTCACTTCGCCCGGCGGGCGAGCAGGCGCTGACCGAGGCGGACACGCGGCGTCTGGTTCATTCGATTCTGTCCGAGGCGCAGATCAAGTTGCTGGAGGAACGGCGCAGTCTTGACCTCTCCAGGTCCTTCCCCGGATTGCCACGTTTCCGCTTCAATTTCTTTTACCAACGCGATGCCCTTGGCTTGGTCGCTCGTTTGATCGCGTCTGCCATCCCGCCGATGGAGGAGCTGGGGCTCCCCCCGATTGTGCGGGAACTCGCGATGCGTCCGCACGGGTTGATTCTCGTGACGGGGCCCGCCGGCAGCGGAAAATCGACAACCCTTGCATCGATGATCGACCATGTGAACAGCCATCGCGGGGCGCACATCGTCTGCATCGAGGATCCCATCGAGTTCATCCACCAGCATCGCCTGAGCGTGATCGAGCAGCGCGAAGTGGGCCAGGACGCGCCGACGTTCGCCGAGGCGTTGCGCGCGGTATTCCGCCAGTCGCCGGACATCATCATGATCGGCGAAATGCGCGACTTGGAAACCATGCAGCTTGCGCTGACCCTCGCGGAGACCGGGCATCTGATCCTGGCCACCCTGCACACGCAGGACACGGTCCACGCGATTAACCGCATTGTCGACGTCTTCCCGCCCGCGCAGCAACAGCAGGTGTACACGCAGCTTTCGATGGTGTTGTCCGCGGTGATTTCGCAGGCGTTGCTGGTGGATGCGGACGGCCGGCGCCGGGTGCTGGCCTACGAGGTCATGAACGTCACGCCGGCGATCCGCAACCTGATTCGCGAGATGCAGTTGCAGCAGATCCACGCCGTCATCCAGACGGGCCGGGCGGACCACATGGTGACGATGAACGACACACTCAAGGCCTTGTGCCTTGCCGGCGAAATCGACGCGGAGGTGGCGATGTCCCGTTCCCCGCGTCCCAAAGAGCTTGCCCGCATGTTGGATCACATTCCGCGCCAAGGAGGAGTTCGCCGATGAAAACGAAATTACACCTGTCCGCCGTGTTGTTGCTCGGAGCGTTGCTGGTGGGCCTGTCGCTCGACTCTTCCTCCGACGCCTCGGCGCAGGCGCAGGGCGAAGCCGACGCGGGCGCCGGAACGGTAGCGGCGCCTGTGGGCACGAACACGCTCGTGACGTTGAATGTGGAGGATGCGCTGGTGTCGCAGATCCTGAACGCCTTTTCGCGGCAAACCGGGCGCAGCATCGTGATTGGTCCGGAAATCACCGGGCGCACCACCGTCCGCCTAAACAATGTGCCGTGGGAACAGGCGCTGGACTCGGTGCTGAAGCCGTTCGGCTACGGCTCCTTCCAGGACGGGGAAACGACGGTGGTCACCGGGGTCAATCCGCTCAATTCCCGTGTCTTCACGCTCAAGCACCTCGACGCCTCGGACGTGGAACCGGTCGTCGCGGTCTTCCTTTCGCCCCGCGGCAAAATCGTGCGGGTGGCGAACCTTGGCCAGAGCTGGGGTTCCGCCGCGTCGCAGAGTGAGTCGGTCGCGGGTGGGGAGGGCATGGGCAAGCGCACGCGGGTGCAGGAGGATGCGAAGATTTCCCGTTCAAAGACCCTCGTGGTTTCCGATACGCCGGACGTGCTGAATCGAATCGGGGCGTTTCTGGAGAGCGTGGACAAGGCGCCCGCGCAGATCCTGATTGAGGCCCGGTTTCTTGAGTTGAATCCGCGGGTCTTGCGCGACATCGGATTCGAATTTGGATCGGCGGGCGGCTTCAAGAGCGGCTCGCACACCTATGGTGCAGGGGTGCGGCAGGTCAGCGGCGAGGTCGCGCCGGGCAATTTCAACGCCTTCAGCACGCCGACGCTGAGCGCCACCGAGCCGTTTAATGGCGGACTAAGCCTGGCCTTCCAGCGGCTCACCTCGGTGGAATACTCCCTCCTGCTCCATGCCTTGCAGGAAGACGCCTCGGCCAATGTGCTGTCCGCCCCCCGCATCCTGACGTTGAACAGCCAGGAGGCGGTGATCATCGTGGGCACGAAGTTTCCCATCATCAATTCAGACGCCTCCTCCGCGGCTTCGGGTGGCGCCGCGACGATCACGACCTCGCTGCGCGGGTATGAGGACATCGGCATCCAGTTGAACGTGCTGCCGCAAATCAGCGACGGCAAGATGATCAGCATGATTGTGCGCCCCTCCGTGCGCGAATTGATCGGCACCCGCTCCGGAAAAACCGTGTCGGGCGAGGTGACGGCGCTCACCGAATATCCGGTGATATCCACGCGCGAGGCAGAAACGCAGGTGGTGCTGCCGGACGGCCAGACCATCGTGATCGGCGGGTTGCTCAAGGATCGCCAGAGCAAGACAACGATCAAGGTGCCGTTCCTCGGGAGCATTCCCTATCTCGGTTGGCTCTTCCGCCGCGAGACGGTGCAAAACGAGAAGATTGAGCTGCTGATCTTCGTCACCGCGAGCATTGTGCCGGCGGAAGGATCGGAATTGACGCGCGCCGATGTCGACAGCCTGGGCAACCGGCCCGCGAACCTGCTGTCGGCGCCCGCCATTCGGTCCAACAGCGCGACACCGGCGCTGGATGACGCGGCGGAGCCGGGACTTGACGCGGTTCCAGCCGACGCCCCGATGCCGTCCGCCCCGGTGGCGGCGGCGGAAGCGCCTTGAGGGAGGAACGGCCCGGCGGATTATGAAACCCCACCGACTAGGCGACATCCTGGTGGAGACCGGCAAGCTGACGCCGGACCAGCTGGAGGAGGCCATGCGCGCGCCTTCGGCCGCAGGGCGCCCGCTCGGTGAGGTCTTGCGTGAGCTTGGATATGTCGACGAAGACGACATCGCGCGCACGCTCGCCTATCAGCTCGACATCCCGTTCCAGGAACTCGGCGACGACGTGCGGCTGGAGAAGGAGGAGGTCAAGCTCATCCCCGAAGCCGTCGCGCGCCGCTACGGGGTGATCGCCTTGCGCCGCGACGGCACCGGTGTCGTCACGCTGGTCATGAAGGATCCGCTGGATCTCTACGCCCTCGACACGATCCGCTCACTCACCTCGCTGGACATCACCAAGGCCGTCAGCACGGAGAAGCGCATCATCGCCGTGATCGACCGCTCCTACACCGAGGAAGCGCACATCGAGCGGAACCTGCGCGAGATCGCGGACGCGGGCGCCGAGGATGTCGTTACCGGCATTGAGGACGAGGTCGGCGAGGGCGATGACCAGTTGCGCGTGCTCGCGAACGACGCGCCGGTCGTTCGCTTTGTGAATCTCCTCCTGCTACAGGCCGTGCGGGACCGCGCGAGCGATATTCACTTTGAGCCGCATGAAAAGGAGGTCCATGTGCGCCTGCGCGTGGACGGCTCCCTGCGCGAGGTGACGCCGCCACCCAAGGCCCTCTATGCGGGTGTCGTCACGCGCATCAAAATCCTGTCAAACA
Organism: uncultured Verrucomicrobiota bacterium; assembly: GCA_937996795.1. Classification (GTDB taxonomy): domain Bacteria; phylum Verrucomicrobiota; class Kiritimatiellia; order CAIVKH01; family CAIVKH01; genus JAMLJG01. The sequence goes on along the minus strand of CALKUH010000028.1, from coordinate 73,254 downwards.
TGGACATCGCCGAGCGCCGTCTTCCGCTCGATGGGCGTTTCAAATACTCCGTTCATGGCCGCATCATCGATGTGCGCGTGTCGTCGCTGCCCTGCGTGCACGGCGAGAAGATGGTCCTCCGCATCCTCGATCGCGAGTCGCTGCTCGTCGATATGAAGGATGTGGGCTTCGATCCCGACATGCTGGCCCGCTTCCAGCACATCCTCAAACAGCCGCACGGCATCATCCTGCTCACCGGGCCAACCGGCAGCGGCAAGACCTCGACCCTCTACAGCGCGCTCAGCTACCTGCGCGCTCCCGACGTGAATATCCAGACGGTCGAGGACCCGGTGGAATATCTGGTGCCCGGCGTCAACCAGATGGCGGTCAAGGCCGGCATCGGGCTCGACTTTGCGAACGCGCTGCGCGCGATTCTGCGTCAGGACCCGGACATCATCATGATTGGCGAAATCCGCGACGCCGAGACCGCCCAGATCGCGATGCGCGCCGCCCTGACCGGCCACCTGGTCCTGAGCACCCTGCACACGAACGATTCACCCTCCGCTTTCTGGCGCCTCCGCGACATCGGGGTGGAGGCCTACTTGATCGCGGCCACGATATCGCTCGTCATCTCCCAGCGCCTCGTGCGCGTGGTGTGCGAGCACTGCAAGGAGCGCGTCGAGCCGACCTTGGAAGAGGTGCGGGTTGCGGGGCTGGTGGATCGGAACCCGCATCAGTGGGCGTTTATGAAGGGCAAAGGCTGCCCGAAGTGCATGAACACCGGCTACCGGGGGCGCACGGCCATTTTCGAGTTCCTCGAAGTCACCGATCCCATCCGCGAGATGATTCTCGACGGCACCGGCACGGTGGCCTTGCGGCAGACGGCGATTGATCTGGGCATGGAATCCCTGCTGGCCAACGGATTGAGGAAGGTGAAACAGGGGATCACGACGATTGATGAAGTGCTGGCCGCCGCGCCGGATACGGATGTTCGCGCGCTGGCCGGGCTGGCGAAGAAGGCGTAACGGCGATGCCGACGTTCAAATACAGGATTAAGTCGGAAGAGGGCGAGGTCATCGATTCCTTCGTCACCGCAGCGTCTCGCCAGGAGGCGCTCGCCTCAATCCGCCGGCAAAGCGCCGGGGTCTTGTTGAGCGTTGACGAGGCGCAGGGCGGGGCGCCAGGCCATCCGGTGACGCTGCCCGAACCGAAGCGCCTGCGCCTGCGCGGCGGCCGGATCCGGACGACGGACCTGACGACCCTGTTTCGCCAGATCGCCGTCTCTGTGAATGCGGGCGTTTCACTGCGCGAGGCGCTCGAAGCGATCCTCGAGGATCTGGAGCACACAAAGCTCCGGCATGTCGTGCAGGAGGTTTGCGACCACCTGCATGAGGGCAGTTCCTTTTCACTCGCGCTCGCCCGGCACCCCCGTGTGTTCCCCCGCGTCTGCATCGCGCTCATTCGCGCCGCCGAGGAGGCCGGCACGATGGCCGAGACGCTGGAGGAAATGGCGGTGACGATGGAGAAGAGCGACGCGTTATCGCGCAAGATCAAGAGCATCATGGCCTACCCGGCCTTCGTCGCCGGCTTTTTCGCGCTCGTGCTTGTGATCATGACCGTCTTCATCCTGCCGCAGTTCCAAGAGATTTTTGATGATTGGAATGCCGAACTGCCCGCCTTGACGAAGGCGGTCTTCGCGTTCAACAAGTTCGTCCTTAAGCACGCGGTGATTGAGCTTGTCCTGCTGGCCGCCGTGACCATCGCGTTTGTTGTCTGGCGCCGTTCGTCCCTCGGCAGGGCGCAATGGGACCAACTCCTGCTGCGCGCGCCGCTGATCGGGCCGGTGGTCCAGCAGATCTGCCTGGCGCGGTTCTGCAAATATTTCGCCATGATGGTCCGCGGCGGCGTGCCCATCGCGTCCGCGCTCGAAATCTCCGCCGGTGTGGCGGGAAACCAGGTCATCGAGAAGCGCCTGCTCGCGGCGCGGGAACAGATCATGCTCGGGTCCGACATCGCCTCCGCGCTGGCCCGACAGGGCGAGTTGTTCCCCCGCCTGCTCGTGCGGATGGTGAGCATTGGCGAGGCATCCGGGCGACTCCCGGTCGTGCTCGACAAGGTCGCCGACACCTACGAAAGCCGCGTCGAGGCATCAATCGCCGTCGCCACCTCGCTGCTGGAGCCGGTTATCATCGTGTTTTTTGGCGGCGTGATCCTGATGTTTGTCATGGCGGTGTACCTGCCGGTGTTTTCGACCGCTTCGAGCATCAAGTAGGGGCGGGCGTGTGAAATCTGGAGCCTGCGCCATGGTGGCGCGGGCCGGAGGCAAGAAACGAAAGGAAGCGAAGGAGAAGAAACATGAGAGCAATCCTGAACAAGAAGAACAAGGCCGGCTTTACGCTGGTCGAATTGATGGTGGTCGCCATCATCGTGGCCATCCTGGCTGCGGTCGCGATCCCATTGATGAGCGGCAACCGCCGTCGTGCGGCCGCTACCGAAGCCGAAGCCGCATTGGGCACTGTGCGTAGCGCATTGCGCGCTGTGTTGGCTGAAACCGGGTCGTATGCCTTGTCACCGAGTGGTGGCGCCATCGCGCCGGGTGCAGTCGCTGGTGTTGTGCCGGGCATTCTGGCCGGTGACTTGAATGGCCGCTATTGGGTGGATGGCAACTACGCCATCACGACCATTAGCTCCAACGCCTTCGTGATTACGGCGACGGGTGGAACGGATCCGATTGTCAATGGCGTGACGATCACGCTGAACCAAACGGGTGGTTGGACCCGCGTTGGCCTGTAAGCGAAGCGCACACCATGCAATGGCGCGCCAATCAGAATCCCGTTGAGGATATCGTCGGGCTGGACTGGTCCGACGGTGAGATCACCGCTGCCCGGGTGGACGTGAGTCCACTCGGCGCGGTGCGTCTCCTCCATGTAGGGTCGGCGCATGTGCCCGAGGGTGCGTCGGACGACGCGGTGGTGGCCGCCCTCCGTGAGCTCTGGCGATCGGCGGGCATGCCGTCGCACACGGTGGCGGCCTCCCTGCGGAGCCGTTCGGTGGTGGTCCGTCCGTTCAGCTATCCGGCCCTGCAGCCGGAGGAGTTCAGGGCTGCGGTGAAGCTGGAGGCGGAGGAGACGCTTCAATTACAGGCGGATGAAATCGCGCTCGACTGGCATCTCAATCAGAACGGAGCCCCGTCTGAAGCGGGGAAGACGGGACGTCCTTTCAATGGACTGCTGGTGGCCGCCCCTTTGAAGGAGGTCGAACACCACCAGCACGTCCTCCAACAGGCGGGTTTGTTCCCGGTCATTCTTGAATTGGGCGCGACGGCGGTGGCGAACCTGTTCCAGGCCACGCATCGCGAGCCGAAGGCGTGCGAGGATGTGTGCGTATTGCTGCTCACGCCGCAGAGCGCGGAGGTCGCGATTCTTTTCGAGGGGGACGGCTTGTATGCGCGAACGCTCTATGCGCGGGGCGGCTCATGGGATCAGTCCGTCCAGACGCTCATCGAAGGCGTGCAGGATGCCCTGAAGTACTTTGTGTTCAAGTTGCGCGGACGCCCTGTGCGGAAACTCGTGGTGACCGGAGTCCTGCCGGCGCAGCCCGACTTCCTGGATGTCCTGCGCAGCAGGACGGATGTGCCGGTCGAGGCGTGGGATCCCGTGGCCACCGCACGAGCGTCCTCCGCCCGCGTGCGCGCCACCTTGCGGGACGGGATGCCGTCCTCGCTCGCGATCAGTATGGGACTTTCCTTGCGGAGGTACGCCGGTGATTGAATACCGCATCAACCTGCTTCGGGGGCGGGTGCCGACCTGCGCCCAGCGTCGCCGCCGATACTGGCTCATGGTTGGCTACCTCGGTGTGACGGGTGTCGCGTTGGTGGCGGCCCTGAGCATGAGTACCAGCCGCCTGTTGGAGACGAACCGGTTGCGCGGGAAATCCGCCGCGCTGGAGTCGCAATTCCGGGCGCTGCGCGGCGATGTCGCGAGCATCCCGGAACATGCGGCTCTCCAGCAGCGCCAGTTGCAGGAGCAGCGGCGTGCCTTGGAGTCCGTGGCGGCCCATTATGCCGCAGATCCGTTTATCGCGCCTCTGCTTCAGGCGCTGGTGCTGAAACTGCCCGCCGGCGTGCTGATGCGCCACGTCGCCATTCAGGGGGAGGAAAAAACGATTTCGTTCGAGATCCTGTTCGTGGGCGCCCAGTCCGCGCGCAATGTCGCGCCCGCTGATCTGCTGGCGCGGTGGAATCAGGATTCCCTCCTCGCCGCGCATGTGTCGGATCTGGCTTTTCTGGGCAGCCGGGTGGAGGGGATTGTCTCGCGTGAGGACACGATCTGGCGTTTCAGCGCGTCCTTGAAGCGGGGAGGGACCTGACATGGATCTGGGAACCTTCCAACGGAGTCGCGCCCGGTTGTGGGCATGGATTGCGCTGCCGATCGCGTTGATGGCGTGCGCAACCGTGCCGACGATCCTGCTGCGGCGCGAGGCGCAGCGGGAACTGGCCTTGCGTGAATCCCTCCTTGATTCCATCCCCGCCGTTGAGCGCCGCGTGCGCCGCGCCTCGGAGCTGCTTCAAATGGTGACCCCGAACGCCGCGCGCCATGCGGAAACCACGCAGGAGGCGACCAGACGATTGGATGAGTCCGCCAACCGCGCGGGCCTGACGCTTCGCGCGCTTAAAGTCATGGAAGGAATTGAGACGGATGGCGCATTCCGAGTGGTCAATATGCAGGTTCAAGCCGAGGGGTCCTTGAAGGCGATGGCGCTATGGCTTGACGAGGTGCAAAAGCCAGGCCTGCTCATGAGTATCCGCGCCGCGACCATCAACGCCAACATCCCGATGTCAACGGGCCTCTATTCCGGCGAGTTTATGATCGCACTTCGCTTGAGGTCGCCATGAACAACACGAAGCAGATTCCGATGCTGGCCGCCCTGCTGGCCGTGGCGATGGGCGCCGTCATTTTTTCGTGGAGACAAACCCACGCGCCGCCGCCCGTCGTCGCCAGCAACGCAGGCGTTCACGCGGGGGAGGTTGAAACCCTCCTCGGCGAGGTGGACCGCCTGGCCGCCTCGGTGCAAACGCAGGTCGAGGCCCGCGCCGAGCGGTTGGATGTTCGCGCCTGGCCGGCCCGGGTGGTCGTGCCCGTGGTACCCGCCGACCCGGTCGCGGATCCGGTCGCCGAAACGCCGGAGCGAAAGGTTCTCCGCCTCAAGGGCATCGCGCGCGTGGGCGAGCAGGCCGTCGCCTTCGTCAACGATTCCACGCTGTCGGTGGGCGAGACCCTTGACGGGTACGAGGTGGCGGAAATCGGGCCGGAACATGTGGTCCTCAAGGATGGAGCCGGAGAATCGATGACGCTGCGCTTGTACGAACCGCGGTGAACCATGAACGCCCAGTGCCCATCGCGCAGCGGCGCCACCCTGGTGGAGGTGGTGATGGCCATCCTGCTGCTCTCCATTCTGGCCGTGGCCGGCGCGGCCAGCATGAACCTCTCACGCGGGATGGCGAGTGTGCAGAAAAACCACCGCACCGCGCTCGAAATCGCCAGCGGACGCCTGGAGGATGTGCGCGCCGCGGGTTACGCCTCCATCCGGCCTTCCGCCAGCAATTACAACGCCTATTTTCTTTCGCGCACGGGCGCCAACTGGGTGGTGTCGTCGAGCAATCCCGGGGAGACCGTGCTGGTCAACGGACGCTCGCGCCCGATGGTGACCACGGTGCAGTATGTGGACATTGATGCCGGCAGCGCGTCGTATGACGCGGTGCGCGTGTGGGTCAGCCTACAGTACCATGGAAACACCTCCAGTGTGGTGGTGTTGGAAACGGTCCGATCCCAATGAGGGCGCCTCTCCATCAATCCGGTTTCTCGCTGGTCGAGCTGCTCGTCGCCGTGTTGGCGGCCACGGTGCTGGTGCTGGCGGCGGGCGCGATGATCTGGCATTCGCAAGTGGCCTTGCATCGGCTGACCGACGTGGTGGACGTGCATCGCGACATGCGGGCCAGCATGGACGTGCTGGCCCGCATGACACGGCCGGGCACGAACTTCACCTTCACGACGGGACTGGTGTACACGGTGACGTACACCAATCGTGCGCCGGCGCGGGTCTATGCCTCGGGCAGCAATCTGTTCTACGACGTGAACACGGCCGTCGCCGGCCCCGACGTCCAGCTCGTGTACGGAACCTTGAAACAATTCAACGTCGTGTTGCTCACCAACCAGGCCCTGGTGACCCTGGTGCTGGAATCGCCGTTGGACCGGATGAGCAACCGTGTCACGCTGTTGAGGCGCAATTAGAATGAAGAGGCATCCCCAGACCCACCGGTCTCGCGCGGAGGGGCGCGAGGGCGCGATCATCGGCGTCGTGTTGATTGTCATGTTGGTGGTCAGCCTGGCCGGCGTGAGCATGTTGCGCATGGCGACCGCGGATGGCGAAGAGGCGGGAACCTCCGTGGCCACCACGCGCGCCTTCTGGGCGGCGGAAGCCGGCCTCGAGCGCATGAAGGCGCTCGCGGTGAAACGCGTGCGCCCATTCCCCTTGATCCAGGTGGGTGGCGTCACGATGTTCGGCAGCAACGTCCTGAGCGGTGCGGTCTCCGGCGGCAGCTACACAGTGGATGTGATTGACGACCCGACATGGACCAACGCCACGAAAGCGCTCAAGAAATACATCATCCGCTCCCGCGGGACGGCGGGCGGAATGACGCAAACCGTTTCTATCCGGGCGAACATAGAATCCTTCGCCACCTACATGCACGCGTCGCACCATGAGCGCGCCAACGCAAGCACGCCGATCTATTTCCAGCCCGGCGACCGGATCGACGGGCCGGTCTACGTCAACGACCGCCTCAACATCAATGGCGGATCGCCGAATCCGATCTTCCTCCAGCGCGTCTCCTCGGCCTCGAACACCGTCAACTACATCAACGGCGCCAACAGCTCCGTGTTTACGGCGGGACTCACCCTCGGCGCGCCACCGCTCGATCTGGCGGGTCAGTTCACCTCCGAGCACATTACGGACGTCAAGAATGAGGCGGCGTCCGGCGGGCTTACCCTGACGGGAGACCACCGGGTCAATTTTAATCCGAACGGGACCGTCACATACTCGCCGGTCAGCGGATCCTCGACCACGACCGTTGCGCTTTCAACCTTGAACGGGGCGATCTACGTAAACGGCGACGCCTGGGTGAACGGCACGTTGAACGGCAAGGTGACGCTGGCCGCGCAGGATTCCGTATTCATCTCGAATCGGATCGTCTATGCCTCTGCTACCAATCCCTCGCCGTGGAGCGCCGGATTTATCACCAACGCCGTGACGGATATGCTGGGCCTCATGGCTTCCAACCAGGTGCAGATCGTCGGGACGAATGCCGTCACCATTCATGCCTCCGTGATGGTGACAAGTGATGGCGGGGGATTTAACGCCGCCGCACGAAGCCAGGCGATCGGCGGACCCAACATTAATCTCTACGGAAGTCTGAGCCAGTATCGGCGTGGCATCGTGTCCTACGCCACGACGCCGTTCCAGGGGTTCCGCAAGAACTACAAGTACGACGCGCGATTTTTGTCCGATGCGCCGCCCAATTTTCCGTACAGTATGTATGTTTTTTCAGAGTGGAAGTCCGGTGACAGTTAATCGAAGGGAGACGTGCGACATGAAGATCTGCAAACAGGCGAGTCTTTTGGTGGCCCTGCTGATGGGCGTGGCGGTGTTGTCTGCGGGCTGCGAGTCAACGGAATCGGCCGAGGATGCGCTCACCGTGACGGTGAATCCGGCGGATGGCGTACTCGTTGGCAAGAATGCCACCGCCACATTGACGGCCTCGCTGTCGAATACGGATACGAATTCGCTTGAGGAGCTTGTGCTGCCGCTTGAGTGGCGCGTTTCCAACGGATCGCTGGGCCGCATCGCGAATAGCGCGGGGGTGAGCGCCGTGTACATCTCGAATGGCAGCGAAGGCGCCAACACGATCACGGTGTCGGATCAGATCGGACGCAGCGGCATTGCGGCGATCAGCCAGGTGAAAGCGGCGGCGACCAGCACGAACGCGCCCTGATCAATCCACGACGAAGGCCGTTTCCACCCGATAGACTTCGCCGTCCTGATTCCATGTGAGGTGCGCACGCCAGAGTCCGGCGTGCAATCCCTCCGCGGATATTTGCCCGTCGGAAAGTGTCGAGGCGTTGATCGAGAATTCCCGATCCAGCGCCGCGTTGGAAGGGCGATACAACTCCACAAGGGCGTTGCTTGCCGTGATGGGCAGCGCGACGATAAAGGAGCGGGCGCTCGCGTCATAGCGGAAAATGTGTCCCGCATGGCTGCGCGCATTCGCGATATGCGCCATCCGATCCTGATGGTTCGCGTCTTGTTCGTAATAGTCCTCCATCACCAGGTCCTGCCGGTGGCGAAGGGACCAGACGACGAAGCTGGCCATCGCGAGGGCGAAGCAGCCGATGAAGATGCCAATGGCCCACGGCCAGGGGTTGCGGGAAGCGGTCATAGGGAAGGGCCCACGAGGTTGGTTTTCAAGGTGCGCAGGCGTTTGCCCGCTTCATAGACGCCGATTTCGAGCGGGGCGTTGCCGTGGTCCAGCTGCTCGCGCGGGACGGAGATGACCACCGCGGACTGGGCCAGATTCTCGCGCGGCGCCTGGATCGAGCCGCCGGCAACCTGCAGCTCCGCCCCGGCGGGGGATTCGATGCGAAGTTCCACCGGGATGTCGCGGTGGGTCTTGTTCACAACCTTCACCAGATACAGGTTCCCGATCCGGTTGCCCGGCAATTCCTGGAACAGGCTGCCCGGCGCGCGCAGGAGCTGTGTTTCGACGTTGGCCCGCGTGAAGAGGATGACGCCGAGCAGGCCGGTGAGCAGCAGCAGGATAACGGAATAGCCGGCGAGGCGCGGCGTCATGCGGAAGGGGAGCCCCTCGGCAATGTTGCGTTGTGACGCGATGCGGATCAGCCCGCGCGGAAACGCGAGCCGGTCCATCACCGAGTCACACGCGTCGATGCAGGCGGTGCAGTTCACGCACTCCATCTGCGTGCCGTTCCGGATATCAATGCCGGTGGGGCAGACGTCCACGCACATCCGGCAGTTGATGCAGTCGCCGATGCCCGCCTGCTTGCGCATTTCATAGGGCTGCTCCCGGCGGAACCGTTGCTGCGGGTTGCCGCGCCGGTGATCGTAGGCGACGACGAGCGAGTTGTTGTCGAGCAGGACGGACTGGAAGCGCCCGTAGGGGCAGATGAACGTGCAGGCCTGCTCGCGGAAGCGCGCGAAGATGCCGTAGAACAACAGGGTGAACCCGATCATGGCGCTGAGGCCCACGAGGTGGTTGCGCGGGTCGTCGCTGACGATCCGCCACAGTTCCTCCACGCCGATGATGTAGGCCAGCAGCAGGTTGCCGACGCCAAAGGAGAGGGCGAGGAAAATCGCGTGTTTGAGGCCTTTGCGCCATGCCTTGCCCGCGGTCCACGGCGCGGCATCCAGCGCGCGCTGCTGGTGGGCATCGCCTTCGATCCAATACTCGATCTTGCGGAACACCATCTCCATGAAAATGGTCTGCGGGCACATCCACCCGCACCACACGCGTCCGAACGCGGCGGTGGAAAGCACGATGATGATGAAGATCGTGAGCAGCAGCAGGGCGAAGATGTAGAAGTCCTGCGGCCAGAAGATCTGCCCGAAGAGGATGAATTTCCGCTCCGGGAAATTCATCATCAACAGCGGCGCGCCGTTGATCTTGATGAAGGGGCCGGCGGCGAGGATCGCGAGGAGCAGCCACGCCACCCATGTGCGCCAGCGGTGGTAGCGGCCCGCCGGCTGGCGTGGATAGATCCAGATCCGGTTTCCCTTGCGGTCCGCCGTCGGGATCGCATTGCGGAAATCGGGCGCTTCTGCTGTGGGACTATTCATCGTCGTCGCCCTCGCGCTCGTCGTCGTCCTCGCTCCGGGCCTTTCGAGGACGAGGAGGAGGACGACGACGAGAACGATCTAGGAGTCTGCCTTCACGCCCTCCGGCGCCTTGGCGGTGGCCGGCGTGGTGCCGCGAAGCGTGTGGACATAGCTGGCGACGGCGTGGATGTCCGCCGGGCGCAGTTGCGTTTTCCACGCGATCATGCCCTTGGCGATCACGCCTTCGCGGATGACCTTTATTTCATCGGCGAACGTGGGGCCGTGGATGAAGTGATCGTCCGTGAGGTTGGGGCCGATCAAGCCGCCGCCGTCCGGCGCATGGCACACGGCGCAGTTCGCGGTGAAGAGTGTGCGTCCACGCGCGAGGACCGCCGGGTCGGTGGAGGGCTCGTTGTCGCCCGGGCCGCTGCTCGCGACCGCGGCGGCCTCCGTGACGCCGCGCGCCCTGGCCATTTCCCTGTCGTACGCCGCCGCCTGCAGGTCGCCGAGGTTGAAGACATGGAAGTAGAGCACGTAAATCACCGAGAAGATGATCGTGATGTTGAACAGCCAGACCCACCAGCGCGGCAGGCGGTTGTCGAGTTCCGTGATGCCGTCCACCTCGTGGCCGGACATGGGGTTTTCATCATGACTCATGGCGGGATTCTCCTTCAGCGGGCATGGAATCGTTCTCGAGGGGCAGCCGGCTCGCGTGCTCCACCTGCGTCCGGCTCATCGTGAGCGCCCAGAGGGCGAACCCGAGAAACACCAGCACGAAGATCACCAGCGAGATGACCGGATAGGCGGCCACGCCGCCGATGTGTTCGAGGATGTTGCGGATCATTTCGCACCTCCCGCCGCGACGAGGTCGGTGCGGATGTCGGTGCCGAGCCGCTGCAGGTAGGCGATCAGCGCGATGATTTCGCGGTCGGGTTCTACCGGCACCTGGTTCTGCTTCAGGTCGTCGGAAATGGCCTGCGCCTGCTTCGCCAGATCGGCCATGGCCTGTTTCTCGTAGCCCGGCGGATAGGGCACGCCGAGTTTGCGCATCAGTTTGATCTTCGCCGCGGTGGTCCGCGTGTCGAGTTTGTCCCGCAGCAGCCACGGGTAGGGCGGCATGACCGAGCCGGGCGAGGTCGAGCGCGGATCCTCCATGTGGCGCGCGTGCCATGCGTTCGGGTACTTCCGGCCGACGCGGTGCAGGTCCGGGCCCGTGCGTTTGGACCCCCAGAGGAACGGATGGTCGTAGACGAACTCGCCGGCCTTGGAATATTCGCCATAGCGCTCGGTTTCGGAGCGGAACGGGCGCACGAGCTGCGAGTGGCAGCTCACGCAGCCTTCGCGGATGTAGAGGTCGCGCCCGTGCAATTCGAGCGGCGTGTAGGGGCGCACGGCCGAGATCGTGGGCACGTTCGTGCGGATCAGGAACGTCGGCACCGCCTCGACGATGCCGCCGATCAGGATCGCGACGAGGGAGAGCACGGTGAAGAGAAGTGGTTTGCGCTCAAGCCAGCGGTGCCGGTAGGGGTGCTGCTCCGCGGATTTCTCCAGCGGCGGCATCGCGGCGACCTGGACTTCGACATCCGCGATGAACGAACCGCGCCGCGCGGTCATGATCAGGTTGAACGCCATCAGCAGCGCGCCGATGAGATACAGGCCGCCGCCGATGGAGCGGAGGATGTACATCGGGATCAACTGCAGCAACGTTTCGAGGAAGTTCGGGTATTGCAGGAAGCCGTCGGCCGTGAACTGTTTCCACATCAGGCCCTGCGTCACACCTGTCCAGTAGATCGGTACGATGTAGAACATCATGCCGAGCAGGCCGATCCAGAAGTGCCAGTTCGCCAGTTTCAGCGACCAGATCTTCGTGTTGTACATCTGCGGGATGAGCCAGTAGAGCATGCCGAACGTCAGGAAGCCGTTCCACCCGAGCGCGCCGGTGTGCACGTGCGCAATGGTCCAGTCGGTGAAGTGCGACAGTGCGTTGACGCTCTTGATCGAGAGGGTGGGGCCCTCCAGCGTCGCCATGCCGTAGGCGGTGATCGCGACGACCATGAACTTCAGCACCGGCTCCTGGCGCACCTTGTCCCACGCGCCGCGAAGCGTCAGCAACCCGTTCAGCATGCCGCCCCACGACGGCGCGATCAGCATCAGCGAGAACACCATGCCGAGCGACTGCGCCCAGTCGGGCAGCGCGGAATAGAGCAGGTGGTGCGGGCCGGCCCAGATGTAGATGAAGATCAGCGCCCAGAAATGGATGATCGACAGGCGGTAGGAGAAGACCGGGCGGCCCGACGCCTTGGGGATGAAGTAGTACATCAGGCCGAGGTACGGCGTGGTGAGGAAGAACGCGACGGCGTTGTGGCCGTACCACCACTGCACGAGGGCGTCCTGCACGCCGGCATAAATGGAATAGCTCTTCATCCAGCTCAGCGGCAGCTCGAACGAGTTGACGATGTGCAGGACCGCGACCGTGACGACGGTGGAGATGTAGAACCAGATCGCGACGTACATGTGCCGTTCGCGCCGCTTGGCGATGGTGCCGAAGAGGTTGATCGCGAAGACGACCCAGACCAGCGTGATCGCGATGTCGATCGGCCATTCGAGTTCGGCGTATTCCTTGCTCGTCGTGAAGCCCATCGGCAGCGTGATCGCCGCGGCGACGATGATGAGCTGCCAGCCCCAGAAGTGGATCCAGCTCAAGGTGTCGTTGAACATGCGGGCCTTGCACAGGCGCTGCAGCGAATAGTAGATGCCCGCGAACATGCCGTTGCCGACGAACGCGAAGATCACGGCATTCGTGTGCAGGGGACGCAGGCGGCCGAACGTGGTCCACGCGCGCCCGAGGTTGGCCTCGGGGATGAAGATTTGCAGCGCGATGATCAGCCCGACCAGCATCCCCACCACGCCCCATAGCACGGTGACGAATGAAAAGGCGCGGACGATCCGGTTGTCGTAGCGGATGGTTTCCGTGTTCATGTCTCCTCTTTCGTTTCAGTCTCAGGTTTTGAAGAATCGTCGTCGGTCAGCAGGCGCAGCGGCGGCGTGCCGGTGTCGTCGAACTGCCCCGAGCGGACCGACCAGCAGAAGCCGGCCAGGAACAGCAGGGCGACGCCCAGGCTCGCCAGCATCAGGACAAACAGGACGCTCATGGCGCGGCCTCCTGTGCGGGGGCGCCCCAGCCATGCCGGGCGGCGGTGAGGCGGGTGGCCAGCAGTGCGAAGGAAATGACCGTGAACGAACTGATCGGCATCAGGATGGCGGAGACAAGTGGCGAGAGCAGGCCCGTCGCCGCGAAGGTCAGGCCGATGGCGTTGTAGACGAGGGAGACGCCAAAGCTGGCGTATACGACGCGGATCGCCGCGCGCGCGAAGTTGAAGAGTTCCGGCAGTCGCGCCAACTGGCCGGCTTCGAGAATGACATCGCTGGCCGGCGAGAAGGAGGACGCGTGTTCCGTCACGGCGATGCCCACATCGGCTTGTCGCAGCGCGCCGGCGTCATTCAGTCCGTCGCCGACCATGGCGACGCGACGCCCTTGGTCCTGCAAGGTGCATATCGCGTCCAGCTTTTCGGCGGGCGTCTGGTTGAAGCGCAGCGTGGCGGCGGGGCCGAGCCAGCCGGCATATTGCGCGCGTTCCGTGTCGCGGTCGCCGGACAGCAGGGTCAGGTGGCGACCCTCGCCGAGGGCGTGGGCGAGCGCCGCGATATCCGTCCGCAGCGCGGTCTGTGCCGTGAAGGCGCCGCGAAACGTCCCGTTGATTGCAACGGCGGCGCCGCCTTGCGGCAGCGTGCCGGTTGCCGGAGCGCCGAGTGAGGCGAGCCATCCGCTGGAGCCGATGGCGACGTGCAGGCCATTCGCAAGGCCCTGGATGCCCCGGCCTTCGGCCTCCTGGAATTCGGAAACCGGGGGGAGCGCCTGGCGCGCGGCCTCGCCCGCGATGGCGCAGCTCAGCGGATGCGTCGATTGGGCCGCGACCGCGCGGACTGCTGCCAACTCATTTTCCGTGAGCGCGGCGCCGGCATACGACGCGTCCGGCCGTGCTTTTGTGAGGGTGCCGGTCTTGTCCAGGACGACGGCATCCGCGCGGGCCAGCGCTTCCAGGGTGTCGGTATTCTTGAGGAATACGCGGTGACGTGCGAGCAGGCGGACGGCGGCGCCCAGTGCGAAGGGCGCGGAGAGGGCGAGCGCACAGGGGCAGGCGACGATAAGGATCGAGGCGAAAATGCGCGGCGCCTCGGCCGGATGATTCAGGATCCACCAGGCCGTGGCGGCGGCCGCGAAGAGGAGGACGCCGACGGTGAAGCGGCGGCCAGCGCGATTGGTCATGTTGTGCAGGCTTGCGTCGCGTGTTTTGCGGAACGCTTCGTGGTCCCACAGCGAGGCGAGGTAACTGCGCGAGGTCTCCTTGATCGTTTCGAGTTCGATTGCGGAGCCCATCTGCCGGCCGCCCGCATACACATGGTCGCCGACCGCGCGCGCGACGGGTTCCGCCTCGCCGGTGACGAAGCTGTAGTCCAGGTGTGCCGCGCCGGAGAGCAGACGGGCGTCCGCGGGGACCAGTTCCCCGTGGCGCACGCGGATGCGGTCCCCGATTCGCACGTCGGTCAGGGGGATGCTGCGTGCGCCGGTCGGTTCCACGCGCAGGACGGACAGCGGGAAGTAGGACTGGTAGTCGCGTTCGAAGGAGAGCCAGTCGAAGCTCTTTTGCTGGAACCAGCGTCCGCAGAGCAGGAAGAACACGAGCCCGGCGAACGAATCGAAATAGCCCTCGCCGGCCCCGGTCGCCACGTCGAACGCGCTCTGCAGGAACAGCGCGGCGAGGCCGATGGCAATGGGGAATTCGATCGTCAACATCCGGCGCCGCACCCCGAGCGCCGCGGAGCGCCAGTAGTCCGAGGCGCTGAACAGCAGGACCGGCAGAGCGAGGCCGAGGCTCAGCCAGCCGAAAAAGGGGCGGAACCATTCGCCTTCCTTCAGGCCGAGGTAGGACGGGATGCTCAGCAGCATGATGTTGCCGAAGGCGAACCCCGCGACGCCGATGCGCAGCCAGAGTCCGCGCTGGCCGGGCGCGGTGCGGGACTGCTGTTCGCGCAAGGCGCCCAGGTTCAGCGCGGGCTCGTAGCCCAGCGAGGCGAGCAGGTGCGCGAGGCGGCTGAAGGGCAGGCGTTGGTGATCGAATGAAATCGTGAGTTCGCGGCGCGGAAAGTTTACGCGTGACGGGCCGATGGCCGGTTCCAGGCGGAAGAGGTTCTCCAGCAGCCACACGCAGGCGAGGCAGTGCATCGACGGGATGCGCAGGGTGACCCGTGTGGAGCGGGCGTCCGCATAGTCGGCGAGTTGCTCCCGCAGCGAGCCCGCGTCGAGGAAGGCGAAGCGGTCCGGCGCGGGCGCTTCCGCCACGCGGATGCCGGGTTGCTTTTCGAGGGCGTAGAAGCGGCCCAGGCCGCTTTCGTGCAGGATCTGGAACACGGTGCGGCAGCCGGTGCAACAGAAGCTCAACTCGTTGTGGCGGGGCGACTCCTCCGGACACGGCGCCCCACAGTGGGCGCAGGCCACACGCTGGGCCCGCGGGGCGCGCGCGACGGATGGTTCTAACGGGGGGGCGCTGTTCATGGAGTCGTCGCGCATCATAGAAGCGGAGGCGCGGGGTGCAGCGCAACCCCAAAATACAACAAATAGTATCTTGAATATCCGAATTAGGGTTGTATCTTGGCGTTGTCATGATCATGAACAAAACGACAGAGCTTGGGCTGCAGTGCGTGCTGTACATGGCCCAGCAGCCCGCCGGGCATCTGGTGAATCCGCAGGAGGTGGCGGAACAGCTGGGCGAGTCGGGCACGTACATGGCCAAGGTGCTTCGCCAGCTCGCGACGTCGGGCATCATCCGCTCGCACCGCGGCGTGTCCGGCGGCTTTGAACTCGTGCGCCCGCCGCGCGAGATCACGCTGCTGTCGGTGGTCGAGGCCTGCCAGGGACCCATTCAGGGCAACTATTGCCAGGAAGTGCCGGCCGAGCGTGTACCCCTGATGTGTGGATGGCACCAGGCGATGTGGGAGTTGAAGGAGAGCTGCCGCGAGGTGCTCTCGAAATGGACGATTGCGCGCATCCTGGAGCGCCCCGTTGCCCGCGTGCCGTCACCCGCCTGCCGGTATCGCCGCGTCCGTGTAAAATTCGAAGCGGTTCAACATGAAATTTGATGTCGATTACGACCGCGCGCCGCTTCTGGTGATCTGGGAGGTGACGCGCGCGTGCGCCCTGGCCTGTCGTCACTGCCGGGCGGCGGCGGAGGATTGGCGTGATCCCCGCGAGCTTTCGCTGGACGAAGGGAAGCATCTGCTGGACCAGGTGAAGGCGATGGGCACGCCGTTGATGATCTTTACCGGGGGCGACCCGTTGCAGCGCGATGACTTGGAGGACCTCATCCGCCACGCGAAGCAGATTGGCCTCCGCCCCGCCGCGATCCCTGCCGCGACGCCGCGCCTCACGCGGGAACGCATGTTCTCCTTGAAGGATGCGGGGTTGGAGCAGGTCGCCATCAGCCTCGATGCCTCAAGCGCCGAACGCCACGACGCCTTCCGGAAGGTCGAGGGCACATTCGCCAAGGCCATGCAGGGCATCCAGTGGGCGCACGAGGCGGGCATTCCGCTGCAGATCAACACCGTGTTCGGCGCGTGGAACCTTGACGATTTTGACGCGATGGCGGCCTTGGTCCAGCAACTCGACATCGTCTTCTGGGAGGTCTTCTTCCTCGTGCCCACCGGACGCGGCGCCGAGTTGCAGGGCTGCACGCCCGATCAGGCGATGCGGTTGTTTGAGAAACTGTACGACCTGTCGTTGACCGCGCCGTTTGTCGTGAAGCTGACGGAGGCGCAGCACTTCCGCTGCTATGCCACCCGCCGCACGCGCGCGATGCCGCCGGGCACGCGTCCGCGGTTGATGATTTCGGGGCGGCCTGTGAATGCGGGCTGCGGGATTTGCTTCGTGGACCACATCGGCAACATCTGTCCAAGTGGATTCCTGCCGCTGGAGCGCGGCAACGTGCGGAACGTGTCCCTCGCGCAGGTGTATCGGACGGATCGCGTCTTCCAGGAGTTGCGCGACGCCGATCGCCTGGGCGGCCGGTGCGCGCATTGCGGCGACCGCGAAACCTGCTCCGGCGGCTCCCGCGCCCGCGCCTACGCCATGACGGGCGACTACCTCGCCCCCGACCCGATGTGCTCCTTCTGATCCGCCGCGCGGCTGCGTGCGCTATTGTGGGGCACCCGAACAAACCGATTGGTGTCGAAGCCGATTTCCGTGAGGTGGGTCATCAGCCGTCGCTCAAGCGCCGGGCAGAGTTCGGGGGAGCGCGCCATGATCCACAGGTATTTGCGGTCGTCGGTGGTGACGGCGGTGGCCTGGTATTCGTCGTCGAGGAAGACGATCAGGTAGGGGAAGCGGAACGGCCACAGGAACTGGATGCGCCACTCGGCTTTTGTTTCCTGGTTGTGGACGAAGGCCATCGATGTATAGGTCTTTCGCGGCCCGTCGAGCGCGCCTTTGTTGAACGTGAACGTCGTGGGAATGCGGCCCTTTTCGTCGAGCCGGTAGTTCTCGATCGCGTTGTGCGCGCCTTTCTCGAAAGGCGTGAACTGGCCTGCGAGCACATACCAATCACCCATGAACCGCTCGAGATCCACCTGGGGGACGGTGGGCGGTGGCTTGACCGTTGCGCAGCCCGTAAGGCCGAGAAGCAGCAAGGGGGCGAGATGCAGCATGTTCATGCGCCTACGATACGCGCTCGCGCGTCAACTGCAAGCGGAGGCCCCCGGGTTATTCAAGGGGCGCGCCGGCGTCCACCCATCGACCGAGCAGGCGGCGCTCCTGCGGGGTGATGCCGGTCTTGTTGGCGAGCGGCATCGTTTGCTGGATGACGGTGCGCACCTTGATGCGGTCGGCGTATTGTTTGAGCTGGCTGGGGTGGTCGAAGTGCACGCCGCCGGTGGCCGCCGCGAACACGGGGTCGCTGGGGGAGGCGGAATGGCACGAGAGGCAGCGGCCCTGCACGATGGTCCAGACGTCGTCGAAGGAAACGGGCGCGGCATCGGCGACGGGATCGGCGGGCAGTTCCCGCGCGCCGGATGCGGCGGGCTGGGCGCCTGTGCTGTACACCAGCACGAGCGCGGCGGCGGCTGCGGCGAGCGTGGCGGCGATCGCGGGACGCCACGGCGTCCACGTGAAACGGATGTTCATGAAGTGGCGGGTCAGCGCGCTCGCGAAGAACAGGATCAGCAGGATCACCCAGTTCATCGGGTGCCCGTAGAGCCCGCCGAAGTGATTGCTGATCATCGTGAAGATGACCGGGAAGGTCATGTAGTTGTTGTGGATGGAGCGCTGCTTCGCGCGGTCGGCCAGCGCGAGGTCCTGGTCCTGCCCGGCTTCGATGGCGGCGACCATTTGTTTCTGCGACGGGATGATGTGGAAAAACACATTGCCCGCCATCAGCGTGCCGAGCAACGCGCCCATGAGCAGATAGGCGCCGCGCCCGCTGAACTGGTCGTGAACGAACCATGTGACGAGGACCAGCAGCGCGAGCGAGAGCAGGCCCTGCGCCGTGGGCTTGCGCGCGGGCATCCGCCACATCACGTCATAAACGAGCCAGCCACCCGCGAGGATCGAGAGGGCCAGCGCGACGCCCTCCGCATAGGAGAGATCGGATTTGACGGGATCCAGCAGGAAGGCCCCGCGCCCGCTGAAGTAGACGATAATGAGGAGGGCGACGCCGCTGATCCACGTCGTATAGGACTGCCACTTGAACCAGTGGAGCAGGGGCGGCAGCGTCGAGGCCTGCGCGCGGAACTTTTCGACGCGGTAGAATCCGCCGCTGTGCAGCAGCCAGGATTCGCCGAATTTCGCCGGCTCCCCCGCGTTGCCCGTCCGCAGGTTGCGGTCGAGCCAGTTGAACAGCATCGAGTTCCCCACCCACATGATGCCCGCGATGACGTGGATCCAGCGGGCCACCAGGTTGAGCCATTCCATCAAATGCACTTCCATGGTCGGGAACCATACGGTGAACGCGCGTATTTCACAAGCCGCCATCCCGATGCCGCGGGCGGGCGGCGGGTGATGCCGGCGGCTATGGAGCGGCGATTACAGGTCGATGCGACCGGTGAGGCCCTTGCGTGATGGGAGCGTGCGGGCGACGCCGGCGCCGTGCAGAGTGGCGGACGAAGGTTCGATGATGAGCGAGAGGTGCGCATCCGGGTGCCGGGCCTTCCAGACATTGGCGAGGCAGAGCAGGCGCTCCAGACCATCACCCCGTTTATAGTTCCAGACCTCGTCGGGCTGGGCGACGCGCGTGCCGTCGTAGATCGATTCGTCGCTCAAGGCAAGCAGGGTGGCGGCGGCTTCCTCGTCGCCCATTTCCTTGAGGGCGTGCACGGCCACCGGGTTGCGCTCCATCGCGGCGTGCACCAGCGGCGCCCAGTCCACGCGCGCGAAATCGCGCGCGGCATAGAAGGCGAGGTCCGCGGAGGGGTGGTGTGCGCGGATCGATTCCAGGTACGCGACAATCGCTTCGCGGCTCATGTCGGGCGTCAGTTCCAGCCGGGGCCCGGCCTTGAATTCCGTGTGGCCCTCGCGGTGCGGCAGGCGCGGATTCAGGCGCGCAAACTCGACGAGCCGCGTGACGACGTCGCGCGACTTGCTGCACTGGCAGTCCAGCGCGGCGGCGAGGCGGTCGATGTCGCCGGGTTTGCTGATGTCGACCTGGCCCTTTTTGAAGAACTCGTCGAACTTGTTCAGCAGCAGGCGGTCGGGCAGCGGTTCGGGGAAGAAGTCGTCCTCGTCGATTTCCGCGAGCAGTTTTTCGCGCGTGGCGTCGCTGACCTTGTAGGAGCTGTTGTGCTCGTACGCATACACGCGCTCCGCCGCGATGTAGCGCGCCTTGCCGTGCGTGTCGTAACGGATCTGGAAGCACTTCTGCAGCGGGCTCTGGTCGCGCAGGAAATTCGCCATGATTTCCATCGTGATGTGCGTGGTCAGGTAGCGCTGCAACGCGCCGGTGAACTGCTCGTAGGCGGCGGGCGCGATGGTGGCGGCGGGGTACACGCAATGGATGTAGCCGGTGTGGTGCGCGACGATGGTCACCTGCTCGTGCCGCAGCGCGCGCTGCGCCTTGGCGGTTTGCTCCGTGCCGTTGAACCACATGTTCTTTGTCACGAGGCGCCGGTTGTTGGTGATCACGCCGTCGTTGAGGTTGATGAAGTTCTGCGAGTGCAGCGGCGTCGCCATCAGGAAGATCGTGTCGAGCGGGATGCCGCAGACGACGAACAGCGCGGCGGCGTAGAGGGTCGAGAGCGACACGCATTCACCCGCGCCCCGCGTGAAGCCGGGCTTGTGGATGAACGCGTCCATCGCCTCCAGCGTCTCCGTCTTCCAGTAGGGAATGACGTTGCCCTCGTATTTATCGAGGCCGAAGTGGCGGCGGATATCGAGGTCGAAGTAGTACTTGTCGCCCTCGTAGCCGAACAGCGCGTTGCTGCGGCTGACGGTCTCCTCATCAATCCACGGCGCGAAGCGGCGCAGCTCCTGCTCCTTCGTCGTGAGGCCCCACGTGTCGAGGTCCAGGTTGAACTCGTAGTGGTCGATGATGAATTGTTTCAGCCGCAGCACGCGGCGGTAGGGCGTGAGTTTGTGGATGTCCTTGAACCACGGGTCCTCGCGCCAGCGCCAGAGGCGGGGCGACATGATGTTCGCGAGCACGAGGCTGTAAAGCAGCTCCGGGAAGACGAAAATTTCCATGTCCGACAGCGTGGCGGCGGCGGAATATTTTTCGCGCGCCTCCGCGGGGACCGGCGGGTGTGCGGGGGGGGCAAGGGTCGTGGACATGGTGTGCATTGTATCCTTTGTCGCCGCGGCTTCCATCCTCCTTTCAGTGCGAATGCTTCATTGAAATGCGCGGGGGACTCACCTACTCTCTGGCCGCATGTCTTCCGACCCCACCAACCCGGCTGAACAACCGTCCGGGGAAAGCGCCGCCCCCCGCGAGGCCAACGACCTCGTCCTCAACCTCGATTTCGTGCCCACGTGGGCGCGCAAGCCCGCGGAGAATCCGTATGCCGGTCGAGGGGATTTTCCTTCCGACGGCCCGCGCGAGCGCGGGCGTCCGGGCGGACGCGACCGGGATCGCGACCGGATGCGCGGACCCAAGCCGGGCGGGGACCGTCCGCGCGGCGGCGGCCCGCGCGATCGGGATCGGGGGCGCGGTCGGCCCGATCGCGGCGCGCCGCATGGGCGTCCGCCGCCGCCGGTGCGGCTGCCGGTGGCGATTTCGTTCCTGCCCGAGCGCCAGCAGCTCAGCGCGCTGGTCCGCCAGTTGAACGCATCGCAAAAGGCCTTTCCGCTATCCTATGTCGCGCACCTGCTGCTCGCGAAACCCGAGTTCCACCTCATCAAGCTCGAAGTGCGAGGCGACCTCCAGTTGTGGCAGTTCAAGCCGGATGGCGCGGTGTTCCTGGACCAGGACTCGCTGAAGGCCCATGCGATCCGCCTGCACCTGGGCGAAGTGTTCGACGAAACCGTCGAGCAGACCGATCCGCCCGCCGGCAACTTCAATTGCGTGGGCCGCTGCTCGCTCAGCGGCGAATGGCTCGGTCCGCCGAATTACCACGGGTACCAGGAGCGCCTGCTGGACCTGCAGCGCACGCGCTTCCCGCACTTGAAGATCGACGAGTATCGCGCGCGGATTGAAATGGTGCGCGACCCGGCGGCCATCGAACAGTGGAAGGAAGCCGCGCGCTCGCGCCGGGTGTATCGGCCGAAGGGCCAGCCCGACGCTGCGCCGATCAGCCGCGAAGAGGCCGTGCAGCAGTTTGTCCTCAAGAATCTCGCGTCAATGATCGCGCAGGGGCGCCGGTTCATCATGCCCGCCGCGCTCGTGCGCGAGCTTCCCGACAGCCCGCTGCGCCGCCAGTTGGAGGAGGCGTGGCAGCGCGAGAACCGGAATCCGTTTTCCATGACGCTCGCCTTGCGCCCCGCGTTCAAGCACATGCGCCTGCACCTGTTCAAGGCCGGTCGGGGCGAGACGTTTGTCACCGCCGTGGTGCCGAAGTCGCTCGACGCCGGGCACGCGGTGGAAAACATCCGCGCCATGCTCCAGCTCATCCACGAACACCCCGGCTGGAACCGCGCGCAACTCGTGGAGCACCTGAAACCCGGCGTCGCGCCCGAGTCGGAGGAGGCGAACGAGCTGCTTGCGCCGCTGCGCTGGCTCATCGAAAAGGGCCACGTCATCGAATTTTTCAACGGCACCCTGTCCGCCCCGTCCGAACCGCCCGCGCCGAAAGCGCCCAAGGCGGCAAGTTCCCCGGCTGATCTCCCCGCGCCGGAGCCGGTGCAAGGCGCCGCGGAACCGGCGGCTGAGGCCGCTCCGGTGGATGCGCCGCCGACCGCGACCTAGCGGCGCACCCCGATCACGGCGGCAACAACCGCGCGCGGAACTGGCGCATGGTGTGGGTGACGGATATGGCGGCTTCCATCCGCGTGTCCGCCGCGTTGCTGACCACCGCCACCCCGCTCCAGTCCGTCGCGCCACTGGCGGCCTCGATCGCATAGCGATATCCCCGTTCTCCGCGCAGCGTAACGGCGCCGGGGCTGATCTGCTCCATCCGCATGCTGGATCCGCCGGTGTATGCGCCGGGTGGCCGGTGCTGCTGGTTGCGCGGATACCGGTTCCGCTCGCGCGGCACCTCGTTGGACAGCACGCCTTCCGGGATCTCGGGCGGCGCCGGCCGGTCGCCGCCGGGGAAGTCGGGGATGGGGTACGTGGTGGCGATGAAGATATTCCCGGTGACCGACGGCCGGTAATCGCCGGTCGCCTCCTGCACGAAATGCGGACGCAGGGTGTTGATGTGGTTGTCCGCCAGCAGTTGCGCCGCGAAACATGTCGGGTTTCCGTTCGTGCATCCGGAGGAGTCGCCGAGCAGGTCGTGATGCGCGGGGCCGTTCCAGATCAGGTTCCCGCGGATGCGCAGGTTGTCGTCCGCGAAAGCGGGCGACGGCACGTTCGATCCGGGCGGCGGCGTGCGGGCCCCGTGGATCGCGAAGTGCTGCCACCGGCTTTGGAACGGCGCCGGGTTGTAGACGATGTTGTTGTAGATGTAGACGTTGCGATTCGGAATGTATTGCGCTTCCGAGCCTGCCGTGCCCCAGCCGCCCGCGAGGCGGTTGCTTTCACAGGCCGCGGAATCGCCGTCGCATCCCCGCATGCCGTGCACGACTTCGATGACGTGGCTGATCGAGCCGACACGCACCAGCGTGTTGTGCGCGAGCAGGATGTTGTAGCCGCCGTTTACGCCGAGTCCCGCGCCCGCGGTGTCGCGGATCAGGTTGTTCACGATCTTTACGTCGCAGGCTTCGTAGTGCAGCCACGGGTGGGTCATGAACTCGAATCCGGTGCCCTGTCCGGCGGTGATGCCCCCGGTCCCCGCGTCGAAGACCTCGTTGCCCTCGATGAGAATCTGCGCGGAGCCGCCTTTGACATAAACCGCCCAGTCGCCGGCATCGGAAATGCGGGACCGCAGGATGTGACCATGCTGCACCGCGACAAAATCCACCGCATTGTCGCCCGCGCCTGAAATTTCGCAGTCTTCGATGTAGATGTGCTGGCTCTGGTTGACCTTGATTGTTTCGTGGGCGAACCCATGGCCTGACACGGTGCACTGGCGCAGCAGCACATGCCGGCAGCGTTCGAGGTGGAAGGCATCGCCTCCGTCGGCCTGTTTGCTGAAGTGGAGCCCGACAAAGTAAAGGCGGGCGCAATCAAAGATATTGGGGTCGGGCAGGATCGCGCTGCCGGGCGCGCCTTCCGCCGCCAGCAGCACGGGGTGGATGGCGGTGCCGTGGCGCGATTCCCAGTAATTCGGCGCATTCGAGTGGACCCCGGGCAGCAGGCGAAGCCGGTAGCCGGTGGATGCGAGCGGGGCGCCCATCGGGATGCGGCTCCACGCTTCCGTCACCGAGCGCACGGCGAGGTTTGAGGTGGCGCCGGAATTCGCATCGTGGCCGTTGACGGGGTCCACCCAGATGTCCTGCAACACCGGCGTCCCGATGTCATAGGCGTCCGGCTCCCATTCCTGGGCGCGGCCCGTCGCGTGCGCAACCCAAGCCGCCGCCAGAACCACGATGCCATGCCGAACCCGCATTCGGGATAGCGTACCAGAAAGCCGGACGCTCGTATAAGGCCGTTCGCCGGCCGGGAAAACGAAGCGTGCTGACTAGCCCTGCGCGCGCTGCCAGTCCACCTGGGCTTTGAGGCCGGTGGCGTAGGGGGTGGCGGGGGTGTAGCCGAGCAGGCGGCGGGCTTTGTCGATATTGGCGGCGGTGTGTTTCTGGTCGCCGGGGCGCGGGGGCTTGCGGTCGATGTTCGCCCGCTTCCCGGTCAGCGCTTCGAGCTGGCGGATGACGGCGTTGAGCGAGACGATTTCGCCGCCGCCGACGTTGAAGACCTGGCCGAGCGCGGCGTCCCGTTTTTCCGCCGCGAGGATCGTCGCGTTGACACAATCCGCCACGTAGGTGTTGCTGCGCGTCTGCTCGCCGTCGCCGAACATCGTGAAGGTGCCGCCGGTGAGCAGCGTGCGGACGAGGATGTTGTAGGCCATGTCGGGGCGCTGGCGCGGGCCGTACACCGAAAAGTAGCGCAGGATCGTGATGGGCAGGCCGAAGTTGGATTCAAATGCGCGGCAGAGATTTTCCGCGGCGAGTTTGGTGATGCCGTAGGGCGAGAAGGGTTGCAGCGGCGCGTCCTCGCCCTGCGTGGCTTCCTTGCCGTAGACGCTGGAGGTGGAGACGTGGATGAACTGGGGCAGCTTCACCGCGCGCGCGGCTTCAAGCAGGCGCAGCGTGGCGTCGCAATTGCAGGTGTTGTAGAGCGAAAAATCGCTCCAGCTCTTCATCAGGCCGGGCATCGCGGCGAGGTGGAACACCACGTCGCACCCGTCCACCAGCGGGGCCAGGTCGCCCGTGCGCAGGTCCACCTCATGGAAGTGGAAGTTCTTCCGCGCGCGGAGCGCCTGGAGATTCGCCTCCTTGAGCGGACGCGGGTAGTAGGGGATGAACGTGTCGACGCCCACCACCTCGACCCCGCGGGCGGTCAGCGCCTCGCTCAAATGCGATCCAATAAACCCGGCCGCGCCGGTCACCATGCAACGTTTCATCATGCGTCCTCGACGTGAGCCGATACGAAACACAAACCGGGCGGCCAGTGCCAGCCCAAAGAGGGGCGTTACTCCGCGACGCCGGCGTATTCCGTGATGTTCAGCTTGTCCATGCGGTATTTCAGGATGCGGCGCGTGGTGCCGAGCAGCTCCGCGGCCCGGGTCTGCACGCCGTTGGCCTCCCGCATGGCCTGCAGCACGAGGTCGCGCTCGTAGGTGTTGACCATTTCCTCCAGCGACGCGCCGTTCAGGCGCGGCGCGGGGGCGGGGGCCGCGTGGCCGTTTTGGAAGTCGCGCGGCAGGTGTTCCGGCTTCAACACGGGTTCGCGGCCGTGCAGCACAAGGAGCCGCTCGACGAGGTTGCGCAGCTCGCGCACGTTGCCCGGCCAGGCGTAGCGCTGCATGCGGTCGATGGTTTCCGGCGCGAATTCCGAGGCCTCCACCTTCATGGACTGCTTGAAGAACTGCATGAAATATTCGGAGAGCAGCGGGATGTCGTCCGGCCGTTCGCGCAGCGGCGGCACCACGATGGGCACCACGTTCAGGCGGTAGTAGAGGTCTTCGCGGAACCGTTTTTCCGCCATCTCCGCCTTCAGGTCCTTGTTCGTGGCCGCGACGACGCGCGCGTTGGTGCGGATGACCTGCGTGCCGCCGAGGCGCATGAATTCGCGCTCCTGCAGGACGCGCAGCAGCTTGACCTGCGTCGTGAGCGGCATCTCGCTCACCTCGTCGAAGAACAGCGTGCCGGAGCCGGCGAGGTCGAATCGCCCGAACTTGCGCTTGTCCGCCCCGGTGAACGCGCCCTTCTCGTGGCCGAACAGTTCGCTTTCCATCAGCGTTTCGGGCAGCGCGCCGCAATGCACCGCGACAAACGGCTCCTCGCTGCGGTTGCTCAGCGAATGCAGCTGGCGCGCGATGAGTTCCTTGCCCGTGCCGCTTTCGCCCGCGATCAGCACCGTCGCCTCGGTCTCGGCGGCCTTGCGCGTGTCTTCCAGCGCCTGCACGAAGGCGGGGGAGCGCCCGACGATGCCGTGCACGGGGAACTGGCGCGCGACCTCCGTCTGCAGCACCTGCACCTGCATGCGCAGCGAGCGGTTTTCCAGCGCGCGCGCGACCACGCGGCGGATTTCCGGCACATCGAACGGCTTGGTCACGAAATCGACCGCGCCATATTTGATCGACTCGACGACGGGTCTCACATTCGTGGAGGCGCTGACCATGATGAAGGCCAGCTCGGGGTACATCTCCTGCGCCTCTTTCAGCAGGGTGACGCCGTCCTTGTCCGGCATCATCACATCCAGCATGACGAGGTCGAAGCGGTGTGCGCCGAGCAGTTCCAGGGCCTGCGCCGCGTTCTCCGCGGTGGAGATTTGGAACTCCCGCCCGAACACCGTTTTCAGCGACTCGCGGCTCCCGATTTCATCGTCCACGATCAGCAAGCGTCTCATGATTTTTCTCCCCCCACGCCGACCACCGGCAGGGTGACGGTGACCGCCGTGCCCTGTTCACCCGTGTCAATCTGCACCCGCCCGTTGTGATCCACCACGGTGCGTTTCACGATGGGAAGGCCGAGCCCCATGCCGCGGGCCTTCGTGGTGCAGAACGGTGAAAACACCTTGTCGCGGATTTCCGCGGGTATGCCGTTGCCGTTGTCGCGAATGGTGATGGCCACGCCCTTGCCGCTGCCGCCGTTGGGCAGCCGCGCGGCGGTCAGGTCGATCTGCGCGTCCTTGCGGTGCGCGAGCGCCTCCATCGAATTGCGCAGCAGGTGGCCGAAACAATCCGCCAGCGCGCGTTCATCGCCCCAGACCGGCGGCAGGTCCTCGTCCAGGCGCGCCGAAATGCGCACGCCGTTGCGTTTGCCCGGGGGCAACACCTGGTCGATGCTGTGTTTGAGCGGCTGGCGGATGTCGAGCGCGCCGAAGGTCAATTCGGGCGGATGCGCGAAATCATTGATCTGGTCGATGATGCTGTTGAGCCGGTCCACCTCGTGGGAAACCAGCTTGCTGAAGTCCGCGCGGAAGTCCTCGTCATTGTAGCGCTCCGGCAGCAACTGGGCGAAGGTCTTGATGGCGACGAGCGGATTCCGGATCTCGTGCGACATGCTGGCGGCGAGTTCGTTCCAGAAGGCGGCGCGTTCGATCTGTTCCTGCTTCTCCTGCAGCGCGCGCTGCGCGGTGATGTCCTGGATCATCGCCACCGCGCCGAGGCATTTGGCGGGCGCGCCGAGCCGGCGCGTCTGCACGTAGATCGCGCGGCGGGTGAGCGGGTCGGTCCAGGCCTGCGGGAATTCGAACAGCTCGCCCTCGATTGTCCGGCGGATCATGTCCGCGATCCGGCTGCCCAGGGCCTCGACCGGGTGGCCGACTGCCTTTTCGGGCGCGATGGCGAGCATGTCCTTCGCCGCCGTGCTGAACCAGCGCACGATGCCTTGCTCGTCCGCCGCGACGATCCCAGTGGGGAGGGAGTGCAGCAGCGTTTCGGCGAGCGACTTCTGGCGCGCGACCTCCTCATAGAGCAGCGCGTTTTCGAGCGCGGTGGAGATGTGATCGATCGCGCTGGAGAGGTCCTCAAGGTCGGTGTAGTCGAAGGGCAGGCCCGTGGCGCGGTGTCCGATGAGGATCCATCCGATCAAACGCCCTCGCGCGTGGATGGGCGCAAGGATTTCAGCGCCCTGCGCATCGAGATGGCGCTGCAGCAGCGCGCGCTCGCGCGGGTCGGCGATGGCGTCGAGGGTCGCGCGCGCGACGAGATGGGCGTGGCGGTCGAGCCACTGGACGAGGGGATCGGCGGGTTTGTAGGTGAGGCGGCGCGTCTCGTCGGAGCAGCGCAGCGCGGAGACCAGGCGGTAGGGTTCGGATGCCTGCCGCTGGGCGAAGACGCCGGCTCGCGTGACCTTGGCGGTGGCGGCGATGCCTTCCACGACACGGTCCAGCATGGCGTCGATGTCGCCGAGGTGTTGCAGCGCGCGGGAGAGGTGCCGCAGCGAGTGCGGCGTATCCATGCGCTCCGGGCGGACGCTTCGCGCGGCGGGTTCGCGCGGCAGGCGCGCGGACTCCGCGCGCAGGTGTTCATTCTCCTGGCGCACCTGCACATGCTCCAGCGCGCGGGCGAGGACATTCTGGATGCGCCGCGCGTCCGCGGCCAGGTCTTCGATCGCATATGCGCCGTTCGCCTCGGCCACGAGGGCGGGGTCGGATCGGGCATCGCCCAGCGCGATGATGCAGAGGCCCGGATAGCGGCGCAGGAAGTCGGGCAGGTAATCCCGCGGCTCGCCGAGGCGCAGGTCCAGCAGCAGCACGGCCGGGCTCATGCGGCTGCACGCATTTTCCAGGTCCGCGCGGTTGTCCGTGCAATACGGTTCGCCGTGCGAGCGCGCCACGGTTTGGAGGCGGCGGAGCAGGGCGGGGTCCCGCGAGTGGATCAGGAGTGGAGGCGGCAGGTTCATACCAGCGCCTCCCGCTTGGCGACCGGGAAGAAGAGGTAAAATGTCGCGCCCTTCTCGACCTCGCTCTCCACGTCGATCATGCCTTTGTGTTCGCTGATGATGCCGTGGGAAACGGAAAGGCCGAGCCCGGTGCCGGACGTCTTGGTGGTGAAGAAGGGATCGAACACGTGCGGGATGTCCTCGGGCTTGATGCCGTGGCCGGTGTCGCGGATCGCGATGCGGAGCGTGGTTTCGGTCGCCAGGCGTCCGTCGAGCGTGATCTGGTTGGTCTCCAGTTCGATGTGTTCCGTGCGGACGGTGAGCGTGCCGCCCGCGTCCATCGAGTCGATCGCGTTCAGGAAGAAATTGAGGAAGGCCTGCACCAGCAGGTCGGCGTCGCCGAGGATCAGGTCGCTCGGCGCGTGGTATTCCCGGGTGAGCTGGATGTTCTTCTGCTTCAGTTGCTGGTGGACGAGGCGCAGGGTGTTGTCGAGGACCTCGTTGACGTGCATCGGGTGGAGGCTGGGCTTGGCGGGGCGCGCGAAGCGCAGGAGCTGGTTGACGATCGAGTCGATGCGCTTCACCTCCTGGCCGACGAGTGAGGAAAACGTGTCGCGGAAGTCGGCGTCCTGGTAGCGCTCGGGCAGCAGCTGCGTGAAGGTCTTGAGCGTGACGAGGGGGTTCTTGATCTCGTGCGCCATGCCGGCGGAGAGGGTGCCGATGCTGGCGAGGCGGTCGGTGCGTCGCACCTGGCTCTCGAGTTTTTTGAAGGCGGTGAGGTCTTCGAGCACCAGCAGCGCGCCGAGTTGTTTGCCGGTGTGGCTGTTGAAGCGGGCGGTGCTGTAGCGGACCGGCATGTCGTCGACGCCGGGCACGGCCATGCGCGTCTCGATGTTGCGCAATCCGCTGCCCGTTTCCAGGGTGGTGCGCAGGGCTTGGGCGAGGGCGGGCGGCAATTTTTCGATCGGCTGGTGCAGCACGTCCTCGGGATGCAGGCGCAGCGTGCGCAGCGCCTCGCGATTGCACACGGAGACGCGGCCCTCCTTGTTCGCGGCGATGATGCCGGAGACGATGCTGTCCAGGAGGATGTCGTTGTAGATCGCGCTGTCCTTGACCTGCGTGTAGAGGTCCGCGTTGTCGAGTCCGACCGCGAGCTGGTTGCAGAGCACCTGCAGCGCGCGCTGTTCCGTGGCGCCGTAGATGCGGCCTGACAGGCGGGGCCCCAGCAGGACGATGCCTTTCAGGCCTTCCTTCGCGTGGACCCCGACGGCAAGCACCGACCCGAGCGAGGTGATGATGTGGCCGGCCTGCACCTCTTCCGCCGTGGCGCGGAAGCGCTGGAGCATGTCGGTGGCGAGGGGCGCGGCCGAGTTCACCAGCGTGCGGGTGAGGGCATTCTGCAACTCCATCCGCGCGCGCGGCTCGGAGCTGGGGCGCGGGTGCGCCTGCGCCAGCACATCGCCCTCCGCCAGCAGGATCTGCACACGATCAGTGCCGACGGACGACGCAACGAGGGCGGCGAACTGCTCCATCAGTTCCTCGCGCGTGGTGATCGAGTTGATGATGCGGTTGACCTTTTGCAGCGCGGCGGTCACATCGACGGTTTCCACGCTGACGAAGAGTTTGTTTGCGAATTGCTGCAGCACCCCGTGCGCGGGCGC
Source organism: uncultured Verrucomicrobiota bacterium (assembly GCA_937996795.1). Classification (GTDB taxonomy): domain Bacteria; phylum Verrucomicrobiota; class Kiritimatiellia; order CAIVKH01; family CAIVKH01; genus JAMLJG01. The sequence continues at coordinate 43,104 of CALKUH010000028.1, read as the reverse complement.
CATCGAGAAGGCCACCACGAGCGCTGCCAGCAGGTGCGGGAAGAACGGATCCAGCGCCAGCGGCTCAAACGCCCACTGGAAGACGGTCCAGAGGAATGCATACACGGCGATCAGGTAGACCGTCAGCAGGGCGTACGCCGTCAGGCGGCGCAGCACGTCGGCCACCGCCATGATCCGGCGCGTGGCGATGCCGTAGGCAATGATGCCGAGGATGAAGAGGGCGGTGATCGGCAGGAACTGGACCGATTGCGGGAGGCCGGTGAGCACCGGGATTACGATCGAGAATGTCACGCCCACCACGGTGCCGGTCGCCCACGACAGCATGATGAATTGAAGTTCGGTCTTGCGGATGCCCTCCGCCTCGCGGATGTCGCGGTAATAGCGCGAAACGAGCAGGAGCAGCGTGGAGAGGAAGTACACCCCGTAGACGATGATGCCGGGCCCGTAGATGGGCACCGGCACGTCCAGCAGCGGGTTCGCGGGCAGTTCCGCGCCCTTGAGGAAAAACGGGGTCTGGCACATCACGGCGATGCTGATGCAGGTGAAGAGCCAGACGGGATTGTGCAGGAACACCTTCCGGAATGACCGATCGGGCTGCATCACCGCGAGGCGCAGGCAGTCGAAGATGTACGGCACGAAAACGGCCGCGCTGTTGGTGGCGCGCACGTAGAAGGCGGACATGTCCGCGGAGGAGGACTGGAACGCCAGCATCATGAACGTGAGCCACAGGCTCAGCGCGCCGGTCAGGACCAGGAAACTCTGGTTGGCGGTGCGCCGCTGGTTCTGCAGGAAGACGAGAATGCCGAGGCCGATGCTGACGGCGAAGGTGAGCGCATGGATGACGCGGAAGATCATCATGGCTGCGGCACCCGCTGCAGGATGAGGGACGTGTTGCCGCCGCCGAGGCCGTGCGCGTTGATCAGGATGCGATTCACCTCGGTGCGGCGTCCGCGCCCCGGAACGTGATCCAGATCGCACGCCGGGTCCGGTTCCGTCAGATTGGCCGTCGGGGGGATCATCCCGTTCCGGAGCGCGAGCGCACACGCGATCGTCTGCAAGGGTCCTGCGGCCGCGAGGGGATTGCCGACGGCGCCCTTGATCGAGCTGACGGGAATCTGGTAGGCGTGCGCGCCGAACAGTTCCTTGATGATCCGGACCTCTGCGCGGTCGAGCGCCGGGTGCCCCGAGCCGTGCGCGCAGATGTAATCGATGTCCGACGGCGCTAGGCCGGCGTCGGCGATGGCGTGCCGCATCGCGAATGCGAGGCCGGCGAACATGTCCTCGGACGCATTGTCGATGTGCGAGGCGGCGCTGATGATTTCCGCGTACGGCTCCGCCCCGCGCGCCATCGCGTGGTGGTACTCCTCCAGGACGAGCAGGCCCGCGCCTTCGGAGATGATGCCGGAGTCATTGCCCCGGTTGAAGGGGCCGCCCGGCGAATGCTTCGTGCGCGAGACCAGTCCGGATTGCTGCAGGCACGCGATGCCGAGCGCGCAGACCGGCGCATCGCCTCCACCGGTGATCGCGACATCGGCTTTGCCGGAACGGATCAGGTTGGCGGCCGTCCAGATCGCGTCGAGCCCGGCCGGGCACGCGGAGGAGAGGGTTTGCGCCGTGGCATCGAGATTAAACTCCGCCGCGACAATGCTCGCGGCCTGATGGGGCTGGCTGGCCGCGCTGCTGTAGGCGGAGACGCGTCCCGGGCCTTTTTCGATCAACTGCGCCGCAGCCTGTTCCACCATGTTGTACGAGCTGGTGCTGACGCCGAGGCATACCGGGACGAGGCGGCGGTGCCCATTCAGCGTTTCCGACAGGCGGCTGTCATCCATCGCAAGCTTCGCCGCCGCGAGGATCAACTGCGTTTGGCGGGAGAGCCGACGGGGCGGCGTTTGCGGATGAATGAAGTTCAGGAGATCGAAATCCCGCACCTCGCCCGCGAGATGCGCGTCGAAGTCCTTGGTGTCAAACAGCGTGATCGGGCCAATCCCGGATCGCCCCGCGATCAGCGCATCCCAAAACCCGTCGCGCCCCACGCCGCACGCCGCGACAGGCCCCACGCCGGTGATGACGACTCGTGTGTTTGTGTTGGGCTGCATGCAATCACGATAAACAGCGGCCTCTTTATCCGAAAAGAACCGCGGCCACCTCGAACCCCCTAGATGCGTTCAAAACTGTACACGTATGAATTAAGCGGACAAAATTGAACACAAGCAAGGCTTTTTATTAAGCGAAATCGATCCCGCCAGATGTGCTGAATTCAGGTGCAGCACGTTATGAATGAAGCGGAATAAAAGTCGGCCTGTGCAGAAAATGTTGACAACTGTGTCAGGCCAACGGGCCCGAAGCTAAATCCACACGACTTATTTCAACACAGGTTGCGCCCCAAAACCCGAGGTATTTAAGTTCGTGACGGGTCACCATGGTGGATGGCGCCAGTTCCTCGGGAACAAGCGACTTGATTTCGGAAGCGGTATACGTCCGCAGTACGCTGACTACTCCGTCCCACATCACCATGAGCGGCAGGATGGGCACAATCGAGGTGAACAGGAATTTTCTCCAGCTCCATCGCGATGCGAAGAGGGGCGCGAGCATGTAAGCAAACGGGCCGGAAAGCAAAACGAGCAGCAGATGCCGCAGATCGCGCTGAAGAGGCTCCACGATCAGCAGGCTTCTGCCGCAGGTGAGCGCGTCGCGGATAACATCGCGAGCCGTTTCGGGTCTGAAGTGGTGAAACGTTGCACACAGACTTCGAAGGGTGAACTGTAAATGCGCTGTCTGGGTTGCAGAAACGGGCTGAGAAATAAATGAAAGCTGCTGGGATGAAAATGCTGACGACAGCCTGGCGTAATGGTCGACGCTCGGGTGCAGGTCGGAAAGGAAAATCTGTGGAAGACGTGTTCGCGAGCGGTGTGCTTCACGAAGCATGGTTTCTATGGGGCCGCCGCCGCCAGAGCCCAGATCAAGAATGGGCAGGTGTTCGTTTCGTTTCGTCCAATCGGCGAAAACCGTGTGAAGTTGTCTGAACTGGCCGCCGACGCGCAGCCCGAAATTCAGGCAATCCAAATACCCCTCCCGGATCCACCCGGACATCCACTGCTGATCGCCAAATTCCGCCCAGTGCTTTCTTTTATCGAGCATAGTGCGATGGGGGATTAGATCACTCGGCTGTGCAACTTTGAACGCGCCATCAATCTGGGTTCTTTTTTGCACACATCGTGGACGCTTATCCGCCATCGAGGGGCGATTCGCAAGCGAATATAGGCAATTTTGGCGTATTTCGAGAGTTGGCACATCATATGCTAAATGGCATCTCGAATCGAAACATCGTTGGAGGGACAACAATGAATGCTAATCGTTCTGTAGCGTGGGCGCTGGCGCCCTGCGTGGTTTCGGCGCTGCTGTCTGGCCCATGGTCGGCGCGTGCCGACGGTTTTCGGAATCCGCCCCCGAGTGCATCGGGATTGGGCTCCGTGGGCGCCAGATATGCGTTGGTCGAGGACGTCACGGCATCCGCCTACAACCCGGCGAACCTGATGGAGATTAAGGGGCCAGCCTTTGAGTTCTCTCTTACGGCCGTGTTGTCCGACAAAGACATTACGTCGGAAGGTGTCATCAAGACAGAGGTGGAAGAGGAGTGGTACCTGTTGCCGAACATCTATGCGGCGCAACCGATCGGCGATGGTCGCGCAGTGGCGGGTTTGGCGATTACAACGCCGTTCGGGCAGGCGACTGAATTCGATCAGGACAGTTATTTTCGCTACACGGCGCCGTATTTGGCGGAAATGCGGGCGGTGAATGTGGGACCTGTGCTGGCCTACCGCGTGAACGAGAAACTCGATGTGGCGGCAGGTCTTAATGTGATGTGGTCCGACCTGACCCTGCGACAGGTTTATCCGTGGGGTCTCGTCCTGGAGGATCCTTCCGTTCCCGATGGCCGTGCGGAATTTGAGGGCGATGGGATTGGCGTGGGCGGCAGCGCTGCGCTTACCTGGCGTCCTGCGACGGGTCATCGCGTGGGACTTTCCTATCGTTCGGCGCTGGATGTGGACTATGAAGGCGATTTTCGGTTTTCTGGAATCCCCGCACCGGGGCTGGCGCTTCCCCGCAGCGATTTCGACAGCACGATCAAGTTCCCCAACATCGTCGGGTTGGGATACGGGGTGGATGTCACCGAACGGTTGAGCCTCGGGGTTGATCTCGAATGGATCGAATGGTCGCGCTATCAGGAGCTCGCCCTCGATGCCGGGGAGAACTCGGCGTTGCTGCAGCCCACGGTGATTCCGCAGGATTGGGATGATGCCTGGAACGCCGGTTTGGGCGGCGTTTACAAACTCGATGAGAATTGGTCGGCACGATTCGGGTATATCTTCCTTCAGACGCCGGTTCCGGACCAAACCCTCTTGCCGGCGCTGCCCGAAAACGACCAGCATGTCGTGTCCGTGGGCCTGAATTTCAGCCGGAACGGTCATCGCGTAAACTTCGCGTACGCGGTGGGGCTGTATGAAGATCGCGACATCGACAACAACCTCAATCCCGCTTACAACGGAAAATATGAGTTCATCTCTCATATCGCATCGTTGAGCTACGGGATCGAACTCTAGGGACGGCCATGATCGCCTGTGCGGCACAGCATCGGGTGTTGGTGATTGATGACGAACTCGGTCCCCGGGAGAGTCTCCGCATCCTGCTGAAAAATGAATACGAAGTCTTCTGCGCGGACTCGGTCGCGAAGGGCGTCGAGCTGCTGCGGGAGAAGCGGCCCGATGTCGTGGTCATGGACATCCGCATGCCGGGGAAAAGCGGCATCGAGGGGTTGCGGGACATCCGCGCCCTCGATACCTCCGTCGCCGTGATCATGCTCACGGGCTTTGGCGCGCTGGAAACGGCGCAGGAGGCGCTGCGGCTCGGGGCGAGCGACTATCTCAAGAAGCCGTTCGACACGAAGGAGATGATGGAAATCATCCGCACGAATGTGCGGCGCACGGCGCTGAACCGCAAACGCGCGGGCACCGAGCGGGAACTCCAGGAACTCAACAGCCGCCTGACGGCCGAGCTTGCGAAAAAAGACCGCCTGGCCTCCCTCGGCCAGGCGTCGGCGGAACTCGTGCATGACTTGCGCAATCCGCTGACGGTGGTCCTCGGCTATGTCCAGATCCTTGCGGACGACCTGAATCGCGCGCGCGAAACGCACAGCGGCACGATGGAGAACAGCTCCGAATACATCAACCTGATCGAGCGCAACATCCAGCGCTGCCGCGAAATCATCGAGACCTGGCAGGACTTGGGCCGCAATGCGCGGCGCAACCACCGGCCCTTTTCGCCGGGCGCGGTGCTGCGCGAGGTGGTGGAGTCCCAGCGCGGCCTCGCGAGCGCGCGCAAGGCGGCGCTCGAATTGCGCGTGCTCGATGTGGAGGCGCAGGTGTCCGGCGACGCCGTGCAGATCGGCCGCGCCCTGCAGAACATCGTGGGCAACGCGATGGATGCGCTGGCCGATGAAGGCGGCCATGTCGTGGTGACCGGCGCGGTGCGCGATGGAACCTACTGCATCAGCGTGAAGGACAACGGCTGCGGCATCGCCCCGCGCGACCTGGAGCATTTGTTCGAGGCGTACTATTCGACAAAGGCGCCGCACAAGGGCACAGGCCTCGGGCTCTTTATCACGCGCCGCGTCATCGACGACCACAACGGCGTCATCGAGGTCGATAGCGAAGTGGGCAAGGGGACGGAGATGCGCGTGAAACTTCCGCTCCTCACCGAGTCCGGCGCCGCATCCTGACCTTAACTTGGGCTGGACAGTCCGCGTCGCGGCGCGGATTGTTTGCGCATGGCAGCACCCTTGCAGCCCCCGGCGCTCGCAGACCTCACCGCCATTGTCGGCGCGGAACAGTGCTGGACCGATTCCGCGCGTCTTGACGCATGCACCGCGAATGTCACCGGATTGAGGCGTGCCGTCGCCGCCGTCGTCTTTCCCGCCTCGACGCAGGAGGTCCAGCAGCTCGTCGCGGCCGCCAACCGGCACCGCCTTCCGCTCTATCCGTTCAGCCGGGGCTGCAATTGGGGGCTCGGTTCGCGGTTGCCCGCGCGCGACGGCGCGTGCCTGGTGGATTTGTCGCGCATGAACCGCATCCGCGAAGTCAACGCGCGGCACCGCTACGCCATCGTGGAACCCGGTGTGACGCAGCAGCAGCTCTACGACCACATCCAGCAGCAGGGATTGCCGCTGGTCCTGAACGTGGTCGGCGCCGGCGGCGGCACAAGCCTGCTCGGCAACGCGCTTGAGCGTGGCATCGGCTACTTTGCCAGTCGCGCCGGCACGCTGTCGGGGTTGGAGGTCGTGCTGGGCAACGGCACGCTGCTGCGGACGGGGTTCGGCGACGAGCAGGCGTCGGCCCTGACCCACATCTACAAGCATGGGATCGGGCCCGGCCTCGACGGCCTGTTCTATCAATCCAATTTCGGCATCGTCACCGCGGCAGGCATTGAGTTGCTGCCGCGCCAGCCGGCGTCCTGTTCCGTCATCGCCAAAATCCGCACGGCGGACCGGCTGGGGCCGCTTGTCGATGCGCTGGCCGACCTGCGCCGCCGCGAGATCATCCGGATGGTGACACATATCGGCAATTTCCACCGCACGTTCGGCACGCTGGCCCCGCTGGTGTACGAACAACTGGGACCCGGTCGCACCCGCGCGCGGGCGGAAGCGCTGCTGGCGGCGGAAGGGTTCGGCCCGTGGAGCGCGGTGTGCAGCGTGGCGGGGGACGACGGGCAGGTGCGCCACGCCGTGTCCGCCATCCGCGCGGCGCTGCGCGGAATCGCGTCGGTCGACATGCTGGATGATGCCCGTTTCGCGCGGGCGGAGCGCATGCTCAAGCGCCTGAGCTACCTGCCGGGCGCGCGCCGCAAACAAATCGTCCTGCGCGCCGTGCGCCCCGTCTACAACCTGTCGCAGGGCATTCCCACCGACGAGGCGCTCAAGGCCCTGCATTGGGGCGCCGGGCTGGAACCGCCGGAGCGCGCGTCGAACCCGGATGACAGCACGGCCGGCTATCTGTATGTGCTGCCGTTGTTTCCCCTTGATGGCGCGGTCGCGGCCCGCGTCGTCGCGGAGGCGGAGCGGCGCGCCGCGGCGTCGGACCTCAAGCCGGCGATCACGTTGAACATCCTCGACGAGCGGTGCCTTGAAATGGTGCTGTCCGTATCGTTCCCGCGCGACCAGGCCGACCGCGTGCGCGCGGCCCACGACTTCGCGGAGCAGTTGCTCGATGCCTACGCCGCGCAGGGCTACCGCCCGTACCGCGTCGGCGTGCACCAGATGGGGCGCGTCGTGAAGGAGGGCGATCCGTTTTGGGAAACCGCGCGCGCGATCAAGCGTGCGCTCGACCCGAACGGCATTATCGCGCCCGGCCGTTACAGCCTCGATTGAGCGGCGCGGGCTGGGTCACGCCTTTGCGTTGCCGATGAGCGACGCGACGAGCGAGCGCGCGGCGAGGATGTCGAAGGGTTTTCCGAGGATGTGCTGGATGCCTTCCGCCTGGATCGCCTCCATGCGCTCGCCGGTGGTGTAGCCCGTGGTCACCACGAACGGACGCGCCGGATTCAGCGCGCGCAGCTCGCGCACGAGGTCGAGTCCGCTCGGCTTGCCCGGCAGGCTCAGGTCGGAAATGATCAAATCCGGCGCCTGTTCGCGCGCGTGGACAAGGGCCGTCGGGCCGTCGCCGGCGACAAACACCTCGTGGCCCAGCATGCCGACGACGCGTTTGAGCAGCAACTGGATGCCGTCTTCATCTTCAACGATCAACACCTTGGCCATTAAAAATTTCTCCGTAGCGCGGGGGCTTGCTGACGCAGGCGCCAGTGTAGCGTGCGCGCGCGGTTATTCAAGCGAATCAGCGGGCGGCATCCGCCCAGATGGCTTTCGCGGTTTCCATCGCGTCGCGACGGTTGTGCCCGATGAGGCCCTTGGCGCCGCGTTTGATCCAGCCGGCGGCGTACAGCCCGGGGATGACGTCGTCGCCGGACACGACCCGGTGATCGCGGGTGGGGATCACGCCGCGCGCGGCATCGAAAGGCACCCCCGGCATCGGTTCGCCGTGATGGCCGATGGAGACGAATACCGCACCGCAGGGCAGGGATTGCAGCGCGCCGGTCGGCGCCGCCCGCTGGTGGCCGGGGTCGCCTTCGAGCGCGCACAACTCCAGCGTCACGCCCTCCACGCGACCGGCGCCGTTGATGCCGAGCGGGCGCCGCAGGAAGTCGAACGACACGGTCACGCGCGCGCTGGGAACCGGCGCGCGGGAGGCATATTCGCGCAGCGCCTGAACGACCACGCGCGCGCGGTCGTTCGCGGGGTCCGCGAGCTCGGCTTCGTCCGCCGCATTTGGCAGCGCGACCACCGGGTCGACGCGGAGCTGCACGCCGGCCAAGGCGCCGATTTCAAGGATCTCGTTTTCGCCGAACGCGGACTGCGCCGGCCCGCGCCGCCCGATCACATGGATCCGCCGGATGCGGCTTTGCGCGAGCGCCTCGCGCGCGGCGGGCGCCATCCCGGTCTCGCGCAGGTCCGCCGGGTCGCGGGCGAAATAGCGCACGAGATCAAGCGCGACGTTGCCGTTGCCGATGATCACCGCGGTTTCCGTGTCGAGGCGCGGCGCGAGGTCCGCATACGCGGGGTGCCCGTTGACCCAACCGGCGATGGCGAGGGAGGAATACACGCCGGGCAGGTCCTCGCCGGGTATGCCGAGCGCACGATCCTGCTCCGCGCCGGTGGCGAGGACGACCGCGTCGAAGCGGCCGCGCAGTTCGTCGATCGAGATCGTGCGCCCGACCTCGACGCCGGTATGCAGGCGCACCGAGGGATGCGCCACCGTGCGCTCGAGGAGCGTCAGCATGCGTTTCGTATTCGGGTGGTCCGGCGCGACGCCGTAGCGAACCAGCCCGCACGCGAGTGGAAGCTTCTCGAACAGCTCAATCGCCACCGGCCGTTTCCCGCGCAGCAGCTCCTCGGCCGTAAAAAGCCCGGCCGGCCCGGTCCCGACGATGGCGACGCGCAGCAGGGGCGGTGGACTGGAAATGGCGTCTGACATGCCCAAAAGAATGCTTTATTCTTTTATCCGGATAAAGTAATAAATTGAAGTATGTCAACGCATCGATCCCAACTGCTGCCCCGGTTACTCGACGAACGAATCCTCATCCTCGACGGTGCGATGGGCACCATGGTCCAGCGCTACAAGCTGGATGAGGCTGCCTACCGCGGGGACACGTTCCGCGACTGGAAGGGCAAGGACCTCAAGGGCAACAATGAGCTGTTGCTGCTGACGCGGCCGCAGGTGATCGAGGAGATCCACCGCCAGTATCTCGAGGCCGGGGCCGACATCATCGAGACGAACACGTTCAGCGCGACGACGATCGGCCAGCACGACTTTTTCTTCCAGGGTGAGCACGGCGGGCGCAAGGACCAGGCGTTCTTTGATCGCGTGGTGGCCGACCCGTTCCTCCGGAAGCTCGCGCGCGACATGAACCTCGCGGCGTGCCGCGTCGCGCGCCAGGCCGCCGATGCGGTGGAGCAGGCGACCGGCCGCGTCCGGTTTGTCGCCGGCGCCATCGGGCCCATGCCCGTGAGCGCGTCGACGGTGGTCGATGTCAACGACCCCGGCTTCCGCCCGATTAATTTCCGCCAGTTGCAGGCCTCCTACACCGAGCAGGTCGAGGCGCTGCTGGACGGCGGCGTGGATACGCTGCTCGTCGAGACCATTTTCGACACGCTCAACGCGAAGGCGGCGCTGTTCGCCATCGAATCCGTCTTCGAGCAACGCGGTGTCCGCGTGCCGGTAATGATTTCCGGCACGATCACCGACCGCGCGGGCCGCACCCTGAGCGGACAGACGGTCGAGGCCTTCTGGAACTCCGTCTCCCACGTGAAGCCGTTGAGCGTGGGCTTCAATTGCGCGCTCGGCCCCGACCTGATGCGGCCACACATCGAGGAGATTGCGAAGCTCGCCGACTGCTACGTGAGCGCGTATCCGAACGCGGGTCTGCCCGACCCGATGTCGGCGACGGGGTTCCCCGAGACGCCCGAGTCGCTCGCGCCGCAGATCGCGCCGTGGGCCGAGGCGGGCTGGCTCAATATCGTCGGCGGCTGCTGCGGCACGACGCCGGACCACATCCGCGCGATCGCGGAGGCCGTCAAACAGCTCGCCCCCCGCAAGCGCCCGGCGCTGGAGCGCACGCTGCGCCTGAGCGGGCAGGAGGCGTTCACCGCGCGCCCGGAAATTCCGTTCATCAACGTCGGCGAGCGCACCAACATCACGGGGTCGCCGAAGTTCGCGAAGCTGATCAAGGAAGGGAAGTACGACGAGGCCGTCAGCGTCGCCCGCCAGCAGGTCGAGGCCGGCGCGCAGATCATCGACGTGAACATGGACGAGGGCATGATCGACGGCGTCGCCGCAATGACCCGGTTCCTGAACCTCATCGCCGCGGAGCCGGACATCGCCCGCATCCCGGTGATGGTCGATTCGTCCAAGTGGGAGGTCATTGAGGCCGGCCTGCGCTGCCTGCAGGGCAAGGGCGTGGTCAATTCGATTTCGCTGAAGGAAGGCGAGGCGAAGTTCCTGGAACAGGCGCGGCTGGTCCGCCGCTACGGCGCGGCGGTGATCGTGATGGCGTTCGACGAGAAGGGGCAGGCGGACAACCTCGCGCGCCGCCAGGAAATCTGCCGTCGCGCCTACGACCTGCTCGTGAAGAAGGCGCATTTCCCGCCCGAAGACATCATTTTCGACCCGAACATCCTCACCGTCGCGACGGGCATGGAGGAGCACAACAACTACGCGGTCGACTTCATCGCCGCGACGCGCTGGATCAAGGAAAGCCTGCCCGGCGCGCGCGTGAGCGGCGGCGTCAGCAACATCTCGTTCTCGTTCCGCGGCAACAACCCGGTGCGCGAGGCGATGCACAGCGCGTTCCTCTACCATGCGATCCGGGCCGGCCTCGACATGGGCATCGTCAACGCCGGCATGGTCGGCGTGTACGCCGACATCCCGGCGGACCTGCTCGAACACGTCGAAGACGTGCTGCTCAACCGGCGCCCCGACGCGACGGAGCGCCTGATCACCTTCGCCGCCTCGGTGAAGGGCAAGGAGAAGGAGGAGGTCCAGAGCGCGGCGTGGCGGTCCGGAACGGTGGAGGAGCGCCTGAAGCACGCGTTGATCCACGGCGTCACGGATTACATCGACGGCGACACGGAGGAGGCCCGGCAACAATACGGCAAGCCGCTCGCGGTGATCGAGGGACCGTTGATGGCGGGCATGAATGTGGTCGGCGACCTGTTCGGCGCCGGAAAAATGTTCCTGCCGCAGGTGGTCAAGAGCGCGCGCGTGATGAAAAAAGCCGTCGCGGTGCTGGAGCCCTATTTCGCCGCCGAGCGCGCGGCGGGCGGTTCGGCGAAGGGCCGCATCCTGATGGCGACGGTCAAGGGCGACGTGCACGATATCGGGAAAAACATCGTGGGCGTCGTGTTGCAGTGCAACAACTACGAGGTCGTGGACCTCGGCGTCATGGTCCCGTGCGAGCAGATTCTCGGCAAGGCGCGCGAGGTGAACGCGGACATCATCGGCCTCAGCGGCCTGATCACGCCGTCACTCGACGAGATGGCGCATGTGGCCGGCGAAATGAAGCGGCAGGGCTTCGACAAGCCGCTGCTGATTGGCGGCGCAACCACCTCGAAGGTCCACACCGCGGTGAAGATCGCGCCGCATTACGATCAACCGGTGGTGTATGTGCCCGACGCGTCGCGCGTGGTGAACGTGGTCAACGGCCTGCTCAGTCCCGACCGCCGCGCGGCGTTTGTCGGCGAATGGCGCGGCGAATACGAGTCGATCCGCGAGTTGCAGAAGACGCGGACCGCGAAGGAACAGTTCCTTTCCATCGGCGAGGCGCGCGCGCACGGGTTCGCGACCGACTGGTCGGCCTACACCCCGCCCGCGCCGACATTCCTGGGCGTGAAGGCGCTGACGGACTACCCGCTCGACCGGCTGGTGGACCGCATCGACTGGACGCCGTTCTTCGCGACATGGCAGCTCAACGGGTTGTATCCCGAGATTTTCGACGACCCGGATGTCGGCCGCGAGGCGCGCAAGCTGTTCGACGATGCGCAGGCGATGTTGAAGCAGATCATCGAAGGCCGCTGGCTGCAGGCGAACGCGGTGTTCGGGTTCTGGCCCGCGGCGCGGGTGGGGGACGATGTCGAGTTCTACACCGACGAATCGCGCACGCAGGTCCTGCACACGTTCCACTTCCTGCGGCAGCAGATGAAGAAGGCGACCACGCGCGCGAATTTGAGCCTCGCGGATTATGTCGCGCCGAAGGAAAGCGGCCGGAAGGATTACGCCGGCCTCTTCGCCGTTACCGCGGGCCACGGCATCGAGCCCCATGTGAAGCGCTTCGAGGCGGCGCACGACGATTTTAGCGCGATCCTGCTCAAGGCGCTGGCCGACCGTCTCGCCGAGGCCTTTGCCGAGCACCTGCACGAGCGCGTGCGCAAGGAATTCTGGGGCTATGCGGCCGACGAGGCGCTGACGAACCAGGACCTGGTGCTGGAGAAATACCGCGGCATCCGCCCCGCGCCGGGCTATCCCGCGTGCCCCGACCACACGGAGAAGGGTCCGCTGTTCGAGCTGCTGCAAGCCCCGGAGAAGGCGGGCATCCGCCTCACTGAAAGTTTCGCCATGACCCCCGGTGCCGCGGTGAGCGGATTCTACTTCTCGCACCCCCAGTCCACCTACTTCGGCATGGGCCGGATCGCGAAGGACCAGGTCGAGGACTACGCCCGCCGCACGAACCGCGACATCAAAACCGTCGAACGCTGGCTCGCCCCCATCCTCGGCTACGACCCGGTGTGACCGGTGGTTCCCTGCCGGCTTGCCCGGCGGGGGACGGACGTTCTACAAGGCGCGGATGAAACGGATGGGGCGGAGAACACAATCGCCACAGCACCTGCTGATCACCGCGGTGGTCGTGCTGGCTGCGCTGGGCTGGCAGTACTGGTCGCAGCGGGATCTGCCGGCGGTATCGCCGTTGGTGGAACTCTATGAGGAGCGGCGGTCCGGCGTATGGGTGGAGGCGACGGGCCTCGTGCACAAGGTGCTGGGGGAGGACGACCACGGGGACCCGCACCAGCGCTTCATCGTGAATCTTGATCGGGAGCACTCCGTTCTCATCGCGCACAACGTGGCGATTGCCGAACGCGTGCCCGCGCGGGCGGGCGACCTGCTGGTCGTGCGCGGGCGCTACGAGTGGAACGAAGAGGGCGGGGTGGTGCACTGGACGCACCGCGATCCCGATGACCGCCGCGAGGGCGGCTGGATCCGGCTCGAAGGGCGCACCTATCGGTGAGGAATCCGGACGTCAGGCCTGCGCGACATCGAGCGGCAGGATCAGGGTGAAGGTGCTGCCCTGGCCGGGTGTGCTTTCGACCGTCACGTCGCCGCCGTGGCTCTGGGCCGCGTGCTTAACGATCGCGAGCCCGAGGCCGGTGCCGCCGAGTTTGCGGCTTCTGGACTTGTCCACGCGATAGAAGCGCTCGAAGATGCGCGGCAGGTGCTCGGGACGGATGCCGACCCCCTGATCCCGGACGGACAGCCACACTGCATTCCCCTCCCGCTGCGCGCCAATCCGGACCTCCGTCTTCGGCTCGCTATAGTTGATTGCGTTGTCGATCAGGTTGACGAGGGCGCGCTGGATGAGTGCGGGGTCCAGTGGTGCGGACAGCGCCCCGGGGTCCTCGATGAGGAGACGGATTTCCTTTTGCGCGGCCTTGTCGCTGCAGCGCTCCACGGCGGAGTGGAGGACCTCCGCCAGCGGCGTTAATTCTCGGTGGAGCGTGCCGTGTTCCTGGGCGTGTTCGAGGCGGGTGAGTTCGAGCAGGTCCTCGACCAGCGCGCTGAGCTGGTCCGACTGCCGCGCGATGGTCTTGGCGAAGCGGCGCGCCTGTTCGGGCTCGATATCCGGGTCCGCCAGGGTCTCGGCGAATCCCTTGATGGCTGTGATGGGCGTTTTGAGTTCGTGCGATGCATTCGCGACGAAGTCGCGCCGGATGTTTTCGAGTTCGCGGAGCCGCGTGACATCCGTCAGCACCAGCAGGGCGCCGCTCAGTCGCGCGCCGGCGCGAATGCGGGTCCCGTGCACTTGCAGGTGGGTCGGCCGCGACCCGTGCATGGCCAGGTCGCCGACCACCGGCGCGTCGGCGGCCAGCGCGTCGCGCACCAGTTCGTGCAAGCGACCGTTGCGAACAACCTCCACCAGCGCCCGGCCGCGCACCTGGTCCGCCGCGACGGCGAGCATGTGGGCGGCCGCGCGGTTGAGGTCGAGCACGCGCTCGTGTTGGTCCACGAGCAGGAGGCCATCCGCCATATGGTCGAACATGGCGCGCTGTTCCTCGAGCAGCACCTCAATTGTGGAAAGGCGGTCCTGGAGATGGTTCGCCATGTCGCGCAGGGCCGCGCCCAACTCCGCCGTTTCGCGGGTCGAGGCCTCGGGCCACGACACAGCGGTTTCGCCCCGGGCGAGCGCGCGCGCGGTGCGCTGCAAGTCCTGGATGGGCCGGCTGATTGCGCGCGACACGACGTAGCTGATGATCGCGGCGAGGATGACGAGCACGGCGCTGCCGGCGATCAGCCGCTGCTGCAGGGGTGCGAGGATCGATTGCAGCGTGCGCGCGGTTACGGCGAGGCGCAGCACGGCGGGCGCGCCGTCCGCCGCGCGCAGCGGCGCCGCCACATAGAGCGTGTGCGTGCGGGTTGAGGTGCTGAAGCGCGTGGCGGACCCCGTACGCCCGGCGAGCGCCTCCATGACTTCGGGCCGGCCACGGTGGCTTTCCATCGCTGTGATTGCGCGGCGCGAATCCGCGAGCGCGGCGCCCTGGGCATCGAGAATGGTGACGCGCAAACCGGTCGTCCGGTCGAACGCATTGCACACCTGTTGCAGTTCCCCGGGTGAGGCGTCGGCGAGCCGGGCCTCCACCTGCGGGGCCAGCAGGCGGGCCAGGGTTTCGAGATGCTGCCGCTGTTCCGCGGCCACGAAGCGGCGGTGCTGGATGCCCAGGTAGAGCGCGAGCAGGATCTGTAGCGCCAGCGCCAGCAGCATCAGCGAGAGGAAGATTTTGGCAAAAATCGACGGACGGTTCATGTGCGTGATCGGGCGCCCTACAGCAGCACCGCGCGCAGGATGCCGAACAGCAGGGAACAAATCGCGGCGGAACACGGGATCGTGATCAGCCAGGACAGGAAGATGCGTTTCACGACGGCGAGGTCGATGGCGCCGAAGCCGCGCGCGATGCCGATGCCCATGACGGAACCCACGAGGACGAAGGTGGTGGAGATGGGCAGCCCGAGCATGGAACTGATCAGCACGGTGGTCGCGGTCCCGAACTCGGCGGAGAATCCGCGCGTCGGGGTGACCTCCGTGATCTTGCTGCCGACGGCGGCCATGACCTTGTAGCCATACGTGCCCAGTCCGATGACAATCCCGACACCGCCGAAGGCCAGCACCCACAGGGGCACCACGGTCTTGGCGGCGATGGACCCCTGCAGCGCCTGCAGGATGCCCGCGATCGGGCCGATGGCGTTCGCCACATCGTTGGCGCCGTGCGCGAACGCCATGAAACAGGCGGTCAGGATCTGGAGACGGCCGAAGCGGAATTCCACCAGCTTGTATTGCGACTCCAGGCTTTCCGACGGGTCGTTCTGATGGGCGCGCACGAGGCGGCGGGCGACGGCCCAGGCCACGCCGGCCAGCAGCAGCGAAGCGGGGAGCGCGAGGGCGTGCGCGTTGGATTTGGCGGCGGCGGAGGACAATGTGCGCGGCAGCAGTTCCGACAGGGCGGAGAAGCTCATGACAAAGAGGACGGCCGCCCAAGCGAACGGCAGCGTGCGCGTGGCGCGTTGGGCCGGGTTGGCGTGGCGCATGACAAACTTGCGGATCGCGAAATAGATCAGGCACGCCAGTACGCCGCCCACGATGGGCGAGATGAACCAGCTCGCGGCGATGCGGCCCATCTTGTGCCACTGCACGCTGTCCAGCGATTGCGTCGCGACCAGGCCGAAGCCGAGGACGGCGCCGATGATGGAGTGCGTTGTCGACACCGGCTGGCCGAGGTAGGTGGCGATGTTCAGCCAGATGCCGGCCGCGAGCAGCGAGGCGAGCATCCCAATCGCAAAGACCTCCGGCTGTCCCGCAAACGCCGCGGGCTGGACGATGTTGCCCTTGATGGTGTCGGCCACCTGGGACCCGACCAGCAGGGCGCCCGAAAACTCGAAAATGGCCGCCAGTACCAGGGCTTGTTTGAAGGTGATGACGCCGGACCCCACCGAGGTGCCGAACGCGTTCGCCACGTCGTTGGCGCCGATGTTCCACGCCATGTAGAACCCGGCGGCCAGCGCGAGGATCAGAAGGAGATGCTCCATCATGGAAGAAGCGTTCCCGTCAGCGGCGGATGATCATCAGGCGAAGGTTCTTGCCGACGTTCTCGGCGTGGTCCGCAATGCCAGTCAGCGCCTTGCAGAGTTTCTCAAGGAGGATGATCGTGACCGCATCCATGTCCGCCGCGGAATAGTACCGGCGCGCGCAGCGGCGGCTGAGCTTGTCGGATTCCCACTCCATGTGACAGACCTGCTGGATCTTCGTGAGGACGCGTTCCGCGTCGGGTCCCTCAAACGATTCCTGCTGGAGCTGGGCCAGGTCCTCCGCCACATCCAGGAGCGTTTCGCTCACCTCGACCACCTTGTCCACGAGCGCCAGGAATTCGCCGCGCAACTCGCCCTGCAATTCCAGTTTCCGGAACGTGGACACCACGGCAAAATCCTCGGCGTCATCCGCCATGCGGTCGAGCTGCCGTACGAACCCGAGGATGTCGTCGCGATTGACCGGCAGGTAAAAGCGCTTGGGCAGGTTCTGGCGGATGCTGTCCTTGAGGAGATCGGCCTCGTATTCCGTCCGCGACATGTCATCTTGCAGGGCGCGCAGGCGCTCCGTATCCCCGGCGATGATGGCGTCCGCGATGGGGCGGATCAGCTTGACGCACTGGTGGATCTTGCGGACGTGCTCAACCAGATGGGGGAAGGGCGATTCACCGAACAAGTTGCTCAAATTTCGCATGAGGGGCTCCTGATGAAAGCGCGACCCTAACCGAATCCTAACAATTTGAGAAGGATTCTGTGCGCCCTGTTCGCGTAAGTAATTGGCGCTGCGGGCGAAAAGGGAAGATCATCGGAATTTGACCAGGTTTTCGCTACGCTCCACGGCCATGACACCCATTGTCCAAATCCGCGAACTGACCCGCGTGTACCAGCAGGGGGAAATCGACGTGACGGCGTTGGACAACATTTCCCTGGACATTCCGGACGGTGATTTCGTGGCCTTGATGGGGCCGAGCGGGTCGGGCAAGAGCACGTTGCTTCACATCATGGCGGGCATCGATCGCCCGACGCGCGGTTCGTGCGTGGTCCGCGGCGTCGACGTCGCGAAGCTCAGCGAAACCGAACTGGCCGAGTGGCGGAACCACCACATCGGGTTCGTGTTCCAGACCTTTAATCTGATTCCCGTCCTCACGGCCTTCGAGAATGTCGAGATGCCGCTGCTGCTGACCGGCTTGACCGCGTCCGAGCGGCGCGCGCATGTGGAGGCCGCGCTTGAACTGGTCGGATTGAAGGACCGCATGCATCATCAGCCGCGCCAGCTCTCGGGCGGACAGGAGCAGCGCGTGGCGATTGCCCGCGCGCTGGTGACGGACCCGACGCTGATCGTGGCGGACGAGCCCACCGGCAACCTCGACGCGAAATCGGCGACCGAGGTCCTTAACCTGCTGGTGGCGCTCAACCGCGACGCGGGCAAGACCATCATCATGGTCACGCACGATCCGAAGGCGGCGGCCCATGCGCGCAGGGTGCTCCACCTGGAGAAGGGCGAACTGCTGAAGGACGAGGAGACGCCCCGGTGACGATCGCGGGCTTCATCCTCCGCAACGCGCTGCGCAACAAGCGGCGCCTGACGCTGACGATCCTCAGTGTGAGCCTCAGCCTGTTTCTGTTCACCACGCTGCAAACGGCCCTGCGCGAGCTGACGCAGCCGCCATCGACCTCCGACTCCGCCCTGCGCCTGATCACCCGCCATCGCGTCTCGCTCGCGAATGTCTTGCCGGAGAAATACCAATACCGCATCCAACAGGTGCCCGGCGTCGAGGTTGTCTCGAAGTTCACCTGGTTCGGTGGCATCTACCAGGATGAAAAGAATTTCTTCCCGCAGTTCGCCGTCGAGCCGGAGAAGATCTTCCGCATCTTCACGGAGGCGAAGGTTGACCCGCTGGAACTCGACGCGTTTATCAAGGAGCGCACCGCGTGCATCGTGGGGATCAAGACGATGGAGCGGTTCGGGTGGAAGATCGGCGACCGCATCACCCTTCGCGGCACGATCTGGGACTGCAATCCCGAACTGGTCATCCGCGGCGTCTACCGCGAGGGCATCGACGAGACCAACCTGTTTTTCCACCACGACTATTTTAATGAGCTGATGAACGACCTCGGCGTCACCGGCACCTTCTGGCTGCGCGTGCGCGACGAGGCGGCGGTGCAGCCGGTGATCGATGCGATTGACGCCTCGTTCCGCAATTCCGACGCGGAGACGAAGACGGAGACGGAGCGCGCCTTCCAACTCGGGTTCGTCTCCATGTTCGGCAACATCAAGATGCTCATCGGTTCCATCTCCACCGTCATCGTCTTCACGATGGTGCTGGTCACCGCGAGCACGATGAGCATGGCGATCCGCGAGCGCATGCGGGAACTCGCCGTGCTGAAGGCCATCGGCTTCAACGGCCGCCAGGTGTTCAGCTTGATCCTTGCGGAATCCTTTGGCCTCGCGATGGCCGGCGGGTTGCTGGGCTGTGTCGGAGCGTGGGCCTTGTTCAGTAACATCGATGTGTACAAGGCCACGCAGGGCTTCTTCATCAAATTCGATGTCACGCCCCACATTCTCGCCTCCGGCCTGCTACTGGCGGGCCTGCTCGGCGCGATTAGCTGCATCGCGCCCGCCTGGGCGAGCATCCGGATGTCCGTGGTGACGGGATTAAAGGAGACGGATTAATGCCCTCCATCCCCGTCACCTACAACCTCCGCAACATCCGGGTGCGCTGGCGCACGACCATCGCCACCGTGCTGGGCGTCGCGCTGGTCGTGTCGGTGTTTGTCATGGTGATGGCGCTGGCGCGCGGGCTCAAGTCGACCTACGTGCAGACCGGCGACCCGCGCAACCTGCTGGTGATGCGGCGCGGCTCGACGGCGGAATCGAGCAGCCAGATCATGCGCGAGGAAATGATCCGGATGAAGTACCTGCCCGGCATTGCGCGCGACGCGCAGGACCGCCCGTATTTTTCGCCGGAGATCATTGTGCTGATTTACCTGAACCGGCTCGATGCACAGGGCGGCGCGAATGTCATCGTGCGCGGCATGGGCGAGATGGGCCTCGCCGTCCGCCCGAACATCGTCCTGTCGGAGGGACGCATGTTCCAGAGCGGGCGGCGCGAGTGCGTCGTCAGCCGGCGCGTCGCCAACCGCTTCGCGAACTGCCTCATCGGCCAGTCCTTCCGCGCGGGCAAGGCGGAGTGGACGGTGGTCGGCATTTTCGAAGCCGGGAAGAGCGCGTACGAATCGGAAATCTGGGCGGACGCCGACGAGGTGCGCGATGCATTCAACCGCAATTTCTATGGCTCGGCGCTGATCCGTCCCGTCGACGACGCGGCGTCGGCCGCGCTCGTGCGGCGCATTGAATCCGACCGCACGTTGAGCGCGCGGGTGCTGAAGGAAACCGACTACTACAAGGACCAGACCAAGACGGCGGGCCCGATCCAGTTCATGGGCGGTTTCCTCGCGACGATCATGAGCATCGGCGCGGCGTTCTCGGCTATGAACACCATGTATGCCGCGGTCGGCGCACGCACGCGCGAGATCGGCACGCTGCGCGTGCTGGGTTTCAAGCGTCGTTCGATCTATCTCTCCTTCCTGCTCGAATCCGTGCTGCTCGCGGGGCTCGGCGGGGTGATCGGCTGCCTCATGTCGCTGCCCCTGAATGGCGTGGCCACGGGCACGTTCAGTTGGACAAGTTTTTCGGAGGTCGCCTTTGAGTTTCGCATCACGCCCGATTTGCTGGGCAAGGGCATGATGTTCGCGCTGGTGATGGGCGTGTTGGGCGGATTGCTGCCCGCGCGCATGGCGGCGAGAAAACCGGTGTTGGTGGCCTTGAAGACGTGAGGAGTGAACATGAATACCGAGATGCTGAAAACATTATCCATCCCCGCGGACAAGAAGCGCGCGCCCAAGCGCGGGCCCGTCGTGATGATCGTCGTGGTGGCGCTGTTTTTCCTGTTCGGCGCGCTCGCGTTTTTCCAGACGCGCGACCCGCAGGTTGAGGCGCAGGCCGCTGCGCCGGCCACGAACGCCCCGCCGGCGCAGGCCGCGGCCCCCGGCGACACGGTGCTGACGGTCAGCGGCTATGTGATCCCCCGCGAGCGCATCGAGATCAGCCCCCGCTTCCAGGGCACGGTCACCTGGATCGGCGTGAAGAAGGGGGATGTGGTGAAGAAGGATGACGTGTTGGTGCGGCTGGAGGACGACGAGTACCGGGCGCGTGTGCAGGAGGCCGGGGCGCGCGTGGCGCAGGCGGAGGCGGCGCTGGAGCTCGCGCGCAGCAATTTCAAGCGCGCGGAAACCCTTCGCACGAAGGACACCTCGAGCGAGCAGGAGTTGGACGATGCCCGCCAGGCGCTGCGCTCCGCCGAAGCGGGCCTCCAATCCGCCCGCGCCTCGCTTGATCTCGCGCGGCTCTATCTGGACTGGTGCACGATCCGCGCGCCGATCAGCGGCGTCATCCTGGAAAAACTGGTCAACCCGAACGAACTGGTCACGCCGGTCAATTTCAGCTCCTCGACCGGCCCCAGCACGGCATTCCTTGCGATGGCGGACCTCGCCGATTTGCAGGTGGAGATTGACCTGAATGAAGTGGACACGCCGAAGGTGTCCATCGGCCAGCGCTGCCGCGTCAGCCCTGAGGCCTATCCTGACAAGGTGTATGAAGGGGTCGTCGCTGAAATCGCGCCCGAGGCGAATCGCTCGAAAGGCACCCTGCAAATCAAGGTGCAGGTGAAGGATCCCGACCGTTTCCTGACGCCCGAGCTCAGCGCCAAGGTCGATTTCCTGAAGGAGTGAGCGGCCGGTATCCCGTCACGTCCTGGGACCGATGCGGGCGAGGACCTGCATCAGGTGGGGGAGCAGTTGTTTCTTGCGGCTGACGACGCCCTCCATCTGGAAGAGGCCGTCGGCCTGTTCCGGGTAGTCGATGGCGTCCTTCACGCGCGCGTCGCCCGCCACCATCAGCAGGCTGAAATGGCGTGTGATGTCGGTGATCATCAGCGTCGCGAAGTGCAGGTTTCGTTCGGCGACGAGCTCCGTGAGGGCGCGTTCCAGTTCCTCGCGGCGCGAAGCGAAGTGCGCGAGGTCCAGCTCCTCGATCTGCGACACGGCGAACTGCCAGCTTCCTTCCTCGTATTGCTTGCAGTCCATGCGGACGGCCTGTGGCGGGGCGTAGAGTTCGAGCACGGAACCGGCGGCGAAGAGTTTTTCCGCAAAGGCCGGGATGTCGATCTTGCAGTGGTGGGCGAGCCAGCCGAGCAGGAGGTGGTCGGTGTCGGTTGTGGTGGGCGATTTCAGGTGCAGGGTGTCCGAGATAATGCCGGCCGCGAGACAGATGCCGATGTCGCGCGGCGGCGGCTCCTGGCGGTGGTACATGAACTTCGTGACGATGGAACTGGTGGAACCGATCGGCTCGTTGATGAAGCGGATCGGCTCGCGCGAGGCGAGGCCGCCGCCGAGGCGGTGGTGGTCGATGACTTCGAGGATCTCCGCCTGGTCCGCGCCGGTGACCGCCTGTCCGTATTCGTTGTGGTCCACAAGGATCAGGCGCGGGCGCGGCGGGTTGACGAGGTCGGACTTGGAGAAGACGCCGATCAGGCGGTCCTCATCGTCCATGACCGGGAACAGGTCCTGCGAGTGCGGCTGCACTTCGCGGGCGACCTGCTCCACGCGCGCGGTGGCCGGGATTCGGCTGAAGGTGGTCTGCACGGCGGGGGCGATGGACTTCGCGCTGCGCAGCAGCAGCGTCGTCGTGGCCGTGTCGTGCGGGCTGTAGAGGACGCAAACGCCGCGTTCGCGCGCGAATTCGAGCAGCTCCTCCGGCATCGTGTAGCCGCCGGTGATGATCAGCGCGCGCACGCCATATTCGATGGCCGGCAACTGAACCGTAGGCCGGTCGCCGGTGACGATGAGGCAGCGGTTCGCGGGAAACTGTTTCATGCGGCGCGTGAACCCGTTCGCGCTCATTGCCGCGACCATCGCCGTCAGCGGCGACGTGGTGTCGAGGTCCACGGCGTGGGCGAACGTGCCGCCGAGCACATCGGCGATGCAGCGCAGGCTGGTTTCCACGACGCGCGAATCCGCGCCGGGCCGGTCCTCCGGGAGCACGAGTTCCATGAGCCGCGCAAACGAAACGAGCCCGTGCAGGCGGCCGCCGGCGTCCAGCACCGGGATCACGCGTACATGGTGCTGCTGCATGCGCCGGTAGACCGTGAAGAGCGATTCGTTCGGCGTGGCGCTGATGATCTCGCGGCGCGCGATCTGCCCGATGGTCGGCCGCACATCCATCATCAACCGCGGCGGCGGCAGGCCCGCCTCCTTGAGCGCATAGTGCGTGCGCGCGTTGATTTCCCCGCAACACGCGGCCTCGGCCGGAAGTCCGTTGTGTTGGCGCAGAAACCACGCGTACCCGATGGCCGCACAAATCGCGTCCGGGTCCGGGTTCTTGTGGCCGATAACGTAGATGGGGGCGCTCATGGCCGCGGACTATAGCAGAAGAGGGGAAATGACGAATGACGAAATCCCGGTCGCTTTACGCGGCGGGGAAATGCACCGCGGTGACCGGCGGTTCGCCGGGATGCGTTTCCGGTGTCATCTCATAAATCTCGAACGGCGCGTGGGTCTTTGCCTGCTTAAAAAGTCCCGCCTTGGCGCGACCGAAGCCGGCGGCCCACGCGTCGGCGAGAAAGTCGAACGGGCCGGTGAGCCGCACGGCGTAGGTGCGCAGGCGCGGTCGTTCATCCGATGCGAAGCCGTCGGGCAGCGAAGCGGGCGGTGACGCCACCGGGACACAGGCGCTGTAGCGGGCCTGGCCCCGCACCACATCCCACCGGTGATAGATCGAGAACCAGGGGCCGGACGGCTGCACGCCAGCCTGTTGGAACCAGGCGCCGAGGCGGCCGAACGATTCCTGCATCGACGCGCCGATATCGCGGATCGCGCAATCGGCGGTGATGCCGACATAGCGCGTCGCGGGCGTCTCCGTGAGGCCGATGACGTCCAGCGTGGCCGGAACCCTGCCTTGTTCCAAGACGGCCGCGAGTCGTCGAAGACCGCGCTCGAAATCCATGCCGAGCATCGCGGTGAGCATGGGCTTGAGCCAGAAGAGGAAGATTGGCAACGAGCCTTCGACGGTCCAGGAAACCTGTGTGCCATTCCCCTCCGGCGCCAGGCTGAAACGGGTGCGGGACCGGCTCTTGAACGGGCGAATAAATGCGAGGTCGTGCTCCAGGCGGGCGGGACGTTTTTCCGCGGTCACGGTGATGGAGCCGGCCCCGAGAATCCGCCCATCCCACGCGTACCGCGAGCCGTCCTCGGCGAAGTCCAGCCGGGCATCCGGTTCGCACGCCAGCCACGGCGACCATTCCGGCCAGCGTCGGAAATTGCGGAGCAGGTCGAACACCGCTTCGGGCGCGGAGTTGATCAACCGTTCGCGGGTCACAGCATAGGACGGCATGGCGGACTCTCCTGAATCTTTATGTAGCCGCGAATCGGCGGTTTGGCCAGCCTTCTGTCGGGCCCCCTGCGCTGATCATGGTTTCGAGCGGGCGGCGTCGAGCAGGGCTTTGGCGGAGAGGCGCTGGGTGTAGTCGGGGTTGGTGTGGGTGAAGGTGACGCGGCCTTCGCGGTCGGTCAGGAAGACGGCGGGCACGGGGAGCACCTTGTCCGTGGATCCGGGCGGACCGTAGAGCGGGATGCCGTAGCTGTTGTAGGCCTTGATGGTCTTGTCATCCAGCCGGAACGCGAGGCCCAGCGCTTCCGCCGCGGCGAAGGTGGAATCGCTGAGCAGCGTGTAATCGAGCTTCTCGTTCCCGAGCGTTTTGTTCAGTTCCTCGACCGGGTCTGGGCTGAGCGCGACGAGCCGGTAGCCGAGCTGGTGCAACTCCGGCAGAATCTTTTGGAGGCCGGCGAGGTGCTTCGTGCAATAGGGACACCACCCGCCGCGATAGACGACGAAAACGGTCGGCTGTCCGGACAGCGCGTCGTGGAGCGACCACCGGGTGCCGTCCATCGCCGTCACCGCCACATCGGGAATGGTGGCCGGCGGCTGGAGCGGCTGGACCGTTTCCGGCGAGCCGGCGATTTCCGCGCGGGCGATGGTTGTCGCGGCAAGCACGACGATGAGCGCGAGGCGTTTTTTCATGAGGGGTCTCCTTGCCTGATGCGTCGCGCGAGAGGCGTGTTCCTTTCAGGGAGTGTTCAATCGGATTGTCCGACGCGCGCCTGCTGCTATGATGCGCGGGCATATGGGGAGAACCGCGATGCGCTTTGAGTCCGCTGCTTTTCGACGCCGCTTTCACTATGCCGGGTCCGACCTGGGCGCGGTGTGGGCCCGATCCAAAACGAAGTTCCGCCTCTGGGCGCCGCTGGCGGACGAGGTGCAGGTGGTCCTGTACAAGGAGGGCTGGGGCGGGCCGGCAATCGGGTTGTGGCCGATGAAGCGGAGCGCGCAGGGCACCTGGACGCGCGCGATCGAGGGCGACTGGTCCGGCGTGTACTACACCTACCGCGTGCGCCACGGCGCTCAGACCGCCGAGGCGGTGGACCCGTATGCGAAGGCGACGGGCGCGAATGGGCAGCGGGCGATGATTGTCGATTTGTCGAAGACGAATCCCGCCGGATGGGCGCGCGACCGGAAGCCGGCGTTTAAACAGCCGACGGACGCGGTGATCTATGAGCTCCATGTGCGCGATGCGACGATCCATGCGTCGGCGGGCGCAAAGCACAAAGGCAAGTTCCTCGGGCTCACGGAGCGCGGCCTTGCGCACGGCGCGGGGCTCGACCATTTGCGCGAACTGGGCATCACGCACCTGCACCTGCTGCCCGCGTTCGACTACGCGAGCATCGACGAGGCGAAGCTCCACAAGGCGCAGTACAACTGGGGCTACGACCCGCAGAACTACAACGTGCCGGAAGGGTCCTATTCGACCGATCCGTTCCACGGCGAGGTCCGCATCCGCGAATTCAAGCAGATGGTCCAGGCGCTGCACCGCGCGGGCATCCGGGTCGTGATGGACGTGGTCTACAACCACACGTACCGCGGCGGCGACTCGCATTTCCACCAGATCGTGCCCGGCTATTACCACCGCCAGGATGCGAAGGGCGGATTCGCCAACGGGTCCGGGTGCGGCAACGAAGTCGCGTCCGACCGGTCGATGGTGCGGAAGATGATGGTGGATTCGCTGGTGTACTGGGCGCGCGAATATCACATCGACGGGTTCCGCTTTGACCTGATGGGGCTGCACGATGTGGAGACGATGAAGGTCATCCGCCGCGCGCTGGACCGCGTGGACCGGTCGATCCTGCTCTATGGCGAGGGATGGACCGGCGGAGACTCGCCGCTGCCGTTCGCGAAACGCGCGATGAAGACGAATGTGCGCGCGCTCGACCGCATCGCCGCGTTCAGCGACACGATCCGCGACGGCATCAAGGGCACCGTGATGGACCACGCGAAGGGCGGTTTCGTGCAGGGCGAGCCGGGGTTTGAGGAGACGATCAAGAGCGGTGTCGTCGCGTCGGTGAAGCACCCGCAGGTGTCCTTCCCGAAGGGCGACGCCTGGCGCGGGCCGTGGGCCGTCGAACCCTGGCGCTGTGTCACCTACAATTCCTGTCACGACAACCATGCGCTGTGGGACAAGCTCGCGCTCACCGCAAAGGGCGCGCCGGAGTCGCTGCGCCTGCGGATGAACAAACTCGCCGCCGCGATTGTGCTCACGTCGCAGGGCATCAGCTTCCTGCACGCGGGCGAGGAATTCGCGCGCGGCAAGAAGGGCGTCGAAAACAGCTACAACAAGCCCGACGCGGTGAACGCGATCGACTGGCGGCGCAAGGAAAAGTACGCGGACCTCGTGGCCTACTACCGCGGCCTGATCGCGCTGCGCAAAGCCGTGCCCGAGTTCCGGCTGTCGAGCGCCGCGGAAATCCGCAAACGGCTCTCCTTCCTGCCCGGGCTGCCGGCCGGCGTGGTCGCGTTTGTGATCGCGGGCGCGCGCCGGAGCGTCGCGGTGGTGTACAACGCCAATCGCGAGTCGGTCCGCGTCCACATCCCGCTGGCACCGTGGGCCGTGTGCGCGGACGCCGTGCATGCCGGGACGAAACCGCTCCGCCGCATCGGCGGCGGCCCCGTGGACATCGCGCCGGTGAGCGCGTGGGTGGCGATCAGCTGAGGCGCAGCTACTCCGCGCTCACGAGCAGGACGTCGAGGCTGATGAGGTCGTCGACGAGGTGCATGCCGAGGTGGCGGAACCATTTACCGGAGGCATAGGCGACCTGCCAGCGCGTGCGGTCGATGTCGAAGTGCCCGTGCAGCACCCACCGGTCGTCCGCGGACGCGGCGGAAATCGCGTCGAACGTGATGGCGTGCGTGATCCCCTTGATCGTGAGGTCCGCCTGGCACTGTACGTTCGGGCGGCCGCGCGGCGTGGCGGGTGAGTAGATGAGTTCCGTGAACGAACAGCGGGCGATCGGGTGGAGGGCCACGTCAAAAAAATCGTCCGACTTGAGATGGTCGATCAGCACGCGGTTGAGCGCCGCGTCCGCGATGTCGTCACACGCGATGCTGTCCATGTCCACGACCGCCTCGCCCCCGGTGAGCCGGTCCTGGTGGAACACGAGCCGCCCTTCGCGGAAGCGCAGCGTGCCGTGATGCCCGTTGGCGAGGTTGCGCCCGGCCCATTGGATGCGGCTGCGCGCGAGATCCAGTTCGCGTGTGCCGGATCGCGGGCGGGGTGGGGCCGGCGATGCCCCCGTGCCGTCAACGGGCAGCCCGGCTTCCCGCCATGCGGCGAATCCGCCGCGCAGGCGGCAGACGTTCGCGTAGCCCATGCGCCGCATTTTTTCCGCGGCCATTTCCGCCGCGCGGGCCTCGCCATCCGCGTCGATCAGAATCACCTGCGCCGAGCGGTTGGGGATCAGCGCGGCGACGCGCCCGCCGAAGGCGACCTCATAGACGCACGCATTCACCGCGCCTCGTGCATGCGCGTGAGCGAAGACGGACTCCGGCATGAGATCCAGTGCCACCGCCTCGCCTCGCGCGATGCGTTGTGCCGCGTTCTGGGGTTCGATTTGTTCGTGCATAAAATATTAACCGAAACGTACCACATCTTCGCTCGCGTTCCATCGCGCGCCGCGTATTCCCGACACGATTTGTCGGCAATCGGCACTTTTTTTCAATTTTTCTCCGTGGTCTGCTTGACGGACCATCGGCACTCCTTTATCTATCACCCGTTCGCTTGAGGGGCTTGAGAGTCGCGCGACCTTTCGCGCAGCAGCGTGCTGGAGCATGAGGCTTGGGCACGCAAAGGATTTCTAACGCAGCATGGCGCAGATTTTTCATCCGGTCGCTAACGCGATCGCTCGATTGAGTATTGTCCTGGGCGTTGTTGTCGTCGGTGGCGCGCTGGTCACGCTGGACCAGGTCACCCGCTCGCCCTACACCACCGAGGTGGACGTGGCGCGGGCCCAGCCGGTTCCGTTCAGCCACAAGCATCATGCGAACATGGGCATCGACTGCCGCTACTGCCACACGTCGGTTGAGGATGCGGCGTTTGCGGGCATCCCGCCGACGAAGACCTGCATGAACTGCCACTCGCAGATTTTCGCCGACGCCCCGATGCTTGAGCCGGTTCGCGAGAGCTGGCGCACCGGCGAGTCGCTCCAGTGGAACCGCGTGCATGATCTGCCGCAGTTCGCGTACTTCAACCACAGCATCCACGTGGCGAAGGGCATTGGCTGCTCGACCTGCCACGGGCGGGTGGACGAGATGCCGCTCGTGCGCAAGCAGAACACGCTCTATATGGGCTGGTGCCTGGACTGCCACCGCGCGCCGGAGAATTTCGTGCGTCCGAAGGACAAGGTGTTCGACATGGCGTGGGAGCCGCCGGCGAACCAGCGCGAAGTCGGGCTCGAACTCGTTAAAGAGTACAAAATCGACACCGATCACTACAAAATGCTCGATTGCTACCTGTGCCACCGATGAACGATCGATCCTCCCATATGCTTGACAAGCCGGATCTTACGCTGGCTGAAGCCCGCGCCCACCTCGCGCAGGCGCGCGGTCGCCAGTACTGGCGCAGCCTTGAGCAGCTTTCCTCCACCGAGGGGTTCCGCTCCATGGTCGAGCGCGAAATGCCGCAGCAGGCCGCCGCCGTCGCGGATTGGGATCCCATTGACCGCCGTGACTTCATCCGCCTGATGGGCGCATCGCTCGCGCTGGCCGGGCTCACGGCCTGCACCAAGCAGCCGACCGAGAAGATCGTGCCCTATGTGGATGCGCCGGAAGAAATCATCCCGGGCAAGCCGTTGTTTTACGCGTCCGCCTTTGTGCTGGGCGGCTATGCGCAGGGCGTCCTCGTGGAGAGCCACATGGGGCGGCCGACGAAGATCGAAGGCAATCCGGAGCATCCGGCGAGCCTCGGCAGCACGACCCCCTTCGCGCAGGCGTCTGTCCTTCAGTTGTACGATCCGGATCGTTCCCAGTCGCACCTCAAGAAGGGGCGCGTCTCGACGTGGGACGAATTCGGCCGCGACATGGAGCAGGCGCTGGTGCCGCTGCAACTCACGCGCGGCGCCGGGTTGCGCATCCTCACGCCGACCGTGACGTCGCCGACGCTGGCTTCGCAAATTCGTGCGCTGCTTGAGCGCTTCCCCGAGGCGAAGTGGCACCAGTACGAGGCCATCAACCGCGACAACGAGATGGCCGGCGCCCAGCTCGCGTTTGGCGAGCCCGTTGCCCTGCGCCATCACTTTGACCGCGCGCAGGTGGTCCTCACGCTCGATGCGGATGTCCTGGGACACGGTCCCGCGCAAATCCGCTACGCGCGCGATTTTGCGACGCGCCGCGACCCCGCGCTCGGCGCGGACATGTCGCGCGTGTACGCGGTCGAAAGCGCCCCGTCCCTGATCGGCGCGCAGGCGGATCACCGTCTGTCGGTGCGCGCCAGCCAGGTGGAGTCCATCGCGCGCGCGCTGGCGCGCGGTCTCGGCATCGACGCGGCCCAGGGCGACGTGCATGGACACGAGGCGTGGATTGAGGCGGTCCTGCGCGATCTCAAGAAGAACCGCGGCCGCTGCATCGTGGTGGCGGGGGAGAACCAGCCGCCCGTCGTGCATGCGCTCGTGCACGCGATGAACGACGCGCTGGACAGTTTTGACAAGACGATCGACATCCTCGCGCCCGTTGAGGCGCAGCCGGAATTGCAGGGCGCTTCGATCAAGCAGCTCGCCGCCGACATGTCAGCCGGCGCGGTTTCGATGCTCGTCATGCTGGGCTGCAACCCGGTGTACGACGCACCGGCCGACTGCAACTTTGCCGCCGCGCTCGACATCGTGCCGATGGCGGTGCACCAGGGCCTTTATGTGGACGAGACCGCGCGGCGCTGCCCGTGGCACATCGCGGCGACGCACTATCTTGAGGAATGGAGCGATGCCCGCGCGTTCGACGGCACGGCGTCGATCGTGCAGCCGCTGATCGAGCCGCTGTACAGCGGGCGCTCGGCGCACGAGGTCCTGTCCGCGCTGCTGGGTCGCGCGGGCCGCAAGGGGCTGGACATTGTCCAGGAGTATTGGAAGCAGGCCTCCGGCGCCGGCGATGAGTTCGACAAGAAATGGCGGCGCTGGTTGCACGACGGCATGGTGCCGGCCACCGCGTCGGCGAAGAAGTCGGTGAAGCTGGCGCAGGGCGTTGCCTCCACGCCGCCCGCGGTGCGTCCGCTGGCCGCGGGCGAACTGGAAGTGATGTTCCAGCCCGATCCCGGCGTGTGGGACGGACGGTTCGCGAACAATGGATGGCTGCAGGAACTGCCGCGCCCGATGACGAAAGTCGTCTGGGACAATGTGATCGTGGTCGCGCCCCAGACAGCGGCCTATCTGCGCCTCAAGAAAAACGGCTTCGTGGCGGAGTTGAAGGTCGGCGACCGCGCGGTCGAGGGCCCGGTCTTTATCCAGCCCGGCCACCCGGAAGAGTGTGCGACGGTGTATCTCGGCGGCGGCCGCACGGCGGCGGGCCGCACGGGCAACGGCACGGGGTTTAACGCCTATCCCATCCGTACCACGGAGCAGCCGTGGATCACGGTGGCCGCCGTCCGCGACACCGGCCGCTCGGTCGATGTCGTGACGACGCAGGAACACCACGTCCTCAGCGAGAAGCACCACAACCGGATTTACCGCGAAGCCACGCTCGCGGAGTACCAGGCCAATCCCGAATTCATCAAGAAGTACGACGAATTCGGCCAGGTGCCGGTCACCATTTACCCCGGCTTCGACTATTCGCAGGGCAACCAGTGGGGCATGGTGATCAACCTCAATGCCTGCATCGGCTGTGGCGCCTGCGTGACCGCCTGCCAGGCGGAGAACAACATCCCGGTCGTCGGCAAGGAGCAGGTCCGCCGCGGGCGCGAGATGCACTGGATCCGCGTGGACCGCTACTTCACGGGCACCGACCCGCTGCATCCGAGCAGCGCGGTGATGCAGCCCGTGACGTGCATGCACTGCGAAAACGCGCCGTGCGAATCCGTATGCCCGGTGGCCGCGACGGTGCACAGCCGCGACGGTCTCAACCAGATGGTATACAACCGGTGCGTCGGCACCCGGTACTGCTCGAACAACTGCCCGTACAAGGTCCGCCGCTTCAACTACCTCAAGTTCGCCGACCACACGACGCCGAGCTACAAGCTCCAGCGCAACCCGGACGTCACCGTTCGCGCGCGCGGCGTGATGGAGAAGTGCACCTATTGCACGCAGCGTATCAGCGAGGCGCGCATCACGGCGAAGAAACAGGGCCGGTTGGTGGACGTGAAGGCCGACGGCCTGCAAACGGCCTGCCAGCAGGCCTGCCCGACGCGCGCGATCGTGTTCGGCGACATCAACAACCCGGAAGACGCCGTCGCGAAGATGCGCGCCAACCCGCTGAACTACGGCATGCTGGTCGAATTGAACAGCCGCCCGCGCACCACGTACCTGGCGCGCGTGCGGAATCCGAATCCTGAGCTTGAAGAACCCGCGGCCGCAGCCGCCCACGGGGAGCACGCCTGATGTCCGCGCCGGTCACAGACAAGTCGATGGGCCACGTTGAAATCGCGGAGGTGGTGGATCTCCGCCACACCTACGATTCGGCCACGGACAAGATCAACAACGTCATCCTGACGAAGAAGACGCCGATGGGCCTCACCATCATCATGGGCGTCTGCTTCCTGATCGTCGGCCTCCTGATGACGACGATCACGAAGCTCGTCTCCACGGGCATTGGCATCTGGGGCAACAACCAGCCCGTCGCGTGGGCGTTCGACATCATCAACTTCGTCTGGTGGATCGGCATCGGCCACGCCGGCACGCTGATTTCCGCCATCCTGTTCCTTTTCCGCCAGGAGTGGCGCACCTCGATCAACCGCTTTGCGGAGGCGATGACGATTTTCGCCGTCATGTGCGCCGGCCTCTTCCCGCTGCTCCACACGGGCCGCCCGTGGCTGGCCTACTGGCTGTTCCCGATCCCGAACGTCATGCAGATGTGGCCGCAGTTCCGCAGCCCGCTGATGTGGGACGTGTTTGCCGTGTCCACGTATTTCACCGTCTCCGCGCTCTTCTGGTACACCGGCCTGATCCCCGACCTCGCCAGCCTGCGCGACCGCGCGAAGACGAAGGTGGCGAAGATCATCACCGGCATCGCGGCGATGGGGTGGCGCGGGTCCGCGCGCCACTGGCAGCGCTACGAGATCATTTACCTCCTGCTCGCCGGCCTCTCGACGCCGCTCGTCGTGTCGGTGCACAGCATCGTGTCCCTCGACTTCGCCGTCTCGCAGCTGCCCGGCTGGCACACCACGATCTTCCCGCCGTACTTCGTCGCGGGCGCGATCTACTCCGGTTTCGCGATGGTGCTGACGCTCGCGATCCCGGTCCGCAAATTCTTCGGGTTCAAGGACCTCATCACGCAGAAACACCTCGATGCGATGTCGAAGGTCATGCTCGCGACCGGGCTGATCGTGCTGTACGGCTACGCGATGGAGGCGTTTATCGCCCTCGTGTACAGCGCCAATCCGCACGAAGAGTTCCTGATGAAGAACCGGATGTTCGGGCCGTATGCGTGGAGCTACTGGCTGCTCATCCTCTGCAACGGCGTGATCCCGCAGTTGCTGTGGCTCAAGCGCGTGCGCATGCACACGCTCACGCTGTGGTTCATCACCATCGTCATCAACATCGGCATGTGGCTGGAGCGCTTCGTGATTCTCGTGACGACGCTGCACCGCGATTTCCTGCCCAGCTCGTGGGGCATGTATGCGCCGACGAAGTGGGACATCGCGATGTTCATCGGCACGGTTGGCTTCTTCGGCTTCATGATGTGCCTGTTCATCCGGTTCATCCCGATGATCGCCGGCTTCGAGTTGCGTGAACTGCTGCACAAGAAGAAGACGCCCCATCACTGACCATGAGCCAAGCTCCCTCCAAACCAACCGTGTACGGCCTCGTGGCGGAATATCCGACGCCGGAAGCGCTGTTGAAGGCCGCCGAACAGGTGCGCGACGCGGGCTATACGCGCGTCGACGCGCTGACGCCGTTCCCCGTGCACGGCATCGTCGATGCGCTCGGCCTCCCGAAGAGCAAGATGGCCGGGCTGGTCCTCGGCGGCGCGATCGCAGGCGCCCTGGTGGGCTTCGCCATGCAGACCTACCTCTCGGTCTTCCAATACCCGCACATCACCACCGGTCGCCCGCTGTTCAGCTGGCCTAATTTCATCCCGGTCATCTTCGAGTGCACGGTGCTCTTCGCCGGGCTGACGGCGTTCGTCGGCATGCTCGTGCGGAACAACCTGCCGCGCCCGTACCACCCCGTGTTCGCCGCGCCCCGCGTGGAGAACACCACGACGAGCACGTTCATGATCGTGGTCGAGGCGGCGGATCCGAAATTTGAGCTGAACGGGACGGAGGCGTTCCTGCGGAAAACGGGCGCGGACTTCGTGGGCGTGGCGCCTTTCGAGGAGTCGGGCGCCGACCAGGATGACGGCCCCCTGATGAACTGACGTGATGCGTACCTACATTTCCATAGCGCTGGCGGGCGTGGCCTTCATCGGCACCGGTTGTGAACTGCGGCAGGCCATGTATGACCAGCCGAAGGTGAAGCCCCTCCAGAAAAGCGAATTCTTCAGCGACCAGCGCGCGTCGCGCCCGCTGGTGGACGGCACCGTCGCGCGCGGCCAGTTGCGTGAGGACGCGCACCTGTACGACGGCATGGAAAACGGCCAGATGGCGGAGCGCTTCCCGTTCCCCGTCACGAAGGAAGTCCTGGTCCGCGGCCAGGAACGCTTCAACATTTTCTGTTCGCCCTGCCACGACATGTCCGGCTCGGGGAACGGCATGGTGGTGCAGCGCGGTTTCAAGAAGCCGGTTTCATTCCACGATCCGCGCCTGCGCAGTTCGGCGCCCGGCTACTTCTACGGCGCCATCAAGAACGGCTTTGGCCAGATGCCGAGCTACGCCGACCAGATCCCCGTGAACGACCGGTGGGCGATCATCGCGTACATCCGGGCGCTGCAATTGAGCCAGAACGCCACGCTGGAAGATGTCCCCGCCGAAGAGCGCGCCGCGCTGGAAAGCGCGAAGGCGCCCGCTCCCGCGCCGGCCACAACCCAACCCCCGGCGGTCCATTGATTCCATGAACGAAACGATCCAGAACATCCGCAGCAAGGCGCTCGTCATCGGGCTGCTCGGCACCGCCGCGGCCGGGGCGGGCTATGTCGTGGCCGGACCGGCGCAATTCTTCCAATCCTGGCTGATGGCCTTCCTGTATGTCTTCGCCTTCCCGGCGGGCGCGCTCGGCCTCCTCATGATCCATCACCTCGCGACGGGGCGGTGGGGCCTCGTGTTGCAGCGTCCCTATGAAGCGGCGGCGCGGACGTTCCCGCTGCTCGCGTTGTTCTTCATCCCGCTGCTGTTCGGGCTGGACCACCTCTATGCGTGGGTGAACCCGGCCGCGCACCACGATCACGTTCTCGAGCATGTGATGCACCATAAGGGGATGTACCTGAACGTCCAGGACTTCCACGTCCGCGCGGTCATCTACTTCGCCGTCTGGATCGGCCTCGCCACCCTGCTCGTGAAGTGGTCGCGCAAGCAGGACGAGAACAAGGCGGACGCGGAGATGTATGGGCGCAAGATGCGGATGCTCAGCGGCATCGGTCTCGTGGCCTTCGGCCTCGCGGTGACGTTTGCCGGCTTTGACTGGGCGATGTCCGTCGAGCCGAAGTGGTATTCCTCTATCTACGGCGCGATGCTGATGGTGGCGCAGGGCCTTGCGACGCTCTGCCTCTTCGCGATCATCGCCTACATGCTGTCCGCCGACAAACGCTACGGCGCGGTGATCGGCACGCAGCAGTATCACGACATCGGCAACCTGATTTTTGCGTTCAACATTCTCTGGACCTACATGGGCGTCAGCCAGTTCGTCATCATCTGGTCCGGCAACCTGCCCGAGGAGGTGGAGTACTACATCCACCGCAGCCACGCGCCGTGGCCGGAGATCGCGATCGGGCTCGCGGTGTTCCACTTCGGCATCCCGTTTGCATTGATGCTGATGAAGTCCACGAAGAAGAATCCGCGCATCCTCGCGCGGATCGCGGTCTGGCTGCTGGTCATGCGGTTGGTGGACTACTTCTGGATGCTGATGCCCGCGTTCCGTCACAAGGAGTTCCACCTGCACTGGCTCGACCTCGCCGCGCCGGTGGGCCTGTTCGGCCTCTGGCTCTACGTCTTCCTCGGTTTCCTGAAGAGCCGCCCGTTCCTGCCGCTGAACGATCCGCGTTTTGCCGATGTGCTTGCTCATCCGGAACACAAAGACACGGGCTGGGAGGCCGATGCGTCCGATGCATAACCCCTCGACACCCACGGGCCAGAATCCGAGCGGCCCGAATTTCGACGATCGCGACATCAACCTCGGGAAGATCGTCCTGTTCGGCTTCTACATCGCCATTTTCACCGCGGTTTCCTTCGTCGGCCTCCGCTTGTTGTACAAGGCCTTCGACCGCCAGGCGGAACAGGCCGATGCGGCGGTGGCGGCCTTCGTCAAGGATACGCGCGTCCTGCCGCCCGAGCCCCGACTACAGGTGGATGAGCCCGCGACGTGGGCGCAGGAATTCGCGCGCCAGAAGGCGATGGTCGGCGGCTATGCATGGGTCGACGCGAACGCCGGGGTGGTTCGCATTCCCGTCGAGCGCGCGATGGACCGGGTGCTGGAGCGCGGCCTGCCCGCGCGCGAGGAGCAGGCGGCGCAATGACGTTCGCCGTTTCCAGTGTTCGCGGGGTTGTCGCCGCCCTTGCCGCGGCCTGCATTGCGCAGGCGGCTGTCGCGGCCACCCGTTCCATGCCGATTGAGCAAAAGACCGAGGCCCCGCCACCCGCCATTTTGAAGCGGACCGGCTTTGACCAGAACCTCGGCGACCAGCTTCCGCTCGACGCGATGGTGCGCAACGAAGAGGGGCAACTCGTCCCGCTCGGCTCGTTCTTCACCGGTCGTCCGGTCGTCTTCTCGCTCGTCTATTACAACTGCCCGATGCTCTGCAATCTCGTGCTCAACGGGGTGGTGGACGTGATGCGCCAGGTGGCCTTCCAGCCGGGCCGCGACTACGACCTCGTCACGTTGAGTTTCAACCACGAGGAAACGC
This sequence comes from uncultured Verrucomicrobiota bacterium, assembly GCA_937996795.1. Taxonomy (GTDB): domain Bacteria; phylum Verrucomicrobiota; class Kiritimatiellia; order CAIVKH01; family CAIVKH01; genus JAMLJG01. The sequence continues at coordinate 7,017 of CALKUH010000028.1, read as the reverse complement.
ACCTGCTCGCCGCGCAGAAGAAGGCCAATTACATCAAGGAATTCGCCAAGCCCGGCGCCGCGGACGGCTGGCATTTCCTCACCGCGGATGAACCGGCCGTCAAGGCGATCACCGAGGTCGCGGGCTTCAAGTTTGCCTGGGATGAAAAAGCCCAGGAATTCGCCCACGGCAGCGGCATCATGATCGCCACGCCGGACGGGAAGCTCTCGCACTATTTCTACGGCGTGCAATTCGTGCCCCGCGATGTGCGCCTGGCGCTCGTGGATGCGTCCAACGGCGCGATCGGAAACCCGGTCGACCAGTTGATGCTGTTTTGTTACCACTATGACCCGCTGGTGGGCGGCTACAGCGCCGCGATCATGAACCTGGTGCGGGCGGGCTGCTTTGCCATCATCGCAGCCGTTGGCGGATTTCTTTTGGTGTCGTGGCGTCGGGAGCGAAACGCAGGCGCGGCTGCGGCGGCGTAATCCCGATGGCTGGATGCGAGATGTGATATGAACAGCGTGTATTCATTGTTGCCGGAACAGGCCTCCACGGTGGCGGGGCAGGTGGACGCGATCTACCTGTTCCTTGTCGCCATCAGTGTATTCTTCACCCTGTTGCTGGCCGGCCTTGTGCTGGTGTTCGGCATCAAGTATCGCCGGCGCGAAGGCGCCCCGGCCCCCGAGCGCCCGCACGAGGATAGCAGCCTTGAGCTCATCGGCGGCGGCATCCTGCTCGTGCTCGTGCTGGTGCTCTTCGGATGGGGCGCCAAGGTGTTCTTCCATTCCACGCGCCCGCCCGCGGATGCGATGGAAATTCTCGTCACCGGCAAGCAGTGGATGTGGAAACTGCAGCACCCGCAGGGCAAGCGCGAGATCAACACCCTGCACATTCCCGCCGGCCGGCCGATCCAGCTCACGATGACGTCGGAAGACGTGATCCACAGCTTCTTCATTCCGGCTTTCCGCGTGAAGCAGGACGTGCTGCCGGGCCGCTACACCCGCCTGTGGTTTGAAGCGACGAAGCCCGGAAAATACCGCTTGTTCTGCACGGAATATTGCGGCACCGAACACTCGATGATGGGCGGCTGGGTCAACGTGTTGACGCCCGCGGATTACGAGCGCTGGCTCGTCGACAGCGGCGGCGCCGCCGTTGCGTCCGAGACGCCTGTCCAGGCCGGTGAACGCCTGTTTACGCAACTCGGCTGCCAGACCTGCCACAACCCGGGCTCGGGCCAGCTCGGGCCGCACCTCGCGGGCGTCTACGGGCACACGGTCAAGCTGGCCGACGGCACGGAAGTGGTTGCGGATGATGAATACCTGCGTGAGTCGATCCTGAATTCCCAAGCCAAAATCGTCGCGGGCTTCCAGCCCGTCATGCCGGTGTTCAAGGGCATCGTGAATGAGGACCAGCTGCTGCAGCTGATCGCGTACATCAAGAGCTTGAGCGGAGGAGCGTCCAACTGACATGAGCGCAGCCGACACCCAACTCGCGGCGGGCGACCCCCCGAAGCACTACCTGAACAACGGGCTGACGATCCGTTCGTGGCTCCTCTCCGTGGACCACAAGCGCATTGCGATCCTGTATCTCATCAGCCTGACGATATTCTTTCTGCTGGGCGGCGCGGCGGCTGCGTTGTTCCGCATGGACCTCGTGACGCCCGAGGCCGATGTGCTCCAGTCGGAGACCTACAACAAGCTCTTCACGATGCACGGCATCGTGATGATCTTCTTCTTCCTCGTCCCGTCGATTCCCGCCGTCATGGGCAATTTCCTCGTGCCGGTCATGATCGGCGCGAAGGACGTCGCCTTTCCCCGGCTGAACCTGCTGAGCTGGTATGTCTTCATGACGGGCGGGTTGATCGCGCTCGGCGCGATCATCATGGGCGGCGTGGACACCGGGTGGACGTTCTACACACCGTACAGCAGCATGTACGCGAACTCGCACGTCATCCTCGCCGTGGCCGGCGCGTTCATCGCCGGCTTCTCGTCGATCATGACGGGCCTTAACTTTATCGTCACCATCCAGAAGATGCGCGCGCCGGGCCTGACCTGGTTCCGCCTGCCGCTCTTCATCTGGGCGATGTACGCGACCAGCCTCGTGGTGATCCTCGGCACGCCGGTGGTGGCGATCACGCTCGTGATGATCTTCGTCGAGCGGTTCTTCGGCTTCGGCATCTTCGATCCCGCGCTGGGCGGCGACCCGGTGCTTTTCCAGCACCTCTTCTGGTTCTATTCGCACCCCGCGGTGTACATCATGATCCTGCCCAGCATGGGCGTCGTCAGCGAAATCATCTCCTGCTTCTCCCGCCGCCGCCTGTATGGCTACACCTTCGTCGCGTTCTCCTCGCTCGCGATCGCGGTCATCGGTTTCTTCGTCTGGGGCCACCACATGTTCGTCAGCAGCCAGTCGGTGTACGCCGGCCTGGTCTTCTCCTTCCTGACGTTCTTCGTCGCGATCCCGACCGCGATCAAGATGCTCAACTGGGTCATGACGATGTACAAGGGCTCCGTCTCGTTTGAGACGCCGATGCTCTACGCGTACGGATTCCTCGGCCTCTTCGTGATCGGCGGGCTCACCGGCCTCTTCCTCAGCACGATGGCCACCGACATCCACCTGCACGACACGTACTTCGTCGTCGCGCACTTCCACTACGTGATGGTGGGCGGCGGCGTGATGGGCTTCCTCGGCGCGCTGCACTTCTGGTGGCCGAAAATCATCGGCAAGCTCTACCCGGAAGGGTGGGCGAAGTTCGCCGCCATCGTCATCTTCATCGGCTTCAACCTGACGTTCATGCCCCAGTTCCAGATGGGCTACCACGGCATGCCTCGTCGCTACCACACCTACGCCGAGGAATTCCAGGTGTTCCATGTGATGTCCACCGCGGGCGCGACCGTGCTCGGCGCCGGCTACCTCATCATGGCGGCCTACCTGTTCTGGTCCCTGTTCAAGGGGAAAAAGGCGTCGGCCAACCCGTGGGACGCGCGCGGCCTCGAGTGGGAGACCGCCTCCCCGCCGCCGACGGAGAATTTCCTGGAAACGCCGAAGGTGACGCAGGATGCGTATGCGTATGACATGCCGTCCGTGACCTGCCCGCCGGGCGCCAAGTCGGAGGCCGAACGTGTCTAGCCATTCGAACGCGCACGTCGCGCATCATTTTGAGAACGCCGAGCAGCAGCGCCAGTCGGCGCAGCTCGGCATGTGGATCTTCCTCGTCACCGAAGTCATGTTCTTCGGCGGACTCTTCGCCGCCTACACCATCTACCGGTCCCTCTATCCCGAGGCGTGGGTCGTCGGCAGCCATTTGCTCAGCATCAAGCTCGGCGGCTTCAACACCGCCGTCCTGCTCGCCTCCTCGCTGACGATGGCGATGGCCGTGCACGCCGCGCAGACGGACAAACAGAAGGCTTCCGCCAACTGGATCATCCTGACGATGCTGCTCGGGTTCGTCTTCCTTGGCGTAAAAGTCGTTGAGTACGCCGGCAAGATCGACCATCACCTCGTGCCGGGTCCGCACTTCTTCGTCGATCCCATGGCCGAACTCGCCAAGCTGGAGGCGGCGGGCATCCAGGTCGGCCAGCACCTCCGGCACGCGTTCGAGGGCGCCAACCCGAACCACATCCAGCTCTTCTACTCGCTGTACTTCGCGATGACCGGCATGCACGCCGTGCACATGATCATCGGCGCGGGCATCATGCTCTGGCTGCTCGTGAACACGCGCAAGGGCGTGTACTCCTCGCAGTACTTCAACCCCGTCGAAGTCTCCGGGCTGTACTGGCACTTCGTCGACATCGTCTGGATTTTCCTGTTCCCCATGCTGTACCTGATCGGAAGGCACTGATGAGCGACCATCACGTCATCCCTGTTCGCGTCTATCTGACGATCATCTCCATCCTGATGGTCCTCACCGTGGTCACGGTGTGGGTGGCCTTCCTCGACTTCGGCTTCCTGAACACCGTCATCGCCGTCGGCATCGCCTGCATCAAGGCCCTGCTCGTCGTGATGTATTTCATGCACCTGAAATACTCCGCGCGCGTCCTCTGGCTCTATGCCGGGGCGGGTGCCGTGTTTTTCGTGATCATGATGGCCCTGATGTTGAGCGATTACCGCTCCCGCGAGTGGTTCCCCGCGCCCGCCGCGTGGGAGGTGACCACCACCGCCCCCGCGACCTCAGCGCCGCACTGAGCGCGCGCCGGATGGCGCCGAAGAGGCCCGTGAACACCACGTTCCAAGAATACTGGCAGCTCGCCAAGCCCCGCATCGTCGGCATGGTGCTCGTCACCACCGCGACCGGATTCTTCGTCGGCGGCTCGGGCCTCGGTGACCTCGCCCGCTGGCTGCTGCTCGCGCTGACCCTCGCCGGCACCGGATTTGCCGCCGCCGGCGCCGCGGTCCTGAACAACTATCTGGAACGCGACACCGACGCACGGATGGCGCGCACGCGGCTCCGCGCGCTGCCGTCCGGCCGCATCGAGCCCGCCGCCGCGCTGGCCTTCGGCGTCCTGCTCGTGCTCGCCGGCGTCGCGCTGCTCGCCACGCTGGTCAACCTGCTGTCCGCCTTCCTCGTCCTGCTCACGGCCTTCCTCTACGTCCTTGTCTATACGCCGCTCAAGAAGATCACCTGGCTCAACACGCCGATCGGCGCCATCCCCGGCGCGTTGCCGCCGATGGTGGGCTGGGCCGCGATCACCGACAGCCTGGGCGCCGGCGCGTGGGTCCTCTTCGCGATCCTGTTCCTCTGGCAGCACCCGCACTTCTACGCCATCGCGTGGATGTACCGCGACGACTACCGCGAGGCGGGTTACAAGATGCTCTCCGTCATCGACCCGACCGGCCGCCGCGTGTTCCGGCAGGCGATCCTCTTCTCCCTCGCGCTGATCCCCGTTTCCATCGCCCTTACCGCGCTCGGCCTCGCCGGGAAGATGTACCTGATGGGCGCGGTCTTCCTCGGGTCCGCGCTGCTCGCCGCCTCCCTGCACTTTGCCCAGCACCAGCAGCGCGCCGACGCGCGCCGCCTCCTGCTCACCTCCGTCGTCTATCTGCCGCTGCTCCTGATCCTCATCGTCTGCGATGCCGGCCTCGCGCGCTGAGCGCGCACTCCGCCAGACTGCAGCCGCGACCGTTGGTCGCGTCTACAGTTCCGCCTGTGGCGGGGAAAAGTTCCAACGTCTGTAAAAACCTTTTTTGCGACTTCCAACGTCTGTAAACTTCAGGCGCTGTAAAAAACACATGAACGAAAAAAACATTCTGCGCGCGATTTATGCGCTGTCCGCGATCCTGCTCGCGGCCGTGGTGGTCATCTACAACCTGCCGAAGGCGGACCACATTCCCGCGTTCGTCCCGTGGTTGCCCCGGATCAACGCCGCGATTAACACCGTGTGCTCGGCGCTGCTGGTCGTTTCATTCATGGCGATCAAGCGCGGAAACGTTGCGTTGCACAAGCGGCTCAACCTCGCGACGTTCATCCTCTCCGCGCTGTTCCTGTTGTCCTACGTCACGTTCCACACATTCGGCGTGGAGACGCGCTTCCCGGCGGACAACCCGATCCGCCCGCTCTACCTCTTTATCCTGATCACGCACATCATCCTTGCGGCGGTGGTCCTGCCGCTCGTGTTGGTGACGCTCTACCGCGGCCTCGCCGGCCCCGTGTCCGCGCATCGCGCGATCGCAAAATGGACCTTTCCCGTCTGGCTCTACGTCACCGTGACCGGCGTGGTGGTCTACCTGATGATCTCGCCGTATTATCGGTTTTGAGGAGAGGTGGGGAAGGTGTCAGGTTTCAGGTGTCAGGAAATTCCTTCCTCCCTGACACCCGACACCCGGAAACCTCAGGACGCATACATCTTGCGCACCGGGTACACCCCGAGGCGCACCAGTTTCGCGGCGGCGCGCTGTGCGGCGTGCAGGGCGGCTTTGACCGCGGGTTGCGCGGGCGTGCCCTGGAGGTCCACGACGAAGAGGTAGGATTTGGGCTGGCCGATGATGGGGCGCGAGAGCAGGCGCGTCAGGTTGACGTCGCTGTTCTTGAAGGCGGACAGGAAATCGAAGAGCGAACCCGGCCGGTTTTCCAGCATGACCAGCAGGCTGGTTTTGGCGCTGCGCGGCTCGGGACGGTCCGAGGTCCCGATCACGAGGAATTCCGTGATGTTCGGCGCATCCGTTTCCACGGGGAATTGCAGGATGTCCAGCTCGTAGCGCCGCGCGGCATCGCGGGTGCCGAGGGCGGCGGCGGTGGGTGTTGCCGCCGCGAGTTCGGCTGCCTTGGCCGTGCTGGCGATGGGGTGTGTCGTGACGCCCGGCAGGCGTTTGCGGAGCCACGCGCTGCAGTGCTTCAGCGGGACAAAATGCGAATACACGTCGGTCACGCGCTGGCGCTTGTGGCCGAGCAGCGCGAGTTTCACGTTCAGCGAGAGCTCTTCGCGGATGTGCAGGCGCCCCGCGTGTTCAACGAGTCCGTCGATGGTTTCATAGATCGTGCCCCCCGAGGAGTTCTCGATCGGCACCACACCCAGGCGCCCCGGGCCACCCAGGACATGCGCAAAAACATCGTAAATGGCGGGGCAGGGGACCAGCCGCGCCGTCGCGCCGAAATGCTTGCGCGCGACCAGGTGCGAGAACGTCCCTTCCGGACCAAGATAGCCAACCGATTTCATGCCGCGATGATGGGGTTATTCATCGGGCCTGTTCAAGCGTGGAGAGTTCTCATGCGTGATCGACTGTACATACCGCGGCAAAATTTCTTCCACTTCCCGCTTGCCGCGACCCCTTCGGTCGTGGCATAGAACTGACCATCGGTTTCGGTCGCGAAGCGATTTGAAGCCGCTGCTCTTTGTGAACGTTTAGATCATTGCGCTTTGCGCAGTGTCGTTTCTCACGAAAACCGCGAATTTTCCCTCCAGAAACGAGACAAGCGGAACCGCGCCCATCCGGGCGCGGCTCCTTGTCTTGTGTTTCTGGAAGGGGCTTCGCGGTCCCTCGTGAGAGGCATGAGCTTGGAGTCCGCGCCTCTGCTTTTTCGAGGCGATCAAAGGAGGT
>CALKUH010000027.1 GCA_937996795.1 uncultured Verrucomicrobiota bacterium | reverse complement strand
AGGTCGGGGCGGGCGAAGAAGAAGTTGCGGTCGATCAGGAAGTACTCCTGCTCGGGGCCGGCGGTGGCGAACACGTAGCCGGGGTCCTTGTGGCCGAAGAGTTTCAGGATGCGCTGGGCCTGCTTGTTCAGGACCTGCATCGAGCGCAGCACCGGGGTCTTCTTGTCGAGCGCCTCGCCCGTCCACGAGCAGAACGCCGTCGGAATGCAGAGCGTCGTGCCGTTCGGGTTCTCGAGGATGTACGCCGGGCTCGTCACGTCCCACGCGGTGTAGCCGCGGGCTTCAAACGTCGCGCGGATGCCGCCGGAGGGGAAGGACGACGCGTCGGGCTCGCCCTGGATGAGTTGCTTGCCGGTGAACTCGGCGACCGCGCCGTCGTTGCCGTCCGGGTTCAGGAAGCTGTCGTGCTTCTCGGCGGTGATGCCGGTCAGCGGCTGGAACACATGCGCGTAGTGCGTGGCGCCCTTCTCGATCGCCCACTCCTTCATCGCCTGCGCGACGACGTCGGCCACGCCGGCGTCCAGCTTCGCGCCCTGCTTGATCGTCTTGGTCAGCGCCTTGTACACGTTCTTCGGGAGACGCTTCCGCATCTCGGCGTCGTTGAAGACGTTCGAGCCGAAGATTTTCTCGGCCGGCGTGTCCAGGAAGTTCAAGGACTTCCCGCTCGGCGTGTACGTGGTCACCGCGGCAATCGCCGCCTGTCGCGCATTCGTGTACTTCATCGCATCATGCTCCTGTTCGTGTTCAAGGACCTTTACACAGCTCTAATAAATCGTCGCGCATCTAGTTAGCAAGGTCTGTGCCATATCGCGTCGCAGTTCCATTCCGCGTTGCTCAACCTGTTTATCATGATGTTGTTGTATAAATATTGATCAACAGGGCAACGGCAATGAGTGGACACAAATTGATACATAAATGTATATATCGGCGGCGCGATCCTACATTGATGAAAACCCATCGGGTGTACGCGCTTTGCCGGGGGAAGGCAAGGCGGATGTGGGGGGCTGCCGCCCGGGTCCGGGTCGGTGACTGCCGGGTTGACGCATCCTGATGCGCTGTACATACTTCGAACACGATGGTGGGTGCGCCATCGCACTAACAACAACCGGGAGGAACGCATGAAGAAGTGGATCGCATGGATGATGGCGGGTCTGGTGGCGTTTGGCGGTGTGTCGACGTTTGCCGAGGCGGGGGCGCATCGGCTCGGCGTGGGCGCGCATTATTGGGAGACGCTGGACGATATCGATGCCGATGACGTGGACGAGGATGGCTTTTCATGGGTGGCGACCTACCAATACAAGCCCGGCCTGCTCGGTCTCGGGTTGGACCTTGAGTGGAAGGAAGAGGGTTTCGGCGGATCGCCGGAGGCGGTGTATGAACCGCAGGCGTACCTGATCCTCGGCCAGGCCCTTTACGGGGCGGCGGGTGTCGGCGGTTACTACTCGGATGGCGATTTCGCGGAGGATCCGTTCTACTTCTTCCGCGCGGGCTTCGACGTCGAACTGCTTCCGTCGATCCATGTCGACATCCACGCCATCTACCGCTTCGAGCAGTGGGACGAACTGGAAAGCAGCGATACGGATGCGGACTCCGACACGGTTACCCTGGGGGCCGCTCTTCGCATCGCGCTCTGATCCAAGCGATTACGAGCGTATTCATGAAGCGCCCGGCGGTAGATCCCGCCGGGCGTTTCCGTGAAGAGGCGTCATCAATCGCTAACAAATTTCTAACATTATGCGATTGATCGGTGTCTCTAATTGTGTTCAGGTTAACCGAATAAGAGAATGGGAGCGTGAGCATGCATCTCAAACGACAACTCGCGAAACTAATGGCATTGGGGCTGATGGTTGCGTTGGGCGGAGCCCTGTCCTCCGTTGCGCAAGCGGCCATTGAGCACGCCCAGCTGCCCCGGATGAGCACGCCGGTGAAGAGCCTGACCCTCGTTGTATTTGACGTGGAGACCACCGGATTCAGCGCAAAGAACGGGCGGGTGGTCGAACTGGGCGCCGTCAAAATTCAGAACGGCGAGGTGCTGGCCAGCACGAACTGGCTCATCAATCCCGGACGTCCGATCCCGCCGCGGGTCAGCAAGGTGCATGGGATCACGGATGACATGGTCAAGGACAAGCCCACGTTCGCCGAAATCTATCCCGAGTTCCTCGCGTTTATCGGCGACGCGGTCCTGATGGCGCACAACGCGCGGTTCGATGTCGATTTCGTCCGGTCGGAAATCGTACGCGCGGAGCTGCCGTTGCCGGGCAATGGGGTCATCGACAGTCTGAAACTCTTCCGCACATGGTATCCGGAGCAGAAGACGCACAAACTCGGCCCGCTCGCCACCTCCATCGGCCTCCAGGCGGAGGGCCTGCATCGCGGGGATGTGGATGCGCTCTTCACGGCGCAGATCCTGATGGATGGGATCAACAAGAATCCGAAGGTCAAAACCCTCCGCCAGCTCCTCGCCGACGCGGGCGGCCTGCTGGTGTTCTGATCCCCGCCTGTAGCCGCGCGCGCCGGCGAGCGAAGCTCAATCCGTGAACGTGACTTTCGCGATGTACGGCAGTTCGCGATAGAAGCTGTCGTAGTCGAGGCCGTAGCCGACGACGAATTCATCGGGCACGGTGAAGCCGACAAAATCCGCCTGGAACGGGATGACGCGGCGCGCGGGTTTGTCGAGCAGGGCGACGGTCTTGACGGAACGCGCGCCCTTGTCCATCAGGTGCTTTGAGCCGAACGAGAGCGTGCGGCCGGAGTCGAGGATGTCGTCCACCAGCATCACGTCCGCGCCCTTCACATCCATCCGGATGTCCTTTACCACGCGGACTTCGCCGGAGGATTCCGTGCCGCTGCCGTAGCTCTCCAGCGTGAGGAAGTCGATGCGCGGGCGCGCGCCGTGCTGGTAGAGGTCGCGCGCGAGGTCGGCGAGGAAGATGAAGCTGCCGCGCAGGATCCCGATCATCACGAAGTTGTCGCTGCGGCACGCGGCCTGCATTTCACTGACCAGCGTGTCCACCCGCTGTGCGATGGCTTCGGCGCTGATGACAACATCCCGGACGTGGTGCGGCTTCATGGCGGGACATCCTAATTGCGAATTTTCAATTGCCAATGGTTAACGCGAACCAAATGCAGAAGCATCCCAAGAAAAAAGTCAGACAGGATACCGGGATGCACGGGATGGGAGTGGAGCATCAAATCACCTCCTCATCCGGTCCATCCTGTTCATCCCGCCGAAAATTTTGAAGTCAGCCGTCCCCGCGCAGTTGACAATCCGCCATCCTGTGCTCAGGCTGCGCATCAGTTCTTTGGCAGTCGTAGCGAGGGCGCTAACGGAAGTCCGTGAAAACCGGACGCGGTCGCGCCGCTGTAACCAGCTACAAATCCCCACGTGAGCCACTGGGCGGAAGTGACCAGTGACCAGTAATCAGTGACCGGTCTCTACCACCGGTTACCGGATACTGGACACCGGTCACCGAACCCCGGGAAGGCGGGGAGGAGGCCTGATGCTGGGAGCCAGAAGACGAGTGTCCTCGCCTGTCGAAGTCTCTTTCGCGAGGGAGGGGACTGGCGCCGGCTTCGTTTGCTCGGGCCTTCGCTGCTCCCTTCCGGAGACGCGGAGGCCCTTTTGCTTCCGCTCTCCTTCCTTCGCGAATACAACCCGCGCCCCCGCGATAGGGGCGGAAAGGTGAGTATGCGCAGTGTCCTGTGGTGGATGGTGGCGAGCGGAGCGATGGTCATGGTTCCTTCAGCCCCGGCGGCATGGTTGAACCTGGTCGCGGATGATTTTTCGGCGACGCCAACAAATTGGACCTATGCCGGGGTTTCCAACGGCGCGAATCAAGCGCTCTTCCGGCACGACGCGGTGAACGGCCGCATTGCCGCGGAGTGGGACCAGTCGAACGCCTATAACGGCGCGTCGGATCCGCAGGTGATCGTGCCTTCGCGTTTGAGCCGGCCGCTGCCACGCCCGCTGACGGACCGCGATTCGTTCCGCATGGGCGCCACGCTGAGGATCGACGCCGGATCCATTCCCGACACGCTGGAGTTTTTCCAGGTTGGCAACTTCGGCCTCTACAATTTCGAGGCGGATTCCTGGGGCGCGGACCGCGGCCTCTCGGATAATTATTCCGGGAACACGACGCTGGTCCGCGACGCAAACAACCTGATCGAGTTCAACTATTTCATCAACAACAAGTCGTTCGACTCCTTTGATCCATTCATCCAGTCCACGCTCATCACGGCGATGCCGTCGAACGAACTCGACAGTGCGGGCTACTTCGTGACCGGCGGCTCGGGCGACCCGCTGTTTCACGACACCGACATGGGCGCGGACACCTATTTGCCCGCCGGGACGAATCTGTACGTCGAATTCGTATACCACGGCGCGGCGACCGGCACGCTTGCGCGCCGCGTCTACTGCGGCATCTACACCGATGCCGCGCGCACGAACCTGCTCACGGTGAATGGCGTGGAGATGTATTACTGGACGCGCCCCGCGCCGACGGACGCGGCTTTTCGCGTGACCCATGCGGCGATGATGAACTGGCCCAGCGTAAATTTCACCGTGCTGTTCGGCGGGTCCACGCCGGATGGGGCGGGGGCCGGCGCCTACGACGACGTGTATGTCGATCTTTTCATCGCGCCCGCGCAACTGTTCGCGATGCGGCCCGGCCCCGCGGGGCCCGCGCTCGATTTCGGCGCGACCATCGGGCGCGGCTATGCCGTGCGCGAAACGGCGGACCTCGCCTCGGGCTCGTGGTCCACCGTGGCCGTGATCCAGGCGGCGGCGGAATTCGTCGCCTGGACGAATGGCGCCGCGCCGGGCGCGCGGTTCTACAGCATCGAGGAGCTGCCGGTTGAATAAACGCCGCAAAGCAGGCTTCAATCTGGTCGAGTTGCTGGGCGTCATGGGCGTGTTCGCCGTGGCGGGCGTGATTGCCATGCCCGCGTGGAACGAGGCGCGCACCGCCGCGCGCCGCGCCGCCTGCGCCAGCAACTTGCGCCAGATGCATGCGGCCTACATGGCGTACCTCGCGGACCACAGCGGGGTGACCTTCCCCTGGCTCGTCCGCACCAACGGCATGGATTGGTGGTACTGGGGCTTGGAGCGGAACCCGGGCGCTCCGGAAGGCCGGCGCGAGATCGACCGCTCGCAGGGCTATCTCGCGCCGTACATCGACGAGGGGCAGGTGACCACGTGTCCTGAATTTCCGTTCCGCGCCACGTACTACAAACAAAAGTTCGAAACCTCCACCTATGGCTATGGCTTGAACTTCTATTTGATTCGCCAGATGCCCGGCGCGGTGGACAATTTTGCCCGCGTTGAACGGCCGGCGGAAACCATCCTCTGGGGCGATGCGGCCCAGGTGACCACCCGTCCGCCGGCTTCCTCGCGGAACCCTCTGCTGGAGGAGTGGTACTACATTTCCCCCGTGGAGCTCACCACCCACTTCCGGCACGCGCGCAAGGCCCAGACCGTCATGGCGGACGGTGCCGTCAGAAGCTTCGACCCTGAACGGCTGGACCCCAATTGCGGGGGCCTCGTCGGGCGGATCGCCTCCGCGCCCTACTACCTCCGCCCCGTCAAATAGCGCACTTCACGCAATTTTCATCTTTGCACACGTGATAATGCTTGAACTCCGCATGGGTTGATTCTAGAACCGAATCACTTTGATTTAGTTGTTTTAAGTGAGCTTAATCGGTTCATGCCGGATCGAAATGATCATTCCATGGAAAACCTTCTATTCAGCGACAAGGTTCAGATTGAACGAAAACAGTTCTTCTTTGATCTGAAGGAGAACCCGCGTGGTCGGTTTCTACGGATTACCGAGGACGTGGGGGGGCGGCGGGATACGATTATCATCCCGGCGACGGGGTTGGAGCAGTTTCGGGACTTGATTGATGCCGCGATTGAGGCGGGCCGGGAACAAGCCGTGCCTGAATCCGTCGCGAGCTGATCCCGCACGCACGCCATCCTTTCCGCCGGGCGCCCGCTTCCGGTATGCTGCGGAGCGTATTTTCATGGCGGATGACGTCAACAAGGAGGCCCCCGAGGCGCTGGACCCACCGGACAGCGTGCTCGTCGCGCGCGCCCGCGAGGGGGACTATTCCTCCTATGAGGAACTGGTCCGCCGGTACCAGCGCCGCGTCTATGCGTTGGTCTACAACATGACCAGCCACAAGGAGGACGCCGAGGACATGGTCCAGGACGTCTTCGTGAAGGCCTACCAGTCGCTGCATGGGTTCAAGGGCGATTCCTCTTTTTACACGTGGATCTATCGGATCGCCGTCAACCGGACGATCAACTTCCTCAAGAAACGCAAGCGCCATGCCTACGACCTGCGGCTGGACGACATGGACCAGGCGGTCGAGCGGGACGAGGCCTATGTCGAGTTGCGCTCGCGGGAGTCGCCCGTGCGGGATGTGACGCTGACCGAGCTGCAAAAAAAGTTGAACGCGGCGCTGCAGACCCTGTCAGAGAACCACAGAACAGTTGTGGTGCTGCACGACATCCAGGGCCTGCCGCACGAGGAAATCGCCAGCATCATGGACTGCTCCGTGGGAACGGTTCGGTCGAGATTGTTTTACGCACGCCAGCATCTGCAACGGGAACTAGCCGAGTACGCGCCATGAACGCCAGTCACAACCAGAAGCCGGACCCGGGCCATCGCGACGACTTCGTCGCGCGCCTCATTGCGCTCAAACGCCACGAACAGCCGGATCCGTATTTCGAGACCCGGAACCTCGCGGCGCTGCGCGAAAAACTGGCGCACACCGCGCCCGGACGCGCGTGGGGTCAACGCTGGTTCGGCTGGCTCGCGGGTGAATCCATGCCGGCGTTCCGGATGGTCGTGGCGGCGTGTCTGCTCGCACTGCTTGCCGCGAATCTGCTCTTCCTGCAATCCGCGCCGCCGGATCGCCCGACGGCTGCGGAACCCGCACCCGTGGTGGCGGCGGAGTCCACAGCGCCGACGTCCGAGGTCCTGCAGGTGGCCAGCACGAACGAGTCGCTGGACCTCTACCGCAAGCCCGTTTTTGTTTTTGAATATCCGTCGAACCGCCACCCCGTCGGCCCCGTTCAAATGGGCCCGCGCTCGGTGCCGGTTCGCTACGACTTCTAAGCCCGCCGGTCTCCGCCAGCCCCTTCCCCCCCAAGCCCCCCCAAGGCACGGAGACCGGCGGGCTGATTAAAAAATCGCACACGGTGGCGGGAGCGCGCTGAGTCGCCGCTTGCGTCGCACCACGCAACCCGCTACACCTGCGCGCCGATGCAAGGGTCCCCCGTACATCCGCTGCTTATCCTGATCGGATGCCAGCTTGTCTTCACCGCGTCCGACTTCATGGGCCGGTACTACATGAAGAAGTACGGGTTCGACCTGTCCATGCTCACGTCGTGGTGGTTCTGGATTTTCCAGTTCATTCGACAGGTCGGGATGTTCGGGCAATTGTATGTGTTCGCGCACCTGCCGCTCGGCAAGACGATGGCGCTTCTGGGCGCGCTGTCGATCGTGTTGAGCAACGTGCTGGGCTTCCTGTTCCTGCGGGAGGTGTTGTCGCCCGTGGCCTATCTCGGCGTCGCGCTCGCCGTCATCGCCATCCTCGTCATGGCGTTTCGCTAGGCACTTCCGGCACCGGAACCGCCGTGATGGGCTCCATCTCTTCGCCCATGCCCGTGTTCTCGTCGGCGTCCTCGTTTTCGCGCTCGTCCTCCGCCCCGGCTTCCCGCAGGTAATTCTTCCGCGTGCGATCTTCCACATTGCGCACGCGCAGGACGGTTTTTGATTTCGCGGGCAGGCTGGTCAGCTCGATGTCCTTGATGACCCAGCGCTCATTGATTTTCTTGAAGCTTTTTACATCGAGGCGACGCATGGGTTTGTCCTCCGCGTCGTACGCCTCCGCGCGCAGCATGATGTTGATGCGGGGGTCGATCCAGAGGCGAACGCCCGAGCAACCGGCGAAACCGTCCGGCGCGGGGATATCCACCACCCAGCACGCGCGTCCCTTCACGTCCTCGCGCCCGGCGGTGCGCGCGTCCGGCCACCACAGGAACGAGAGGCTCAGGTCCATCCAGCTGATGTCCGTGCCGGGAATCGCGGAGACGAGGTCGGGCAGGGGCGCGGCCTGCAACGGCTGGCCCTCGAAATAGCGGAACTCCGGCGCGCGCGGCTCGGTCCAGGTGATCGCGAGGTGGCTGTGCGCGCCGCCGAACGCGTCCCGCAGCGTATAGCGGGCGGTGGGCGGCGCGGCCTGCCAGTCGAGCAGCATCTCCACGCCCTTGCGCGTCTCCGCCGCGCCATCGCGCGCGCGCGCCGTCAGGTCGCCCGTGATCCGCAGCGGGATGTCGGGCAGCGCGAGGATCACGCCGTCGAGCAATTCACGCGCGTGCGGAAGTTCCGGGATTTTTTGGGCTCGCGCACTGCACACCCCCGCAAGGAGCAACAGGAGAACCACGCCAACAATGCTGTAGCCGCGCACGGTGGGCGCGGTAAACGATCGGTTGCTCCGGTTCATTTCCGCCGCGCCTTCGCGTGCGCCGCGCCATTGAGCAGGATGCGCAGCGCGGCGTCGGCGCTTTGCACGAAACGGAAGGTCATTTTCCGGCGCACCTCAGCGGGCACATCGTCGAGGTGGCGCCGGTTTCCGGCGGGCAGCACGAGCGTCGTGAGGCCCGCGCGGCTCGCCGCGAGCACCTTCTCCTTGATGCCCCCGACGGGCATGATGCGTCCGCGCAGCGTGATTTCGCCCGTCATCGCGATATACGCGGGCACCGGCTTGCCGGTGACGAGTGAGACCAGGGCCGCGAGCATCGCGACGCCGGCGGAGGGGCCATCCTTCGGGATGGCGCCCGCCGGCACATGGATGTGGAAGTCCGATTCCTCGGCGAATTTAGGGTCGAGTTTCCAGTCCGCCGCGTGCGAGCGCATATAACTCAGCGCGGCGCGCGCCGACTCCTTCATCACGTCGCCGAGCGAACCCGTCAGGATCAGGTTCCCCTTGCCGGACATGCGGGTGGCCTCAATAAACAGGATGTCGCCGCCTGTCGCGGTCCAGGCGAGGCCGGTGACCACGCCCGGCGTCGTGCGTTTCTCGGCGGTCTCCGCCTCGAAACGCACGGGCCCGAGCCAGTCGCGCAACGCTTCCGGTTTTACGGCGACGGACTTGGCGCGCCCCTCGGCGATGCGGCGGGCGGCCTTGCGGCAGAGGCTCGCGAGTTCCCGGTCGAGGTTGCGGACGCCGGCCTCGCGCGTGTAGTCGGCGATGACCTTCTCAATCGTCGCGCGCGGCAGCGCGATCTGGCCGCGCTTCAGGCCGTGGTTGGCGATCTGCCGCGGCACAAGGTGCTTCGTCGCGATGAAGAGCTTTTCCTGCTGCGTATAGCCGGGCAGCTCGATCAGTTCCATGCGGTCGCGCAGCGGCGGCGGCATCGTATCGACTATGTTGCCCGTTGCAATGAACAGGATGTGCGAGAGGTCGAACGGCACATCGAGATAGTGGTCGGTGAAGGTGTTGTTCTGCGACGGGTCGAGCACCTCCAGCATCGCGGAGGCCGGGTCGCCGCGGAAATCCGCGCCCAGCTTGTCGATTTCGTCGAGCATGAACACGGGGTTCCGCGTGCCGGCCTTGCGCAGGCTCTGGATGATGCGGCCGGGCATCGCGCCGATATAGGTGCGGCGGTGCCCGCGGATTTCCGCCTCGTCGCGCATGCCGCCGAGCGAGACGCGGACGAACGCGCGGCCGAGCGCGCGCGCGATCGACTGGCCGAGCGAGGTCTTGCCCACGCCGGGCGGGCCGACGAAGCAGAGGATCGGCCCCTTCATGTCGCGCTTGAGCTTCAGCACCGACAGGTACTCGAGGATGCGATCCTTCACCTTCTTGAGGTTGTAGTGGTCCTCGTCGAGCACCCTGGCCGCGCGCGCGATGTCGAGGTGGTCCTCCGTGGACACGGTCCACGGGAGTTCACAGAGGATGTCGAGGTAGGTGCGGATGACGCCGTGCTCCGGCGAGGCCGTCGGAATCGCGGAGAGCCGGTCCATTTCCTTGCGCGCGACCTTCTCGACCTCGGGCGGCATCGCGGCTTTTTTGATTTTCTCCTCGAGCTCGTTGGCCTCCAGTTGCTGCTGGTCCGTCTCGCCCAGTTCCTTCTTGATCGCCTTGAGCTGCTCGCGCAGGAAGAAATCGCGCTGGGTCTTGGAGAACGTCTGGCTGACCTGCGACTGGATCTCGTTGCCGACGCGCAACACCTCGCGTTCGCGGTTGAGCAGGGGCGCCAGCCGCTTGAGGCGTTCGAGCGGACGGTGCTCGTTGAGCAGTTGCTGGCGATCCTCGAGGGTCAGGTTGAGGTTCGCCGCGATCAGGTCGGACAGGCGGCCCGGGTCGTCGATGTTCACGACGGCGATTTTCAACTCGTCGGGAAGGGTCGGCGACATCGTGATCACTTCCTGGAACAACTGGGACGCGTTGCGCGCGAGCGCGGTGATCTCGATCGAGTCGACGGCCTCGTCGGGCAGCAGCGCATAGCTGCTGCGCAGGTAGGCGCCCTCGGGCCCGGGCCCCGTGATGCGGCAGCGGTGCGTGCCCTGCACGAGCACGCGCACCGTGTCGTCGGGGAACCGCAGCATTTTGAGCAGCCGGCACACGCAGCCGTGCTCCATCAGGTCGCCGAGCCCGACCTTGTCATCCGCGACATCGCGATTTTTCTGGAGCGAGCAAATGAGGTAGCGGCCGGTGGCGCCGGTGTCCTCCACGAGTTTGGTGGAGCGCTGGGTGTTGACGACCAGCGGCGCGATCATGCCGGGGAACACCACGAGGTCGCTTAGTGGAAGGACGGGCAGGATCGTCGGCAGCGCATCCTCCTCGGCCTCACGCGCGGGCGTGACCGCCGGGGCGATGCTCGTCTTCTTCGGTTTCACTTTGGCGTCGTCGGACATGGTCAGTTGGTCACCTGGATGCGGATGTGGGTGGCCTGCGGGGCGGGGGCCCGGGGCAGGCGGATATGGAGAATGCCGAGTCGGAACGAGGCGCGCGCCTGTGCGCCGTCCACCGCGAAGGGCAGGGGGAGCACGCGCTCGAAGGGGCCGAAGTCGATTTCCATCTGGCGGAACCGGTAGCCGGCCGCAGTCTCGCTGTTCTGCGGGTCGCGCCGGACGCCGCGCAACACGAGCACCTGGTCGTCCACCTGCAGTTCCACCGAGCCGGGTTCAATGCCGGCCAGTTCGACGCGGATCAGCAGGCCGTCCGGGCCCTCGAAAATATCCGCGTTCGGCGTCCACGCCGGCGCGCTTGGCGACGTGCTTCCGCTTTCGTTCAGTCCCGCCAGCTTGCGTTGGAGCTGGCTCCACTGGAAATGAAAACTGCGTTGCATGGCGGACCCTAGCCTACGTCATAATCCAAAATTGCCAATGGCGAACTGGCGGGTGAGACGCCGGGTGGCATGCATTTCTTCAGTTGGAAATTGTCATTTCTGCCGTATCCTATCCCTCATGAAACTGCTCAAGTTGATCGGCCTGTGCGTCGTGCTGCTGGTGGTCATCGGCCTGCTGGCCCGCAACCAACTGATCAAGATGGAGGCGCGCCGCCTGATTGCGCAGCAAACCGGATTCCAGTTGGAGATCGGCAAGCTGAAGACGAGTCTGCTGTCGAGCCGCGTGGAGCTGCTGGACGTCGTGGTGAAGAATCCGCCCGACTTCCCCGAGCCCGTGGCCTTTGTCATCAGCCGGGCCGTGGTGGACGTGAATCCGTGGGCCCTGTTCCGGCGCGAGACGCATTTGACGGAGATGGTCATGGAGATTCCGCGCGTTGTCGTCGTGCGGAACGAAAAAGGGGAAACCAACCTGCAGCGCATGTCCGCGGCAGCCAAACGCGGCGGCGAGCGCCCGCCCGCTCCGGCGCCGTCACCTGCGCCGCCCCCTGCGCCCGACCCGGCGCCGGCGCCCCAGCCCAAACCCGAGCGCCCCCTGAAAATCGACCGCCTGAAGTTGCAGATCGGCACGGTTGAATATCACGACTACCGCGCGCCCGACCCGCCCGCGGTGACCAAGCTCCATCTCAACGTCAACAAGGAACGGGAGAACATCACGAAGCTCTCCGACATCGGCGCCGTCCTCACGGCGGGCGTCATGGAAAGCGCCGCCGGCCAGTTGTTCGGAGACTTGGGCCGCTCCCTCCAAAAAGCCGCCGAGGACGAAGACCTGCGCAAGGAAGTTAAGAAAATTGGCAAGGACCTCAAACGCGCGTTCGAGGGCATGTTCAACGGCGGGCAGAAGAGCGAGTAGTGCGGTTTAGCGCCGCAACAGGTCGTCCATGTCGCCGCTGGAGCGGCGGCGCAGGATGGCGTTGACACCGAGGGCGAGGCCGACGCCGAGGACGATGCCCAACGGCAGTTTCCACCAGCCGCCGCCGGATGATTCGGATTCCTCCTCCTCGTCGACCGGCGCTTCCTCGTCCTCCAGCACCATGGCGGCGGTCGGTTTGTTCGTCGGGGTCACGGTGGGCGCGGGGGCCGGGGCGGGTTGGGGCGTGCGCGGCAC
>CALKUH010000026.1 GCA_937996795.1 uncultured Verrucomicrobiota bacterium | reverse complement strand
CGGCGGTGGCGGTCGCGGACGTGGCGGCCCGCGCGGCGGCGGTGGACGCAGCAGCGGAGGCGGGCGCTCACACGGCCCGCGCCGCTACGACGGCCCGCCCCAGACGCCCCCGGCGCCCCCCAAGGCGCCCGACCTCCCCGTCTGACGGTTTTGCAGCGTCTGTCTTGTCCGCCGTAGCCTTGGCGGAGGCGGAAAATTACAGACGTTGCACGCCGCCGAAAAAGTTTTTACAGACGTTGTAAATTCCGCGCGTCCGCTATACTGCCGTCCATGGACACCGCTGAACCAATGACGCCGGAGGAGTTGCGCGTGCTCGGCGCGCTGATCGAAAAGCAGCTCACGACGCCGGAATACTATCCGCTCACGCTCAACGCCATCGTCGCGGCGTGCAACCAGAAGAACAACCGCGACCCGGTCGTCGCCTATGACGAGGCCACCGTCGTGCGCGCGCTCGACCGGCTGCGCGACCGCCGGCTCGCCGCGATGGTCACGACGGCGGGCAGCCGCGTGCCGAAATACAAACACCTGTTCCCGGAGACGATCGGCCTCGACGCGCGCGACACCGCGGCGCTCTGCGAATTGATGCTGCGCGGGCCGCAGACGGCCGCCGAACTGCGCAGCCGCGGCGAACGGTTCACGCCGATGGGCGAACTGGCCGATGTGCTCGCGACGCTGGACGGCCTCGCGGCGCGTCCCGCGGGTCCGCTCGTCGCGCGCCTGCCGCGCCAGCCCGGTCAGAAGGAAGGGCGCTACGCCCATTTGCTTGGCGCGCCACCATCGATGGAATCCGAAGCGCCGGTTGAACCGGCCGCGGTTCAGGCCCGCAACGAATCGCAGCGCATCGCCCAGTTGGAAGCCGACGTCGCCGCGCTGCGCGCCGAACTCGCCGCCATGCGCGAGCAGATGGACGCGTTCCGCAGGCAGTTTGACTGATTCACGCGGCCCGCCGCGTCACGGTTTCGCGGCACGCGCTTTTTCGTACTCCGCCATCGCCTGCGGCAGCAGTTTGCGGAGGTTCTTCGCCCGGTCGGCGTCGGTCGGGTGCGACGAGAACATCGCGAATAATTTCGGGTCCTTGCCGCGCGCCGCGGCGCGCTCCCAGATGCGCACGGCGGCGTTGGGATCGTAGCCGGCCTTCGCCATGTACATCAGGCCGACCGCGTCGGCTTCCGTCTCATCCGCGCGCGAGAACTTCGGCAGGATCAAGCCCTGGTAGACGAGGAAGCCCGCGCCGAGCGCAAGGGCGAGGTCCTCCTTTCCTTTCGCCTCCGCGTAGATCGACGCGCCGAGCAGGAGGAGTTGCACCGGCATCCCGCGCGTAAGCGATTCCGTGGTGTGGCGGCAGGTGACGTGCGCGATTTCGTGCGCGATCACGGCGGCCAGTTCGTCGTCGTCCTTCACCAGTCCCATTTCCGGGTGATAGAGCCCGGCGAAAACGCCCATCTGGCCGCCGGGCGCGGCGAAGGCGTTCACGATGTTCGTCTCGAACAGGGTGATTTCATAGGGCAGGTCGGGCAGGTGCGAGACGGCGGCGATGCGGTTCACCATGTCCTGCAGCTTGGCCACCTTCGGGCCGTCCTTGTTGATGCGCACCTTCTCCTCGCGCATCGTTTTGACGACGTCGGCGAGCACCTCGCGCCCCATCTGGATGTCATCCTCGATGAGGTACATGTTGTTCACCTTGCGTCCCGTGACCGGGTCGACCGTCGCGCACGAGCAGAAGACCAGCGGGATCAAGGCCAGCAGCAGGAAACGAGGAACGCTCATGGCGACAGTCTAATTCCGGCATGGCGTCTGGCAAGCGAACACGCCGCACATTTGACACCCGTCCGTTCTTGGCCTACAGGTCTGCGCATGAACATACCCGCCGTCCAGCATCGCTCCGTCCTCATCACCGGATGTTCCACGGGCATTGGCCGCGCGACG
The DNA here is from genome assembly GCA_937996795.1 of uncultured Verrucomicrobiota bacterium. Lineage (GTDB taxonomy): Bacteria > Verrucomicrobiota > Kiritimatiellia > CAIVKH01 > CAIVKH01 > JAMLJG01. The sequence goes on along the minus strand of CALKUH010000026.1, from coordinate 7,365 downwards.
GCGCGGATGCTGCGCGCGCGCGGGTGGCGCGTCCTCGCGACGGCGCGCAAGCAGGCCGACGTGGACGCGCTGGCGGCGGAGGGGTTCGAGGCCCTGTTGCTGGATGTCGCGGACCCGGCTTCGGTGATCGAAGGGGTGCATGCGGCGCTGGAGCGCACGGGCGGCACGCTCGGCGCGCTGGTGAACAACGCGGGCTTCGGCCAGCCGGGCGCGCTGGAGGATGTGCCGCGATCCGCGCTGCGGACGCAGTTTGAAGTGAACGTGTTCGGGCTGCAGGACCTGACGAATCGCGTGCTGCCCGCGATGCTCAAGGCCGGGTCAGGCCGGATCGTGCACATCAGCTCCGTGCTGGGCCGCGTGGTGATCCCGATGATGGGCGCCTATTGCGCGACGAAACACGCGGTGGAGGCGCTGGCCGACGCGCAGCGCGTCGAACTGCGCGGCACGGGCGTGGGCGTGATCCTCGTCGAACCGGGTCCGATCGAGACCGAATTCCGCAGCAACGCGGTGCAGGTGGGCCAGTCCACGCTTTCCCGCCAGTCCCGCTTCTCGCTGCCGGACATGGCGAAGCGGTCCGACGGTTCGGGCGCGTTCGCGAAGCCGCCCGAGGCCGTGGCGGAGAAAATCGTGCACGCGCTGGAGTCGGCCCGCCCGCGCCGCCGCTACCGCGTCACCGCGCCCGCCTACGTGGGCCCCCTGCTCCACTGGCTGCTGCCCGCCGCCGCGTTCGACGCGTTCATCAGCCGGCGGTTGCCGCGGAAAACCTGACGCCTGCGCCGGCTACGGCCAGAGCGGATTCGGATAGTCGCCCGCCGCGATCAGGCGCTGGATGCCTTCGCGGACCACCGGCTTGTCCTCCGGATAGGTCATGCCGAGCCAGCGGGAGGACGCCGGGACCACGCGCACGGTCGCCTGACGGGCCGCGATCAACTGGTCCACGATCGTCGGGATCGCGAGTTCGGACTTCGGCTCCTGGCCCCGTTCCTTGAGGAAGGCCACGAACGCGCGTTCGAGGTGCGGGAACAACGCGGGTGTAAAGCCCCAGAAATTCATGGATACCGTCGTGTCCGCCGCAATGGGCAACAGACCGTTCTCGGACTGGGCCACGATGCCGCCCGCCTGCTTCTCGATGTGGGTGCGCTCAACCACGCGGCGCAGCAGCCCGTCGGCGCCCACTTCGCACACGCCGCGCGAAACGGCGCCATGGTCCGACAGCGTGTCGGACACGCTGTAGCCCGCGAGGAAAAACTCCGTGGAATCCAGCGCCGCCTGCGAAAGCGCGCGCGCCATCACGGCGTACGCGGGGCGGCCGTAAAAATCGTCCGCATTGATGACCGCAAACGGCTCCTTCACCACCTGGCGCGCCGAGAGGATCGCGTGCCCGGTGCCCCACGGCTTCGTGCGTCCGGCAGGCGGCGCGAACCCCGCGGGCAGGTCCTCCAGGGCCTGGAACGCGTAGTCCACGGGCAGCGCGCGCGCGATCTTGCGGTCCACGACTTCGCGGAACGCGGACTCGATGTCGCGCCGGATGATGAACACCACGCGGCCAAAGCCCGCCCGCAGCGCGTCGAAGACGGAGTAATCGAGCATGATTTCGCCGGACGGACCGACGGGGTCGATCTGTTTGAGTCCGCCGTAGCGGCTGCCCATGCCGGCGGCCATGATGACGAGCGCAGGTTTCATGCGGTTTCCTTGAGCAGCGCCGCGAGTCCGACGCGGAGCGCGTGGGTGGGTTGAAAGCGGAGCGCGGTTTCGGCGGCGCTGATGTCGGCGACGGAGTGCCGCACATCGCCCGCGCGCGCTTCGGCAAAACGCGGCGCGACCGAGCGACCCGTGGCCGATGCCAGCGCGTTAAGCAAGTCCAGCAAGCTCGTCGCGCGGCCGGTCGCCACGTTGTAGACGGCGCCATCGGCCGCGAGGTCCAGCGTCAGCGCGGACACGATGGCGCGCACGATGTCGAACACCGAGATGAAATCGCGCGTCTGGAGCCCGTCGCCGAAAATGACCGGCGTCTCGCCGCGGCGCAGCGCGTCCACGAAGCGGGAGATGACGCCCGAATACGGGGAGCGCGGGTCCTGGCGCGGGCCGTACACGTTGAAGAAGCGCAGGCTGACGGCGGGCAGGCCGTAGAGTTGGTGGAAGATGCGCAGCGCATGTTCGCCGGCCAGCTTGGCGGCCGCATACGGGGAGGCCGCGGCGGGCGGCATCGATTCACGTTTGGGCAGCGCGGGGTCGTTGCCGTAGATCGCGGCGGTGCTGGCCAGGACCACGCGCGGATTTCCCGCCGCGCGCGCCGCTTGCAGGACGTTCAGCGTGCCGGTGAAGTTGATGCGGTGGTTGTCGGCGGGCCGCGCCACGGAATCGGCGACGGAGACCAGCGCGGCGAGATGCGCGATCGCGGTGACGCCCGCGCAGCAGCGCGCGAGCAGCGCTTCGTCGCCGATGTCGCCGACCACCAGCTCGACGCGATCCGCGACGGCGGCAAGGTTCTCGCGGCGTCCGGTGGACAGGTTGTCCAGGACCCGCACGCGGGCGCCGCGCGCCAGCAGGGCCTCCACGAGATGCGAGCCGATGAAGCCGCAGCCGCCGGTTACGAGGTACAGCGGGGAATTAGGCACGGGGCGGCGGGGGTTGGAGGCCGATGGAGTCGCGGATGAAATAAAGGGGCCGCTTTTTCGACTCCTCGTAAATGCGGCTGATGTACTGCCCCATCAGGCCGAGGCAGACCAGTTGGATCCCGCCCAGCACGAGCATTACGGCGATCAACGACGTCCAGCCCGGCACGGTTTCGCCGATGCCCAGCAGGCGTCCCACCACGATGCGCGCGGCGAAGAGCAGGCCGGCGAAGCTCACGGCCACCCCGATCCCGGTCATCCAGCGCAACGGCGCGCCGGTGAAGGAGGTCAGGGCGTCCCACGCGAGACGGATCAGCTGCCACAGCGGATATTTCGTGCGGCCCGCATAGCGCGGCGCGCGCTGGTAGAGCACGGGGCACTGGCTGAACCCGGTCCAGCAGGTCAGTCCGCGCAGGAAGCGATGCAGTTCCCGCACGTCGCGCAGCGCCTCCACCACCTTGCGGTCGATGAGGCGGAACTCGCCGGCATCCATCGGCACCTTGATCCCGGCCATCCGGTGAAAGAGGCGGTAGAACAGCTTGGCGGTGATTTTCTTGAACCAGCTTTCGCCCGCGCGGCTCTGGCGCACGGCGTAGACGATTTCAAAACCCTCGCGCCATTTCGCCAGCAACTCCGGGATGACTTCCGGCGGGTCCTGCAAGTCGGCGTCGATGATGACGACCGCATCGCCCGTCGCGTGGTCGAGGCCGGCGGTGATCGCGACCTGGTGGCCGAAGTCGCGCGAGAGCACGATGAGTTTGACGCGCGGATCCTCGGCCGCCTTGCGGCGGACCCACGGCACGGAGCCGTCGGTGCTGCCGTCGTCCACCAGGATCAGCTCCCACGCCTCCGGCTGCGCATCCATCACGCGCGACAGGCGATCGTACAGGACCGGCAGGCTTTCCTCCTCGTCGAGGAACGGGGAGACGATGGTGACGCGTTTTTGCATCTGGCGATAAAATCACGCAGACGGTAGCAACCCGCCCGATACGCGCCAAGCCCGGAGATGGAAGAAGCGCGCGGGCGCAAATTTGGGCACAATTAAACGACAAGCAGGATACAGGCTATATCGCAATTCGTTGGGGCGGCGCAGGCCGGAGCGGCGTCAAGCCGCCGCACTCCACATGGCCGCAACCCGTGCGCACGGATTTGCGCGCGGGCGATTGCTGTTGAACCGGATCGGCGCGCTCCCTATACCATCGCCGGATGCCGATCCGCACCTCCATCGCACGCGCAGCGCTGGGCGCGCTTTGCGCGGCCGCCACGGCGCGCGGCGAGGGCCTCCAGGCGAGCCTCTCCTACTGGGAGATGCGCCCCGAAGGCACCGCCTCCGTCGGCAGCGACGGACTGGCGGGCACGATTTTCGACATCGAGGACGACCTCGGCTACGGGTCGTCGGAAACGCTGGTCGGCATTGAGGGGCGCGTCGGCGGAACGCATGCGCTGGTGGCGTCCTACCTTTCGCTGAGCACGGACGCGCGCAGCCGCATCTCGCGGCAGATCCAGTTCGGCGACATCACCTACGCGGCATCCGCCAACGTCTCCTCGTCGCTTGATGCGGATTTGCTGCGCCTGGCGTATCGCTACGAAGCATCGACAACGGAGGTGCGCCTCGGCGTGCTGGCCGGCGCGCAACTGGTCTCCTTCGACGCCGCGCTCTCGGCGAGTGGATTTGGCACGGCCTCGGAACAGGCGGACACGGGGCTGCCCGTCATCGGGATCGAACTCCTGTTCGAGCCGCTGCCCTTCATTCGCCTTGAAACCGCCATCACCGGCGGCGCGTGGGACTGGGATTCCACCAGCGCGGCGTTTTGGGACGGCCACGCGCAGGCGGCGTTGTTGGTCTATCCGTTTTTTATCGGTGTCGGCTACCGCTACATCTCGCTGGACGCCGACGAGAACAGCATCCCGCTGGAAATCGACCTGACCTTTCGCGGACCGCAAGTGGTCGCCGGAGTTTCGTTCTGATGAAGTCAACGCGCGCGCTGTTCCTCGCCGCCTGTGCGGTCCCGTTCGTTCTCCTGCTCGCCGGCTGCGGCCGGGACAAGCCGGGCAAGGTCGTGGTGCCCCCGCCCGCCCCGGAGGCCGCCCTCCTGATGCCGCCGTCCGACCTGCATCACTTCACCTATCCCACCCGCCAGACGCGGCTCACGGACACCAACTTCGCGGGCGTCTATCAACCCACGGCCTCCGGCAATCCCGAGTCGGGCACCTACGGCTCGGTGCGGCTCGGCAACTACGGGAAACTCATCCTGCCGCGCTTCCACGAGGGCATCGATATCGCCGCGCTGGACCGCGACGCGCGCGGGCGTCCGCTCGATGAAGTGTTCGCGGCCACGCACGGGAAAATCGCGATGATCAACCGTACGGCGGGCAATTCCGACTACGGGCTCCACCTCGTGCTGCTGCACGAAGACCCGGTCGGCACGTTCTACACGCTCTATGCCCATCTCGCGAGCATCGACCCCGCGCTCAAGGCGGGCCACACCGTCGAGCCCGGCGCGCGCCTGGGCGTGATGGGCAATTCCGCGCTCGACCCCATTCCCATGAGCCGTGCGCACTTGCACTTCGAGATCGGCCTGATCGCGAACGACCGATTCCTTTCATGGCCCGACCTGCCGCGCGCGAAACCGCCCGGCGGCCTGTACAACGGCCAGAACCTGTGGGGCCTCAACCCCATTCGCGTCTTCCGCGACATCGAGACGACCGGCCGCCACACGACGCTGCTGGAGCACATCCAGCGAACGCCGGTGGCCGTCGAGTTCGGGGTGCGGCTGAACAAGACGCCCGACTTTTTCCGACGCCACCCCGCCCTGTGGAGCGGACCGACGTCCTTCACCGGCCCCGCGGTGATATCGGTTTCCGAAGGCGGCGTCCCGCTGGGCGGACGCCCCGCCACCGAAGACGAAATCGCGCGCCTGGGCCGGCAGGCCAAAGCCGTCCTGCGCGTCGACGAATCGGAACTCGGCCGCAATGGCCGCCGCCTTGCCGTCAAACGAAACGGCGAATGGGAAATCGGCTCCAACGGCGATGCCTGGCTGAGCCTGCTGCTGTACTAAAGCCCGCCTGTTAATTCGCAACAACGCGAACAATCAGCGATTCGGGTTAGTCGTGCTTGTCTTCAAGCCGGCTTTCCCAGTATTGCGGCTTTCGATGCGCATGTGCTACGGCAATAATTCGGATCTCATCGCTGACAACTTGGTAGATGATGGCGTATGGGAAACGCCGCGCCAGACAACGACGTGTCCTTTGTGAATACGGACTCCACGCTTCGGGATAGTTCTTTATCCGGTTTATGGCGGCGCCGATTTCGGCACAGAAATCAGAACCCAGCCCGTCAGCACACGCCTCGTAATATTCGATTGCTTGGAAAAATTCGCGTCGCGCACCCGGATGGAACGAACACTTCACCGACCGATCTTTTTCCGCGCTTCCGCGAACACATCGTCGGCGGGAATGAGCTTCACGGTTCCAGCTTCGATTTCGTCGATCCGGCGCTCGGCTTCAGCAGCCCACAACCGGTCGTTTTCTTCGCTGGACGGCGCATTGAGGCTTTCAAGCAGTTTATCGACCATGTAGAGGCGATCCTCACACGGAAGCGACAACACCTGATCGGTGAGTTTGGCTGTAGCACTGGTCATAAATCTCAAACGTCCCAGATCGTATAGTGCCCCAACTGGCGCTGATTGACAAGCCGCGGTCAGCGTCCAACACCCTTATTGAGTCGCACTCAAAGCGCCCGGGCGATGTGGGCCGCGATTTGGGCGTTTTGTTCCAGGAGGGCGCGATTCGCCTGCTGGCTGCGGGCGTGGGTCAGGGCGCTTACTCGCGCCAGGAGGAACGGGGTCAGTTCCTTGCCGCGGATGCCGGCGGCGTCCGCCTCGCGTTGGGCCGAGGCGATGACGGCCTCGATGTCGGCCGCCGGAATTTCGTGGGGCTCGGGGATGGGGGCGCAGACCAAAACGCCGGCGGGCAGCGCGAGCGCATCGCGGGCCAGCAGGAGCTGGGCAACCTCGTCCGCCGTATCGCACCGCGCGTCCACCGGCAGCCCCGACGAGCGGGAATAGAAGGCCGGAAATTCATCACATCCGAATCCCACCACGGGTACGCCGCGCGTCTCCAGCGCTTCCAACGTCAGCGGCAGGTCGAGAATCGCCTTCGCGCCCGCGCAGACGACGGCCATCGGCGTGCGGGCCAGTTCCTCCAGGTCCGCGCTGATGTCGAAGGGGTGCCCGCGATGCACGCCGCCGATTCCGCCGGTCGCGAACACGCGCAACCCGGCGGCATGCGCGAGGATCATCGTGGCCGCCACCGTCGTCGCCCCGGTCTCGCGCCGCGCGACGACGATCGGCAGGTCGCGGCGGCTGCACTTGCGCACACCCGTGGCCTGGGCGAGGCGTTCGAGTTCGTGCCGCTCCAGGCCGATGCGCAACTCCCCTTCCCACACGGCAATCGTCGCCGGCACCGCGCCCGCCTCGCGCACCACATCCTCCAACCGCAGCGCCGTCTCAAGATTCACGGGGTGCGGCAACCCATGCGTGATCAACGTGCTTTCCAGCGCCACGATCGCGCGTCCCGTCGAGCGCGCCACCGCCACTTCCCGGCTGAAGGTAAATTGCATCGCGTTGCCGTTGGCCCCTATTTGGCGTATCAGTCTGTCATGTCGCCTGCGCCTGACAAGCCCGACCTTCAATGGCTGTCGGTAGCAAATGATATGGCCGGAGTGGTAGCAAGTGAAGTGGCCGCTGGA
>CALKUH010000025.1 GCA_937996795.1 uncultured Verrucomicrobiota bacterium | reverse complement strand
TGGCGCTGCTGCTCGCCGCGCGGCGCGCGCCGGGCCGCAAATCGCGCACCACGGGCGCGCGCGTGGCGCGGTCCCTCGCGTGGATGCGCGCACACCTCGCGGAACCGCTGCGCCTCGCCGACCTCGCGCGCGCCGCGGGCCTCTCCGTGCCGCACTATTGCGCCCTGTTCAAACAACAGGCCGGTCGCACCCCGATGCGCTGCCTGAACGACCTGCGCATGCAACGCGCCGCCCAGTTGCTCGACGCCACCGACGACCCCATCACCGCCATCGCCGCCGCCGTAGGATATCCGAACCCCTTCCACTTCTCCCGCAACTTCAAATCCCACATGGGCGCATCCCCCCGCCGCTACCGCGCCTCGATCAAGGGATAGTCGGCGGGTGGTTCAACGGAATATAACCGCGGATTTCGCTGATTAACGCGGATTAATCTGTGACATTTGCGGTTTCGCGCCGGGCAACCGCAGATAACGCAGATTTCGCAGATGGGGGGGATAACCTTGGTTAATCCGCTTAATCCGCGGTTCCCTCTTCAGGGGAGTACTACCGCGAATTGCCGCGAATTTGCGCTAATTTTATCTGTGATATCTGCGGTTCAGACCGCGGATCGAGGACGAGGACTATGGGGTGGCTTCCCATTCGTGTCCATTCGTGGTTGTCCCCCTCCCCGACTCCGCTTGACAGACTTCCGTATTCGTCGTATGGATTTCCATATGAAGACAACCCTCGTCATCAGCGACCCCGTCATGCGGGAGGTAAAACGCGAATCCACGCGAACCGGGCGGACCATGTCTGATTTCGTTGAGGAAGCGCTGCGCATGCGGCTTCAGTTGCGAGAATCCACAACGAGCCGCACCACGCTGCCATCGTTTTCCTGCGGCGGCACTCGCGTCGACGTGGCGAACCGCGAAGCGTTGTACGAGGCCATGGAACGATAGATGTTCGCCGTCGACACCAACATCCTGCTTTACGCGGTGGATCGCGACTCCGCGGAGCATCGTCCGTGTCGGCACCTCCTTGATAAATGCGTCGGCCGCAAGCAGCCCTGGGCGCTGACGTGGGGAATTCTCTACGAATTTCTCCGGGTCGCCACGCATCGCAACGTATTTCGCAAGCCGTTGACGCTCAGCCAGGCCCTCACCTTTGTTGAGCCACTCCTTGAAAGCCCCGGGTTGCACCTTCTCGAGGAATCACCGCGGCATTTTCGCCTGCTTCAGGAACTGGAACAGTCGGCAAAAGGCCTGGCCGGAAATCTCCTCTTCGACGTCCGCACCGCCGTCCTCATGAAAGAGCACGGTTATCAAAGAATCTACACGTACGACGCGGATTTTCGCCGGTTCCCCGGATTCAAGGTGATGGATCCCTCATCAGATCCGCTCGATTGAGGGACACATCCGCGGGGTCAACAGCGGTCCGTGGCAGGAATTCCTTTCCGCCCAACTCAGCCCAGACGATCAGAATCCGAATCCCCCCGGGTCGCGTCGCGAAGTGGATTCTGCAACTATGTGCGGACCGACCCCTTTATTCCTGCCCAACTTAGCCCAGACGATCACCTCCCCACGCTTTGTGCACGCTCGTTGGAGGCGAAAAGTGCTCGACGTACCGAGGCTCTAGTGTGGCATAGCGCCACAACACAAGGTCGATAACCGCCTCGTTGTCATCCACATACGGCGAGATCCGTCTGCAGAGTTCATCGGGTGTATCGCATCCAGCGGCAGCGGCGATCCGAAGAAGATGGCGATCAGGCTTAGCCATGCTGAGGCCGATGTTTTTTGCAAGATGACGCGATGTTGCAGGCCCCATAAAGGGCATTGTGTCTATGAAGATGAGGCCTTCGGATTGAATCCTGCGCTTTACCACGTCAAAGCCCAGTTCGAATACCAAGCATGCAATCGCACTGATTGCCTTCATCTTGGGCTGACTGTTGAAAACGAGCAGCGCCCTCTGGATACACTCGCCACGATCTCGTGCGATTGCAGCCGCCGACCGGAATCCCAAGAAGGCTGCTGCAATCGATGGAAACTTCTTCCGAACAACCGCGTCACTCATTCCCGATGCGATTACGACCCAAGCCGCCTCGCGAAGGAATTGGTGCTCTGTGATAAAGTCAAAGTCGACAGCTTCTTGCCATGAGATTTCATCGGCGTAGCCGGCGCTGATTACGGTATGTTTGGCGCGAAGATAGACATCAACAAACCATTCATCAGATTGAACCAGCGCAAGAGCACTCATGCCTCCTCCTGTGCTAAAACCGTGAAATATAGCCCCACAGGGCATATTCCACTACCCCGCAACGCTCTTCCACACACGCGCACTCTTTTCACATCCAGCACAAATACCGCAAGCAACAGGCGCTGTATGGCAAGAATGGGCCCACGCCAGCAGTGCCGATGGGATACGCGAGCGTCGAATCAACTGCTCCGTAGTCAGGGCTATAGCAGGAGCGCGCAAAACAATGCGGTATTCCTGCACTTTCAGCACCATCGCCATCGCATCTATAAATGAGCGCCGCCCGTCACAGTAATGCTGGTCACCGGCTACGGTACCAATCGCAAGCCGGTCGACTCCGAAGGCAACACACCGGGCAGCTGCAATCGTTATCAGCATTTGGTTGCGATACGGCCACCACGACTCGGGAACTTTTTGCCGACTGTTGGGAGGCTTGCGATGATTGATTTGCAGGGAGCCGAACCCAATTGCCGAGCAATTAATGGATATGACCTCATGGGGAATCGCGAGAAAGTTTGCGACTTGTTTGGCTGCCCTGCATTCGCCGGCAGCCGAGTTCTGGCCGTAGTCAATTGTTACGCAGAAGTCCGGACGCTTCCAATAACACAAAGCAACGGAATCCATGCCACCGGACAGGAGGAGCATCGTCTTCATCAGGCAAGAGACAGCCATGCGGCGTGGTATATCGCGGCAGCATAGTCTCGATAATGTTGCACACGAGTTCCATACAACATGGTCATGTCTGAGTCCGCGACGCGTTCACCGTATGTGATCACTGGTTTGCCTTTCGCGATGGCGTATCCAATTTCAAATATGGTACCGCAGTCGACGCCATCGACCACTGCAAACACTACGCGGGATGCGTCAAGACCTGCGAGATCGCTTCTAGCTATTGCAGATGTGTCGGGTGAAGTTCCAACGTCATGCATCGGGGAGAATACCTTCAGGCCGAATCGCTCCAAGACGCGAACCGTTTCATCAACAAACCATCGTTCTGGGACATTGAATAGTGGACCTGCGAGATATATCTGGCGCTTGCCCGTTGAGCGGGTTCTACATGCAGGATATTTCTCGATCACTGGGTCTTTGAGGATGCTAAGCGATTGCGATGCGCAATACCTTGCAGTTTCTCTTGAAGCCACAAAGGCGGCCGTGACGACATCTTGTGAACGGATCATCCAATTCAGGGCAAATACCGCAGAGAAGACATCGCCCGATCCTATCTTAAACACTTCGGGCGTCCGGTAGCATGGGATGGAACGCACGGCGGCTTCGGTTACGACGCGTGCGCCTCGAACGCCATCCTTTACGACGACTGCTTCAGCGCCCTCTCGTTGAAGCAAGAACTTCGCCGCCTTGATGGTTGATTCAACGGGACCGGACAGTGCGGTTGTCATCGAGCGAAGTTCGGAAACATTGGCGACAATGCATAGTCGGTCGGCTTTCGCCCTCAATAATGAGGGCGGCAGAGCCGCGTGAGGCGATTGCGGATCGTATACGAGGCAACGGGATCTGATTGTCATGCGGCTCTCAACCATGCCGAACAGTAGGGCTGCATCGACCGTGATCGGCGCGCACAATCGGGGCGTTATGATATCCAACCCTGGAGAGACTGTCGGGGTGCCAAGGGGATGCGCATAGTGATATCCAATGGGGTGCGCCCTCCTATATTGACGGAGCTGTATCCGGGGAGACTTGGTACGGAGTTTCAATTCATTGACGTTGGAACGGTCGATCGCGGTGACCAGCGATACTTTGCACTCGCCCGAATAGGCAACGACGGTAGCGGCTCTCAAACCCGAGCCATAGAGTTGATCCCAAGGCGGACTGAGACACGTTTCGCGATATGTTCCGCCAACGATCGTGAGCAGCATTATCTGGCCGCCGTTACTTGGACCACGCAGATGCCGCCGTTGATGGTCCGGATGGTCGCTACATAGTGATGACCGCCCTCCATGCACATAAGCAGTGTTTCCATTGAGGCTGGAACTATGGAACCAAGACGTCGACGGTCAGATGTGAAAACGGATATCGGTGGCTGGCCGTTTGTAGATTCCACACTCAGGCAGTCTCCAGACCGCAAGGTGATTAACACACTGGGATCGGGGGAAGACACTCGCACTTCTTCGCTGATGCGCTGACATGCATCTGGTCCGGAGCCAACACCGCGACTGGAAGAACCCGATGCCGGTCTGGTATAGGATTCACCACCACCTGAGCCCATATATCCTCCAGATTTGCTTGATTCTTTGAACGGTAGCAGGTGGATGCTTCACTTCAAGTCATTCCTTCATTTGCCCGTGAAACGATCGAGTCAGTCCGCACATCGTTGCATCTCTGTCGTGCTCATTTTGTTCCGCCTGTCCACAGCCTCCATCCTGCATATCGCTTTCCACGATCAGGCGCGCACCGGACGGTTTTGGGGCCACCAGTGGGGACGGCCTGACGGACGTTGGAGTTTAGGCCATGCGGGGGGCGGGGGGGAAGGAGGAGGTGATCGGTGACCGGTAATCGGGGGGCGGTCCTCGAGAACTTGGTTGCGAGCGTTGTCGATCCCGTTTCGGATCGAGGACGACGAGGAGGAGGACGAGTGAGGGGGCTCACCATTCGTGTCCATTGGTGTTCATTCGTGGTTGTCCCCTCCCATCCGCGGCTCCGATTTAAACGGGGCGGCGCTGGTCAGCGGCGGGAGACGCCGTGGCCCTGGCAGGATTTGCAGAGGGTGACGCCGCCGGAGCGGCAGGTGGCGCATGGGGCGTCGCGATAGGTGCCCGTGCCGCGGCAGGAGGCGCAGTCGGCGAAGCCTTCGCCGTGGCACTTGCGGCAGGCAGACAGCGTGCCGGCGCCGTCGCAGCGGGAGCAGGTCTCCTCCCCGCGTCCGGCGCAGTCGTTGCAGCGCAGATACCCCTGCCCCTCGCACTCCGCGCAGGTCGCGATACCTGTGGCGCGGCAGGCCTTGCAGCTCCGCGTGACGGTGCGGTCGCCGACGCGTTCTTCGACGCGGCGTGTGCCGTCGCACGTCGCGCACACGGCGCTGCCCATGACGCAGGACGTGTTTGGACAGGGCGTGCGGCCGACGCCTTCGCACGACGCGCACCCGACCGCCCCGGCGCCGAGACAGGCTTCACAATCGCGGGACCAGGTGGTGCGGAGACGGGCCTGGGCCCGGACATCGAGATTCGTATCCGCGCCTTCCGGCAGCCATACGCCGGACCGGTTGTTCCACCCGAGCGCGCGGAAGGCCTCGTCCGTCGTCCGGCGGGCCCGCACGCTGGCGCTCTCGATGGCCGCGCGACCGGGGCGCACCGTGAGGCGTCCGCGCCCGGCGCATACCGGGCAGTCCATGGCCGGCGCGGCCTGTCGCATCAGCTTGCCGTCGAAATTCACCATCGCGACCATGCGCTTGCCGTCGCCGCCGCAGGCGAAGCACGGACGCTCCCCGGCGCGCGCCTGCGCCTGGGCCGTGCGGATCAGGTCCTGCAGCGCGGGATCGGGCGCGAGGCCTGCCGCGCGTTTCAACGCCTGGGCATGACGGGCGCGCTGCCACGCGCGGACCGGATCGCCCTCCTCCAGGATTTCGCGCGCCTGTTCGGCGAACAGCGTCCCGAACGGCTCCACGGAGGGGCGCGCGGGTTCAACCGGCGCCACAGCCGGGGCCGGCGCCTCCGGTGCGGCGGTCGGGAGGCCACCGCCGCACCGCGCACACGTCGTCTGCTCCGCCTGGTATTCCGTCCCGCAGCGCGGGCATTGGAGAATCGGCGCGGCGAACAGGGTCAGCGCGAACAACAGCGTAAAACTGGCGATCAGACGCGGCATCGGGTTACAATAAGCATTGATCTGCCCCCGTTATAGGTGGAGGATTTACCCGTGACGATAGCAAAGAGGCGCAAGTCGATTCGTTCGCGGCGCGGCCAGGCGATGATGGAGTATGTGTTGGTAATGGGGACGACCATCGGCGTGCTGGTCATGCTGGCGCTTCTTTTCTATACGTTCAAGGAATACGGCGGACGCATTTTGAACCTGATCTCGTCTGAGTACCCGTGAAAGGAGTCCCCATGCACCCGATGAAACGCCGCTCGAAGTCCGGTCAAACGATGACCGAGTACATCATCATTGTCGCCGTGGTCGCGCTGGCCGCGCTGGCGATCTTCGCGATCTTCAGCGACACGCTGCGCGAGAAACTCGGCGGCGCGGTCGCCGAACTCGGCGGCGACACCTCGGCGGCTGATGAAGCCCTCGAGCAGACGTCGCAGGAATACCTGCAGAACCTCGACCGCGACGGCGCGGGCAACTGAGCGCCTGAGCCACGCGTGTTCCTGCCAAGACGGGGCGCGACCGCCGGGCGCCGATCCCGGCGGGTCCAGAGGCCCCGCCCCACCCGGGCGCTTATCCATTCATGAACGGACCTCCTCCAGCGGCGCGGCGAAAGTCGGGCCAGGCGCTGCTGGAGTCGTGTTTCGTCATCGCGGTGCTGGCGCTGGTCCTGTTCGGCCTCCTGGAACTGGTGCGGCTGCAGGCCTCGCGCGCGGTGCTGGAGCATGCCGCGGCGGCGGGCGCGCGCGCGCAGACCGTGGGGTTCAACAACTTCATGGTCTTCAAGGCCGTCCGCGTCGCGTCGATCCCGAACGCCGGGCTGATGACCTCCCCCGGCTACGCGCGACCCGGCGGCGGGCCGCAGTGGGGCGCGGATTCCGCGGGGGATCTTTGGGACTACGCGCTCCAGGCGCAACCCGGCTCGCCGCAATATGAGATCGAGCGCTCCCGCATCCCGCTCTTCCTCGGGGCCGAGCACATGGGACAGTTGCATCCGATCCTCGACTACACGCGATGGGACGACGTGTTCCATTCGGCGCAGGACGCGGGCGGGTCGCGCCTCGGCATGACGGTGCGCCAGCGCGTGCCGCTGGTCTTCCCGTTCAGCGGCGCGTTTTACGCGGATGGCCATGTCCGGCAGGACGGCGCGATGGAGATCGAGAACCACTACCCGGCGTTTCTCGAATGAACACGCGCCGCACAGATCCGCGCGCGGGCCAGACGCTGATCTTCGCCGTCATGGTCCTCGTGCTGCTCGCGTTCGCGGCGCTGTGGATGTTCGACCTGCACAAGACGCTCTACGTGAAGCAAAAATCGCGCAACGGCGGCGACGCCGCCGCGCTCGCCGCCGCGCGCTGGCAGGGCCTCAGCCTCAACCTTGTCGGCGACCTCAACGTCCTCCACGCGCTCGCGATCACGCACGGGCTGTCGGTGGGCGCGACGAATTTTCCCGAGGCGGACGCGCTCGCGGACCTCAAGGCGCGCATCGCCTATGCCGGCCCGATGCTCGGCTTCGCCGCGGCCCAGGAGGCGGCGAAGAACAACGGCCTCTACGTGAATGACGATTTCACGCAATTCATCCGCGACCACGCGCACGAGGTGCGGATCGACTACCCGGTGCGCTACCCCATCGCGCCCTACCAGAACACGCCGTCGCCGCCCACGGCCTGGGACGACTATGCGTCGATGCTCGGCGCGGTCGCCGACGCCGGCATCGCCGCGCTGCCGGACAACATGCAGCTCTACACGGACTTCACCTCGCGCGACCACCTGCTGCTGAACCCCGATTTCTACGACGCGATCGCGTCGCTCGACTGGTGCTGGTTCTACTTCAACGCCTACGGCACGCTGCAGTCCTACCAGAGCTGGCGCGACTGGCCGCCGCTCCCGATCTACCGCGAACCGGAACCGATGAACGCGGAAATCTTCGGGCTCGGCCTGCGCAGAAGCGACGTGCTCTTTGAGGCTCCCGCGGGCGCGCCGGGGGCGGAGGCCGAATCGCTCGCGGAGCTCATGGCCGCGCTGCGCGAGGCCGCGGGGCAACCGATCGCGAGCGGCGTCGCCACGGTCGAAACCGAATGGCTGTTTTATCGCGACGACAAATGGACCGCGTGGAGCGAGCTGACCGGCCCCGACTTTCCATTTCGCTCCACCGTCCGTCCCGAACACGACTACGCCGGCGCCGACGCGGCCGTCCGCATCGAAGGCGGCATCGACCGCGTGACGCCGGGCCTCGAGACCGACGTGATCACCTGGAGCGCCGCGGCCAAGCCGCTCGGCGCGCTTGAAGGCCCGGTGCGCCCGAACCAGTACGGCCTCGTCCTGCCGGCCTTCGACACCGTGCGCCTCGTGCCCATTGATGCCTCCAGCGCCCCCGCGCCGGGCAGCCGGCCCGGCTGGGCGACGCACGTGTACCAGCACGTGCCGGCATACGTCGCGCGCGGCCCGTCGGCGCTCGTGCCGGGTTGCTGGTATTGCGCGCGCCTGCAGTCGTGGGAACAATCCGCGTTCCGGAACGCAGGCCTCCAGTGGTTGAGCCAGAACAGCGCCACCTGCTCGCAGTCGGGCGGCCCCGGCGGCGGTGGCGGCGGCGGGAGGCGCGGTCACTGATGAGCGCGAAGGCAGAACGCAGAATGCAGAATGCAGAAATGACGGCTTGTTCGGGTCAGGCGATCGTCGAACTCGTGGTCGGGCTGGTCGCGCTGCTCGCGGTGTTTGTCGGCATCCTGCAAATCGGGCGGCTCGCGGCGGAGCGCAACCGCACGCTGGCCGAGGCGCGCGGACGCGCGGGCGCGTATGCCTTCGGCGCAACGCACTGGTCCGACCTGCCCGGCGCCCAGCTCATCCGCGACTGGGACCGCGGCAACGACGAGCGCTCGCACTCGCGCGACGACCGCGCCATCGCCGGCTCATCGCTGCCGTTCGTCGAAATCACGAGCCACGCCAAACCCGCGGACCTCGCCGCGCGCGTGCCGGACAATCCGATCTCCCCGATGAACACCGCCGCGGCGCTGGGCGACCTGCTGCTCGTGCGCGGACGCGTACGCAGCGACGAGATCCCGCTGCTGCCCGTTGTCCGCCACCTGCTCTACGACGCGGACCACATCCGGTTCGACGAGAGCGCGTGGCTCGTCTGGTGCGAGGACCTGCGATGAAGGCGCCAAAGCTCCTGCTCGCGCTCGCGTGCGCCGCCGCGCTCCTGCTGCCGACGGTCCACGCGCGCGTCTTCCAATTCCTCGGCGGCGCCGGGGACTCGATCCTCATCCATCCGCAGGAGCCGGGCTGGAGCCGCGCCTATCGCGCGGAGGCGTCGATCAACGGCGCGCGCGCCGACATCGAGGTCTGGGGCACGGCGCAGTCCGTGGACGAGATCGGCAACGCGCTGCGCGACCGCATCGCGCGCGCCGGCGGCGCGGCATGGCTCGGCGGCGGCGCGGGCGGCGGCTGGGGGCTCGCGTGCGTGGACCAGCATGTCGTGCGCTTCCTCGTGACGCCCGCGGCGGGGCGCTACGCGCATGTCTTCATGATTCGCCAGACGTTCGACGACTGGCGCGCGTCGCGCGCCGCCCCGCGCCACCAGCTTCGCGCGGCGCCCCCGCACCCCGGCAGCGCGCCCGGCGTGCACCTCGCCGACACGTCGGGCGGACTCGAACTCCAGTTCGCCACCGTCGCGGCGACGCCGGAGGACGTGCGCCGGTTTTACCGGGAGCGCCTCGCGGCGGACGGCTGGACCGCACAGCGGGCCGGCGCGGGGCTCGACCTCCACGCGCGCGGGGGCGCGATCCTGCTCGTGCAGGCTGAATCCGCTGGCCTCGCGGCGGAGACCCGCCTTATGCTCGCCCACCAACGCGGCCCGCGCGGCTTGATGGAATGATTTGGAGCGCATACCCATGAAACAACGCCTCGTCCTGATCGTCTCCGTCCTCATCGGCCTCGCGGCCTTCCTGCTGACGAGCCAGTACCTGCAGCGCGAGCGCAGCAAACTCTACGCCGGCGCCGAGAAGATCAAGGTCCTCGCCGCCGCGCGCGACCTGCCCGCGGGCACGGAATTGCAATTCTCCGACCTCGGGCAGATTTCCGTGTTTAAAACGGCGGTGGGCGAAAACGTGTTCCGCCCGGAGGATCTCAACACGGTCCTGAACAAGAAGCTGCTGTTCTCCGTGCGGCGCGGCGACCCGCTGTTGTGGTCGCTGATCCAGTTGCCGGACCGCGCGCGCGGCGGCCTCGCCCCGATGATCAAGCCGGGCCTGCGCGCCATCTCGATCCCGGTCGGCGGCCCCTCCTCCGTCAGCGGCCTCGTGCAACCGGGCGACCGCGTGGACATCCTCGGCACCTTCACCTTCCCGTCGCGCACGCAGCCGGGCAACGCCGAGTCCGTCACCCTCACCGTGTTGCAGGATGTGTCCGTCCTCGCCACCGGCCAGCGGCTCGCGAAGCAGGACATGATGGGCGACGCGTGGGCGCAGGCGTCGGGCGGCTTCAGCGCGGTGACGCTCGAAGTCACGCCGCGCGAGGCCGAACTGCTGGTCTTCGCGCAGAACGTCAAAGGCCAGCTCACGCTGTCGCTGCGCAACCCGGAGGACCTCGGCTTCGAGAAGGATCTGCCGGAAATCAATTTCGAGCACATCGAGAAGCGGCTTCCCGAACTGAACCGCTACCGCCAGCAATTCATCCGCCTGAAGAAGGACTTGTGACGCGCATGCCCGACGACCAGATCCACCTCGTCCTGCAGCGCCCCGGCCGGCCCGAACACCGGTTCACCGTCGGCCCCGGCGTCTATACGATCGGCTCGGAGGAAGGCAACACGCTGCTGCTGCCGGGGCCCGATGTCGCGTGGCGCCAGGGGGTGCTGACGCTGACCGGCCAGGGCGATTGGATCGAGGACCTCGGCACCGGCGCGCCGATCCGCATCGACGGCGCGCCGATCAAGGGCCGCGTGCGCGTGCAGGCCGGCCAGGTGATGCTGATCGGTCCGTACGCGCTGACCTTCCAGCGCGAAGCGCCGCAGCCTGTTTTCCAGGAGGAGCGCGAAGAGGAGATCTACATCGCGCCCCCGGTGCCGCCGCCGGAGCACAAACTGCCGCCCCGCCCCGTCGCCACGGCAACCCCTCCGCCATCGCCCGCGCCCGCGCCGCCGGCGGCGGACCCGCGCCGCGCGGTGAAGCGCCAGATCCACACGGAGCTGGTCAAGCGCATGGAGCTCAAGCGCCTCACCGCGAGCCGCATCAACGAGGCCGACCTGCGCGCGCGCGTGCAGAAGACCATTGGCGACATCGTGCACGAGGTGCGCACGCGGCTGCCCGCGGGCATCGACGCCGACCTGCTCACCAAGGAGATCTACGACGAGGCCGTGGGGCTCGGCCCGCTGGAGGACCTGCTGGCGGACGCCACCGTCACGGAAATCATGGTGAACGGGCCGGAGCAGGTGTACATCGAGCGCGAAGGCCGCATCGAGCTGACGAACCGCTCGTTCCTCGACCCGGAATCCGTGCACGCGATCATCGAGCGCATCGTCGCGCCGATCGGTCGGCGCATCGACGAGAGCCAGCCCTATGTGGACGCGCGCCTGCCCGACGGCTCGCGCGTGAACGCGATCATCCCGCCGCTCAGCCTGACCGGACCGTGCCTGACGATCCGCAAATTCTCGGCCGAACCGTTCCGCGTGGACGACCTGATCCGGCTCGGCTCCATGAACGAATCAATCGCGGCGTTCCTGCGCGCCGCCGTGCGCCTGCGCAAGAACATCATCGTCTCCGGCGGCACCGGTTCGGGCAAAACGACGATGCTCAACGTGGTCAGCAGCTACATTCCCGACGGCGAGCGCATCCTGACGATTGAAGACGCGGCCGAACTGCGCCTCAGCCAGCAGCACGTCATCCGGTTGGAGGCGCGCCCGCCGAACATCGAGGGCCGCGGCGCGATCACAATCCGCGACCTGGTCCGCAACGCGCTGCGCATGCGGCCCGACCGCATCGTCGTCGGCGAGTGCCGCGGCGGCGAGGCGCTCGACATGCTGCAGGCGATGAACACCGGCCACGAGGGTTCGCTGACCACGGTCCACGCGAACTCGCCGCGCGACGTGATTTCCCGCCTGGAAACGATGGTGCTGATGTCAGGGCTTGAACTGCCCGTGCGCGCGATCCGCGAACAGATCGGCGCGGCGATCCACCTGATCCTGCACACCTCGCGCTACAGCGACGGCTCGCGCAAGGTCGCGCGCGTGACGGAGGTCGTGGGCCTCGAAGGCGACCAGATCACGATGCAGGACATCTTCGTGTTCCAGCAGACCGGCGTGGACGCGCGCGGGCGCGTGGCCGGCGCCTTCAAACCCACCGGCTCCGTGCCGACGTTCGTCGAGGACCTCGCGGCGCGCGGGCTGAAAATCGATCACCGCATGTTTGACCCCTCCTCATGGATGGCCTGAGCACATCACCGATGTTCTGGCTGGCCTGCCTGCTGTTCGGGCTTTGCTTCGGCGGCCTCGGCCATGTCCTGTTCCAGGGCATCCGCGAGGCGATGGACCAGTACACGGACCTCTACGCGGAGGATACGGCGCGCCAGATGGAGGACGTCTTCCTCTTCATCCCGCCGCGCCGCGTGCTGGAGCTCGCGCGCGCAACCGCCGCGGTGATGTTCCTGCTCGGCTTCCTGGTGTTCGGCGACATCACCTCGCCGCGCGGCGCCGGGGCCGGCCTCGTCTTCGGCCTCGCGGGCGCGGTCGCCGCCCTGCGCGCCCCGAATTTCATCCTGCGCCTGCTGCGCGAGCGGCGCCGCCACCGCTTCAACGACCAGCTGGTGGACGCGCTGCTGCGGATGAGCAACGCGCTCAAGGCGGGCTTCAGCCTGCCGCAGGCGTTCGAGGCGGTCGTCAAGGAGGGGCAAAACCCGATCGCGCAGGAGTTCGGGGTCTTCCTGCACCAGACGCGCGTGGGCGTGCGATTCGAGGACGCGCTCGACCAGATGGAGCAGCGCGTCGGCAGCGAGGACCTCACGCTCACCGTCCGCGCGGTCGAGGTCGCGCGCATGACCGGCGGCCAGCTGACCGAGGTGTTCGAGAACATCGCCGCGACGATCCGCGAGCGCAACCGCGTGCAGGGCCGCATCCGCGCGCTCACCGCGCAGGGCCGCATGCAGGGCATCGTCGTCGGGCTGCTGCCGCTGCTGCTGTTGCTCGCGATGTCGCTGATCGACCCCGCGATGATCACCAGTTTCGTCACCTCCGGGCCCGGCATCGCGATGCTGGTCTTCGTCGTGCTGCTCGAGTGGCTCGGCTACCTGTTCATCCGCCGCATCACGAACATCGACGTGTAACGCATGGAAAACACCGCCATCCATTCCATCGGCCTGCTGTGGGGCATCGCGCTCGCCGGCCTCGCGTGGTATTGCGGCCGCGTCGCGTCGCAGATCACCTATGTGACGCTGGCCGACGGGCGCCAGCAGGAGCGCAGCCTGCCGCTGCTGTTCCGCCTGCTGCTGCCGCTCGCGCCCAACGTCGCGGGCTGGTTCGACCGCCCCTCGTTCGCGCGCGAGCGCGAGCGCATCACCGAACGCCTGACCGCCGCCGGCTATGAGGGCCTGCTGTCCGCGCGCGAATACCTCGCGATGCGCGTGCTGGTGCCGCTGGTGATCGGCCCGGTGTTCATCGGCCTCACCGCCTACGTGTTCACCCTCGTGCCCGGGCGCCCCGGCGCGCTGTTGCAGGAGCGGCAGCTCCTGTTTTTCCTGATGATCCTGCTGCTGCTCGCCCTGCAGCCCGCGGGCTGGCTTCGCAAGGCCATCGCCGCGCGCCATCGCGTGATCGAGCGCGGGCTGCCGTTCGTGCTCGACCTGCTGACGCTGTCGGTCGAGGCGGGGCTCGATTTCATGACCGCGATCCGCCGCGTGATCGAACGCCGGCGCCTCGACGCGCTGGCGGAGGAACTGCTGCGCATGCTGCGCGAAATCCAGATCGGCAAGACGCGGCGCGACGCGCTGCGCGACCTCGGCCGCCGCGCGATGCAACCCGACCTCAACAACGTCGTCAGCGCGCTGGTGCAGGCCGACGAACTCGGCATCAGCCTCGGCTCCATCCTGCGCATCCAGGCCGACCAAATGCGCGTGCGCCGGTTCCAGCGCGCGGAAAAACTCGCGCAGGAGGCGCCGGTCAAAATGCTCTTCCCGCTCGTCGCGTTCATTTTCCCCGCGGTCTTCATCGTCCTGCTCGGCCCCGTCATCCTCGAACTGCTCCGGCAGGGATTTTGAAGGATGGGACGCGCAAGGCGCTGGCCGTTTGACGGGACGCGTGATAGGTTAATACCTATTCGATATGGAACCTGACGCTCATTTGCTGGTGGAGGCGGGGCCCGACCAGGGCCGGCGCTTCCGCGTGCCCGCGGACGGCGCGCGCGTCGGGCGCTCGGGCAAGAACGACATCGAGCTGACCGACCCCACCCTCTCGCGCTATCACTGCCGCTTCCTCTTCCACCCCGACGGCGCGCTCGGCGTGGCCGATCTCGGCAGCACGAACACCACGCTGGTGAACAACAACCCGATCGTGGAGACCCGCCTGCGCACGGGCGATGTGATCGAAATCGGCCAGACGCTGATCCGTGTGATCCACGACCGGGCGGAATTTGCGACGCCGCCCCCGGCGCGTCCGCTCGAATCGGCCCCGCCGGACCTGGCGCTCTCGGGCGACACGCTGATGGGCGGCGCGCCGAAGCCGCCGGCCTCCCGGATGCGGGTCCTCCTGATCGGCGTCGGCGTCGCCGCCGTCGCCTTTGTGGGCGCCGCCGCCCTGCTGCGCAACGCGCTCGCCCCCGCCCCCGCGCCGGTCGCCGCGCAGGCCAGTCGCTTCGAGCTCCTGTATGAAAAGGTGCAGGGCTCGCCCCGCAATGCCTTCCGCTATGAGCTGAAACTGGAAGGCGACACGCTTTCCGTGCGCGTGGACAGCCTCGCGGAGAACCGGCACGTGGACCGCTCGAAGCAGGTGGACCCGATGGCGCTGGCGAGCCTGCGCAACGACCTGGAACGCAGCGGCGTGCTCGGTCTGAATGAACTCTACCAGGGCGTCGCGGCTGAAACATACGACCTGTGGGACCTGACGCTGACGCTCGACCGGCGCGTCCAGCGGACCCGCGTGCTGAACCGCGTCGAACCCGAACCCTTCGCGCGCGCCCGCGGATTGATCGAGGAATTCGCGCGGAACGAACTCGGCCTCGCCGCCGTTTCGCTGCCTCCCGAAAAACTGCTCGAACTGGCGCGCGACGCCGTGTTGCAGGGGCGCAAACTGTATAATGAGCGCGAAGTGCGGTACGGGAATCTTGCCGACGCCATCCGCGCATTCGAGGAGGCGCAGTGGTACCTCGAGACCATCGAGCCGAAACCGGACTTCTTCGGTGACGCCGTAGCGGGGCTGGAGGAGAGCCGGCGCACCTTGCAGGAACAGTACGAGAATCACCGTTTCCAGGCCGACCGCGCCTCGAAATTGCGCGAGTGGGAAAACGCCGCGCGGCACCTGCGCATCATTTGCGAACTGATCCCCGACCGGGCGGATGAACGGCACGCCATCGCCGCCCGCGCGCTTCTCGATGTCGAAAGGCGGATAAAGCGATGATCCGTCGACTCCTCCTGCTCTTGCTGTGGGTCGCCGGGGCCTGGGCGCCCGCGCAGGCGGCACGCGTCAAACCGGCGCAACTGGTTGTGACGTCCAATCCGACCGGCGCGGAGATCCGCGTCGACGGCGCCGTGCGCGGCCTCGCGCCGTTGACGGTGGAGAACCTGGCGCCGGGCACCTACGTCGTGGTAGCGCGGCGCGAAGGCTATCGCGATGAGCGGCGCGCGGTTTCGCTCCTGCCCGACCAGCGGTTCGCCCTGGACCTTACGCTGGAGGAATTGCGCGGACTCGTCCTCGTGACCGGGCAGCCGGAGGGCGCGGAGGTGTTCATCGACAACGCCTTCCGCGGCAAGCTTCCGATGTTCATCCCGGATTTCCCGCACGGCACGCACCGCGTCCGCGTGGCCATGCCCGGCTATTTCACGAAGGAAGTGGACGTCACCGTGCGCGACCGGGTGCCGCAGCAGGTGGAGATCGCCCTTGTGCCCGACGCGGCCACGCTGGAGATCACCTCGGAGCCCGCCGGCGCGACGGCGCTGATTAATGGCGCCCCGCGCGGTGAAACGCCGCTCACGGTGGAGCGCGTGCCCAGCGGCAAGATCGCGCTCGAATTGCGCCGCGAAGGCTACCAGCCGTTCCGGCAGGAACTGGTCCTGCGGGCGGGCGAACGCCAGGCCATCCGCGCGCCGCTCGCCGCGTTGCAGGCGGGGCTGGACGTGTTGAGCCAGCCCGCCGGCGCCCGCGTGTACATCGACGACACCTATCGCGGCGACACCCCGCTGTCCCTTCCGGAAATTCCCGCGGGCGAGCGCCGCGTTCGCGTCGAATTGCGCGGGCATGAAACCGACGCGCGCACGGTGACGCTTCGCGCGGGGGAAAAGAGCGTCGAGGAGTTCCGACTCCAACTGAACAGCGGGGTGCTGGTGCTGACCAGCGAACCGCCGGGCGCGAAGGTGTTTATCGATGGCCAGGAAGTGGGCGAAACGAAGCCGGCCGCGGCGGGGATGATCTCCGAACCGCTCACCATCCCGGCGCTCGCCAAAGGCGAGCACACCCTGCAACTCACGCGCGCCGGCTACCGCCACCAGCCGCGCCGCTTCCTCGTTGCCGTCGGCACGGCAACCACCCTGCACGAGCGCCTCGCGAAACTGTTCGTGCACGACATCGAGGTGCGCGTCGATCCCGGCCCCTCCGGCCTGCGCACCGGCATGCTGCGCCGCGAACATCCGAACGGCGACATCGAGATCGAGACGCGTCCCGGCGTCACCGAATACATTTCCGCGGACCGCATCCTCTCCCGCCGCCCCATCACCTCCGCGCCCTGATCCGGATTCTTAACCGCGGAGACACGGAGGCGCAGAGAGGAATCGAACCACCAAGCTCCCCTTCGCGTATTTCGCGGGCGCCTCTTCTCCGAACCTCCGCGGCTCCGTGGTGAATCTTCCGCTCTGTTCACGTCTCGGATTGATGCGCCACGCGCAACACGTCGCCCACACGGATCGCGTCGTCCGCCAGCCATCCGGATTGGACCTCCAGCACGGCCTGTGTGCCGCGCGGACCCGGCGCGATCCGCCACGGCACAACCCTCCGCGCGATAGCGAGGACGGCCCCAGCTGGATCGAGGAAGATCACATCTATCGGGAACCGCATGCCAAGGGTGTGGATGCCGCCACAGGGGCGGATCAACAATCCGGCGCCGCGCGGCAGGTGTGAACGACCCAGCAGCCCGCGCATCCGGCGCCACGGGGTCTCCGCGATGCGCAGATCGGTGATCGGTGTGGGTCCGCGCCCACTCACCAGATGGAACCCGCCGCCCATGCGAGGGATCAACCGGCCCAGATATCCGTCGGGCGGTCGGGATACGTCACGCTGACATTGATGTGCGTGTGACCGGCCTTGAGCAACATGTCGTGCGCGGTCTGGCGCGCGAGGTCGGGATGGTTGCAGTCCGCGCTCAGGTGCGCGAGGTAGACCTGGTGCAATTGCGGGCCGGCGATCTCAGCCAGCATCGTAGCCGCGCCCTGGTTCGACAAGTGGCCCTGCCGTCCGCGGATGCGCTGCTTGAGGTGCCAGGGGCGCTCCGCCTCCTGCAGCATCTGCTCGTCGTGGTTCGACTCCACAACCACGAGGCGGCACTGGCGCAGCCGTTCGCGAATGAGCGTCGTCGCCATGCCCATGTCCGTCACCACGCCCACGCGGCTCGCGCCGCACGCGATCACAAAGCCGACCGGTTCGAAGGCATCGTGCGGGACGGAAAACGGCTCGACGGTGAGATCGCCAATGACGAACGGCGCGCCCGTGGTGAATTGCTGCCAGCGCAGCGGCTCGAATTCCGGGTTTCGCCGCAACGCTTCGATGGTGCCGCCATTCGCATAGAGCGGAATCCCGGCGCGCTGATGCAACACACGCAACCCCTGCGTGTGATCGCCGTGCTCATGGCTGACGCACACTCCGCGAACCTGATCAAGGCGCGCGCCGACGATCTCCAGGCGGCGGCCAATTTCGCGGGCGCTCAATCCCGCGTCGATCAATAGCGCCGTCTGCTCCGACGCCACATAGGTGCAGTTGCCGGAACTGCCGCTGCCGAGGATGCTGACGCGTAATGACATGGTGGGAGGGAAATTCGACGGCATTTTCCGTCATTCACCCCGCCAAGGCAAGATTGCGGATCAAGAATCACTACCGCCGTTTGAGGAAGGCGATTTCCTTCTGCAATTCCTTGATGCGGAGCAACAAATCCTCTTTGCGATCTTCCGATTCCTTGAGCCGCCGGTTGAGGCTGGCCACCATGCCGTTCAACTGGTCGATCGCACCCTGGTCCTTGAGGCGCGCCACCTCGGCCCGCTCCGCGGCCAGCGCCTTCTCCACCTCGGCTTTTTCGCGACGCAGCGCCCGCACCGGAGCCAGTTCCGATTCCAACTCGCGAATCCGCGCCTGCAGGCGGGCGTTCTCCTTCTCCGCCGCCGCCAGGCGCGCCTGTTCCGGCGACGTGGAGCGCTCCGCGGCGGCGCGCTCGGCCGCGCGAAGTCGCGCCGACTCGTCGTCCAGCTGTTTCACAAGCATCTTCTTTTCCTCATGGAGCGAGGCCTGCATCTGCTCAAGTTCGGTGCGCTTCCGCTCGGACGCCGCCAGTTGCGTTTCGAGCCGGGCGACCGTCTTGCGCAGTGAGGCCAGTTCCTCGTCCGATGCCTTGCGCGCGGCCTCCTCCGCGGACTGGCGGGCGCGTGCCTGGTCCACCTCGCGCTGCAAGGTCTCGACGCGACGGGTCAGGTCGGGCGGCTGCGCGGCGGGCTTCCGCGGCGCGGCCAGTTCTTTTCGCGCAGCCGCCAGTTCACGCTGAGCCACCTGCAGCTCGGCCAGCGTCTGCTCCTGCTCCTGCACCATCCGCTGCAGGGCATTGCTCGATGCGGTCAGCGAATAGCCCCACTCCTTCCGCTCCGCGTTCAACTGAGCCACCTGCGCCTCCAGTTCACGCACGCGCTGGAGCGCCGCCACCGGCGGCACGGCGGCCACGGGTTCCTCGTCGGATGACGCATCCTCCGCCTGCACGGAGTCAGCCGCGGGCGCCTCGTCGACGCCGTTTTCGAGTTGCTCGATCTGTGCGGCGCAGTAGGCGATGCGCGATTCGACCTGTTGGGGATGCCAGCGCGGATTGCGCTGCGCCATCTCCATGTATTTCTCCAGGGCCTTCCGATACAGGTCCAGCGCTTCAGACGCTGACCCGCGGTCGCGCGCCTGGTCCGCGCGGACGACAAACCCGTAGGCCGCCATCTGCTCCGGCGTCAGGTCCTCCGCGACGCACAGGGAGGCCGCGCCCAGCCAGGCCGCGAGCAGGGCGCGTGCAAGGGCGCGCGGGCTCATGGAGCCGGCGTTCCTTCCAGCAATTTGTCGAGTTCGGGATCGCGCGTGACCCCGGCCGCGAGCGCCTGGTCATACACGCGGCGCGCCTCGGCAAAATCCGGTTTCTTCGCGGTGGCGAGCAGGATGGCGAGGTTCAACTTGGCCTCACCGTCGGCGGCGTCCAGTTCCACGGCCTTGCGCATCTGCTCGATGGCTTCCTCCGTCTGGCCGCGGGCGTTCAGCGTGATGCCGTAGAATTTGCGGAGCAGCGGATCGGCGGGATCGAGATCCACCGCGCGCGCGCAATCGCGCACGCCGTCGCGCACGAACCCTTCGCGCCACAGCACAAGCCCCCGCAAGCCGAGCGCCTGCGCGTTGCGGCGATCCTTCGCGAGCACCTGGTCCGTCAGCGAACGCGCCTCCTTCAGGTCGTCCACCTGATAGGCCACCGCCGCGAGCCCGAGCAGGGCGCCCGCCAGGTCCGGCTGCGCCGCGCGCGCCGCGTTAAACAGTTCGCGGGCCCGCGCAAGATCGCCCGTCTTGAGCGCACGATGCCCGTCCGCCACCGTGCGGTACACCCCCGCGGTGTCTTCCTTCGTCGCCACCGCCGGCGCGGGCGCCGGTTCCGGCTTCGCGGGCGCCGCCGCGGGACGCGTGGGTTCAGTCGCGGGCACCGCCGGACGGCTCATCACCTCGCGCTGTTTATCCAGCGCGGCCCGGAGATCGCGCGCCTCTTTCTCGCGCTCCGCGATCAAGGCCTGGAGGCGCGCCTGCTGCTGGCGTTCGCGCTCCAGCGACTGGCGGAGCGTGCCGACCTCGGCGCTCACCGCCTCGCCGGCGCGGGCGCGTACTTCGCGGATCTTGTCCTCCAGCGCCACCATGCGCGCGACGTTGGTCATGGACGCGCCGGCCCACTGGTCCATCCGGGTCTTCACGTCCTTTAGGTCCAGCGCGTGCCGGTAGAGATCGTCTCGCATCTGCTCCAACTGGCGATCGAGCCGGATCTGGTCGCGCCGCGCGTCGGCGAGCATCTGGTCCAGCGCCCGCGCTTCCGGCAACACGACGTCCGTCTCCCGGGCGCCGCCACCGGCATCTGGACTCTGGCACCCTGCGCCCATCGCCACCACCATCAGCACGCCCGCCCACACTCCACGCTGTAGCAATCGATTCATCGCGTCTCCCTCGCTCTTCGCGGCTAAACGAATGGACAGGATGGAACGAACCGGCGCGGCTGGCAACGGCAAAGCAGCCTGCGGAAAAGAGGCGCTGCCCGCGCTTTTTCGCTCGCGTTTTAGGCCGTGTTGGAAATGCTGGCGGCATGGCCGATTCCTTCATCCTCAAAGGCGGGCGCGTCCTCGATCCCTCCACGGGCGCCGACGAAACGCGCGATGTGTTCATATCCGGCGGTGTGATTGCGGACCGGGCGCCCGCCGGGGCTCGCGAAATCGACGCGTCCGGGCGGCTGGTAACCCCGGGCCTGATCGACCTGCACGTCCACCTGCGGGAACCGGGCGGCGAGGAAAACGAAACGCTGGAAACCGGCGCGCGCGCCGCGGCGCGCGGCGGCTTCACCACGATCGTGGCCATGCCCAACACCCGCCCGCCCCACGACACGGTGGAAACCGTTTCGTTCGTGGCGCGGCGCGGACGCGAAATCGGCCTCACCCGCATCCTGCCGAGCGGCGCGATCACCGTCGGCCGCAAGGGACAGGAACTGACCAACCTCGCGGCGCTCGCCGGCGCCGGGGCCGTCGCGTTTACGGACGACGGCTCGACGGTGCAGGACGATGCCCTCATGCGGCGCGCGATGGACGTCGCCCGCGACCTCGGCCTTCCGCTGATGGACCACGCGCAGGACAACCTCATCGAACGGCAGGGCGGCGTCATGCACGAGGGCGAGGTGTCCCGGCGGCTCGGCCTGCCCGGCATTCCCACCTTCGCCGAGGAGCGCATCATCCGGCGCGACATCGAACTCGCCGAGGCCACCGGCGTCGCGCTGCACATCCAGCACGTTACCTCGCGCATCGGCGCGGAACTCATCCGCGCGGCGCGCGCGCGCGGCCTGCGCGTGACCGGCGAGTTGACGCCGCACCACCTCGCGCTCTGCGACGAGGACATCGACCCCGAAAACACGAGTTTCAAGATGAACCCGCCGCTGCGCAGCCGGGATGATCGCGCCGCCCTGGAGCAGGCCGTGCTCGACGGCGCGCTCTCGTGTTTCGCCACGGACCACGCGCCCCACAGCGCGGACAAAAAGGCGCGGGGGTTCCTGAAGGCGCCCTTTGGGTTGATCGGCCTGGAGACGGCCATCGGCATCACATGGACCCACCTCGTCCGGACCGGCAAAATGGACCCGATGACGTGGCTGCGCCGGTGGACGACCGAGCCGGCGCGCATCCTCGGACGCCCCGCGCCGTCGCTTCAACCCGGCGCCGTGGCGGATGTCATCCTGATCGACACGGCCTCGCCGTGGGTGGTGCATCCGAACGAATTCGCCACCAAATCCCACAACACCCCCTTCACAGGCCGTACGCTCCACGGTCGCGCCATGGCAACGTGGCTGGAGGGGCGCAATGTCTGGATGGAAGGCGCGCGCACATGAAGATTCGCGTGGCAATGGCCGGACTGCTTGTCGCCTTCACTGCGGCACAGGCTTGGGAAAGGCCGCCGCGGGAGAAACGCGCGCCGTCCCGCTTTGACGCCGCGCCACTGCCCCCCGTCTCCAGCGCCTCGTTCCCCGACCTGCAAACGCGCCATCCGGACACCGCGATCTATGTCGCGCTCCAATACGGTGTGGGCACGAACGATGTGCTGTATGCCTACCTCGACGCCGCCAAACCCGGCGACGTGCGGGACCTGCTGCAACTCTACAAGCCGGGCACGGGCGGGCTCACCAAGGTGGATACGATCCGCGGCGACGCGGCGATCTATCCGTTGCGCGGCGGCGGCGGCACGATTCGCGGCCGCGAGTTCCGGTTCCGGAACCTCGAATCCACGTTCGATGGCGCGCGCGTGCTGACCGATCTCGTCCTCGCCAGCGGACACCGCCAGACGGACATGCTGTATGT
Source organism: uncultured Verrucomicrobiota bacterium (assembly GCA_937996795.1). Taxonomy (GTDB): domain Bacteria; phylum Verrucomicrobiota; class Kiritimatiellia; order CAIVKH01; family CAIVKH01; genus JAMLJG01. The sequence continues at coordinate 3,806 of CALKUH010000025.1, read as the reverse complement.
CGAGGCGCAGGTGCGCCTCGAACACCCGGCGGGACGCAGCGCCTACCGCATCGGCAGCGTCTTGCACGCCTACGCCAGCCTGCATCCCGAGCAGATGAAACCCATCGCCCTCTTCGGCGAACCGCGCTTCCGCCTGACCGCGGGTTCGCTCGAAAGCGAGCGGATCACCGCGAGCCTCACCATCGCCGGCCTGCAAGCCGTGCCGGGCGACGGCATGTCGAAGGAAATCCGCGCGTTCGTCTCGGAGGACGGCACGGATCGAAAACCGCAACAACTGCGCATTCCTTACGCCGAACGCCGCTTCCTCGGCCTCGGCTCCTTCGAAAACCTCGGCAGCGAGCCCTTCAAGTGGCGCCCCGGCAAGACCTACACGCTGAAGGCCGAACTCAACCTCGGCCCGGTCCTCGGCGTGCAAACCAACGAAACCACGGTCACCACGCCGCCCAAATCGTAGCGCACGCCCTTTCGGGCCGCCGCGGCAAAGCCTCCCGGTTAATTGACTCGACGGACCCGCCGCCCCCCGCTATCCACGGGGCTCGCAATCGAGGAGAGATCATCGTGTCATTCGAGAGTGGTTCCGCCAGTTTCCGCATGCTTTACCTGCCCCGCGAGTTGCCCGCGGACGCTGTGGAGCGGTTCGCCCGCCACGCCGCGCCGCCGATCGACACGCTCGGATCGGGCGAAATCAACGGCTGGGTCACCGGCCGTCACCTGCTCGACCGCAACATCACCAACGACACCGCGTACTACGCCGGATTCCTGCGCCTCGCCATGATGCATGCGGAGCGCAAGATTCCCGAGCCGCTGCTGCGCGCCGAATGCCGCATGCAGGAACTTGCCCACATGCAGGCCGAGGGGCTCGAGCGCCTCAGCTCCACCGTGCGGCGCGACATCCGCCAGCAGATTTTCGATCGCCTGCTGCCCACGATGCCACCCGTGCTCCGCGGCATCACGATCCTCTACGATGCCACCGCACGCCTGCTCTACACCACGGCGCTCAACGACAAGCAGCTCGACGCGCTCCAGGTCGGCCTCGCCCAGCCCCTTGGCTTCGGCGGCATCCCGGTCCTGCCCGAAACGGCCTCCCTGAAACGGCGGAACCGCAGCATCAAGGACTGGACCCCGGTGAGCTTCTCACCGGACGTTGACGCCGAGGCTGTCAGCCACGACCCCGGCCTCGATTTCCTCACCTGGCTCTGGTTCGTCGCCGAAGCGCGCGGCGGCATGCTGAAACTCAAGGAACTCGGCGACTGGGCCGTGATGATTGAAGGCCCGCTCACGTTTGTCATGGAAGGCAGCGGCGCGCACGAAATGGTCGTGCGGCGCGGCGAACCGCGGCTGAGCGCGGAGGCAAAAGCCTCGCTGCTCTCGGGCAAAAAACTGCGGCGCGCGAAACTGACGCTGGCGCGCGGGGACCAGTCGTGGACCTGCACCCTCGACGGCCCCTCGTTCGTCATCCGCGGCCTGAAACTGCCCGAAGGCGAGAAACTCGACGCCATCAGCAAATTCCAGGAGCGCATCCAGCTCATCGACCTCTTCAAGGAAGCGCTGCTCTCCCTGTTCGACCGCTTCTCGAACGACCGCGAGGCCAAAGACTGGAACAAGACACTCGCCGAGATTCAGGAGTGGGTGAAGTCGCGGAAGACGCGGAAATGACCGCTGAATGCAGAAAATCGGCCTGACGCCCTTTCTGCATTCTTCATTCTGGATTCTTCATTTCGCTCGCCCCATGCACCCGCGCATGGTCGCGCGCCGGCTCCAGGTGCGTCGTCACGCGGGAGTCGGGACCGAGCCGTTTTTCAATGGCGTCCTCAATCTCCGTCGCCTGCGCATGCGCCAGCCAGAGCGGGGCCTCGTCCGGAAACAGCAGGTGGAGCTCGACCCAGATCTGCCGGCCCGCCTTTCGATGCTTCAACTCGTGGAACTGGACGGCATAGCGCCCGGACTCCGCGGCCAGCACCTCGCGCACAGCGCGGTCAATCTCCGGATCGGCCTGGTCCATCAGCCCCACAAAGGAACGTCTCATCAGGTCGAAGCCGGACCAGAGGATGTTGAGCGCAACGAGAATGGCGCAGATCGGGTCGAACGGTTTCCACCCCGTCTGCCACGCGAGCACCAGTCCGACAATCACGCCGAGGCTCGTCCAACTATCCGTCAGCACATGGCGACCGTTGGCCTCGACGATCAGCGACTTCGTCTTGCGCCCGCGCCAGACCAGGAACCCGCCAAGCGCCCCATTGAGCACGAAGGCGGCGACGGTCAGCCACACGCCGGACGACAAATTCTCAAGCGCCAGCCCGTGCATCCATTTGTGCACGGCCTCAAAGATGATGTAGCACGCCGCCAGCACGATGAGCGCGCCCTCAAACCCCGCGGAGAAGAAATCGATCTTGTCGTGCCCGTAGGGATGGTTCCGGTCCGCGGGCCGCGCGGAGTACCAGAGGCTGAACAGCGCGAACCCCACCGCCACGTTGTGGACCACCGACTCCGCCGCATCCGAAAAAATCGCCGCCGACCCGGTGATGAAGTACGCATAGCACTTCATCACCAACATCCCCACCCCCACCGCCAGCGACAGCCGCAACACCCAGAGTTCAGGCGGCGCTGATGTATGTTGGGAAGGCATGGTCTCTGGATCCCGCGGATGTGCCATGTTATTCCCCAAACAGGCTGAGCTGGTTTGGATTGGGGGCGTTCTTTTTGCCGTAGCGCCGGGCCAGTTTGGGCTGGCCGGTTTCCTCGAATTCGCCCTCCTCAAGGTTGTGGAGGATTTCGCGGGCGCGCGCGATGACGTCGGCGGGCAGGCCGGCGAGGCGCGCGACCTGGATGCCGTAGCTCTTGTCCGCCGCGCCGGGCACGATGCGGCGCAGGAACGCGATCCGGTCCCCGCTCTCCCGCACCAGCACATTGTAGTTCTTCACGCCGGGCAGCGTGAGCGCGAGGTCGGTCAGCTCGTGGTAGTGCGTCGCAAACAGCGTCTTCGCCTTCACCTGCGCGTTGTTGTGCAGGTATTCCGCGACGGCCCACGCGATGCTGATGCCGTCGAACGTGCTCGTGCCGCGCCCGATCTCGTCCAACACGATCAGGCTGCGCGCCGTCGCATTGTTCAAAATGTTCGCCGTCTCCTGCATCTCCACCATGAACGTGCTGCGCCCGCGCGAGAGGTCGTCGCTCGCGCCCACGCGCGTGAACACGCGGTCCACCACGCCGATCTCCGCCAGCGACGCCGGCACGAAGGACCCCGCCTGCGCCATCACCACCAGCAGCGCGACCTGCCGGATGTACGTCGATTTGCCGGCCATGTTCGGCCCGGTGATCAGGATCAACTGGTTGTCCCGCCCGTCGAGCTTCGCGTCGTTCGGCACAAAGCGGTCCGCGCCCGGCAGCGACTCCACCACCGGGTGCCGCCCGTCTTTGATATACAGCCCCGTGCCGTCCGACATCGCGGGCCGGACGTACTGCAGGGCCAGCGCGCGGTCCGCCAGCGCGCACAACACGTCGAGTTGCGCGATCGCCGCCGCCGTCTGCTGGATCGCCGCCGTCTCGGCCACGAGCTGCTCGCGCAGCGCGAGGAACAATTCGTATTCCAGCGCGATGGATTTTTCCTGCGCGCCCATGATCTTGTGCTCGTACTCCTTGAGCTCCGGCGTGATGTAGCGCTCGCCGTTGGCGATGGTCTGCTTGCGGATGTAGTCCGCCGGCACGCGGTCGAGATTCGCCTTCGTCACCTCGATGTAGTAGCCGAACACGCTGTTGTGCCGGACCTTCAGCGACGTGATGCCGGTGCGCTCCTGCTCGCGCTGCTG
>CALKUH010000024.1 GCA_937996795.1 uncultured Verrucomicrobiota bacterium | reverse complement strand
GTCTTGGATGGTCCGAATTGAACTACCCTGTTGCTCCCGAGGTCGGGATCGTCTTGGTCTGATTTTGTGATCGAACATCCCCGGTCAGCGTCCGGCGGAATCGAAAGGACAGAGCAATGAGTGAAAACACACAGCATTCCGCCGGTACGGCTGGACCGGATTGTTCGGATCTTCATGGGCTGCGGGAGACAGTTCGGCTGCGCAGCATGACAAACGCGGAGGTCGCAGAGGAGCTGCGACAGATTCTCCGTGCATTCAGCGAGCTGCTTACGACGCGCTCCGCATTCACGCTTCTCCATGCTGCGAAACGTTTGGACGGCACAAAGGCCGCGATGATGTGCAAGCACACGAGGTTTCTGAATCGCTGTCCTATCTGTAATCCGAACGCCAGCGCTGTGGGGACCGGAGGCCCGTCCAAACCATGAAGACCGAATTGAACTCGCGGCGGGCCGGAGGTACCCACCAGCGCCTTGTTCGGGCAAAAACCTGCACGGGCTGTCGTGCTTGCGAATATGACGCATACTGCAACTGGTATTGCAGCCTTGGGTTCAAAATGATCGACCGAAAACCGCAAGAGCCATGCGCCAAGCCGCGATCTATCACGGCAATGGTGACGTTCTCTCTTGGCCCGAACATCACGGGCCAGCTTCCAGCGGCCCGAAAGGAGAAGTCATGAAGGCAAACTCAAAACGCGCCGCTGGTAAGCTGCGCCCGATTGTTCGCACGTTTTTTGTATTACACTATGGCGTTGATCTTCTGAATAAGATGGCGAAAAACCGTGACCCCAAAATACAATTAATTTTTTCTGATTTGTCGTGCCACTGTAACGGCGCCGGATGGTTTATGCCAACCGAGGGCGGTAATTGCGTGACATGCGAATGCGTTTTTAAAAATCTTAAAAAGTATGCGAACGTCTATTCGGGGCATGTTTCTGGTTTGGTCATTTTGCGGGGCATGCGCCGGATATGTTGGCGTGAGTATGGCGGTGGCGGCGGGGGTGTTCAAGCTTGGGTGGACGAGGGTTAGGTGAAAATTGGGGGCGAGTGGGGTGGTCGTCTATATCCGGGTGGGACGGTGTTGGGGGGACGTCTGGAATTGCTGGGGATTTCAATTTGGGTTGATGGTTTTTGAAGCGGGGTTGATGGGTTCTCGGGGCGGGTGGCGGCTGCTGTTTGGGCGCAACGTATTGATCTGAAGTGGGTTGGGTGTTCCGGGGCGCGTTGGCATGGGCTTTGCATCTCTGGGGGGCGGAGGTGCGTATGTCGGATGTGGAAACGCAGTTGCAGCAGTTTGGGGAGTATTTGTTGCGGGCGGATTTGGTGCCGGAGAAGCAGGCGCCGTTTTACGTGAAGTGGGTCCGGCAGTTCCTTCGCTTCCGGACGGATGCGCAGGCGCTGGAGGACCGGCTGGACGGATTTCTCGAGGAGTTGCACCGATCGGCCTTCTGGTCGGACTGGCATATCGCGCAGGCGGAGAAGGCGGTGCGGACGTATTTCGTCAACTTCCTGAAGGTTACGGATTGGAAGCGGCGTCCGGCACTGGAAGTGCGGGATGCGGAGGGGCGGGTGGATGTCCTGCCGGCGCTGGAGGCGCTGCGCACCCGATTGCGGGTCCGGCATTATTCCTATCGCACGGAGGCGACGTATGTGGATTGGGCCCGCCGCTTCATCGCATACGCGGCGGAGGTGCAGCAGGCGCAGCGACCGCTGATGGATTCGTCGGGGGTGCGGGATTACCTCGCGCATCTGGCGCTGCAACGGCGGGTGAGCGGGTCGACGCAGAACCAGGCGTTTAATGCGCTGCTGTTTTTCTTTCGCGAGGTGCTGGATATCGAGTTGGATGAAATGGCGCCGGGCGTGCGCGCGAAGCTGGGCGACCGGCTGCCGGTGGTGCTGAGTGTGCCGGAAACGCAGGCGCTCTTCGGGGCCTTGGGCGGCTCGTCACGCCTGATGGCCTATGTGATCTATGGCGGCGGCTTGCGGGTTTCCGAGTGTTGCCGGTTGCGGGTCAAGGATGTGGATTTCGAGCACAACCTGTTGTTCGTGCGCTCGGGCAAGGGGGATAAGGACCGCAGCACGTTGCTCGCGGAAGAGGTGAAGCCGCTGTTGCAGGCCCATCTGGAGGAGACGCGGAAGATCCACGAGGCGGACCGCGCGGCGAATGTGCAGGGGGTCTGGATGCCGAATGCGCTGGACCGCAAGTATCCGAATGCGGGTTCGAGCTGGGCCTGGTTCTGGGTGTTTCCGAGCCCGACGCTGTCGGTGGATCCGCGGGCGGGGTTGGTGCGCCGCCATCATGTGGGGGATTCGTTCATCCAGCGTGCCGTGCGGGACGCGGCGCGCGCGGCGGGCATCCACAAGCCGGTGACGGTGCATACGCTGCGGCATAGTTTTGCGACGCACCTGCTGCTGAATGGCGTGGATATCCGGCAGATCCAGGAGTATCTGGGCCACTCGAATGTGGAGACGACGATGATCTATACGCATGTCGTGAAGGATCTGCGGAATCCGGCGCGCAGCCCGCTGGATTTGCTGGCGGCGCGCGGGGCGGCGGGAACGGGCGCGTGATGGGGGCGATGCGCAGGCTTGCATTCCGGCGCGGGCCGCCCTTAACTTCCGGCCTTTTGCCATGCTGAATCCCATATCCAACAAGGTCAATTTCCCGACGCTGGAGGAGGAAATCCTCCGCTTCTGGGACGAGGCGCGGGTGTTCCAGCGGTCGCTGGAGCAGCGCAAGGGCGCGAAGGAGTATGTGTTTTACGACGGCCCGCCGTTCGCGACGGGGCTGCCGCATTACGGGCACCTGCTGGCGGGTACGATCAAGGACATTGTGCCGCGCTACCACACGATGCGCGGGCATTACGTGGAACGCCGGTTCGGGTGGGACTGCCACGGGCTGCCGATCGAGGCGCTGGCGCAGGAGCATCTCGGGCTCGCGGGTACGGGCGCGATCCGCGAGAAGGGCGTGGATGTTTTTAACGAAACCTGCCGCTCGCTGGTGTTGCGGTATGTGGCGGAGTGGCGGAAGACGGTCACGCGGATGGGGCGGTGGGTGGATTTCGACCGCGACTACAAGACGATGGATCTCTCCTTCATGGAGACGATCTGGTGGGTGTTCAAGCAGTTGTGGGAGAAGGGGCGCGTGTACAAGTCGTACCGCATCATGCCCTACAGTTGGAAGCTGACGACGCCGCTGTCGAACTTTGAGGCGGGGAACAATTACCAGGAGGTGCAGGATCCCTCGGTGACCGTGCGGTTGCGTCTGGATCAGACCGCGCTCAGCGAGCGCGGCTACAGCCAGCGCGGCGGGGGTGAGTGGTATCTCCTGATCTGGACGACGACGCCGTGGACGTTGCCGGCGAATTTGGCGGTGTGCGTTGGTCCGGAGCTGGACTACGTCGCGGTGCGTGATGCGAAGGATGGCGCGGTGTACGTGCTCGCAGCGGCGCGCCTGGAGGCGTATTACAAAAAGAAAGAGGACTATGCCGAGGTGGCCCGGTTCAAGGGGGCCGATCTCAAGGGGTGGTCCTATGAGCCGATCTTCCCGTATCTTGCAGGGCAGCCGGGGGCGTTTGTGGTGCTGGCGGATGACTTCGTCAGCACGGCGGACGGTACGGGCATTGTCCACATCGCGCCGGCGTATGGTGAGGACGATTTCCGCGTGGGGCAGGCGGCGGGCATTCCGCCGGTGGACCTGCTGGACGAGAATGCGGCGTTCACCGCGCGCGTGCCCGAGTACGCGGGCCAGTTCTGCAAAGACGCGGACAAGGCGATCATCCGCCGCTTGAAGGACGAGCACAAACTGGTGCACCAGTCGACGCTTGTCCACAGCTATCCCTTTTGCGAGCGGACGGACACGCCGCTGATCTACCGCGCGATCGAGGCGTGGTACGTGAAGGTGGAGGATGCGCGCGATCGGCTGGTGGCCAACAACAGCGGTGTCCATTGGATGCCGGAGGCGATCGGCGAGAAGCGGTTTGGGAACTGGCTGCGCGAGGCGAAGGATTGGAACATCAGCCGCAACCGGTTCTGGGGTTCCTGCATCCCGGTGTGGGTGAATGTCGAGGATCGCAGCGACATGATCTGCGTGGGGTCCATCGATGAACTGGAACAACTCTCGGGTGTGCGGGTGCAGGATCTGCACAAACACATCGTCGACAAGGTTGAAATCCGGCGCGACGGGAAGGTTTATCGCCGCACGCCGGAGGTGCTGGATTGCTGGTTCGAGAGCGGGTCGATGCCGTACGCGCAGATGCATTATCCGTTCGAGAACAAGGAGCGCTTCGAGCAGAATTTCCCGGCGGATTTCATTGCGGAGGGGTTGGACCAGACGCGCGGGTGGTTTTACACGCTGATGGTGTTGTCGTCGTCGCTGTTCGGCTGCACGGCGTTCAAGAACGTGGTGGTCAACGGGCTCGTCCTGGCGGAGGACGGGCGGAAGATGAGCAAGCGGCTCAAGAATTATCCCGACCCGCAGCATATCCTCAATTCGTACGGCGCCGATGCGCTGCGCCTGTACATGATCAATTCCCCGATTGTGCGGGCGGATGACCTGCGCTTTTCGGAGGAGGGTGTGAAGCAGGCGCTGCGCCACCTGTTGATCCCGTGGTGGAATGCGTTCAGCTTTCTCGTGACCTATGCGCGGATCGACGGGTGGACACCGGGTGCGCGTGCGCCGGGCGCCGCCAACCTGCTGGATCGGTGGATCCTTTCGGCCCTAGAGCGGTTGAACGAGGACGTGGTGCAGGCGATGGATCGATACGACCTGCAGCGTGCGGTGCGTCCGTTCGTTGCATTCGTGGAGTCGTTGACCAACTGGTACATCCGCCGCAGCCGCCGCCGGTTTTGGAAGAGCCAGAACGATGCGGACAAGGCGTCGGCCTATGCGACGTTGCATGAGGTCCTGGTCCGGTTGAGCCAGATCGCGGCGCCGTTCGTGCCGTTTATCAGCGAGGCGATCTACCGGCATCTGCGGGTCGAGGGTCAGCCGGAGTCGGTGCATTTGTGCGATTTCCCGCAGGCGCGCCCGGAGCGGCGCGACCGCGCGCTGGAGGCGCAGATGGAGGAGGCGATCCGGGTGGTGGAACTGGGCCGCTCGGTGCGCACGCAGTTTGATTTGAAGGTGCGCCAGCCGCTGCGCCGCATGCGCGTGGTATGCCATGACGCCGCGCGGTTGGAACTGGTGCGACACTTGCAGGATGTGCTGGCGGAGGAATTGAATGTGCGCGAGGTGGTGTTCAGCACGCGCGAGACGGAGTTGGCCGACATCGCCGCCAAGGCGGATTTCAAAAAACTGGGGCCGCGCCTCGGGCCCCGCATGAAGAAGGCCGCGGATGCGATTCGCGTGCTGCCGGCGGACGAGATCGAGCGCCTGCTGGACGGGCAGTCGATTGAGTTGCCGCTTGAGGGCGGCGCGCTGACGATTACGAAAGAGGACGTGTTGATTGAGCGGAAGCCGCGGCCGGGCATGGCCGTGGCTGCGGCCGAGGGATTTGTCGTCGCGTTGGATACGGCGCTGGACGCGGATTTGCTCCGCGAGGGGCTGGCGCGAGAATTCGTCAACAAGGTGCAGAATCTCCGCAAGGGGGCCGAGCTGGAGATTGCCGACCGGATCCGCCTGCGCGTGGCCGCCGGCGCGGACGTGCGGGACGCGGTGGGGGCGCACCGCGACTATGTCACGAGCGAGGTCCTTGCGGAGTCGCTGGAGTGGATGGAGGGTGATGGCGCTGGCGTCGAACCCGTTGAATTGAACGGACACGCGTGTCGCATTGTCATTGAGCGCGTGTAAAGTGTGGGGCGGGGCTTCGCAGTTGACACCCCCGGTGGGATGTTGTAGGTAGCGCGCTCCTTAAATATCGAGCTCTTGGGCTCGCGAAGAAGAGGATTACACATGGCGCAGAAGAAAAAGGCAGCTAAGCCCGCGGCCAAACCGGCGAAGAAGACGGCGTCGAAGGTGGCGTCCGCCGTAAAGAAGAAGGCGAGTGCCGCCCGTCCGGCACCCAAGGCCCCGGCGAAGGCCAAGCCCGCGCCGAAGCCGGTGGTGAAAGCCACGCCGAAACCGGTCGCGAAGACGGCTGCCCGTCCCTTGCTGCCGATTCGCCCGCCGCCTGGCGCGCTGAAGGGCGCGATGGCCGTGACGAAACGCCTCACGGCGAAGGACCTGGCGTTCTTCAAGGACCTGTTGCTGAAATTGCGCGACCGCGTGATTGATGAAATCTCGTTCCTCTCCCGCGACAACCTGAACCGTTCGCAGCGCGATTCCTCCGGCGATTTGTCGAGCTACAGCTTCCACATGGCCGACCAGGGCACGGATAATTTCGACCGCGAATTCGCGGCGAACCTGCTGAGCAGCGAGCAGGACGTGTTGTACGAGATCGACGAGGCGATCCGCCGCATTGACGGCGGAACGTTCGGCATCTGCGAGGCCACCGGGCAGCCGATCGAATATGAGCGCCTGAAGGTGCTCCCGTTCGCGCGCTACTGCGTCGCGGCCCAGACGGAGATGGAACGCGGCAAGCCGCGCTTCCGCCCGTTCCGCCGCACCAGCATCCAGACGCTGGACGCGCAGACCTGAGCCCGGGGAGATTTCGATGTTCCCACTGGTAGTGGCCGTCCTGATCGCCCTGTCCGATCAATGGACGAAGGCGATTGTCCGCGCCACGTTCGCGCTTGGGGAGTCGCGCCCGGTGATCGACGGGTTCTTCAACCTGACGTATGTGCGGAACACTGGCGCGGCGTGGGGGATCCTTGGCGGCCAGAACACATCGCTGACCGTCTTGTCGATCGTGATGCTAGTGCTCATGGTCATCTTCCGCCGCTCCTTTCTCGGCGATACGTGGGAGCATCGCCTGGCGCTGGGCCTGATGCTGGGCGGGATTGTCGGCAACCTGCTGGATCGCATTCGCCTCGAGTGGGTGACGGACTTTTTCGACTTCTATGTGAAAGGCTGGCACTGGCCGGCTTTCAACATCGCGGATGCCGCGATTTGCACCGGGGTGGGGATCTACATCATCTCCGCGTTTTGGGTTCCGCAACATCCGCTGAACGACCGGCGCGATGAAGCCGATGCCAGGCAGCCCTGACAGGGTGGCGTGGGTGCTTGCGGGGCCCACCGCCGCGGGCAAGACGTCCGTTGCGCACCGCCTGGCCGTGGCCCGCGGCGCGCATGTCCTTTCCGCCGATGCAATGGCCGTCTACCGTGGCATGGATGTGGGGACGGCGAAGCCCGGCGCGGATTTGCGGGCGGAACTTTCGTATCACGGCTTGGATCTTGTCGATCCCGACCAGCCGTTCAGTGCAGGGGCCTTCGTGGAGGAGGCGCGCCGTGCGTCCGACGCGGCGCAGCATGCGGGGCGTCCGCTGATCATCGTGGGTGGAACGGGTCTATATCTGTCGGCGCTCCTGCGAGGATTGTCCACCGGCGCGCCGGCGGATCCGGCGCTGCGCGCGCGATGGGAGCAGGTCTGGCGCGAACAGGGGTTGTCCGGGCTGCATGCGGCCTTGCGCGCGCGCGCGCCGGAGGCGTTGGCGAACCTGGCGGACCCGCAGAATCCCAGGCGCGTGATCCGCGCGTTGGAGCGGTTGGAGGCCGGCGCCGGTATGGATGATTCGTGGACGCGAACCCCGTCGCCGATCGTGGCCCTGGGCATGGCGCCGGATCGCCTCAAGCGGCGGATCGCGGAGCGCGTGCGCGCGATGTTCCGGGGGGAGGGCTTGCTGGAGGAGGCGCGGCGGTTGCGGGCGCGTTGGCCGCAGTTGTCGCCGACGGCGCGGCATGCGATTGGATACGCCGAGGCGTTTGCGGTCCTTGACGGGTCGATGACGATCGACGCGGCCTGTGCGCGAGCCGCGTCGCGAACGTGGCAACTGGCCCGGCGTCAAATGACGTGGTTTCGCCACCAGCTTCCGGTATCGTGGGTGCAGGTGACTGACGACATGAACGACGAAATGATTGCGGCCCATGTGAGCCGCCAGTGGGAGCAGGATGGACCGTCCGCTTTACACTTCTGAACCCGCGCCCGAGACCGCGTTGCTCGTGGGCGTGCAGTTCGGACGTCAGGGCGCGTGGGAGGTGAACGATCATCTCGACGAACTCGCGCTGCTCTGCAAGACGGCGGGCGCCGTCGTGGTGGATCGCGTCACCTGCCGCATCGGCCGCAAGAATCCGGGCCTGTACATCGGGTCCGGCAAGGCGACCGAACTCGCCGAACGCGTGAAGGCGGAAAAGATTTCCACGGTGGTGTTTGACGACGATCTCTCGCCCGCGCAGGGACGCAACCTGGAGGCCCTCATCGGCACGAAGGTTATCGACCGGACGCAAGTGATCCTCCACATCTTCGCGCAGCATGCCCGCACGCGCGAGGGCCGGATGCAAATCGAGCTGGCCCAATTGGAATATTTGCTGCCGCGCCTCCGACGCATGTGGACGCATCTTGAGCGGCAGAAAGGCGGCATGGGCATGCACGGGCCGGGCGAGAAACAGCTCGAACTGGACCGCCGCCGCATCCTCGAACGCATTGATCGCTTCCGCGCCGACTTGCAGGATGTGCGCCGGCATCGCGCCGAACAGCGGCGTGGACGCCGCCGCCACGGGTGGGGACTGGTTTCGCTGGTGGGCTACACGAATGCGGGCAAATCGACGCTGCTCAACGCGCTGACGGGCGCGGATGTGCTGGCCTATGACAAACTGTTCGCCACGCTCGACCCGACGACGCGCCAGCTCCGGCTGCCGAATCACCAGCAGGCGCTGCTCACGGACACGGTGGGATTCATCCGCAAACTGCCGCACGGATTGATCGAGTCTTTCAAGGCGACCCTGGAGGAAGTTTCGCACGCCGACCTGCTGGTCCACGTGGTGGACGCCTCGCATCCCCAGGTGGAGGAGCAGATGGCCGCGGTGGATGCGGTGTTGAAGGAGCTGGGCGTGGCGGATCGCCCGGTGCTGTATGCGCTCAACAAAATGGATCAACCCGACGCGCGCGCGCGCGCGTCGTCCATCGCGGCCCGCCATGCGCCCTGTGTCGAGGTGTCGGCGCTGCGCGGCGAGGGGTTGGAGGAGTTGCGGGCGGCGCTGGCCGACCAGCTGCGCGACCGTTCGATCCGCGCGGTGATTTCGGTGCCGCAGTCGGAAGCCCGCCTGCTGGCGTCGATCCGCAGTGGCGCGACGATTTTTTCCTGCACGTACGAAGAGGATCGCGCGGTCATTGAGGGCGCGTTCCCGCCTCGCTTGTGGGGGGCGTGCGAAGCGTATGCGGTGGCGGCCGCGGAGGATTCCTGATGAGCCCGGAATCGTCGTCGGACGGCCATATCCTGCGCGAGCAGCACTATTCGTTTTCGCGGCCCATGCGCGAGATGCCCGCGGAGGACCGGCCGCGCGAGGTGTTTGACCGTGTGGGGCCGGAAAACATGACGGACCAGCAGCTGATCGCGTTGATCCTGCGCAGCGGCGTGCGGGGGCGCAGCGTCATGGATCTCGCGGCGGGACTTCTGAATGAATACGGATCGCTCGGCGCCCTCGCGGAGGTCACGGCGTCGGACCTGAAGTCGATCAAGGGGATGGGCCGCGTGCGCTCGCAAGTGGTAAAGGCGGCGCTGGAGCTGGCGCGGCGCCTGGCTTCGCGCGGCGAAGCGGGGCCGGTGTCGGTTCGCACGCCGGAGGAGGCGGCGCGGTTGATGCGGCGCGCAGCCCTGGCGAGCGATGTCGAAAACTTCTGGGTGTTGCTGCTGGACCGGAAATACCGCTTGCGACGGCCTCCGCTGCATATCACGCGCGGCATCCTGGACGCGAGCCTTGTGCATCCCCGCGAGGTGTTCAAGGAGGCCGTGCGGACCAGCAGCGCGGCGCTGGTGTTGGTCCACAATCATCCGTCCGGCGACCCGAGTCCTTCGCCGGAGGATTTGCGGATCACGCGCCAGTTGGTCGAGGCGGGGCGCATCATGGATATTGAAGTGCTGGACCACATCATCATGGGGCGCGCCGAGGAAGGGCGCGCGCAGGATTACCTGTCGCTGCGCGAAAGCGGGTTGATTTCATTTGGAGGTTGAGCGCATGAGCATTCATCCCACCGCACTGATTGATCCGTCCGCGCGCATGGCGCCGGATGTCGAGGTCGGGCCGTACGCCGTCATCGGGCCGGGCGTGGAAATCGGCGCCGGCTGTGTCATCGGGCCGCACGCGGTGCTGGTTTCGCACCTGCGCCTGGGGCGGGAGGTGCGCGTGCATGCGCACGCCGTGTTGGGGGATGCGCCGCAGGACCTCGCGTTCAAAGGCGGCGAAAGCTGGGTGGAGATCGGAGACCGCGTCACGATCCGGGAAGGCGTGACCATTCATCGCGGCACGAAGCCGGGAACGGTGACGCGCGTCGGGGCGGGTTGTTTCCTGATGGCGAACAGCCATCTCGCGCACAATGTGGAGCTGGGGCGCAACGTGATTCTCGCGAACGGCGCGCTGCTGGCCGGTTACGTGGTGGTGGGGGACGCGGCGTTTATCAGCGGGAACGCGGTGGTGCACCAGTTTGTGCGGATCGGGCGGCTGGCGATGGTGGCCGGTGGCGCGGTGATTACGAAGGATGTTCCGCCGTTTTGCACGACGCACTCGGACCATCGCAACACCGTGGTGGGGCTGAACGTGGTCGGTCTGCGCCGCGCGGGCTTTTCGCCGGAAGACCGCCTGCAGGTGAAGCGCGCGTTCGCGCTGATGTATCGCAGCGGCCTGACGCCGGCCCAGGCGGCTGCGCGCATCCGCACCGAGCTTTCGACGCCGGCTGCGCAGGAATTCGGCGCGTTTGCCGGGGGCGGCCAGCGCGGGCTGTGCTCGTTTGCGGGGCAGGGCGGGGCGGAGGAATCCTGAACCGCCGGCCTGCCCTTGCTTGCGCTGTGCAGGACCACCCGCTATCAATCCACACCTTCACCGATTGGAACCGCACCATGATTTACCGTTGGACCCAACAATTGATTCCCACCCTGCGCGAAGTGCCGGGCGAGGCGGAGATCCCGAGCCACCAGTGGATGCTGCGCAGCGGGTTGATCCGCAAGCTGGCGGGCGGCCTCTACACGTTTCTTCCGCTGGGGTTGCGGGCGCTTCGCAAGGTCGAACGGATCGTGCGCGAGGAGATGGACCGCGCGGGTGCGCTGGAGGTGTTGATGCCGGCGTTGCAGCCGCCGGAAATCTGGCAGCAAAGCGGGCGTTACAAGGCGGCCTCCGACGTCTTGTTCAAGGTGAATGACCGCGCCGGGCGCGAGTGGGTGCTGGGACCCACGCACGAGGAGGTCATCACGACGCTGGTGGCGGGCGAGATCAATTCGTACCGGCAATTGCCCCGCAATTTCTACCAGATCCAGGTGAAATTCCGCGATGAAATCCGCCCGCGATTCGGCCTGATGCGCGCGAAGGAATTCATCATGAAGGACGCCTATTCATTTGACGCGACCGACGAGGGCGCCGGGATCAGCTACAAGAAGATGTACGATGCGTACACGCGGATTTTCCGCCGCTGCGGGCTGAACACGATCATCGTCGAGGCCGACACGGGCGTGATGGGCGGCAAGTTCTCGCACGAGTTCATGGTGCCGGCCGAGACGGGGGAAAACGAAGTGGCGTACACGGAGAACGGCGCCTATGCGGCCAATGTGGAAAAAGCCACCAGCCGCGGGCCGTTGCTTGCGACGCCGGCGCAGTCCACGGGCGCCGCGCCCGAGCAGTTTGCGACGCCGGGGGTCGTGACGATCGAAGCCCTTGCCAAGCCGCCGCACGGCGTGGCCGCGCACCAGCAGATCAAGACACTGGTCTTCATGGTGGAGAGCAAGCCCGTGCTCGCGCTGGTTCGCGGGGATGACCAGCTCAACGAAGCCAAGTTCGCGGCGGCGGCGGGAAGCACCGTGTTCCGGCCTGCGACGCCGGAGGAATGCCATGCCTTGCTGGGCGCGCATCCCGGCAGCCTTGGAGCGGTCGGCGTTTCGAATGTCACCGTGCTGGCCGACGAAGCGTTGCGCGGCGCCTGCGGGATGGTGACCGGCGCGAATGTGGATGGGTTCCATCTGCGCCATGTGGACGCGGAGCGCGACCTCACCGTGACGCGCTGGCACGATTTGCGCACCGTTCGCGCGGAGGAGTTGAGCCGGGAATCGGGCGAGCCGCTGCGCATTCGCCGGGCCATTGAAGTCGGCCATGTCTTTAAGCTGGGGACGAAGTACAGCGAAGCCATGGGCGCGCGCTTCCTGGACGCGGACGGCCAGCAGAAGCCGTGCATCATGGGATGCTACGGCATCGGCGTGACGCGCACGCTGCAGGCCGTGATCGAACAAAGCTGGGATGCGAATGGCATCATCTGGCCGGTTTCCGTGGCGCCGGTTGAGGTGCACGCGATGGCGATCAATGTGCAGCACGCGCCGAGCGTGGAACTGGTGGAGCGTCTCTCGTCGGAGCTGGCGTCGGGCGGGCTCGATGTGCTAATGGATGATCGTGACGAGCGCGCGGGCGTAAAATTCAAGGATGCGGATTTCGTCGGCGCGCCGATTCGCTTGAGCGTGGGCGAGCGTTCGCTGTCCAAAGGCGCCGTGGAGATCAAGCTGCGCCGCACGGGCGCGGTTGAGAACGTGCCGGTGGAGCAGGCGGTGGAGCGGGTAAAAGCCCTGCTGGCGGACGAGTGGCGCGCGGTGCGGGTCGATTGAGCAAGCGGATAACCATGGGGAGATCGGGGTATGGCGAGGCGATTCAAGGTTGAAGGGACGAAGGCATTCCTGCATTGGTCGATCGGCCTGCTGATCCTGGGGCTATGGTGCATCAAGGACGGATGGTTTCCCTCGCAGACCAAAATCGATGAGAAGACGGCTGCCGAGCTGGCGAGCTTCGTCCTCTTCAACAAGAGCCTCGCCTACATCTGCATCCCGGCTTCGGCGATTTGCGCTTACATCCATCGAATTGTCCGCTAACACGGTTTGTCGCCTTTGCCCTTGACCCCGCAGGGTGGGCGTCTAGTATGGGGCCGACGATGACTCCTAAGTGACGATGACCGCTGCACTTGCAGGGGGAACTACGGTGGAAACTACAAGCAAAAATTTGACGAAGCGCGACCTGGTCGTGCGCATCTCCGAGGAAACCGGTCTCATCCAGCAGGATGTGTACAAGGTGATCCAGAAGACCTTGGACTACATTGTGGAGTCGCTGTCCAAGGGGGAATCGATTGAGTTCCGCAATTTCGGCGTATTTGAAGTCCGGACGCGCAAGCAGCGGATCGGCCGCAATCCCAACAAGCCCGAGCAGGTGGTGACGATTCCCGAGCGCAAGGTCGTGAAGTTCAAGCCGGGCAAAATCATGAAGCAGTTGATCACGGGCGAGTAGCCGCCCGCAGACCGCTGTCCCTCGAATGTCGTCCGACGCGTTTCAACCCCTGCAGGGCATGGCCGACTTGGCCGCGCCTGAAATCAGCCGCTGGCAGCACATCGAATCCGAAGCCCGCCGCCTGCTTGCGCTTTACGGTTTTTCTGAAGTGCGCACCCCGGTGCTTGAGCGCGCCGACCTGTTCATGCGCTCGCTGGGCGATGACACGGATGTCGTCCAGAAAGAGATGTACATGTTCGAGGACCGTGGCGGGCGCCAGCTGGCATTGCGTCCGGAAGGCACGGCGGGCGTGATGCGGTACGTCGCGTCTCAGGGGCAGGATGCGCAGGATGCGCGTTTGTACTATGTGGGGCCGATGTTTCGCAGCGAGCGTCCGCAGGCGGGCCGCAAGCGGCAGTTCCACCAGCTGGGTGTCGAAGCGATTGGCGCGGCGAATCCGGCCGCGGACGCCGAGGTGATCGCGCTTCATTTGCACCTGTTGCGCGCGTGGGGACTTGAGCAGTGCCGCGTGCACCTCAATACGCGGGGGTTGCCCGCCGACCGTATCGCCGTGCAACAAGGTATTCGGGACCTGTTGGCGCCGAACCGGGAAAACCTGTGCGCCGACTGCCAGCGCCGGCTGGATGGAAATGTCCTGCGAGTGCTCGATTGCAAGAATCCGGACTGCCAGCGCCTGATCGCCGGACTGCCCGCGCCGTCCACGTTCATGTCGGCGGAGGCGCGCGCCTATTTTGACGAGGTCGTGCGCCTGCTCAACGGCCTGGACCTGAAGGTGGAGGTCCGGCCCAACCTGGTGCGCGGGCTGGACTACTACATCCACACGGTGTGGGAAATCACGCACCCGGCGCTGGGCGCGCAGGATGCCATCGCGGGTGGCGGTCGCTATCTGCTGAATCTCGGCAGCCGCACCGTCGAGGGCGCCGGATTTGCCATCGGTTTGGAGCGCGCCGTCGTGGCGCTGGAGCAGGAGCGTCCTTCGCAACAAGCTGAGCGCCTCCCGCTCGTGTGGATCATTGCGCAGGGCGAGCGGGCGAACGAGGAGGGGCTGCGCCTGGTGCAGAGTTTGCGCTGGCGCGGCGTGGCGGCGCAAATGGACATGGGACGGCGCAGCATGAAGGCCCAGTTCCGTGCGGCCGACCGGGCGCGCGCGTCGCATGTGGTGATTCGCGGCGAAGCCGAGGTGGAGAAGGGCACCTTCCTGCTCAAGAACCTGTCGACCGGTGTTCAGGAAGAGTTGGAAATGCCGGAGCTAATGGCGCGGTTGACCGCGCCTCACTGACGCATCGCCGTTTCGGGGCTCATCGAACCGGTCCACGCCGCCGTTCCGGGCATCGGCCTCGACAACGACCATGCGCCGATTTTTCCTGTTCGCGCGGCATCTTCCATTGCCAGCAGGCGCGCGCGGTAGGATGCGGCGGGTTCGCCCTCCGGCGTGATGGCGCGCACGCCATACACCCGCGCGAGTCCGCGCGAGACCAATTGCTCCGCGAGATCCGTTCCATCCGGGCGAACGAAAGCGTAAAAGCGCGGCATTTTGCTGCGGCCCAGCGCATGTTGCCAGCGCGTGACGACGGTGAACGGTTTGTCGAGGGATTGGAGCATAAACGCGCGCGCGAGGCGCCCGACGTCCTGCACGTGGGCGTTTTCGATGCCGAAGTGAGCGCCCTGATCGTGAATCCGCTGTGGGAAGCTGGCATCCTCTTCCGGGGCATCGACGAAGTAGAGGCGGAAGATGTACTCCCGGTCCCCGTGCCGCACGTGGAAGCTGTCGCCGTCGTTGTAGCGACTCGGCACCAGGGTGCAGTGTTCGAGGGTCTCCCACGGGGAGGCGGCGAACGTTGTGCCGATCGTCACCCAACACAGGGCGAGCGCGAGCAGATATGCGTGAAGCCTGTTCATTTGTGTGGCAGCGACTCCAATACCTATACGCGACCGCGCGGCATTTGTCGAACAGGTCAGCGCTTCTTGATCCCGCTCGCAAAATGACGCGCAGGAAAGTTGTGGTGCCTAGTTGATTTCTGGGGGGCAGGCGATACCATACGCGAACTTTTCACGGGGTACTCCGTGAAGGTGGAGGCGCTGCACAGACACGAATGAAGACGGAAACGTTGACGCGGTGGACCAGCAACGACACGGCCGAACTGTACGGCGTCCGCAACTGGGGGAGTGGCTACTTCGATGTCTCGGAGAAGGGGGAACTGGTTGTCCGCCCGAAAGGGAAGGGCACGGATACCACCATCAGCATGTCGGAGATTGTCGAGGGGCTGAAAGCCCGCGGCATCGCCATGCCCGTCCTGCTTCGCTTCGGCGACGTGCTTGCATCGCGCATTGCCGCGATCAATACCAGTTTTCACAAGGCCATTGCCGATGCCGGCTACAAGTCGGTGTTCAGGGGCGTCTATCCGATCAAGGTCAACCAGCAGCAGCAGGTGATCGAAGACATCGTCGCCTACGGGCGCCAGTTCAATTACGGGCTGGAGGCGGGCAGCAAGCCGGAGCTGATCACGGCGCTGGCCTACAGCCGGAATCCCGAGGCGTTGATCGTCTGCAACGGCTACAAGGACGAGGAGTTCATTGATCTCGCGCTGTACGCCCTGAAGATGGGCTTGCAGGCGATCCTGGTCATCGAAATGCCGAGCGAGTTGCCGCTGATCCTGGAGCGCGCGAAGCACATGAAGGTGCGTCCGCGCATCGGCGTGCGCGCGAAACTCGCGACGCGCGGGGGCGGCCATTGGAATGAATCCGGCGGCGATCGCAGCCAGTTCGGCCTGAACGCAGCGCAGATCATCGACCTGGTGGACCAGCTCCGCGCGGCCGACATGCTGGATTGCCTTGAGATGCTGCACTATCACCTGGGCTCGCAGATCCCGAACATCCGCAGCATCCAGGCCGGCATCGTTGAGGCGGGCCGCATGTATGTGGACCTTGTGCGGGAAGGCGCGCGCATGGGGATGTTGAATGTCGGCGGCGGCCTCGCGGTGGACTACGACGGGTCGCATTCCAATTTCGCCAGCAGCGCGAATTACAGCGTGGATGAGTACGCGGCGGACATTGTCGAAGGCATCATGCAGCGCACGGATGAGGCCGGCATCCCGCATCCGGTCATCGTCAGCGAGTCGGGCCGCGCGACGGTGGCGCACCACTCGGTGCTCCTGTTCGACATCTTCGATGTCAGCCGCTTCGAGGGCATCAAGGCGCCCGAGAGTCTGCCGCCGAATGCGCATGAGAACCTGGTGCGCCTCGCCGATGTCGGGCGCTCGTTGACGGCCAAGAACGCGCAGGAGTGCTACCACGACGCCGTGTTCTTCCGCGACGAGATGCGCACGTTGTTCAACCAGGGCGCGGTGACCCTGCGCGACCGGGCGCTGGCGGAGCGCATGTTCTGGGACATCATTAATCGCATCGCCGAGGTCATCCGGGATCGCAAGTACATCCCGGACGAATTGGAGGATTTGGAGACGGCGATTGCCGATGTCTATTTCGGCAACTTCAGCGTATTCCAATCCCTGCCGGATTCATGGGCGATTGAACAGTTGTTCCCGATCATGCCGATTGCCCGCCTGAATGAGGCGCCGACCCGCAAGGCCGTGCTGGCCGACATCACCTGCGACTGCGACGGCAAGATCGACCGGTTCATCGACTTGCACGACGTGAAGCGCACCCTGCCGCTGCACGATCTCAACGGCAAGGACTACTACCTGGGTGTCTTCCTCGTTGGCGCCTATCAGGAAACCCTGGGCGACCTGCACAACCTCCTGGGCGACACCAATGTCGTCAGCGTCAAGTTGGGCGAAGGCGGCTCGGTGGAGTTTGCCGAGGAAATCGCGGGCGACACCGTGGCGGACGTGCTGTCGTATGTGGAGTACGATGTGCAGGACATGGTTGAGCTCATGCGCCGCACCGCGGAGAATGCCGTGCGGACCGGCAAGATCACCCCCGAGGAGCGCCGTGAAATCATGGCCGCCTACGAAAACGGCCTGCGCGGGTACACCTACTTCGAGAAATAATCGGTTTCGCTGGAAATCTCCGCTTGAGTTCCGGCGGTGATTCCCGCATAACGGCTCCCTGCTGACGACACCCTGTCGTCGGTTCAAATGGAACGGGGCGTGGCTCAGCCTGGCTAGAGCGTCCCGATGCCCGGCATCGGGAAGGTCGCTGGTCCTCCCATGTACATCGTGTACGTGTTGGAAAGTGATTCTACAGGGCGGCGCTATGTCGGACAGACGGTGGATCTCATCCGGCGCTATCGCGAACATGCGGGGGGAGCCTCCAGTTCGACTCGCTCGCGAGGGCCTTGGATGGTCATTCACACCGAGTATTTCACTTCCCGCCGAGAAGCCGTTGCGCGTGAGCGATATCTTAAATCCCTCAAAAGCCGCGCCGCCATTGACCGGATCATAAATCGTCACGGCGTCGAAATCTCCGCTTGAGTTCCGGCGGTGATTCCCGCATAACGGCTCCTTGCTGACGACACACTGTCGTCGGTTCAAATGGAACGGGGCGTGGCTCAGCCTGGCTAGAGCGCTTGGTTCGGGACCAAGAGGTCGCTGGTTCAAATCCAGTCGCCCCGACCATTTTTTTCTGTATGCTTCCCGCATGTCGTTGATGGTTCCTTTCCCTGCAGGCGCTGTGTTGCTGCGCGTATCGGTCCGGGACCAAACGTTGTCGCTGATTCGGAACGGGAAGGTGTTGCGCCTCTATCGCGTTTCCACGAGCAGTCGGGGGGTGGGAAGCCGTGTCGGATCCAATCGCACGCCGTTGGGATTGCACCGTGTCGTCCGTTGGATTGGCGCCGGACAACCGCTGGGGCGCGTGTTTCGCTCGCGCCGCGCCACGGGCGAACGGCTGGCGCCGGAAGCCTGGCGCGGCGGGGGACGCACGGATTTGATCCTGTCGCGCATTCTCCGATTGCGCGGGCTTGAACCGGGTCGCAACGCCGGCCCCGGATGCGACAGCTACGCGCGGTATATTTATATCCACGGCACGAACCAGGAACACCGCCTCGGACGGCCTGCTTCCCACGGATGCATCCGCATGTCGAATCGAGATGTGGCGGATGTGTTCGCACGCACGCGCGGGCGGCATACCTGGTGCCTGATCGTGCGCGATTAGCCGGATGTTCCGAGGCGCCGATGTTGTCGCGCAAGCCCCTTGAGGTGGGTGGCGCGCGCTTCGCGGCTGCGCCCCGCGTCGACATACGGCTTCAGAAATGACGGACGATTCCGGGGCACCGTGCGGCATAGATCTCGCCACAGGCTCTCCGCGACCGGTGCGGGCTCCAGCCCGTGATCGATCAGCCACTGGAACAGCGCCTCGGCGGAGTCGTCAATCGCAATGCCGTGTGCGCGCCCCCATCGTTCAAACAGCCACTGGCTGAAGGCCTGGAACGCGGCGAAGGGTGAGGGCTGGCCGGCCCACAGGAGGGGCGCGGTCTCCAGGTAGTTCCCGCTGTTCACATACAGGTCCCAGAAACGCCCGAAGCGATGGATCGCTTGCAGGGCATCCGGCGCGAAGTCCCGGTTTTCCAGCAGGTCATACGGCGCGTCCGCGTTGTAGCGCATGGAGAATTCGGCGTCGTGCCGCGTGATGGGCGTGCCGCGCAGGCGCTTCAGGACGTTCACCTGGATTTCCTGCGGACGCAGCGCGAGCAAGCGGTCGAACCCGCGGGCAAAGCTCTCCTGCGACTCGCCCGGCAGCCCGGCAATGAGGTCCGCGTGCAGGTAGGCGCCGGTTTCTTCACGCAGCCAGCGGAGGTTATCCTCCGTCTTCGCGTAGTCCTGGCGGCGTTTGATGCGGGCGGCGACCTCTTCGTTAAAGGTTTGGATGCCGACCTCGAACTGGAGGGATCCGGGCGGAAAACAAGTGAGGATTTCCCGGAGTTCCGGCGGCAGACGGTCGGGGATCATCTCGAAGTGCAGGAACAAGCCGGGCTGGTATCGCGCCAGAAAAAAGCCGAGCAATTCGAGGCTGTATTTGATGCTGAGGTTGAAGGTCCGGTCCACGAATTTAAAGTGGCGAACGCCCCGGTCGAGCAGGTCCTGGAAAGCCGGCAACAGGCGTTCCAGGGGAAAGCGCCGCACGGGCACGTCCAGGGAGGAGAGGCAAAATTCGCAGGTGAAGGGGCAGCCGCGCGAGGCCTCGACATAGATGACGCGATGCGCGATATCCTCCCCGGTATAGAGCCCATAGGGCAGTGCGAGTTTTCGCACATCCACCGAGCCGCCGCGAATGATGCGACCAGCCGGTCGTTCACCGGCGAGCAGGCTCCGGCACAGCGCGGGGAAGGCCAGGTCCGCCTCGTCGGTGATGATGTAATCCGCGAGCGCGCAAATGGCCTGGTCCTCGATTTCGTGGCTGACCTCGGGACCTCCGAGGATCAGTGGCAGGTCCGGCTGTTGCGCGCGAATCAGGCGCACCACGTCGAGCGTCTGCGTGGCGTTCCAGATGTAGACGCCGAGCCCCAACACGCGGGGACGCGCAGCCAGCAGGGTCTCCGCGACGGTGGACGCGCTGGTTTTCAGGTCGAACTCGATCATCCGGGTCCGCTCCTGCAAGTCGCCCATGTTGGCGAGCAGGTAGCGCAGGCCAAAGGATGCGTGGCTGTAGCGGGCGTTGATCGTCGCGATGACAATGTCCGCCATGGCGCGGTCAACCGATCTCGATCATGCGCTGGATGGCGCGGCGCGCGCGCTCCGCGATGGCGGGGGGAACGGTGACCTCGAACACCTCTTCGCGCAACGAGCGCAGCACTTTTTCGAGGGTGATCATTTTCATGAACTTGCAGACGGCGCGTTCGCTCACCGGATGGAAGGTTTTGCCCGGATTCAATTTGTTGAGGCGATGCAGGATGCCCGTTTCCGTCGCGACGACAAATTCGCGGGCGGTCGATTGCTGCGCGTGGCGGACCATCCCTTCCGTGGAGAGGATCTTCGCGCCGTCCATCGCGCAGGTCTGGCCCAGGCCTTGCAGGTACAACAGGGAGGACACGCAACCGCATTCCGGATGCATCAGGAACTCCGCGCCGGGGTGCGCGTCGCGCTGCGCCTGGATGTGCTCCGGGCGGATGCCGGCGTGCACATGGCATTCGCCCGCCCAGATGCGCATGTTGTCGCGGCCGGTCTGGCGTTTGACGTGCTGGCCGAGGAACATGTCGGGGCAGAACAGCACCTCGCGGTCGCGCGGAATCGCGTTCACGACCTGCACGGCGTTGGACGACGTGCAGCAATAGTCCGTCTCCGCCTTTACCTCGGCCGAGGTGTTGACGTAGCTGACGACGACGGCGCCGGGGTGTTGTGCTTTCCACGCGCGCAGTTCCTCCGCGGTGATCGTTGCCGCGAGCGAACAGCCGGCGTCCAGATCCGGAATGAGCACCTTCTTTTCCGGGCTCAGGATGGCGGCGGTCTCGGCCATGAAGTGCACCCCGCAGAAAATGATCCGCCCGGCGTCCGTCGACGCGGCCTGGCGGGAGAGTCCCAGCGAATCGCCCACAAAATCGGCGATGTCCTGCACCTCGCCGCGCTCGTAGCTGTGGGCGAGGATGACGGCGTTTCGTTCTTTTTTGAGCCGCAGGATTTCCGCGGCCAGATCGGTTGTCGTGTTCACCCTGCGAACCATACCGCACGCGGGCGCGCGGAGCAATGGGGCGCCTTCGGCGCGGGGCGGGGGTCTCAAGGGCTAGCAAATCTATTGAAAGCGCCCCTTGCTGCACGTACGATGCGCGGTTTTGCGAAACGAATCAGCGTACAGGAACGGGCGGGTCACATCATGATGCGGACACATACTTGCGGGGCGCTTCGGCCGGAACATGCCGGACAGACGGTTACGTTGTGCGGCTGGGCGGACACCGTGCGCGACCATGGCGGCCTGATCTTCATCGATTTGCGCGACCGGTACGGGCTGACCCAGGTGACCTTTGACCCGAACGATTCGAAAGCGGCGTGGGATGCCGCCCAGGCGGCGCGCGGCGAGTTTGTCCTCCGCGTGACGGGTGTCGTGCAGGCGCGGCCACCCGAGATGGTGAACGCGAAACTGCCCACGGGCGGCATCGAAGTGCGTGGCGCATCCATCGAAGTCCTGAACCGCAGCCAGCCGCCGCCGTTTCCGCTCGATGACGCGAAGGCCGCGAAGGTCGCGGAAGACCTGCGCCTGGAGTACCGCTATCTCGATCTGCGCCGGAACCGGATGCAGCGCAACCTCGTCCTGCGCCACAAGATCACGCAGGCGATCCGCACGTATCTCGACCAGCAGCACTTCATCGAGGTTGAGACGCCGATCCTCACGAAGAGCACGCCGGAGGGCGCGCGCGACTATCTTGTGCCCAGCCGCGTGAGTCCGGGCTGCTTCTACGCGCTGCCGCAGTCCCCGCAGCAGTACAAGCAGCTGTGCATGGTGGCCGGGCTCGACCGCTATTTCCAGATCGCCCGCTGCTTCCGCGACGAGGATCTGCGCGCGGATCGCCAGCCGGAGTTCACCCAAGTGGACCTCGAAATGTCGTTCCTCACGCCGGAGGACATTTACACGTTGATCGACGGCCTGCTCGCGGATGTCATGGAAGCATCGGGTCATCCGCGCCCGTCGCTTCCGCTGCCGCGCATGCCGTTCAGCCGCGCCATGAACAGCTATGGGTCCGACAAGCCGGACACCCGTTTCGGCATGCTGCTTACCGATCTGAGCGATCTCTTTTCCGCCACGCAATTCAAGGTCTTTGCCAGCGTCATCGGGCAGGGCGGGGTGGTGAAGGCGATCAACGCCAAGGGGCTCGGCGCCGTTTCGCAGGGCACCATTGACGGATGGACCGCGCTGGCGAAGGAGTCGGGCCTCGGTGGCCTGGCCTTCATCCGTGTGCAGCCGGACGGGTCATGGAAATCGCCCATCGTTAAATTCTTCAGCGAGGCGGAACAGGCGGGCCTGCGCGAACGGCTCGACATGCAGCCGGGCGACCTCGTGCTCTTCGCGGCGGACAAGCTGGACGTCGTCAACATCGCGCTTGGCCGCATCCGCCTGCTCGCGGGTGCGGAAGCGAAGGCCATCCCGGACAATGTCTTTGCGTTTACGTGGGTGACCGACTTCCCGCTTTTCGAGCGCAGCGCCGAGGGCGGACTGACCTCCGTGAATCACCCGTTCACCGCGCCGCACCCGGAGGACGTGGATCTTATTGAACGCGATCCGCTCAAGGCGCGCGCGCTGGCCTATGACGTGATTCTGAACGGCGTGGAGCTCGGCGGCGGCAGTATCCGTATTCACGACTCCGACCTGCAGGCGCGCGCCTTCCGTGCGCTGGGCCTCAGCGATGAAAAGATCAAGACGATGTTCGGCCACATGATCGATGCGTTCAAATATGGCGCGCCTCCGCACGGCGGCCTGGCGCTCGGCCTCGATCGCGTGGTGATGCTGATGGTCGGCGCGGACAGCTTGCGCGACGTCATAGCGTTCCCCAAGACGCAGAAGGCCGTCGAACTGATGATCAACGCCCCCGACCGCGTGGACGCCCGCCAGTTGCGCGAAATCTGGATCCAGCTCGACCTGCCGGAGCCGGAAGCCAAGGCCTGAGCGATCCGGTCATGAATGCATGGGCGTGGATCTGCGGGTTGCCGGGGGTGATGCGCGGGGTGCGCGAAGCGGATGCGTCCGCCGAGCCGGTGGAGCAATTTTCGCGCTGGTTCGCGCTGGCGAAGCGCGCGCGGATCTATCAGCCCAACGCGTTTTCCCTCGCGACCTGCGCTGGCGGCGCACCGAGTTCGCGCATGTTGCTCCTGAAAGGGTTCGATGCGCGCGGGTTCGTGTTTTTCACGAATTATGAAAGCCGGAAGGGCGAGGAACTCGCGGCGAACCCGCAGGGCGCGATGCTCTTCTTCTGGTCCGAACTGCACCGGCAGGTCCGCATCGAAGGCCGTCTGGCCCGCGTGACGCCGGAGGAATCGTCCGCCTATTTCCATTCACGGCCGCGCGGCAGCCAGCTCGGCGCCTGGGCGTCCGCGCAGAGCCGCCCGCTGGACGCGCGTGAAACGTTGATGCGGCGCGAGCGCGAATACGAGAAACGTTACGAAGGACAGACCGTGCCGTTGCCCCCGTATTGGGGCGGGTTCCGGCTCGCGCCCACGCGGGTGGAGTTCTGGCAGGGGCGGCCGTATCGACTGCACGACCGGCTGGTCTATACGAGGGAATCCGCCGGATGGCGCGTCGAGCGCCTCTATCCGTAGGCGCTTCAGAGAATCTTGAATTTCGGCAGGTCCTGGATGTCCACTGACCCGGCGAGCCGGTTCTGGTCGTCGAGCACAAGCAGGTCATCGATGTTGTGCTGCTGGAACAGCGCGAGCACGTCGACGGCCAGCTGGCCGGTGCGAATCGATATCGGCCGCTTGCTCATCAGGTCGTCGATGATGCGGTTGGGCAGGTCGGGTGTGTCGATGTGGCGGCGCAGGTCGCCGTCGGTGAAAATGCCCGCAACTGTGCGGTCCTCGTTCAACACAACGATCGATCCGGAACGCGCCTCGCTCATCGCGATGACCGCATCCTTGATGCGCGCGCCGCGGGGCACGGTGGCGAGGCGCGGGCCGGTGCGCATGATGTCCTCGACGCGCAGGAGCAGCGTCCGGCCGATCGCGCCGCCGGGGTGCAATTTCGCGTAATCCTCGCGGCGGAACCCGCGCGCGTCGAGCAGGACCATCGCCAGCGCGTCGCCGAGCGCGAGGGTGGCGGTGGTGCTCGCTGTCGGCGCCATGTTGAACGGACACGCCTCGGCGTCCACCGCGGTCAGGATCACCTCGTCGCTGCAGCGGGCGAGGGCGTTTTCACGCGAGCAGGTGATTGCGATGATCGGGGCCTTGGCGCGCTTGATCGCGGGGATCAGGGTCATCAGTTCCTCTGATTCACCGCTGTAGCTCAATGCGACCATCACGTCGCCCTCCGCGAGGATGCCGAGTTCGCCGTGCATCGCGTCGGACGGATGCAGGAACACGGTCGGGCTGCCGGTGCTGGTCAGCGTGGCGGCGATTTTCTGGCCGATCGGGATGTTCTTGCCGACCCCGGTGACGACGATCTTGTGACCGGCATTCAACGCTTTGAGGATGCGGGCGACGGCGCGGTCAAAGTGGGCGTCGAGGGACTGGCGGACCTTGTGCAGGCCGTCGATTTCCACCTGCAGGACTTCACGCGCGCGGTCGAGATGGGATGGGGTCAAAGGGGCCTCCGAACGTTACAACGTCTGTAAAACGTAACGGGGCGCGCGTGCAACGTCTGTAAAAAAAGAACAGGGACGCGGGCTCGTCAGCCCGCGTCCCCGCCCAGGTGGCGGTTATTCCGCCGAGGCACATCCCAAGAGGTGACGCGTCAGTCGCGGAAGCGATAGCCGACGCCGCGCACGGTCTGCACGCAATCCGACGCCGCGCCCAGTTTCTTCCGGAGACCGGCCACCTGCACATCCACCGCGCGGTCCGTGACCGGGTAGTCCTCGCCGCGAACACCCGCGACAATCTGCTGGCGGTTGAAGACCCATCCCGGATGGCGGGCGAGGAAGTGCAGGATGCCGAATTCCGTGAAGGTCAGCTGGGGGACGGCTTTCCCGTTGAACACGACCTCGTGGCGACCCGGATTAATCACGAGGCCGGCAATCTCGATCCGTTCCATGTCGGGGCGTGCGCTGGCCGGAGGCGTTGCCCCCGTCCGATTCGACGTCTGCACCGGAATCACGGCGTGAGGCGCAGCGCCTTCGCCGGTCCCCTGCCGCACGGCGATTTCCACTTCGCCCTGGCGACCCGACCACAGCATGATCGGCGCGTGCTCGCCATGCGTGCCCGAGCGCAAGCGCTCCACGAGATCCAGCCCCTGTTCAAGCGGAAGCACCAGGGAGACTTCAATGGTCTTTCCGTCGGAACGAACGGTGGCCGGGCTGTAGGCCACGCTCTCTTTGGCACGTTGGTGGATCGATTTCCGCGCACCCAATTCCCGACTCTTTGGCATGATCATGGTTGTTTTGCTCCTGAATGTGACCGCATCTGTATGCAGGAGTCATGCCAGCGGATCGCGTGTTTCGGATGATGAATGTGTAAGCGCTTTACTCGGCGAAAGTTGCGCAATTTATTTATGTCGTCAATAATGTTGCATAATACGCAGATGACATCAAAAATGTATGTTAATACCAGACATAATACATTTATGGCGTTATCGCGAGGGTGCTCATTCCGATTCCCGGGCCATCGAAGGGGTAGATGCGGAGCGTGGGGGACGCGGAGTGAGTGGGGCGGAGGGGATGGGCCAGTGCGGCGGGTGTGAGGCCGGGCGTGTTGGCGAGGACGTCTTCCAATTCGGCGCGGGTGAGGGAGCACGTGGCGTAGATGAGGCGACCGCCGGGTTTGAGGTGGTGGAGTGCGGCGCGGAGCAGGGTGTGTTGCCGGGTTGCGTGTTCCGCGAGGGCGGTTTGTGGCGTGCGCCAGCGGGCGTCGGGCGCGCGGCCCCAGGTGCCGGTGCCGGAGCAGGGGGCGTCGAGCAGGATGCCGTCGAATTTTTGCGGAAGGCGCCAAGCCTCGGGCGCCTCGGGCAGCAGCTGGGTTTTCCACGAATGGAATCCGGCGGCGCGGGCGCGTCGCGCGCATTCGTCGAGCGCGGCGCCGCGGATATCGGTGGCGAGTACGGCGCCCGATCCGCCGAGTTGGTCGAGCAGGTGCAGCGTCTTGCCGCCTGCGCCGGCGCAGACGTCCCACCACGTTTCACCGGGTTTCGCTTGTGCGAGCAGGCCGACGCATTGGGAGGAAATGTCCTGTATTTCGGCGAGGCGATGCAGGATCGGGCTGAGCACGGATGCGGACGGGGGCTGCTCCACACGCAGCGCGTGGGGCAGGCGCGGGTCGGGTTCCGCGCGTATCTGATGAGACGCGAGATGCGCGAGCACGGCATCGCGCCGACCGGCGCGCGCACGCAGCCAGAGGGGCGGGCGCTTCTGCAGGGAGGCCAGAAACCGAAGGGTAAAATCCGGCGCGCCATCGTCCGGTGTCGATAGCAAATAGAAGTGGCCGCTTTTCGTAGCAAGTGATCTGGCCGCTTT
>CALKUH010000023.1 GCA_937996795.1 uncultured Verrucomicrobiota bacterium | reverse complement strand
TTTCCTAAGGGAAAATTCGCGGTTTTCGACAGAAACGACGACTGCGTAAAGCGCATTAAACTAAACGTTCAAAAAGAGCAGCGACCTCTCGAAGTCGCACAGCCGAAGCTGATGGGCATGTACTGCCATTATCTGAGAGTTTCTGCAAGAGCGATTTTTTGGGGGGTCAAACCTATTGTCGCCTCGCGCAACGAGGGGAGAATCGCAGAGAAAAATGATGAGTCTAAATGACCAAGACCTTGCGCTGGAAAGCGGGGGGGGAACTGGGGTAGTTTTTGCGGGCTTGGGGATGACATGCCTGAACTTTCGGATATTGCGCGCGAGCTGGGGGTGCCGGCGATCCGGCGTCACATTTTTTTGTGCGCGGACCAGTCGGAGCCTAAATGCTGCGCGAAGGCCGAGGGGTTGGAGGCGTGGGGGTTCCTCAAGAAGCGGCTGGACGAATTGAAGCTGTCGGGCGCGGGCGGGGTGTACCGCACGAAGGCGAACTGCCTGCGCATCTGCCAGCAGGGTCCCATCGCGGTGGTGTATCCGGACGGGGTGTGGTATCACTCCTGCCGCCCGGCGGTGCTGGAGCGGATCATCCAGGAGCATCTGGTCGGCGGCCGGGTGGTCGCGGAGTACGTGTTCCACCAGCCGCTTGAACCGAAGCCGGACTGAACGACGGACAGGCCTTCGTGGTCAGATAGAGCATCCATGAAATTTACACGCATTCTGTTGTTGTGCGCGCTGCCGCTGGCGCCCGCGCTCCACGCCCGCGCCGCGGTGGAGACGGACATCAAACCCGCGTTGGCGCCCGACCTGCATCACGGGCGCGCGGCCAAGCTGCTGGCGCTGAACCTGCCGCTGCGCCACCTGAACCGCGCGCCGCTGTCGGACGCGGTGTCGAGCAACGCGCTGTCGATCTACCTGGACCAGCTCGATTTCGAGCACGTGTATTTCCTGCAGTCGGACATCGACGAATTCAGCGCGATGCGGGGCGAACTGGACGACCAGTTGCGCGCGGGCGACCTGACGTTCGCGTTCACCGTGTACAACGTGCTGAAGACGCGCGTCGCGAACCGCGTGGCCTTCGTGAACGAGCTGCTGGAGCAGGGCTTCAACCTCGCGCAGGAGGAGGCGTATGCGTGGAAGCGCAAGAACGCCCCGTGGCCGGCGAACGAGGAGGAGTGGAACCGCCTCTGGACGCACAAGATCAAGAACGAGTATGTCGCGCACCTCGTGACGCGCCAGATCGGCGAGGAGGAGTTCAGCGCGATGGACGGGGAAGGCGCGGAGACCAACGCGTCGGCGCTCGCGCAGCTCAAGATGACGCCGGAGGAGCGCATCCGGAAGAACTACGACCGCTTCCTGACGCTGCTGCAGGACAACGACGCGAACTGGGTGACGGAGCGCTACCTCAACGCGTTCACGCGGGCGTACGACCCGCATTCGGACTACATGTCGCCGTGGGGCGTGGAGGATTTTGAGATCGGCATGAAGCTCTCGCTGCAGGGCATCGGCGCGCTGCTGAGCAGCGACGACGGCGCGGCGAAGGTCGAGCGCCTGATCCCGGGCGGCCCCGCCGAGCGCGACGGGCGCCTGAAACCGGGCGACAAGATCATCGCGGTCGCGCAGGGCGACGCGGAGCCGGTGGACATCCTGCACTGGCCGCTGAGCCGCGCGGTGCGCCTGATCCGCGGCGAAAAGGGCAGCAAGGTGCTGCTCACGGTGATCCCGGCGTCCGACACGACCGGCGCAGGGTTGACGATCATCGACCTCGTGCGCGACGAGGTGAAGCTGGAGGAACAGGCGGCGAAGAGCGAGCTGAAGACCGTCACAAGCGAGGACGGCATCGCGCGCAAGATCGGCGTGATCACGCTGCCGGAATTTTACGCCGACCTGAAGGGCCTCGGCAGCGACAAGGACGCGCGCAGTTCGTCCAGGGACGTGCAGCGCCTGCTGGAGGAACTGCGCGACCAGGGGGCGGAGGGCATCGTGCTCGACCTGCGCAATAACGGCGGCGGCTCGCTGTCGGACGCGATCCAGATGACCGGCCTCTTTGTGGAGCGCGGGCCGGTGGTGCAGGTGCGCGACCAGCGGCGGGTCCATGTGCTGACCGACCCCGACCCCGGGGTGACGTTCCGCGGGCCGGTCGCGGTGCTGGTGAACCGCCTGAGCGCGTCGGCCTCGGAGATTCTCGCGGGCGCGCTGCAGGACTATGCGCGCGCGGTGGTGATCGGCGATTCCAAGACGCACGGCAAGGGCACGGTGCAGACGCTGCTGCCGCTCAGCAGCGTGAACACGAATGTGGGGCAGATCAAAGTGACAACGGCGAGCTTCTACCGCATCGCGGGCGGCTCGACCCAGTTGCGCGGCGTGGCGCCGGACATCGTGATCCCCTCCCCGCTCGAGGTCATGGAGATCGGCGAGGAGCAACTGCCGCACGCGCTGCCGTGGTCGGAGGTCGCCTCGGCGCCGTTCCAGACCGCGAGCGACCTGCCCGCCTATCGCGGCGAATTGCAGTTGCGGTCCAAGGCCCGGCTGGAGCGCCTGGAAACATTCACCGTGTACACCAACCTGCTCGGCCGGCTGGAGGAGCGCCAGCGCGCGCCGGAGATTTCGCTGAAACTCGATACGCGCCTCGAAATGGCGGAAAGCGAGCGCGCCCTGCGCAAGGCCATCGAGGAGAAAACGGCCGCCACCCACGGCGAGGAGGGCGAGGAAACCAAGCGCCCGGACTTCGCGCTGGATGAATCGTTCCAGGTCCTCTGCGACTGGCTCTCGCTGCGCGAGAACATCAAGGCCGTGGGCACCGTCCGCGGCGGCGGCGTGTAGCGCGGCGGAGAGCGGATTAAGCCGTTCAGCACGGCGGACAGGATCAACGGGATGAACAGGATGGAGTTGCGTCGAAACTGACATTCACCACGCGCGTGAAGCCTGCGCGCAACACAACGGGTTCCCCCTGCAATCCTGTATATCCCGTTCATCCCGTCCAAAGGCTCTTTTCACGATTGCACCACGGAGCGCACGGAGGAGGTAGTCACCTCCCGGTTTCTGCTTCCCTAAAAATTCATCTCCGCGCCTCCGTGTCTCCAGCGAAGCGGGTGGTGAAAAATCGTCTGCTCCACCTACGGCACGTCCATGACCATCACGGTGGCGCCGGCGGCGCCGGGGCCGAGGGTCAGGTGCGGGCAGGCGGCGGGCACGAAGACGGTGCGGCCCACCGGCGCGATCGAGCGATAGGTTTCCGTCTGCAACTCAATCGTGCCGTCGGCGACGAACAGCACGCGGAAGGCGTCCGGCCGCGCGGGCAGCGTGTATTCGGTAACCAGATCGAGTCGCTGCATGCGGAAGAACGGGCACCGCGTGATTTCCCATCGCTCGTTCGCGCCCGCGACTTCGAGGCGTTTCGGCTGCGCGAGCGCGGGCGCCGGTTCGTTCCAGTTGATGACCTTCATCGCGGGCTCGAGGTGCAGCTCGCGCGGCTTTCCGTCGGCGCCGGTGCGCCCCCAGTCGTAGAGGCGGTATGTCGTGTTGGAGTTCTGCTGGCACTCCAGCAGCAGGCAGCCGGCGCCGATGGCGTGGACGCGGCCGCCGGGCACAAAGACGGCGTCATGCGCCTTCACGGGCAGTTTCACCAGCAGGCGTTCCACCGTGTTGTCCGCCAGCGCGGCGCGCAGGTCGCGCTCGGTGACGCCGGGCTGGAGCCCCGCGTAGACACAGGCGCCGGGCCCGGCATCAAGCACGTACCACATTTCGGTTTTGGGCTCGCCGCCGGTCCTTGATGCGTTCCCGTTGTTGGGGTGCACCTGCACGCTGAGGGTTTCGCGCGCATCGATCAGCTTGACCAGCAGCGGGAACCGCCCGGTGGCCATGCGACGCCCGAGCAGCGCCGCGCCGTGATCGCGGACCACATCGCCGAACGGTTGCCCCGCCCACGGTCCGTCGACCACGAGGCTTTGTCCCTCGGGCCGCGTGGACACCTCCCACGCCTCGGCATAGCGGCCGGGCGGGAGGTCGCGCTGGAAGCGGGCGGGAATGCGGTCGCCGCCCCACAGGTAGTCCTGGTAGACGGGCTTGAGGAAGAACGGATTCATGGCACGGCAATCGATGGAGGTTCAGCGCAGCCGTTTGAGCAGATCGCGCAGGCGGTCCTGGTCGTCGCGCAACAATTCACCGGTGCGCGGCGTGATGCTCTCGGCCAGCTTCAAAGCGTCACCGCCCTGTCCCTTTTGTTCATACAGGAGCGCGAGGTTGAGCTGCACCTCGGGCGATTCGGGGTTGTTGGTGAGCGCCTGCTGCAAGGCCGTCTCCGCCTCGTCGAGGCGTTTGTTCGCGAGCAGGACGATGCCGTAGGTGCTCCACGCGGCGCCGTTGAGGTCGGAGGCGCGCAGGCACTCCTCGATGATCGGGAGGGCCTCCTCGTGCCGGTTCTGGCGCGCGAGGACATAGGCGAGGTCGTTGAGCGCCTCGGGCGCGCGCCGGGCCTGGAGGCTTGCGCGGTAGGAGGATTCGGCGAGCGCATACTGGCCGCGCATGGCCTGGAAGGCGCCGAGCATGTAGTTGCCGAACGCGTGGTTGGGTTCCGCGTTGATCAGCCGGTCGACGTAGCCCTCGGCGGTTTCGCGGTCGCCTTCGGCCATGAGCAGGCGGATCATCAGGTCGAGCGCGGGCGCATGGTTCGGCTGCTGGCGCAGCACCTGGTCCAATTGCGCGCGCGCACCGGCGCGGTCACCCTGCTGCGCGGCGACCTGGGCGGCCATGAAGCGGACGGCGGGTGAGGCGCGGCGGGCCTGCTGCAGGCGGTCCAGCGCGTCCCGCACGGTCTGCGCGTCCTTGCGTTCGCCGGCCACGACGGCGAGGGCGGCCCAGGCGCGCAAATCGTCGGGCTTCTTCGCGACGAGGTCCTTGAGGGCCGCTGCGGCTTTCTCCGTCTGGCCGGAGAGCACGTCGAGCAGGACCTCCTCCAGCTGCACGCCCTCCGCGGCGCCGCCAACCTCACGGAGGCGCTGGAGGTGCCCGCGCGCGATGGCGAACTGGCCGCGCTGCAGCGCGATCCGGTAGAGGCCGAGCAGTGCGTCCTTGTTCTTCGGGTCGCGCTCCAGCTCGGCGTGCAGGAAATCCTCCGTCGCGGCGGGCCCGTCCTGCGCGGCGTCGAGCGCGGTGAGGGCGAGGCGCAGCGCGCTGCTTTCGCCGCCGAGGTCGAGCGCCTTGCGCATGTCCTGCGCGGCGAGCGCCGGCTTGCCGGACATCGCCCACGCCCATCCGCGGCTCGCGTACAGTTCGGGGCTGCGGATGGTCCCGTAGTGGTAGGACAGCGACCAGAGGCGGCGCTTCACGGCCTCCTGCGTCGTGACGGCGTTGAGCTGCGCCTCCAGCGTGGCGGCATCGGCGTGGCCCTGGCGCTGGCGCAGCGCGTGGAGGTTGACGAGCGCGCTGATGTTGTTCGTGTCGAACTGGCGCGACGCCAGGTAGGCCTCGGCGGCCCATTCGTCGCGCGCGAGTTCCTCCCACAGGACGCCGAGGTTGTTGGCGGCCTTGGAGGATTGCATCGCCATCACGCGGAATCCGGTTTGGGCGGGATGATGCTCCGGCGTCCGCGCGCGCGACAGCGGCTCCGCGAACGACGCCCAATAGGCGCGGTTATCCGCGGCGAGCGCGTCCGCGTCGGGCGCCTGGTCCGGGGCGCGCCCGAGATAGAGCGGTCCGCGCGGATCGCCGATCAGGCCCGCGGCCATCCACAGGTCCGCGACATCGAGCACGCCGACGCGCGAGGCGACGTTGCTCCCGCGCGCGAACCACTCCACGAGCAGCGGCTGCACGCCGACCTCGGCGAGGCTCTTGTAGCGCGGTTCGTCGAAGAGAGAGGCGACGTAGCGGCGGTAGGAAAGCTGCTGGCTCGCGCGCAGGTTGATGATCTCGAGCGGGACGCGGCGCGCGCGCGCCTCCAGCAGGATCAGGTCGTCGAGCGCACCGCTGGAAATCAGCATCGTGCGGCCGTCGAGCCGGTCCACCACCTCGCGCGCGTACTGCGCGAACCAGCGGCCGGAGCGCCCCTCGGCGAGCGCGCCGTTGCGCACACCGAGCGCGAGCAGCGCGAGCAGCAGGACGGCGGCGAATCCCTGCCCGATGCGCGGCCAGATGCCGCGCTCCGGGCGCTGCAGCGTCGCGAGCCAGAAGGCGGCCAGCGCGCCGGTCCACATCGCGATCAGCACATAGGGCGTGACGAGCAGCGGGTTGTCGCGCGTCATCGACCAGGGGGAAATGACAATGTTCAGCAGGACCAGTCCCGACAACACGCTGAGCAGCGCGCAGAGGATCGCCGTGCCGAGCCACGCGCCGGCGGACGCGGACCGGCGGCCGATGCCCAGGACGTAGACGACGACCCAGGGCACGAGGCTGACGACGCCGACGGTGAGCCAGCCGACGCGCGGCAGGCCGCGGATCACCAGCAGGTACTGGTCGCGCCACATGTACCAGAGCACCTGGCCGTAGTGCGAAAACATCCGCCACTCGTAGGCGTCGCTCCGCATGTAGAGCGCCGCCGCGATGAACTGCGGCGCGAGGCCCAGCAGCGCGAGGCCCAGCAGCCGCAGCACCACGCCGGCGCGCAACCGCCCGTGCAGGTGGAGGTAGTAGAGCGTGAGCAGGCCGAAGACCGGCAGGAACAGCACCAGCGTCGCGAAGTCGTTGATGCCGATCGCATACACCAGCACCGCGGCGTTGAGGAACCCCAGGCGCCCGTTCTCGCCATAGCGGAGCAGGAGATGGAACGCCCCGAGCATCAGCATCAGGCCGAACGCCAGCGGGTGCGCGCGCGTCGCCACCATCCAGAACGGGACCGCCGTCGCCAGCACCAGCGCCGCGACCAGCGCGGAGAACAGACGCGCCCGCGCGGCCACGCCGCGCGGCAACCCGTTCTCAAACGAAACGGGATAGCGCAGGCGCAGCATGATCTGGAACAGGAACCAGACCGAGGCCGCGCACGACAACGCGCCGACGAGGTGGACCCGCACCGCCAGCGGCCCCAGCGGAAGCAGCGAGGCGAGCTGGATCACCCACCCCCACACGTGGTTGACCAGCGGGGGGAACGGATTGACGCCCGTGTGCGCCGCGACGAAGGACGCCGACGCGCCGGGGAAAAATCCGGGGCTCAACGTCAGCACATAGAGCAGCAGCGAACCGATGAACAGGCCGCGGCCGAGCCAGGGCGTGAGGGAGGAGGACGGGGAGGATTTCATATTTTGTGAAGGAAAAAGCGTTTATACGCTATTTTGTCCGGCAGCATCAATCCCCGGCGCGCAAAATCTGCGGGAGCGGAAACCCCTGTTCTGCTTGCCTCCGCGCGTCATCCCGCTACCCTGCCCGGCATGCACCGCACGTTTCTGCTCCCCCTGCTCCTGCTGCTGGCCGGCTGCGCCACGACGCCTGACGAGCACATCATTCCGCTGAATACACAGCAGACCCAGGCGCTCTTCGCCCGCGCCCGCCCGCCGCAGGCCTTCGGCCTTACGGTCTACAGCACCGAGCGGGGCCCCGTCTTCGCCGGCGCGCACCGGTTGCACACCGGGCAGGCGGCGCGGATGCCGTTCACCGGCGTCGGCGACGCCGACGCGCCGCTTATCGGCCTCACCGCGCGCAGCGTGAAGGAAATTCCGGCGCTGCTCGACACCAGCTCGCGCGAAAACTGGATCATCCTGTCGCTCGCCCCCGCGCTCGGCATCGTCTCCCTCGCCGGACCCGACCCCTTCAAGGCGAACGCAGCCCATGTGTACGACGAGATCGGCGGCTACGCGGGCCTGCTGCACAAGGTGCTGCTCGACAAGCTCCATGTGGAAAACTCCGTCTTCCACGTCCGCGCCGCCACCGGCCCGCTCGGCCCCCCCGCGCGCTGGATGCAGGACCCGGTCCCGCAAGCCGTTCTCGGGCTGCCCTTCCTCCGCGCGTTCAGCTATGTGCAGCTCGATTTCGCCAACCGCTCGGCGCTGTTCTCCGCCACCACGCCCTACGGCGGGCCGGTGGAGGACCTCTTCCTCGCGCGCCTGCCGCTCCGCGATGTGCGCGGCGTGCTGGGCGTTGAGGGCACACTGAACGGCGAGCCGATGACCTTCGTCCTCGACACCGGCGGCGCCTTCGAACTCGCGTTGAACGACCCGCCCGAGCCGACCGTCCGCCGCCTGTCGGCCGGCGACCTGATCTTCCCGCCCAACGTGAGCGTACAGTCCGCCCGCGACCTCGGCCTCGGCGACATCGACTACCCGCGCATCGGCCGCGGCCTGCTCTCCCGCTACCGCGTCACCTTCGACTTCCGGAACCGCTTCATCTATTTCGAGCGCCCCGTCGCACCCTGATTCCTTTTTTGATTCCCCCGATGGCGATGAATTGTTAGGATTCTAACATGTCGCACGTTGATTCGACCGCCGCATCGTCCGCCACCCCTGCGTCGTATCCCCCCGGATTCCGTCGTCGGCGCGGCCTCAACTGGGGCCTGCTCGGCGCGATGTATGCGACCTACTACATGTGCCGGTACAATTTCCGGTTCGCCACGCCGGGCATGCAGGCGGAGTTCGGCTTCACGACGACGCAAATCGCGGACATGATTGCCATCTGGTCGTTGACGTATGGCACGGGCCAGCTGGTCAACGGCCTGCTGTGCGATCGCATCGGCGGCAAACGCTCGATGCTCATCGGCGCGTTCGGCACCATTGTCGTCAACCTGCTGCTCGGCCTCGCCCCGCTGCTGCTGGTCGGCGGCGCGCTGGCCGCCACGGCCAAACTCGTGTTCGGCGCCAACTCCATCGACCCGGCCTTCCTCGCCATATCCATCATCTGGCTGGTCAACGGCTGGTTCCAGTCGTTCGGGGCGCCGGGCATGGTGAAGGTGAACGCCGCGTGGTTCCGCCGCACGGAGCGCGGCACCTTCGCCGGCATCTTCGGGTTCATGATCCAGATGGGGCAGGTCCTGAGCGCGAAGCTCTCAAAGGCCATCCTCGCGGGCATCGTCATCGGCGGCTTCGTCATCGCGAAGGGCGAATGGCGCTGGCTCTTTATCCTGCCGCCGCTGGTCACCCTTGTCGTCGCCATCTGCATGGCCATCGGCGCGAAGCAATCGCCCGATGAGGCCGGCTATCCCGGCGTGATCGAGGACGAACTCGACAACTCGGCCGGCGTCACGGTCAGCCTCCGCGAATCCTTCAAGACCATCTTCACCCACCCGCTCGTCTGGTTCTATGCCGCGGCCTACGCCTGCACCGGCGCGGTACGGTCCAGTTCGGATCACCTCGCGGTCCTCTATTTCCAGGAACAGCTCGGCATGGACATGAAGTCCAACATCCCGGGAATCGTCGCGTGGACGCTGGCCCTCATGCCGATGGCCGCCGTCGCGGGCTCGCTGGCGTCGGGCTATATCTCGGACAAGTACTTCAAGGGCCATCGCTCGCCGGTCGCGATGACGCTGTATTTCCTGGAGGCGGTGGTCATCGGCACCGCGGCCGTCATCCTGCTAAAAGGCCTCGTCGGCCCGACGGCGGGCGGCGTGGTCGCGGGGTGCGCGATCCTGATCATGATCGCGCTCACGGCCAATTCGACCCACTCGATCGTCGGCGCCGCGGCCCCGATGGACATCGGCGGCAAGAAGATGGCCGGCTTCGCGGCGGGCGTCATCGACTCGTTCCAATACTACGGCGGCGCCCTCTCTCTCTTCATCACCGGCCGCGTCCTCGACGCCACCAAGGATCAGTACGGGTGGACCTTCTGGTACGCCATCATGGCCGGCTTCGGCATCCTCGGCGGCCTCGCGATGCTCGCCGTCATGCGCAAACAGAAGCGCATGGCCGCCGCCGCGCGCCCAGCCTAGCGCGGAGCAGGCCTCCACCATCGGGGTTCATGGTTACTCCCCCCTCTGTTAGAACTCCGTTAGCCCCTCCGACCCGTCTTGACCGCGGGACGCGGGCGGTACACCCTTTGCCGGTTCCAGGGAGCACCCTATGGCCGTCGCTGTACGACTCGACACTGTCACCAAACGCTTCGGCGACCTCACGGTCGTGGACCGCATCACGCTCACGATCGAGCCGGGCGAACTCTTCTTCCTGCTGGGGCCCAGCGGATGCGGGAAGACCACGCTGCTGCGCTCCATCGCCGGCTTCTACATCCCGGAGCACGGCGCGATCCGCATCGGCGATCGCGACGTGACGCGCCTCGCGCCGGATGAGCGCGACACGGGCATGGTCTTCCAGAGCTACGCGCTCTGGCCGCACATGACCGTGGCGCAGAACGTCGCGTTCGGCCTCGAACTGCGCAAGATTTCCAAAGCCGAGATCGACCAGCGCGTCGCCGAGGCGCTCGCGATGGTGAAGATGAGCGACCGCGCGCAGTACAAACCGAACCAGCTCTCCGGCGGCCAGCAGCAACGCGTCGCGCTCGCCCGCGCGCTCGTCATCCGCCCGCAATGCCTGCTGCTCGACGAACCGCTCTCGAACCTCGACGCCAAGCTGCGCCTCGACATGCGCACCGAGATCCGGCGCATCTGCAAGCAGGCCGGCCTGACCGCGATCTACGTCACGCACGACCAGAAGGAAGCCCTCTCCATCGCCGACCGCATGGCCATCCTCGACAAGGGCATCATCCAGCAATGCGGGTCTCCGGAGGAGGTCTACCGCCGCCCCGTGAACCGCTTTGTGGCGAACTTCATCGGCGAAACCAATTTTATCGAGGGTCGCGTGCTGTCGGTGGACGACGGACAGGCCACGCTCGACACGCCGATCGGGCGCGTCGTGTCCACGGCGCTTCCGCGCGAGCCGCTCCGCCCGAACCAGGCCATCACCCTCTCGCTGCGACCCGAGGTCATCCACGCCGGCACGGAGCCCAAGGACCCGACCAATGTCTTCCGCGGCGCGGCGCACGACACGGTCTACCTCGGCGAAATGGCGCAGCACCTGATCAACGTCCCGGTGCCCGGGGCGCAGGACGTCGTGCTCAAGGTGTTCGAGCTGAACCCCAAAATGGTCACGCACGACGACGAGGTGAAGGACGTGCAATTCTGGTTCCGCCCCGGCAACGCCGTGGTGCTGACGGGTTGACGGAAGATGGGACACAGGCACAAAGGGGCACATGACTCAAAACCCAATCCCACCCCCGTCTTCGTGTCTCCGTGCGCTCCGTGGTAAATGCCGATGAAACGGAATCTCGTCATCCTCCTCGCCGCCGCGCTGGTCATCGCGCTGCCCTTCCTGCTGCGCCGGCCGGCGGAGCAGACGGCGTGGAAGCCGGGCGACCCGGAACTGATCATCGTGTCGCCGCACAACGAGGCGATCCGCTTCGAATTCGCCCACGCCTTCTCCCGCTGGCATGAGGCGCGCTACGGGCGGCCCGTCCGCATCGACTGGCGCGCCATCGGCGGCACGACGGAAATCAGCCGCTACCTGACCGCCTCCTATATCGCCGCGGCGCGCGGCTGGTGGACGGCGCAGGGGCGCGACTGGCCCGTCGGCGCGGGCGAGGCGCTCGTGGACCGGCGCTTCAACCTGCAGAACCCGCCGCTGCCCGTGCGCGCGGAAGGCGAGGACGACGAATCCTTCGAGCGGCGGGCCGCGCGCGAGGCCGCGCAGTGGGAAACGATGCGCGATCTCTACAAGGCGTTTCGCGCCACGGATGATGCGGCGCAGTTCAGCGCGCGCATCGACCTGTTCTTCGGCGGCGGCGAATACGACCACAATAAGGCCTTCGACGAGGGCCTCACCGTCGCGCCGTGGCCCGCCGGGCAGGAACCCGCCGGCCTGTTCACCGACGCACAGGGGCGCGACCTCATCCCCGCGCGCATCGCCGGTGAAACGTGGCGCACGGCGACCTTTTTCGGGAACGCCATCAGCACCTTCGGCATCTGCTACAACTACGACCGGCTGCGCGACCTCGGCATCACGAACGCGCCGCGGAGCTGGGCCGACCTCGCCGACCCGCGCTACTTCCGCCAGCTCGGCGCCGCGGACCCGACGAAGAGCGGCAGCATCGCAAAGGCGTTCGAACTCATCATCCACCAGCAATGCTACGACGCCATCCGCGCCGCAGGGTTCAGCGACGCGGACATCGACCGGTTCGAAACCGATATGGCCGCCGCGAAACTTCCGCCCGGCGACCTGCCGGACACCGTGCCCGCGACCTACCAGCAGGCGCTTGAACAGGGGTGGATCAACGGCGTGCGCCTCGTTCAGCGCATCGGTGCCAACGCGCGCTACTTTACGGACTCGGCCAGCAAGGTGCCGATCGATGTCAGCATGGGCGCGGCGGCGGCGGGACTCGCGATCGATTTCTATGGCCGCTTTCAGGCGCAGAGCACGCGGGCCGCTGACGGAAGCGAGCGCATGGGCTACATCACGCCCGCCGGCGGATCCGGCGTGAGCTGCGACCCGGTCAGCCTGCTGCGCGGCGCGCCGCACCGCGAGGTCGCCATCCGGTTCATCGAGTTCACCCTCGGCGAGGACGGACAGAAGCTGTGGACCTACCGGCCCGGAACGCCCGGCGGCCCGGTGAAATACGCGCTGCGCCGCATCCCGATCCGGCGCACGTTCTTCCCGTCGGACGACCCGGATCTGAACGCCCTGCATCTCGAACACCTGCAGCACGCGGCGGACGATCTCGCCGACCCGAACATCAACCCCTACGCGCTCGCCACGCAGTTCACCTACCGCCCGCGCTGGACCGGCGCGCATTTCGGCATCCACCGCGACCTGATCCGCGCGATGTGCCTCAACGCGTCGGAGGAGATGCAGGCCGCCTGGCGCGAAATCCTGCGAAACGGCGGACCCGACCGCCAAGGCGCGGCCCTCGCCCTCTTCGGCACGCTGCCCGATGTTCCGGAACCGGTCACCTGGCGCTCCGCCCCCCGCATCGGCCGCACCATCAACCGCCTCGACTACATGCGCGACTGGACCTCCTTCTACCGCGCCACCTACACCCGCGTGATTGAATCCGTAAACACCGGTGAGGCCGCGCGATGAAGGCAACCGCGAATCAACGCGAATGCGCACGAATCAACACCATCGGGATTCGTGTGAATTCGTATTTTTTCGCGGTTAGAACGCCCGCCATGCACATGCGGATTTCTTCAGGATTTCACCCATGAACCGCATCATTTCCAGGGTCATTTTCGCCGTCACGTCGGTGATTTTTGCGCTGCTCTTCCTCGCGCCGCTCGGCACGGTGATCCAGGGCGGGTTCTGGGTGAACGGCACATTCACGCTCCGCTACCTCGGCGGCGTGTTCCAGAACCCCATCTACTCCGAGGGCCTGTTCAACAGCCTGCTGCTGGCCATCGGCACGACGACACTGG
The DNA here is from genome assembly GCA_937996795.1 of uncultured Verrucomicrobiota bacterium. Lineage (GTDB taxonomy): Bacteria > Verrucomicrobiota > Kiritimatiellia > CAIVKH01 > CAIVKH01 > JAMLJG01. Next base: position 22,298 of record CALKUH010000023.1, on the reverse strand, counting down.
TCACGCTGATCGCGGTGCCGCTCGCATGGCTCACGAACAAATACGAGTTCCCCGGCAAAAAATGGGTCAGCGGACTGATCCTCGTGCCGATGATCCTGCCGCCGTTTGTCGGCGCGATCGGGTTCCAGCAGATCCTCGGCCCGTACGGCGGGCTGAACGCGCTGCTCGGCCTCGGGCCGGTGGACTGGCTCGGCCACGCGCAGTACTGGGGCGTGATCTCGCTGCAGGCGCTCTCGCTCTATCCGATCATGTACCTCAACGCCAACGCCGCGCTCGCGAACATCGACCCGGCGATGGAGGAGGCCGCGGCCAACCTCGGCTGCAAGGGGTTCACCAAGTTCCGGCGGATCACGCTGCCGCTGATGATGCCCGGCCTGTTCGCGGGCGGCACGATCGTCTTCATCTGGAGCTTCACCGAGCTCGGCACACCGTTGATCCTGAATTACACGAAGTGCGCGTCGGTGCAGGTCTTCGACGCCCTGAAGGAGATCGGCAGCAATCCCTTCCCTTACGCGCTGGTGTTCGTGATGCTCGCCTGCAGCGTGACGCTGTATGCCATCGGCAAATTCGCGTTCGGCGGCCACGCCTATGCGATGCAGAGCAAGGCCGCGACGGTGTCCAACACCGTCACGGTGCGCGGCGTACGCGGGCTGCTCGTCCTGCTGCCCTTCGCGCTGGTCATCCTCGTCGCGCTCACCCCGCACCTCGGCGTCATCGCCACCTCGCTCGCAAAACCCGGCAGCTGGTACCAGTCGATCGCGCCGCTCCAGCTGACCGTTGAGAATTACGCGGAGGCGCTCGGCCACGAGATGACCGTCAGCAGCATTCGCAACAGCCTGCTCTACTCCTCGCTCGCCGTCGCATTCAACGCCGTGCTCGGCATCGCCATCGCGTTTGTTGTCGTCCGCTCGGACATCCGCGGACGCGGCATCCTCGATGCGCTCGCGATGCTGCCGCTCGCGGTGCCGGGCCTCGTGATGGCGTTCGGCTATCTCGCGATCAGCGCGAACCTCAGCAACACCGACTGGGTCAAGGACAGCGTGTTCTGGCAGAACCTGCTCGACGTGCGGACGAATCCGACGCTCTTCCTCGTCGTCGCCTACAGCATCCGCCGCCTGCCCTACATGGTCCGCTCCGCCGTCGCCGGCCTGCAACAGACATCCGTGACGCTGGAAGAGGCCGCCGCCAATCTCGGCGCGGGTTTCCTCACCACCCTGCGCCGCATCACCGTCCCGTTGATCACCGCGAACCTGATCGCGGGCGCGCTGCTCGCCTTCGCCTTCTCCATGCTGGAGGTGTCCGACAGCCTGATGCTCGCCCAGCGCAGCGACTACTATCCAATCACCAAAACCATCTACGAACTCTTCCACCTCATCGGCACCGGCCAGTACATCGCCTCCGCCCTCGGCGTCTGGGCCATGGCCTTCCTCGCCGTCACCATCGTCGGAGCCAGCCTCATCCTCGGCAAAAAACTCGGCGCCATCTTCCGCGCCTGACCCCCCTCCTGTCTCGTCCCCTCCTCTCGCGCCCCTCTCCCCGGCACTTCTCCTTGCCATCCACGGGCCTTCCCGCTACGGTCGCGCGTTTGCATAAGGGGTAGTTTATGAAGCGGACGTATCAGCCTTCGAAGATCAAGCGCAAGCGGACCCACGGGTTCCGCAAACGGATGAAGACCAAGGACGGGCAGCAGGTGCTCAAACGCCGCCGCCAGAAGGGCCGCAAAGAGCTCGTCCGCGTCTAGGACCCCGCCGTGAACGGACCGGACCAGGGATTGGCGCGGCGCCAGCGCCTGACCCGGTCCTCCGACATCCGGGCGGCGTTCGACGCCGGACAAAAGGCCGTCGGCCGCCGCATGGTCCTGTATGCGCTGCGCCGGCCCGAAGGCGCGTTGCGCCTCGGGGTCGTCAGCAGCCGCAAGGTCGGCGGCGCGGTCCAGCGCACGCGGGCGCGGCGCCTGATTCGCGAAGCGTGGCGCCTGAACCGGCACCGGTTCCGGGGCGAAGTGGATGTGGTCCTGGTCGCGCGCGCCGCGCTGCTCACCGCGTCCCAACCCGAAATTCATGAAGAACTGCTCGACCTCGCCCGCCGTTCCGGCATTCTCGGGGATTGAGCTGCGAAAAATGATGTCCCACCCCATACAGAGACTCCCGCGCCGGATCGCGCGGTCGCTGATCCGCGGGTACCAGCTCACGCTGGGGCCGTGGCTGGGGGGGAATTGCCGCTTTTATCCGAGCTGCTCGCACTACGGCCTCGAGGCCATCGAGCAGCACGGCGTCGCACGCGGCGGTTGGCTGACGCTCAAACGCGTCTGCAAATGCCACCCGCTGCACCCCGGAGGCGTGGACCTCGTGCCCGCACCGGAACTGAAACGAGGATGACCCCATGGCAATGAGTAAAAAAGATATCTGGCCCTTCGTGGCCCTGCTGGCCCTGCTGTTCGCGTGGCCGGTGATCGACCGCATGATCGCGGAACAGTTCTTCCCCGACCGCATCGCGCCCGCGCGCCCGGCCGACAAACCCGCGCCCGCCGCCGATGCGCCCGCCGCCACAGAGCCCGCGGCTGCACCCGCGGCGGAAGCCCCCACCCTCGCCCCGGCCGCGGCCGTCCAACCATCCGCCGATACCCCCGCCAACACGGAAGCGCCGCCCGCGCAACGCGCGCCCGAACAGACGGTCACGCTCGCCAACGAACGCGGCGCCTTCGTCCTCACGTCCCATGGCGCGGGCCTGCGCGACGTCACGCTGACCGACTACCGCCGCGCGCTCGACAAGTCGAGCGACCCGATGGTCCTGGATTTCTCCCCGCGCATCGCGCTGGCCTATGAGGCGCTGCCCGGCTTCACCGACGCCTTCGACTTCACCGTCGAACCCGCCGCCGACGGCTCGTCCGCGCGCTTCACCCGCACCGCCGTCTCCGGCCTTCGCCTGGAGCGCACGATCACGCTCGACGGCAGCTACGTGCTGCGCGTCACCGACCGCTTCACCAACACGGGCGAAACCCCCGCGGAACTCCCGTCCGCCGTGCTGCGCACCGGCCCGATGAGCCGCGAACTCGGCCACAAGGACGCCGCCGGCGTCGTCTCGCTCGGCGTCGACTCCCTCTCGCCCGGCGGTGAAAAGGTGAAGCACTGGGGCGGCGACATCGCGGACCTCTTTGAAGCCGAGATGGAGAACAACGCGCTGACCGGCCTGCCGCTCACACTCAACCTGGCGCCGCGCGAAAACCCCGTCGATTGGGTTTCCGCGAAGAACAAGTACTTCGTGCAGATCCTCACGCCGCCGGAGTCCAGCGGTGAACGCCTGGTGCTCCACGCGCGCCGCGCGCCCACGGCGGCCGAGGTCGCGAACCCCTCGCTCGCGCCGAAGAAGATGACCGAGGTCGTCGAAGTCGGCGCCGGTGTCTCGCTCGCCGGCCAGCGCCTCGACCCGGGCCAGTCCATTGAGCGCACCTCGACCCTCTACGTCGGGCCCATGAAATACAGCGAGCTGCACGCCATGCGCCTGCACCAGGTCGACGTGATGGAATTCGGCATGTGGGCACCCATCGGCAAATTGCTGCTGCGCGTGCTCAACTTCCTGCACGACCACATCCCGCCGCACAACTACGGCATCGCGATCATCCTGCTCACCCTCATCGTCCGCGTCGTCTTCTGGCCCGTGACACACAAGAGCACGGAGAGCATGAAGCGCATGGCCGCCGTCGCCCCGCTGGTCACGCAGATCCGCGAGAAGTTCAAGGACAACCCGCAGAAGCAGCAGCAGGAGATCATGGCGCTCTACAAGGAGCACAAGGTCAACCCGCTCGGCGGCTGCCTGCCGATGCTGATCCAGATTCCCGTCTTCATCGCGCTCTTCGTCGTCCTGCGCAGCGCCATCGAACTGCGCTTCGCCGACTTCCTGTGGATCCGCGACCTCAGCGAGCCGGAAAACCTGCTGCCCGGCCTGCTGCCCTTCGGCCTGCCGCTGAACATCCTGCCCCTGCTGATGGCGGGCACGATGTACCTGCAGATGAAGCTCTCCCCCAGCGCCGGCGACCCCGCCCAGCAGAAGATCATGGCCATCATGATGCCCGCCATGATGCTGGTCTTCCTCTACAACTTCGCCTCCGGCCTCGCCCTCTACTGGACCACCCAGAACGTCCTGATGATCGTCCAGCAGTTGATGATGAAAAAGAACACCGTTCTTCTCACTCCCCCCGCCAAACCGGCGGGAAAGAAATAAACCGTTCACGTTCGCGTTAACGTGCACGTGCACGCAAACGTGAACGTGGAACGGAATAGCAACGCCTGCAAAAACACTTCCGGTGCGCGTGCAACGTCTGTAATTTACAGACGCTGCACATCCGCACACCCATCCGGGCGCTTCCATGAAAACCCATAACATCGTCGTGACGATCGACAACGGTTCCCGCACGGAGTGTCCCATCGACACGCCGGTGTCCACGCTGCTTACGGGAAAGACCGACGCGCAGGGGCGGCATTACCTCGGGGCGGTGGTGAACAACCAGCTCGTCACGCTCGTGTTCAAGCTGGAGGTGGACAGCCATGTCAAATTCCTCACGTTCGCCGACCCGCTCGGCTGGCGCGTCTACCGCGCGACGGCGTCGTTCCTGCTCGCGAAGGTGGTGAAGGAGCTGTTTCCCGACGCGCACTTTTCCATCGAGCACTCGCTCGGGTCGGGCTTCTATTGCTTTTTCGAGCGCAACGGCGCGGAGGGCATTTCGCCGGAGGAGTTGTCCGCGATCGATCACCGCCTGAAACAGCTCGTCGCGCAGGACCTGCCGATCGAGCGGCGCAAGGTGACGTACGCCGACGCGGTGAAGGTGTTCGAACAACAGGGCCAGCCGGACAAGCTGAACCTGTTGCGCTTCCGCAATCCGCCGAAGGTCGTCACCTACACCTGCGGCGGGTTCAGCGACCTCTCCCACGGGCCGCTCGCGGCGTCCACCGGCGCGATCACGCACGTCGGCCTCGTGCGGCACCAGCCGGGGTTCGTCATCCAGTTCCCCGACCGCAGCGTGCCGCCGCGCATCCCGGCGCTGCGCCAGGAGCCGCAGCTCTTCCACATCTTCCAGGAACACAAGAAGTGGGGGCGCATTCTCAACGTCAGCAACGTCGGACGCCTCAACGAGATCATCGCGAACAAGGAAATCGCGGACTTCATCCGCATCTCCGAGGCGCTGCACGAGAAGAAGATCGCGCAGATCGCGGACCATGTCGCGCACCACCGCGACCGCATCCGCTGGCTGCTCATCGCCGGCCCGTCGTCCTCCGGCAAGACCACGTTCGCCAAGCGGCTCGCCGTCCAGTTGCGCGTGAACGGGCTCCAGCCGGTCACCGTGTCGGTGGACAATTATTTCGTGAACCGCGAACTCACGCCCAAGGATTCCAAGGGCGAGAACGATTACGAACACATCGAGGCCATCGACCTGAAGCTGTTCAACGAACACCTGCGCCGACTGGACGCCGGGGAGCGCGTGGAGCTGCCAACGTTCAACTTCCAACTGGGCCGGCAGGAGTTCAAGGGCGAGACGCTCCAGCTCGCGCCCAACCAGATGGTCATCCTCGAAGGCATCCACTGCCTGAATCCGCGCCTCACCGAGCAGTTGCCGAAGGAGCGCAAGTTCCGCATCTACATCAGCGCCCTCACCCAGCTCAACCTCGACAGCAGCAACCGGATTTCCACCACCGACAACCGGCTCGTGCGCCGGCTCGTGCGCGACTACCAGTTCCGCGGCCACTCCGCGCTGGTAACGATGAACATGTGGCCGAGCGTGCGGCGCGGCGAGAAGGCGTGGATTTTCCCGTTCCAGGGCGAGGCCGACATCGCGTTTAACTCGGCGCTCGATTATGAACTCGCCGTCCTGAAGCCGCTGGTGGAGCCCCTGCTTGCGGAAGTGAAGCCCGACAGCCCGCAATACGTCGAAGCCCGCCGCATGCAGGAATTCCTCTCCAGCTTCCTGACCGTGCCCACCGACCTGATCCCGCCCACGTCGATCCTCCGCGAATTCGTCGGCAAGAGCAGCTTCCGGTATTAGGGCTTATTAGAGGCTATCCCAAACCCTGTTTGGCCCCCGGCGGGCTTGTCCCGCCGGAGCCGAAGTTTATCATGCTGCCACGTAGCGACGGGACTTTCGCTCCCGCGACGCGAGGTCGCGGGGGGCGGTTACAGGCTTGTGCGACAGGGTGAACCGCACGTCCGTCGCTATGTGGCTTCGAGCGCGTCGACCACGCAGCGACCGAGCACCGCTTCGCCCGCTTCGAGGAAATGGATGCCGTCCTTCGACACGAGCTCCGGCCGGTCCACGACCGCGGCGAACAAATCGTTGACGGACAAGCCGCGCTCGCGCGCCAAGTCCGCCGCGAGGCGGTTCCGTTCGCGCACGCGTGCGGTCCGGGGCGCGAGCACGTCCCGCCCCGCCTCCCACACCGGCGTCGTCGAACCCCAGGTCAGCGATCCCGCGCCGCCGTGCGCGAGCAAGCGGTCGAGGGCCCGCGCCAGCCCGGCCGCATAGGCGCTCTCGTCATAGCCCCAGCCATGCAGGCCGTTGTTGAAATGAATCCGCGCAAACGTGTGCTCCGCGAGCACGAGCTCCAGTTCGCGGAAGAACGCCGGATCGGCGACGCACTTCGAGGTCGCAAACCGCGCGACCGCATACCGGTCTGACAGCCGGTCCCGGACGTATCCGTAATAGGAGCGGGTGATCGAATCGCCGGCCAGCAGCAACCGCGGCCGCCCCGCCGCATCCGCGCCCGTCACCCAAATATCGCACCACTCAATTTCTTCACGGTGAATCATCGCCATTCCTTTCGGATACGTCGGCTTGCTTGAAAGGTGGTCTTATCACAATTCAGCCCAAACAGCGAAGATCGTACCTCATCGCAGCGTCGGCAGCATTGGTTGGAGTTGGCGGGAACCGGTCGCTCAGATACATTCGACCCCGTCGTGACACGGACTCGTTTCACGCTGTGATTGGCGGGAACCGGTCGCTCAGATACATTCACGCCAGGCGGCAGGTGGAGATAGAGATGGCTGTGATTGGCGGGAACCGGTCGCTCAGATACATTCCTGCACGCTGCGTTTGGCGCGCCGGACGAAGCTGTGATTGGCGGGAACCGGTCGCTCAGATACATTGAGAAAACGCATAGTAAAACAATCTAGCCCGCTGTGATTGGCGGGAACCGGTCGCTCAGATACATTGCGGCGCTGGGCGTCCAGCAACCGCTGATCGCTGTGATTGGCGGGAACCGGTCGCTCAGATACATTAGTCACCGCTCAGAAACTGACATCCCTTCTGCTGTGATTGGCGGGAACCGGTCGCTCAGATACATTAACCGTGGTGATGGGCGTGTACGGCAACGAGCTGTGATTGGCGGGAACCGGTCGCTCAGATACATTAAAGCCCTTCAAGCAATGCCGCGTGCCATTGCTGTGATTGGCGGGAACCGGTCGCTCAGATACATTTGCCAGCTCATTCATGCCTCACCAAATAAAGCTGTGATTGGCGGGAACCGGTCGCTCAGATACATTCGTCACGAGCAGAAGGTGCGCGTGCGCCTCGCTGTGATTGGCGGGAACCGGTCGCTCAGATACATTGCCCGCGCCGAGTTGGTGAAGGTGTATGACGCTGTGATTGGCGGGAACCGGTCGCTCAGATACATTGCACCCAAGCATGCCGCGATGCTGGCCTTGGCTGTGATTGGCGGGAACCGGTCGCTCAGATACATTGATACTTCGCGCAAATCTTTGACACCATCGGCTGTGATTGGCGGGAACCGGTCGCTCAGATACATTAGAAGCGTGCGACAATCGCTCAACAGCAGTGCTGTGATTGGCGGGAACCGGTCGCTCAGATACATTACTGGCGCGGCTTGGCAATCTCCCACACGCGCTGTGATTGGCGGGAACCGGTCGCTCAGATACATTGACGAGATGAATCTCGCCGTTGTAGTTGAAGCTGTGATTGGCGGGAACCGGTCGCTCAGATACATTCTTGTTCGATTTCGGAATCAAGCAAGGTCTGCTGTGATTGGCGGGAACCGGTCGCTCAGATACATTATTCGACAATGCCGACGCGATAGACGAAGTGCTGTGATTGGCGGGAACCGGTCGCTCAGATACATTCACGATGACCGCCTCATCACGCCCATTGAGCTGTGATTGGCGGGAACCGGTCGCTCAGATACATTGCCGATCAACTCGGCAGCGTGGAAGGCGGGCTGTGATTGGCGGGAACCGGTCGCTCAGATACATTCCGCATGTTGTAGTTGTCGCAATAGTTTCCGCTGTGATTGGCGGGAACCGGTCGCTCAGATACATTTGAACCCCAATAGGATTCAGTGCCAGCGGAGCTGTGATTGGCGGGAACCGGTCGCTCAGATACATTCGCGCAAAGTATAAGACCCCTGATCCAGAGCTGTGATTGGCGGGAACCGGTCGCTCAGATACATTGGAGGCCTTGGAACTCATTGAGTTCCAAGGCCTTCGCTTTTGCGCGGAACTCAAAAAAACTCAAGTTGCACGGGCGGCTGTTCCGTTGGCTCACGTTTTGCACCGACATAGACCTCCATCTTGGCGTACTGATGATCGGTAACGGCCAGCAGTCGCACCTCGCCTTCGTCCGGGCAAGATTCCCGGACTCGCTTTCGATGCGTTTCGCTGCCCTCTTCACTCGCGCAATAGCGCGCGTAAACGGAATACTGAAGCATGATAAATCCGTCTTTCAAGAGTGCTTTTCGGAAGCGCGCGTAATGCCGGCGATCCTTGGGCGTCACCACCGGCAGATCAAATAGCGCAACGAGCCACATGCCTTTTAGCGGGGATGATATCATGCACGGAACAATTCCGGCAGCGGCAGGGATTCCGCTTCGCCTTGCAGCGAACGCAAGACCGATGCCGAAAGCATCCCCGCCAAATCAAACAGCGTTCTTTCCTCTCCGGCCAGGACGTAACGATTGAGGAGCGGATTCAACAGGCGCCCTTTCGTTGTTCGATTGAGCGGCGCCTGCCCCAAACCTTCGCGACAAAGGGTTGCGACGGCGTGATCAACAAGGGGGCGATAAGGCTCCATCAGATCGTCGGCCAACGCAAAACTATTGTCCCGCTCGTGATGATGCAGGCCGAGCGTCGGGTGCAAACCCGTGCCACAAATTGCTCGGGCGATGATCGCTCGAAGCACGGCATATCCATAGTCAAGCAAGTGGTTGGGTGGCGTACCCTCTCCCGGCGTGCGCCGGAACGATGGATCGCGAAACAACAGAGGCCAATAACGTCGGGCCGCCTGCGCCTCAACATTTCCGGGATCCCCGGACCTTACCCGCTGTGTCAGCATCTCCACGCCGCCGTCATCGCTGTGCAGGGCGCGGAGCGCGGCCGCCTGTGAGCGGATTTTCGCCACCACCAACTGCTTCCATAGCTGCTTGATCCTTGGCGGGCGCGCGGAACATTGAGTTGCGAGCTTCTGCGCCTGAAGGCTGTGGCCGAACAGCGGCAGACTCATGGCCACGGGTAGATTCCGGCTGTCTGAAACGACAACAACAGCCCCACGCGCAGCTAATTCAGAGAGAACGGATTGAGTTAGCGTCAACCATGTCGTTCCAGCGACCAGTACCGCAATATCCTCGAGAGGAATAGTCCGAACCGCTTGCTCCTTGCGCTCGACAACCAACTGCTGGTTCTCGACACGCAGGAAGGCCCCGCCGTCGCTGAAATCAAGGATGCGGTTAGTCACGTGTGCAATGAAATGCGCCGAGGGCATCAACGCTCAGTTTCTGCAATCCGCAATCTCGCAAAGCGTTCATGCTTCTGATGCGGATTAGCGACGCCCCCAAATCTGCCTTCTTGCGTGCATCTGTGATCCATCGGAAGGTGTAGTCATTCTCTGAAAGACCCATAACTTTTGCGAAACCCTTGCTGCCATTCCACGACAACTCAACCGTATCCCCCTGAACCAAGCTCATCACAAGAGGGTTGCCCTTGTCGTCTTGCTTCCGCACGACGGGCACCCCGGCTTGCACACGCTGACGCGCATCAAAAAGGCTGACGACCTCGCCGGTCCAAATGTCTTTTCCGTTTTTTGTTCCCGCATAGATCGCAAGATGATGATTGCTGCCCGCCATGACATTTCGATCGGGAGACAGTTTCAGCAAATCGAGCTTGCCGTACTTGATCCGCACCCGCTTGATGGGGATTGTTCGCCCCTGTTTGGTCTGAAGCACGGGCAAATTCTGCCCGCCCTTAAATACCTTCTTCGGGTCCCCGCCTTTCAGCTTGGCCTCAACGGCGCGCCGCACGCCCGCATCCACGATGAGCGCAACATCCTTGACGCTGAGCTCCTCCAGCCTGACACGCAACACGGCGACAGATGAGCCATCCTTGGTTTTGGCTGCGTGCGGGTCACGAATGATGCCGTAGTGTGTTTCTTGATGGAGTTGCCCCTGAACCTTACGGCTTACCCGATGCGATACGACAATTCCGCGGACTGCTTTTTCCGCATCTGCATAGAAGGCGGCCCACGGCGGAGGCACCCCGCGGAAGCTCCCGACACGCCGTCCTTGTTGAGCCCACCGCGCCGACTCCAAGGACAACTGATGAATCACACCCTCGTCCGTTAGGGCGACACAAAGCGCGTCCACCGCATGATGACGGTGATCGTCTCTCGATTTTCTGGGACCATCGCTCAAAATGCGATTGAGGTCCCACGCGTTTCTCAAATACGCGGTCACTCGGCCCGAAGTAACCCGCACGGCGGACAGGCGCTCGTCCTCGGGGTAAAGAACTCGGAGGTACTTGGCTGCCTTTACCGCTGCATACTTGGTGTCGTTGAGCTGTCGTTCGGTAAATTTTCCGAGAAAATCAGCGTCAGCATCCAAATCCTCCAGCTCGAAACGCCTTAGCTTCGACGCGGCGAATGAGCCCGTGAATTTGCGCACGCGATCCAGAATCGCAGCCCATTCCGCGGTTGCGCCATAAACCTCAAACGGGGTCTGGTTCCGTTTTTCAATTCGATTGGCCCGCACATGGCAAATGGTCTTATTTGCAAACGAGTCGTCAAAAGATCGGCTGAACGGCAGAATGTGTTCCACATCGAATTCGTTCGTGCGAAACAACTCATGGAAACCAACCGGTTTCCCCGTGTACGGGCACCGCCCGCCGCACTCCTTGCAAAGGAGCCATTTCTCAATATCCCGGGCCTTGGGCTCCGGCAATCCCTCGGCGATCAGCTCATTCCTCGCTTTTTCCCGCTCCGCTTCACGCTCCCGCATGTTCCGGATGTGTTCCGCCCGATCCTCCTTGTTCAATTTCAGCTCGCGGGCCAGTTCGACGCGAATGCGATCCGGGCGGCCATATCGGGCAATGAGTGCATTCACCACACGCCGCATTTCGGCAAGTGCGCGCTGTACAATTGGGTTCCGCAAATTCTCCAGCGGCGGAAGCAGCGACTCCTGTGCAAGCGGCTTGGTTTCCCACGGCACCGCGTCTATGGCCTCCCTGTACGTTTTCCCAGCTCGCATATGCGGCAGAAGCTTCCGAATCGCAGATGACGAGAGCGATGCGTAATCATCCTCCAGAGCGACCTCCGACAAGAGTTGCACGGCGGCATCATCAAAACCCCAATGCTCCGAAAGCCGCCTGCACAGGTCGTCCTCGTTATGGATGCTCAAGAGATCGTTGACCAGCCTTTCGCGCGATAGCCGATCCAACTCGTCCCACTGGGTGCCAATGGCTCCGCGCAGCATGGCGGATGTTCGATTTCCCGAGATGTCCTTGCGCTCGCCGCGCTCCAGATTGAATTTCGCCTTTTTCAGTCCGTCGATTTTGCGAATTTTGGCGAAGGTGACTTTGGCTTCGCGTTGCTGAAGATCGAGCACGGCCTGCCGCTGTTCCGGGGTAAGAAGTCTGCCTTCCGGCGTTTCATCATCAATGCGCAGATTGTTCAGTTCCTGTAGAATCCGAAACTCCTGTGCATCCAGAAGCGCCATGGGTGCGCGCCGCTTCTGGGGCTCCAGCTCGCAATGCCCAAGCATGCCTGCACGAATCAAGAGCGGTCGCTGGTGAAAGAGTTCGTGATGCAGTTCCGCGCGAAGGCCTTCCGTTAATGCGGCGGGATGGTACGCGCGCTGCCGATTCCAAATTTTGTCGAACTCCTCCTTGTACCACTCTCTTCGCGTGTAATGGGTCCGGATACGAATTTCGTGAGGATTGAGTCGGCTGAAGTATTCGCCAAGGGTTTGCGCCCCGCTCGCCTGCATCTCAGCGCTCAACTTGTTAATGCCGTCCTTTACAACGCCATGTTCTTCTTTGGTCGCCGGTTTTTTCCGGTTCGTCTGAAAACCCCTTCGCTCTGCGAGGTGATAAAAGACGCGCCCGAGCTCCATGGGTGCCAACTTTTGATTTAGCGCCTTGGCGCGCAGAACGTAAGGGTCTTGATCCAGCAGAGGCTTCCAGGCCAGGTCGTCGTGATTTGGTGAACTGGAGGGCAAAAGGCCGGCGCGACTGAGCACGCGCTGCACACGGCGCTTTCGCAACGCATGTCGCGCGACCTGCCGACGCCGCAATCGGGCTTCGCGGCGCTTCACATTGCGGGACTCCGTTTTCCCGCTTTTGGCGTCCAGATTGGCCCCCTCCTCGAAAATTCGAACGCCCATTCCAGCAAGGCCTACGGGTTTCCCGTCCAATTCATCAATCAGTGCCCAACCAATCGAGTTTGACCCGATATCCAGACCGAGTGTGCGCATCTTCGCCATGACAAACGCTCCTTGACGTCCAGTGTGCCAAAGAACATTATATTTGCCAATGTATCTGAGCGACCGTTGTTTCCGCATTTCACAGCAAATGCAAACTTCGGTTTGCGTGTGAGCCTTACTCGAAAGAGGAAAGCTGTCTTTGGGCCCCGGACGTAAAACGGGGCCCGCTTTTTTCTCCATCTGCTCAATCGTCCTCGTCCCCGTTGTCGTCCTCGCCCTCGAAGAAGATCGGATCGACGACGGGGACGGGGACGAATTACAGGAGCAACAGCACGATCGCCTGGGCGGTGAGGATGCGGAGGAACATGGTCATGGCGTAGACGCTGGCGTAGGTGATGGCGGGGGCGTCGGAGGAGGTGATCTGGTTGGCGAAGCCGAGGGCGGGCGGGTCGGTCATGCTGCCGGCGAGAAGGCCGCAGAGCGACAGGTAGTTCAGTTTGTACACCAGGCGGGCCACGAGGGCGACGGCCACCAGGGGGACGGCGGTGATGATCGCGCCGAGCGCCATCCAGTAGAGCCCGTCGCCGCCGACCAGGGTTTCATAGAAGCGCACGCCGGATTTCAAGCCGACACAGGCGAGGAAGAGGGTGATGCCGACTTCGCGCAGCACGAGGTTCGCGCTGAGCGGCAGGTACCACACGACCGGGCCGATGCGGCCGATGCGGCTGAGCAGGATCGACACGAGCAGCGGTCCGCCGGCGAGACCCAGCTTCACCGGCGCGGGCACGCCGGGAACGTCGAACGGGATGCTGCCGACGATGACGCCAATGATGATGCCGATGAAGACCGGCAGGATGTTCGGATGGTTGAGCTGTTTGATTGAATCGCCCAGCTCGACGGCGACCTTCTTCAGGGCCGACTCCTCGCCGACCACGGTCACGCGGTCGCCGAACTGCAACTCCAGCCCGGCCTTGGCCAGCAGGTCGTTGCCCGAGCGGTTGATGCGCGTGATGGCGACGCCGTAGCGGGTCATCAGGTCGAGATCGCGGATGCTTTTGCCGACGGCATTGTTCTGCGTGATGAGGATGTTGCGCACAGTGAACGAGCTGGGCACCGCGCGGACGTCCACCGGACTGATGTCGCCCACCACGAGCGCCAGCTTCTCGGCATTTTCCTGCGTGCATACCACGTGCACCACGTCGCCCGCCTGCAGCGCGGTATCCGCGGATGGAATCAGCACGCGGTCCTGGCGCATCAGGCGCGAGATGACGAAATCCGCCTGCACGAGGCCGGCGAGGCGCCGCACCTCGACGCCCGTGAGCTTGGGGTTCGTGATCTGCAGGTTGTAGTTGCGCGGCGGCTGGACGAGTCCGCCCTGCTGCCGGTCGAATTCCTGCGCCTCCACCTCGGGCTTGATGCGGAACAGGTGGCGGATGAGCAGCATCGTGAGGATGATGCCGAGGATGCCGAAGGGATAGGCCACGGCGTACGCCATGCCCGGCAGCGCAAGATCGGGCGACCCGGCCATGCGTTCGTGCAGCGCCTGCGTCGCCGCGCCGAGGCCGGGCGTGTTGGTGACGGCGCCGGACAACAGGCCGACGAGCACCGCGACGGGCAGGTCCAGCAGGAAGTGCATCGACACCGCGACCGCGACGCCGAGCAGGACCACGGCGGCGGCCAGCGCATTCAGCTTCAAGCCCTGCCGGCGGAACGAGGCGAAGAAGCCGGGACCGACCTGCATGCCGATGGTATAGACGAACAGGATCAACCCGAATTCCCGGACGAACTCGAGAATTTCGTCGTGCGCCGTCATCCGGAGGTGGCCGAACAGCAACCCCGAGAACAGGACGCCGGCGATGCCCAGGCTTACGCCGGCGATCCGGATGTGGCCGATCGCCACGCCCAGCGCGATGACCAGGCTGAGCACGATGACCGTGTGGGCGGCCGAGTGGCCGGTGAACAACTGGATGAACCATTCCATAGGATGATCTTTCTTCCCAACAAAAGGGCTGTTGTATGATATGACTTCCGCCCACGCAAGGACCGCACCCTCAGGCAAACCATTATTTTTATGCGAACCCTCACCCAACCCGGCGACCTGATCCTCACCTGCGGCCGCGGCGCGGCCCCCATGCTCGCCGGCGAACTGTCCGCGCTCGGCTTCACCGCGCGCCCGCTGGAGGACACCGCGTGCGTCGTCACCGGAACGCTGACGGACGCCATGCGCCTCAACCTGTGGCTGCGTTCGGCGCAGCGCGTGCTGATGCCGGTCCTGCGCCTCCAGGCCCGCACCCCGGATGAGCTGCACCGCGAACTGGTGCAGCAACCGTGGGAGGAGGTGCTGCATCCGGACGGCTACTTCTCCATCACCACCGGCGTGGACGTGCCCGGCGTGCGGGACGCGCGCTTCGCCGCGCTGCGGATGAAGGACGCCATTGCGGATCGCATGGTGCAGGCCTGCGGGCGACGGCCCGATTCCGGCGGCAACCGCGACCACACGGTCCTGCATCTGCACTGGGTGGAGGCCGAGGCCACGGTGTGCATCGACACCTCGGGTGAACCGCTCGCGCGCCGGGGCTATCGCCTGCAGCCCGGCCCCGCGCCGATGCAGGAGAGCCTCGCGGCGGCCTGCGTGCTGGCCACGCCGTGGCGCGGGCGCTCGGCGTTCGTCAACCCGATGTGCGGCAGCGGCACGCTCGCCATCGAAGCGGCGCTGATCGCGCGCAACCGCGCGCCGGGGTGGCTGCGCAAGAACTTCGGTTTCATGCATGTGAAGGGCTATCGCGAGGAGGAGTGGAAAAAACTCAAGCGCGCCGCCGAGGCGGGCGAGAAGCCGCGCGAGGGCGCCCCGCTCGTCGCGTCGGACATCAGCCCCCGCGCGATCGAAGCCGCGCAGGCGAACGCGGAGCGGGCCGGCGTCGCCGACGATATCGCGTTCCACACCTGCGATTTCGCGGAGACCCCGCTGCCCCCGCCGCCGGGCGTCATCCTGATGAACCCTGAATACGGCGAACGCCTCGGCGACGCGGCGCAACTGGAGCCGGTGTACACGCGGATCGGCGATTTCTTTAAGCAGAAATGCACCGGCTACACGGGCTATGTGTTCACCGCGAGCCAGCCGCTCTCGAAGAAGATCCGGCTGCACAGCAAGCGGCGCATTATCCTCTACAACGCGAACCTTGAGGCGCGCCTGATCGAATTCGAACTCTATGCCGGGACGCGCGATCCCGGGGACCGGGGCGCGGAGGCCTCCTGATGCGGGCGCTGCGGCACAGCCTGTGCGCGGCGGGCGTCGCGATCCTGTTCGCCGTGGACGCGGGGGCGCAGACCACCCACGTTGTGCGCGCGGGCGAGTCGCTCGACCGCATCGCCCAGCGCCACCAGGTGCGGCTCGCCGCGCTGATCGCGGAAAACGACATCGAGCGGCCGGAGCTGCTGCGGCCGGGCCAGGTCCTCAAAATCCCCGCGCCCGGCGCGCCCGTCCGCAAGCGCTACACGGTGGAGGACGGCGATTCGCTCGGCACCATCGCGCGCGACCACGGGGTCAGCGCCGTCACGCTCGCCGTCCTGAACAATCTCGCCGACCCCGGCAAGCTGCGCGTCGGGCAGGTCCTCGAGATCCCGCTCGACGGCAGGGACCCGCCGCCCGCCGTCGCGCGCCATCCCCTGCCCGCCGCGCTCAAGCGCCAGCTGGACACGATCCCGGTCCGCGCGGGGCGTTGGAAATTCATCGTCGTCCACCACAGCGCGACGCCGAATGGCAGCGCCGCGGGCATGGACCACTATCACCGGCACAAGCGGCGGATGGAAAACGGGCTCGCCTATCACTTCGTGATCGGCAACGGGCGCGGCACGCCGAACGGCCAGATCGAAATCGGCCGGCGCTGGCGCCACCAGCTCTCCGGCGGCCACCTCGCGAGCGAACGGCTGAACGATGTCGCCATCGGCATCTGCCTGGTCGGCAATTTTGAAAAAAGCCGTCCGACCGCGGAACAGATGCGCAGCCTCTATGCGCTCACGGGCTACCTGATGCAGCGCACGAAAAACAGCGCGACAGCGGTGCGCACCCACCGCCAGATCAACACGAAGCCCACCGAATGCCCCGGCCGCAACTTCCCCACCAGGACCTTGCTCCAAAATCTCCCCTGAAGCATACCCATCGCGAATTGACACTCATGGACACCCAGACCCCGGCGCGCCTCCTGAATTTCCTTCGTGCACCTTCGTGGGTCTTCATGGCCGCCCTCCTCCTGGGCTGCGCGCAACCGAAACCGGTGGTGCTCAACAGCGACCTCGCGCGCGAACTGCCGCCGCGCGCGCTGGCGCGCAAGGCGCTGGGGCCCGACACACGCGGGCGCTCGTTCGATCACGCCGCGTGGGGGCGCATGCTGGCCGACGCGGTGAAACCGGACGGCGCGGTCGATTATGCGCTGCTGAAACGGCGCGAGGCGGAACTCAACGCTTATCTCGTGGACGTCGGCAACGCGACGCTCGACGAGCTGACGCGCCACGAACAACTTGCGTTGCTCGTGAACGCCTACAACGCGTGCACCGTAAAAATGATCCTCGAAAACCCGGGCCTGCGCTCCGTGTCGGACCTGCCCGCCTCGCGCGGCTGGCGGCAGACCGGTTGGGTCATCGACCGCACCGGCGTCAGCCTCGAACAACTGGAACAGGACTATCTGCGCGGCCGATTCACCGACCCGCGGATCTACGTCGCGCTGGTCCGCGGTGCGCGCGGCAGCCCGCCGCTGCGGAACGAGCCGTATACCGGCGTCGCGCTGGAACGTCAGTTCGAGGACCAGGCGCGCCGGCTGATGGCCGACCCGCGCTATTGCGCGTGGAACGCGGAGAACAAGACCCTGCGGCTTGGCGGTCTCTTCGAACGGCACCGCGCCGATTTCGCGGATGACGACGCCGGGCTCATCAAATCGCTGCTGCCCTCCATGCCCGACCTGCTCCGGCTCACGATCAAATCGCAAGCCAGCATCAACCTCGAATTCACCAGCTTCGATTGGTCCCTGAACGGGACGTGGTGAAAAAGGGTTCGGGGGTCAGGGGTCGGGGGACCTTCCGGGCACGTTGTCCTTTTGTGCCACTGTGCCCGTGTCCCGTCCCCGCTCCGCGCACCACGAGGCCTGGCGGGCGAGGCCCATCAGGATGTTCACGTCCGCCTCGCTGAGGTAGCCCCGCCCGAAGATCCGGCGGAAGCCCATCATCATGTGGTCGATCTTCACCTCGTCGCAGAACTTGATGTCGAGCAGCATCTCGCGCCAGAGCTGGAACAGCCGTTCGCGCATCACCACCGGCGCCTCGGGATGAAACTCCTTCGGCGGCTCATATTGCTGCGAGGCGAGATAGAGCTCGTAGGCGCACAGCATCACCGCCTGCGCAAGGTTGAGCGAGGAATAGGCCGGCGTGCTGGGAATGGTCACCAGATGCGTCGCGTACTGCATTTCGTCGTTCGACAGCCCGTGGTTTTCCGGCCCGAACACCAGGGCAACGGGGTGTTGCTGCGCCGACTCCAGCAGCCGCGGCGCCAGTTCGCGCGGCGTCTTCGTGTGGCTGCGATACAGCCCCTTCAGCCCCGTCGTCGCCGCGACCACGGCGCAATCGCCCACCGCCTCCGCGACGGACGCCGCCTGCTCGCGCGCGAACAGGATGTCGTCCGCATGCAGCGCATATTTTTGCGCCTCCTGAATGTCGAGGTCCGGGTGCGGGTTCACGAGCACCAGCCGCGAAAGCCCCATGTTTTTCATCGCGCGACAGATCGCGCCCAGGTTGCCGCCGTAGATCGGCCGCACCAGCACCACGCGGATGTTTGACAGGGGATTCACGGGGAGGATGAAACCACGAACGGCGGGAAAAACACGAAAAAAGGCGGCGGTTACTCGTCGCCCGGCCGCGCGCGCAGGGACTTGATTCCGCCGCGGTGGCGTTTGTCGGCGACCATGCGCAGCTTCTGCCGGCGGGACTTCTGGCGCTTGCGGCGCCGGATCCTCTCGATTTCCTGCTGGCGCGCGCTCGCCGCGCCCTTGACCCGCTCCTCCAGCCGGTCGCACAACTCGCGCCGCGCAAAAAACCGGTTCATCGCCTGCGAACGTTCCCGCTGGCACTTCACCTCAATGCCCGACGGCTTGTGCAGGAGCTGGACGCAGGACGACGTCTTGTTCACCTTCTGCCCACCCGGCCCCGAGCTGCGGACAAACTTCTCGACCAAATCCGCCTCGCGGATTCCCAACTCCGCCATTCGGCGCTGCAGTTCATTCGATGTTTCCGGACTGACGGTCCAAGCGCTCATGCGGACACCCTAACCATCAACCAACATTTTTGTAGCATTTTTTGCATCGTTTCCGCCTTGCCCGATTTTGGCGCAGGGGTATTCTATAACCAACTGAATGGCGGATGGGGAGCGAACCATGAAGAAAATCATCGCGGTGTTGGCCGTTGTTGCAAGCATGCAGGGGGCGCGCGCCGACTTGCTGGTTAGCTGGGATTTCGCCGGTCTGTCTGGCGTCACTGCAGGTTCGGTCACATCAAATGTTGCGGCCTTAGACATGGTGGACACGAGCTTAATGCTGGTTTCCCGCGGTTCGGGCCTCACGGCCGCTTCAAACACGGGTGGATACTCGGCCAACAACTGGACGACGGGCACGAGCCTTGATGCCGACGATTATTTCGAATGGAACCTGGCTGCGGACGCTGGATTTCAGTTCTCCGTAACGAGCATCGTGATGAATGTGCGTCGCACGGGCGCGACGGCTCCGTCCACGTATGAATTGCGTTCCAGCGCCGACAGCTATGCGTCTTCGCTTGCGACACTCATCAACTCCGGCACCACGACCAGCAATTTCGTCATCAACCTTTCTGGTCCGCTATCGGCTACAGAAACCTATCGACTCTACGGTTACAACGCCTCATCGACAGCCGGCAATGCAAACTTCGGCGGTACGGGAACGGATCTGGCGGTTTACGGAACGATCGTGCCCGAACCGACAAGCGTTGCGTTGTTGGGCTTGGGCCTGATGGCCTTCTGCTATCGCCGCAAACGCGGCGTATGATGTTTCATTCTTGCGACTGCTGATCGGGCATCCGTTTCGGATGCCCGATTTTTCATCCACGTTTTCGCCACCGCGGCGGTCCGCATACTACTCAAGGATTGGCAACCGCTGTTCCAGGCGCTGGCGGCGCCGCTTCATGACATCCACGCGGCCCTCGTCGCCGCGAGCGGCGACGAGGGCTGTTGCTTCGTCCAGCGCACGGATCGCGTTCGCATAGTCCCCGCATCGCGCATGGGCGGCGGCCAGCGTGCTCCACGTGCTGGGCTCGCGACGGTCGGACAGCTCCACCGCACGCTGTGCCCACAATCGCGCGACCTCTCCCTCGGCGAGGGTTGATGTATCATCGGTGGCGAGGAGCCACGCTGCGCTGTTGAGTGCCGCGATATGATTAGAGTGAACGGCAAGCACGTGCCGGAAGACCTCCAGAGCCTCTGCTTTTTTGCGCCGCCCCGCCAGGGAAGCGCCCAGCCCATATCGCAACGGCAGTTCATCCGGCGCCCACTGCAGGGCCTGCCGGAAGTGGTCTTCCGCGGCGGCGAAGTCGGCGGTTTGCAGCAGAAACACGCCGTAATCGTTGAGCAGGGCAACGCCGGGCGTCGAGGCGTCCATCGCCGCCTTGAAGTCGCGTCCGGCATCGGTCAGGCGCCCCAGCGCCTGCTGCGCGAGGGCGCGATGATGCAGCGCGGGCACATGGCGCGGGTCGAGATCGAGCGCTCGCGAGGCGGCGCGCACCGCCTCCGAAGGCTGGCCCATCCGGAGATAGACGAATGCGAGATTACCCCAGGTGGAAACATCCATCGGGTCGATGGCAAGGGAACGGCGGTACAGGTCGAGTGCGTAGGTGAACTGGCCCTGTTGCGCCTGGGTTTTGGCCAGATTGGCGAGCGCTTCCGGATAGCGAGGCTTGATCGCCAACGCACGTCGGTAGGAGTCAGCCGCCTCGCGCAAACGACCCTGTTCCATCATCACGTTTCCGAGGTTGTACCAACCTGGCGCAAAATCCTGCCGGACGGCTAGAGCCTGTCGATGCCACTGCTCCGCGGCCTCCCAGGCTTTTCGTTCTGCTTCGATGTTGCCCAAGTTGGTCAGCACTTCCGGAGCCGACGGGTTGAGCGCATATGCATCGCGATACAGTCGTTCCGCTTCTTCAAGTCGTCCCGCTTGGTGCCGCAGCAGGCCCAGATTGTTGTGCGCCATCCACGCGGAGGGATTGTGCGCGATCGTTGTGGTCCAGAGGGTTTCGAGATCGCGGTACATCAGGGTCTGCCGCCACGTCGCCAGACCCAGCAGGGACGACAGAAGCGCAAGGGCCGGAAGCGTCACGCGGGCCGGCGTCGCCGCCCGGCGCAACAAAGCGGCGAGACCGGCGCCCGCAAGCGAGAGCAGCCCGATGCTGGCCAGATAGACGTAGTGATCCGCAACAAACGAGTACCGCATCGGATAAATGTTGATGAAGCCGAGCGCAGGGAACAGCGTGCCCGCATAAAAAAACAGGGCGGTGAAAACGCCCCGCCCCAGCTGTCGGCGCCAAATCCACAGGACCGCGCCCAGCAGGAGAGCGGCCAGCACAGGGATCCAATCCAGCGCGCGGGAGGGATCCGGAACCAATCGCGGGTAGATAAACACAAGATCCGCAGGCCAAGCCAGTTTACATGCGTAGAACCAAAGTCCGCGCACGGCGATGAGCAGCCGCGTAAACGCACCCAGTTCCCACTCCGCGCCGCTCGCCCGCACATGGGTGGATTCCATGTACACCGTCATCGCCGCAAGGCTCGCGCCGATCGCGAACAGCGGCAGCATCGGCGCCACATCGCACCAAGCCAGCCGCCCGCGCTTCCACCACGCAAGCAGAAGAAGCGCCGCAGGCAGGCTGCACGCCGTAGTTTTGCTTAACAAGGCGAGCACGAAGAATGCGAGCGCAACTCCGTAGTGCCGAAATCCCGCCGGGCCGGATGAGATCACCGGCGGACGAAAACGCAGGTAGCTCAATGCGGCCAGCAGATAAAAGAATCCCGAGAGCGTGTTCTTGCGTTCCGTAATCCACGCTACGGATTCGACATGGACCGGGTGCAGACCAAAGACAAGCGCGATGCACCAGGCGCCCGGCACTCCAAGTACAAGCAGGAGACGCCACAACAGCGCTGCGTTCGCCGCATGGAGCAAGACGTTGACCGCATGGTACCCCGCGGGGGCCGCTCCCCAAATCCGGTACTCCAGCCAAAAACTCGTGAAGGTGGCAGGGTAGTATTGAGGCGTCGCTCCGGGTTCCATCCAAATCCGCTTGAGACCGCCCGGTTCACGCAGCGTTTCGTTTAAGTGAACGTAATCATCGTCATCCCAGATGAATCCGGCGCGATACGCGGGTCCGTAGGCCAACAGCACAACGGCCATCAGCAACAGCGCAGCCGCGCCTGTTTTTATCCGTTGGTCCATCGGGACTCCAATGTAGCGGCTGGCCGACAGCTTGACCATTCCCGAGCAAACGCGAAGATCACCGTGTCGATAGCAAATAGAAGTGGCCGCTTTTCGTAGCAAGTGATCTGGCCGCTTT
>CALKUH010000022.1 GCA_937996795.1 uncultured Verrucomicrobiota bacterium | reverse complement strand
TCGCGCAGCGCGGCGCCGAGCGCGGCGGGGTCGGGTTCAACGAGCCGCGCGCAGGTGGCATCGAGCACCTGCGTGTGCGACTCGATCCGCGTCGCGACGATCGCGCGTCCAGCGAGCAGGTAGGAATAGATCTTCATCGGCGTGTTCACACCGCGCAGGCGCGGCGAGACCAGCACGTCCCCCTGTTCGAGGTAGTAGGACAGCCGGTTGAGCGGACGCGGGCCGAGCAGGTGGACGCGGGTGGCGAGTCCGGCGTCGCGCACACGCGCGCGGTATTTTTCCACATCCGCGTCGCGGCCGCCGATGATCACGAGCGACAGGTCGGGGGCGTTCGCGGCGGCGAAGCCGTCGAGCAGCAAATCGATGCCCTGGTAGTGTTCGAGGTTGCCGATGTAGAGCGCGAGCGGGCCGCGGATGCCGAGCGTCGCGCGCAGATCCTCCGTGCCCGCGGGCACGGGCGGGAACTCCATCGCCATGTCGTGCAGCAGCACGCGGCGCGTGCCGGGCGCGTGCCGGTCCACCTTGTCCGCGAGCGCCTGGCACACGGGCAGCACGAGGTCGGCGTGGCGCATCGCGTGGGTTTCGCAGCCTTGCAGCACGGGACGGAAGAGCTTCAGCCAGCCCCATTTTTCCATGAGCTGGTCGGCCATCGAGGAGTCCATGTCGTACACGAGCCGCGCACCGGCGCGCCGCGCGAGGGGCCGCGCGAAGAAGATGGCTTCCTCACAGGCGTGCACAACGTCGTAGCGTTTCTCGCGCAACAGGCGCCGCGCCGCGCGGTGGAGCGCGATGTCGCACACCACCTTCTGGGGCGAGAACCCGATGGGGACGCGGTGTACGCCGGGCGGACGCGCGCCGCGCACGATGCGCACGCCGGGCAGGTCGATGGCTTGTCCGAAGGGAAACGTGAGCAGGTCCACGGCGTGCCCGGCTTCCGCGAGGGTCTCGGCGACCCACTTCACGGCGATGGGCGTTCCGCGCTCTTCGTAGAACGGCTGGGGCGCGAGCAGGAGGATGTTCACGGCGCGCTCATTTCGCTTCCGCCGTCGCGCGGTTCTTGAGGCCCCAGCCGCCGAGCCGGTCGCGGCGCGCGGATTCCTCCAGTTTCTTGAGGGCGCTGTATTTGCGGCCCGCGGCGGAGCCGTCCACCTTCATCCCATAGAGGCGGACGAGGCCCTCGGCGATGAGCAATTCGTCGAGGTCGCCTTCCGGCGTGACGACGAAGGCGTAGTGGCGGGGCAATTTGCTGTTGCCACGCGCGTCCTCCCACTGCGTGGCGACGAGGAAGGGGCCGCGCGACAGCAGTTTTTCGGTGAAGCGCGCGGCTTCGTGGCCGATGCGGATGACGTCGTCCGGCTCGACGCCAAAATAGTCGGCCTGGTCCTTCACGCGGTCGGGATAGGCATCGTTGGTTTCGGGCGTGTCCACGTAGTAAAGGCGGAAGATGTATTCCTTGCCGTCGTGCTTCACATGAAACGAGTCGCCGTCGTTGCCGCTGCGCCGGAGCAGCTGGCAGTTTTCGAGCACGACCCACCCGTTGCCGCGCCCGGCGCGCAGGCCGAGCGAGTCGGCTTCGGAGAACGCGGGACGCGCCGCGCCGGCGCGCGAGCGGTTGAGTACGGGGGCGGCGGCGCCGGACAGTTCGCGCACGAGGGTCTGGTCCGCCGGGATGAGCTGCGACAGCGCGATGCGCACGAGCGCGCCGTCGTTTTTGCGCAGCGTGACGGTGTCGAACACGCTCTGCACGAATTCGGCCTGCACCTGCGCGCCGGAGAGGCTGGACCAGACGCGGAACGTTTCGCCGGTCAGCAGGACGACCGGCGGCGGCGGTTCCTCCGCAACCACCGGCTCCTCCACGGGCGGCGGCGCCACGCGCGAGGCGAGGTAGTCCGCGATGGCGGCGTGGCCGATGAACCGCGCGAGCTGCTCCGCGGTCTTCCCGCTTTGCTCCGTCAGCGCAAGGTCGGCGCCCCGGCTGACGAGGTAGCGCACGGCGGTTTCGTGCCCGTCGCGCGCGGCGGAGTGCAGCGCGGTGAACCCATATTGGTCCTGCGCGTCGACCGGCGCGCCGGCGTCGATCAGCGCCTGGAGGACGTACACATGGCCGCCAAGCGCGGCGTGGTGCAGCGGCGTGAGGCGCTCCGTGTCGGGCTCGGCGGGATTCGCGCCATTCGCCAGCAGGCGGCGCACGGTGGCGAGGTTGCCGCGCGCGGCGGCATCGGCGAGGGTTTCAACACGCGCGGGCGCGGATTCCTCGACAGCGGGCGGCGGTGGCGGCGCAGGCGCGGGCCGCTTTTCGCAGCCGGCCGCCAGAAGCAACAGCACGGCCCCCACCGCGCGGTTCTGTTTGATCCACCACTTCAGTTGGCGCTCTCCAGTCGGGCCAGCACCTGGTTCACGAGGGCCTGCGGCAGGTACAGCTTCACCCGCTCCTTCGTTTTGGCGCCCTCCGCTTCCACGAGCTCGGTGTCGATCACGATGATCTCGTCGCGCTTCTGGACCTGGTGGCCGACGCGGAATTCGTCTTTGCTCTTGGTGCGGATGAGGAGGAAGTTGTGCACCTTCCAGTCCTTCGCGTAGCGATCCGGCGCAAGGCGCGGCGGCAGCGGACGCTCGGTGCTGAACTGCACGGCCAGCACCCGGTCGGTGGCGTCGACGACGAGCATCGCGAGGTCGAACCCGTCGCCGAAGTCGCCGCGCAGTCCATAGAAGGACAGGTTCAGCCCGCTGAAGCCCGGCGCGAGCAGCGGACGCTTGAGCCCAGGCCCCGCGCCCAGTTCGCGCGCGGCGGTGGCGGCGGTCATCATGCAGGCGACACGGCCCACGATCGGCGTGCCGGCCGAGAGCACGGCATTTGGATCGGCCAGGCCCTGCGCGCCCAGCAGCGTGCGCAACTCATCGCCCACAGCGCGGGCGCTTGGGGCGACACGGGCGGGAGAAGGCACGGGGGCGGGCGCCTCTTCCGCCCCTTCGGTCACTTCCGCCGCGCGGCGGGCGAGATCGACAACGGAAGGCAGCTCGCCGACGGACGACGGCGGCGCGGGCAGCGCGGCTTCGTTCGCCGCCGTGCGACTCGCGGTCGCCGATGCGCGCTCGCGGGCCGCGGACGGATTGTCCATCAGCGTGGAGTGCCGCACGTCCGCGATCAACTTGAAGCAGTTGCTGATGTGGCCCGGGATGTCCACGTCCGGCGGCGCAAGATTCTTGCAGGCCTCGAACGAGCGGATCGCCTCGCGGGCCAGCGCCTCGACGCGGCTGAGCACGGCGGGATTTTCGCGCGTTTCCTGGTACTGCTTGTACATCTCGATCGCCCGGTTGAAGGCGCGGGCGCCGCGCAGGAAATCGGCGTTCTTCCAGGTGACCGTCTCACCCTCCGTGCCGCTCGGGGGCGGCGCGTCCACGGGTGTTTGCGTCACCGGCCGCGCACGGTTCTCCGCATCCGCATCGTCGTCCGCAAACGACGGCGGCGTCCACGCATCGGAGGGCGTTGCCGGCGACGGGGCGTCGGCCGACGACGCGTCGGACGTATCGGTCGGGGCCGGGGCGATTGGCTCCACGGGTTGCAGGAACTTGGGCCACTCCCGCGGATGCGGGATGTTGTAGCGCTCGTTCATGCCCGAATGGAAAAAGGCGTACACGCCGCCCGCGAGCGCGCCGAGGATCGCCAGCTTCAGCAGCTTGGAGGCCAGGCTGCCATCGCGGCGGCGGCGCATCGGCGAGTGTTCGTCGATGTCCGAGGACACGACAATCCGTTTCTTGGGCGCAGCGGGTGCCGGCGCGACCGGCGTGGGTGTGGCGGACGGGGCGGCGGGATCCGCGAGGATTTCCTCCGAGACCGCCAGCCGGCGACCGCTGCGGGCCACCGTGCTTTTCCCGGGTTTCGGGAGTGGCGGTTTCGGCATGCCGCCAGTGAGCACGTCGCGCACATCGACGGACACCGTGCGCCAGTAGGCGGGGCGGTCCGCGCGATCCTTCACCATCATCTTTTCGATCAACCAGGCGGTCCCGACGGACAGGTGCGGGTTGTGTTCGAGCGGGTCGGGCAGGAAATCGTGCACATGCCGGTCCATCGCCGTGCTGCCGGGACTGCCCCCGAACGGCAGCACTCCTGTGACCATGTGGTACAGCGTCGCGCCAAGCGAATAGATGTCCACGCGGCAGTCGAGGTCCGGCACGCCCTCCGACTGTTCCGGCGCGGTATAGTTCGGCGTGCCGACGATGAGATCGCCCACCGCGCGCCGCTGCAGCCCGATGAAGCGGGCCAGCCCGAGGTCCACCACCTTCACGCCGCCGTCCGCCGTCACCAGCAGGTTGTCCGGCTTGATGTCGCAATGGATGATGCAGTCCTTGTCCCACGCGTAGCCGAGGGCATAGGAGACGGACTCGACGATTTTCAGCGACACCTGTTCGGGCAATTTGCCACGGTCCGCCAGCATGTCGCCGACCGAGCGGCCATCGACATACTCCATGATGATGTAGGGGACCTTGTTGATTTCGCCCGCGTCGTACACCTGCACGATGCCCGGATGATTGAGCCGCGCGGCGGCCTGCGCTTCGATGCGGAACCGCTGCAGCGCGTCGGCGTCCGGGAGATACTCCGGCGCGAGGGTCTTGATCGCGACGAGGCGGTCGAGCGAGAGCTGGCGCGCCTTCCACACGGTGGACATGCCGCCCGAGCCGAGCTTGCCCAGGATTTCGTAGCCGGGAAGTTGAAAGGTTGAGTTCACGGAGTACCGCCTTCTACATGCGTGGACACGGATGGTAGAACGCGGCGCACCCGGAGGCAAGGGCGAGCCGCTGGAACATGCGCGACTGCACTTTACCAACCACCTAATTCCAACCCCGCTTTTGCACTTCATTCCGCGCACGCGCTTCTTCATGCTGCGCGCTGATGAACGAACACCTCATAGCGGCCATCATGGGTGTCGTCGAGGGGCTCACGGAGTTCCTGCCCGTGTCGTCCACCGGCCACCTCATCCTGGCGGGCCATTTGCTCGGATTCGACAGCGAAGAGGCCAAGCTGTTTGAGGTGTTCATCCAGCTCGGCGCGATCCTCGCCGTGGTCGTGACGTACTTCCGCACGTTTGCCGAACTCTTCAGCGCGCCCGACCGGCGCGGCTTCAGCGGCTACAACGGGATCCTGCTGCTCGGGTTGACCTCGCTGCCCGCCCTCATCGCCGGAAAACTCTCGCACGGCTACATTAAGGAGCACCTGTTCAGCCCCGACACCGTCGCCGCCGCGCTCGCCGCGGGCGCGGTGTGGATTCTGGTGGCGGACCGCCTGTTGCGGGGGCGCGCCGGCGCGGAGTTGGACGGATTGACGTGGCGCATCGCGCTCGGCATCGGTCTCTTCCAATGCCTCGCCCTCTGGCCCGGCATGTCGCGCTCCACCAGCACCATCGTCGGCGGCATGATGCTGGGCCTCAGCCTGCCCGCCGCCACGCGCTATTCGTTCTTCGCCGCCGTCCCGATCATGGTGCTGGCCGTCGCCTACGACCTGCTGCAAAACGCCGCGCTGCTGACCGGCGACACGATCCCCTGGTTCCTCACCGGTTTCATCGTCGCCTTCCTCTCCGCCCTCGCCGCGATCAAGTTCTTCATCCACTTCGTCTCCCACCACGGCCTCGCCCCCTTCGCCTGGTACCGCCTCGCCCTCGCCGGCGTGGTGTGGTGGATGCTGTAGCCGCGCTCGCTGAGCGCGGTTCCCAAAACGCGGTCAGCGACCGCGTCTACAGATTCACCCGCCGCCAGCGCGTGGCCTCGGCGACGATGAATTCGTATTTGCGGGCGTGTTCAGGGATCAGGAGCGGTTCGTCGGTGCGGGATTCCAGCGCGAAGTGGGGCGCGAGGATTTCGTTCAACCCTTCGAGCGTGTGCACGGGACCGCGCTCGCCGGCGTAGCCGCCGATCCAGTTTTGGCGCGGGGTGTGGATTTGTTTCCACGTCGAAGGCGTGGTGAGCAGCAGCGAACCGCCGGGCTTCACGAGCGCGGGCAATCGATCAAGGAATCGGCGCGGCTCACTCAACCGGCAGATCAAATTCGCGGCGAGCACAACATCGAATGCGCCGAGATCCGCGCGCAGGGCCATCGCATCGCCCACTTCAAACCGCACGCGCGCGCGATCCACGTCCGACGGCGCGCGGGCCTCCAACGCCTGCACGAGCTCGCCCTGGTCCGGCACGACATAGGAAAGGGTTTCGCCGCGCTGCAGCGCCTGCGCGGCAGCGATGAAGCGCGCGGAGAAATCGATGCCGATCACCCCCGCGCACCCGCGCGCGAGTTCGAAGGTGGAACGGCCCACGGCGCAGCCGACGTCGAGGGCGCGACCTGCAGGCGCGATCGCTGATCGCGCCCCGCGGTCATCGACCGCAGCTCCAGCACATTGGGCGCACCGCGCGGGAAATCCGAGCGCGGCGCGGAACGCTTCCGGCACCCGCGCTTCCGACTCGCCGTAGTGGAGCCAGAGATACTGCGCGAGCGCCGCGTCGGATTCGTACGAGTGCATCAGGACGCGCGCGCGGCCTCCAGCAGCTCCCGCGCATAGGCGCTGGGCTGGTAGTCCTTCGCGACCACAAGGGTTTCGCCGTGGCGGTGCAGGCGGATTTCACAGTGCGTGACCTCCGGCGTCTTGTGCGGCGCGAAGAGGATGTCGTCGTGCGTGGCGTGGCTCGACTCGGTGAATTTGTCGGGCGTGAGGTGGCCGCCCAGGTGATCGCTGCGGCCCGTCGCGACATGGAAGGTGCCGAGCACCTTTTCGTCCTGGATGTCACGGCCCGACCACGGCAACTCCTGCGTGCCGAGTCCCAGTTCACCCAGCTCGCCGGTCACCGGGTCCGACGCGAGCTTCGCGTTGTGGTGCGAGACGGTCGCGGGGTTCCCCTTCAACAGCTCGGCCTTCACGATGCGGCCGCCCTTCACCGTCATCAACCCGAGCGTCCCGTCCTCCTCATATTTGAGCGGGAACTGCCCCTCGCCGCCGGTCGGCACCCAATAGACCTCGCCCGCGGGCAGGTTCGCGACATCGGGATGTTTTCCACGGCACAAGCCGTGGCTCTTCTGCGCCTCCTGTCCGCCAAGGTCGAGGCGCAGCGTGTACGTTTTGCCCAGCACGGTGAAATCCAGTTCGGCCCAATCCGCCCCGGTCATGCCCGCGCGCAGCGCCTCGGCCTCGCGGCTCACTTCGTCATAATCAACGGCCAGGCCGGAGCGCAGGATGATGTCGTTCATGCCGTGCATCGTCGCGCCGCGGAAGCCGTATTGCTTCGCGAAAGCCGTCAGCGGCGCCGTCGCGGAGTAGGTGGTGATCGCGAGGATGATGTCGTAGTTCGGATAGATGTCTTTTTCGAGGCTCAACGCCCGGCCCGCGGCATCGATGGCGAGATCCGGGAGATCGAGGTTGCTGCCGCCGGTGATTTTATAGGCGAACATTTCGCCGCCCGTCAGGCCGAGCACGCCGGCGCGGATGCCCCGGTGAAACACATCGTGGGCGTGGCGCTGGATGCTGTAATCGGGGTTGTTGAGGAAGCGGTATTCCTGCATCTCGCGCGGATCTTCGAGGTCGATGAGGATCGCCACGCGCTCGCCGCCCTCCGGCGCAAACACGGTTTTCAACAGCCGCTCAAGACTGAACGGCGGAAAGGTTTTTTTCTGCATGGGGATCATCTCCTGCGGTGTATGAAGTTGGTTCGCCTCCCGCGCGCAAACCTTACATCGGCCCGCGGGGCGTGGCGCGGCAAAAAAGCGCTCGCCACGGACGCCCGCTCGCGCGCACATTCGGGACCTGCGCTTTTCGGTCCGCGTGGGAACGGGCCGCGGAGCCATGGGAGGGATGGCCGTGCAGCGGCAGTGGTACTACATGGATCGCGGGGTGAAGAAGGGGCCGATCAGCGAAGATCAGCTCGCCCTGCGCCTGCGCCGGCGCCACCTCAGTTCGCGCACGCTCGTGTGGACGCCCACCATCAGCGACTGGACCGAGGCGCGCAACATCCGCGAACTTGCGCCCCCGCGGAAACACGGCGCCGCGTCCGCCGACACGCCGGACGACGGCTTCGCGCCGACCGGCAAACAAATCCGCCCGTGGATCCGCCTCTGGGCGCGCCTGGCGGATGTCCTCTTGTTCGCGCTCGCGGTACATCTGTTCGCGCGCGCATTTTATGAGCCGTTGACGCGGGTGCCCGACACGATCTACGGCACGCTGCTGACGCTGCTCTACATCCCGGTCGAAACGGCGCTGCTCTCCACCTGGGGCGCCACGCCGGGCAAATGGCTGTTCCACATCCACCTCTCCGATACGCCAGGCGACAAACCCGCCGTGGGGCCTGCGCTGGTCCGTTCGTTTAATGTGTGGATCTGGGGCGTCGGCATCGGCCTGCTGCCCGCGACGCTGTTCGCGCTGTTCAAGGCGTTCAACAAACTCACGCGCCAGGGCATCACCTCGTGGGACAAGGAGGGCGGGTTCGTCGTGCAGCACCGCTCGCTCAGCACGCCCCGCGCGCTCGCCGCGGCCGCGACGCTCACCGCGCTTTCGGCCCTCTTCC
The DNA here is from genome assembly GCA_937996795.1 of uncultured Verrucomicrobiota bacterium. Classification (GTDB taxonomy): domain Bacteria; phylum Verrucomicrobiota; class Kiritimatiellia; order CAIVKH01; family CAIVKH01; genus JAMLJG01. The sequence continues at coordinate 234,048 of CALKUH010000022.1, read as the reverse complement.
TCGTGAAGTAACGCGCGGATCAGTCGCCCCCGACAAGCTGCACATAGTCGTCGCCCACACTGGTGCAGGGGCACAGCTCCAGCCGGTATCGTATTTCATCGCGCAGCGCATCCAGCGCATTCGCCGCGCTCAACCCCGTCGTGCTGATCCCCAACTCCGCGCACGACGCCACATACGAGCCCCCCTCCCCCTGCTCCACACTGACGGCATATTTCATGGCGGCCCTCCACGGGAAGACTACACCGGCCGCCCCCACTTTTCCATGCGCCGATTCTCCCTCTTCCTGTTTTCCGTCTTCCCGTTTTCCGTCTAGTCCGCCACGCGCACAACCACGCTGCGGGCCAGATAGTCATGAAGCGCGCGCCGCTTCTTATTGGACAGCATGGTGATGATTTCCAGCAGCGCCCAAATTAGGAGCGGAGACGAAATCATCAACTCCGCCTCCGGCGTCAGCGTCCCGGCGGCCTGACGGATCAACAGGAAGGGCAGCACGCCTATCGTGAATAGCAAATGAGCACCCTCGCGAATCATTGCCTGCCACGGACGCAGAGGCCCCTCCCCCACATCGCGAACCTGAACACGGCAGAGCCACTTCCCCGCGGTTTGCCCGCGCATGGTCAGCATCGCTGCTGCGAAAGCCGAGTAAAACAAACCGACACCAGCTTCGAAAATCAATCGCCACGGACTTTCGCCGGGAAACTGTATCTGTGAGATCAGCGCCGAAACCGGCGCGAGGGAGAACGCTTCCAGAAAACCGGCCCCCAGCCGGGGTCCAAACGTTTCGTAGCGCTGGGACGGATGAAGCGCCCGCCGTTCGCGAGCGCGGAATTCAGGCGTCGGCTTGAGAGCCGTTTCGCCGCGTCGCCGGGCCTGTCGAATCATGATCCATCCGACCACGATACCGCCGGACAAAATAAAGGCATTTGCGAGAGGGTTGACGGGGCGGCTGCGATCCCGCCCCATTTCACGCGCAACCTCGAGAATCGCCTCATCACCTTCGACTTGCTCCATACGCGCGGCCCATTCGGCGGACCACGCGTCCATCTGGACTCGATATCGCGGAACAAACACAAATTGAACGACGAGCAACATCACCACGCTTGTAAGCAGTAGGCATGCGCCGTAGATCCGCCAAAAATGGTGCCGATTCATGGCGCGATTCTAAGGGTTCGACGGAGGCGTTCAAGCCGCGCCTGGACGTTCGCCATCCTCGAGACGACGACACCGTGGGCCGGCACAGCTCCATTCGCCGAGTTTCCCTCTTCCTGTTTTCCGTCTTCCCGTTTTCCGCTATGTTTCCCGCATGTCCGAACTCGACACGATTGCCGCGATTGCGACTGCGCCGGGGGAAGGCGGGGTGGCGATCATCCGGGTTTCCGGTCCGCGCTGTTTTGAGATCGCGGACGCGGTGTTCGCGTGCGCCGCCCCCCCACCCTCGCGACGCGCGGGCGGCACGTTCGTGCATGGGCATGTGCGCGAGGCCGACGGCGCATCGATCGACGAGGCGTTGCTGCTGATCATGCGCGCGCCGCACAGCTATACGCGCGAAGACACAGTGGAGCTTCAAGGGCATGGCGGCCCGGTCGTGGCCCGCCGCATCCTGCAACGCGTGCTCGCCGCCGGCGCGCGCGCGGCCGAGCCGGGTGAATTCACGAAACGCGCGTTCCTGAATGGCCGCCTTGACCTCACCCAGGCGGAGGCCGTGCTCGACCTCATCCGCGCGCGATCCGACCGCGCCGCCGCAGCCGCGTTGGAGCAACTCGAAGGCGCCCTCTCCCGGCGCGTCAACGCGATCTACGACCGGTTGCTCGGCGTGGCCTCCAATGTGGAGGCCGTGCTCGACTTCTCCGACCAGGAAATTCCCGGGAACGTCCTCGACCCGGTCGCCGACGAGCTGCGCGCCGTACTCGCCGCCCTGCGGGAGTTGCTCGCTACCTGGACCGAAGGCCACCTCCTGCGTGACGGCGCCACCGTGGTCATCGCCGGGAAACCGAATGTCGGCAAATCGACGCTGCTCAATGCCCTGCTCGGCCGCAACCGCGCCATCGTCTCCAGCCAGCCGGGCACCACACGCGACACGATTGAGGAGACCGTCGTCATCGGCGGCTATCCCCTCGTGCTCGTCGATACGGCCGGCCTTCGCGAAACCGCGTGCGACATCGAACAAGAAGGCATCCGGCGCACCCGCCACGAATTGGCCAGCGCCGACCTCTGCATCTATGTATATGACGCAGCCACCGGCCCTGACGCCGAGGACGAAGCCGCGCTGGCCCACCTCGACCCCCACAAAACAATCCAAGTCGCAAACAAGATAGATATATCCATAAACACTTTTAGTAGATGTATTTACACATCATGCATAACAGGTGAAGGATTGGATAAGCTCCGCTCGGAACTTGTGCGGCGACTGGATGCCGGGGTCCCCCACTCCACCCAGCACGCGGTAATCTCGGAGCGCCACCGAGCCCTGCTCGACGCCGCGCGCACCCAGAGCCAGACCGCCCTCGAACGCATGGATCAATCCGGAACCGAACACCTGGACCTGGCAGCCGCCCAACTCCGGGAAGCCCTTGAAGCTCTCGGGGCAATCACGGGGCGCGTCTATCACGACCAACTACTGGATGCGGTCTTTGGCCGCTTCTGCATCGGCAAGTGAACCGCGAAGGCCGGCGGAGTTTACGACCGCGAATTGACGCGAATTTTCGCAAATGACGATCACCATGGCCGAGAATCCGCACCACCACCCGATTGACACACGCCGACGCTGTCCAATCAGAAATCAGTTGCAATTCGCGCAAATTCGCGTCAATTCGCGGTGAGATTCCCCATGCATCAGACCTACGACGTCATTGTGATTGGCGGTGGACACGCTGGCTATGAAGCGGCCCTGGCGGCGGCCCGCATGGGTTGCCGGACGGCCATGGTATGCATGGATCGGAACGCCATTGGACGAATGTCCTGCAATCCGTCGATTGGCGGCATCGGAAAGTCCCACATTGTGGCGGAAGTCGATGCTCTGGGCGGAGAAATGGCGAGAAATGCCGACTATACCGGCATCCAGTTCCGCACCCTGAACCTCCGAAAAGGCCCCGCCGTACAAGCCACGCGGCTGCAATGCGACAAGGAATGGTTTCCACGCCGCGTCCAAGCCGTCATCCAGCAAACCAGCGAACTAAACGTCGTTGAAGCCGCCGCAGGCGCACTCCGCGTCCAATCCGGACGTGTCACAGGAATCCTGCTGGAGGACGGGACGCCCATGGAGGCCAAAACCGTCGTGCTGGCCACCGGAACCTTCCTGTCCGGCAAAATCCACGTCGGAAAAACCAACTGGGCCGGCGGCCGCATCGGCGAAAAGGCCGCCTATGCACTCAGCGACTCCATCAAGGCGCTGGGCCTGCGCATGGGTCGCCTCAAGACCGGAACACCGCCGCGCCTGCATAAAGACAGCCTGGACTACGACCGAATGGAGATCCAACACGGCGACAACCCGCCGCCATTCCTTTCGCGGGCCGCCCGCCGCGAGTGGCGCGAAATGTTCCACGTGGAACAGGGAGGAATTGCGGATGGTGGATTGCGAATTGTGGATTGTGCGCCCTTCGGGCGCGATGGTCTGCAAATCCGAAATCCGAAATCCGAAATCCGAAATTCCCCGCTGTTCCACGTGGAACAATCCGACGATCCGCTTCGCCCGTGGTCGCCGGGGTGGGGGCAGATGACGTGCTGGCTCACACACACGAACGAACGGACGCACGACATCATCCGCCGGCATTTGGGCGATAGCGCCATGTATGGCGGCATGATCGAGGGGACGGGGGTTCGCTACTGCCCATCCATCGAAGACAAGATCGTGAAGTTCGGGCACCACGACGCGCACCACATCTTCATAGAGCCCGAGGGGCGGAACTCGCTTGAGATCTATCCCAACGGAACATCGAACAGCCTTCCGGAAGATGTTCAACTGGAAATGATTAGATCAATAACCGGAATGGAGCGCGCGGTTTTCACAAAGCCCGGCTACGCAATCGAATACGACTATTGCGATCCGACCCAATTGAGCGCGACGCTGGAATCAAAAGTGGTGGAGGGGCTCTTCCTTGCGGGGCAGATCAATGGGACGACGGGCTATGAGGAAGCAGGCGGGCAGGGGTTTGTAGCGGGCGTGAACGCGGCGCGCAAGGCGAGGGGCGAGACGCCGGTGGTGTTCAGCCGGACCGATTCATACCTCGGGGTCATGATTGACGACCTGGTCACCAAGGGGGTGGACGAGCCGTACCGCATGTTTACATCGCGTGCGGAGTTCCGACTGGTGCTCCGGCAGGATAATGCGGCGCTACGGATGGAGCAAACGGCCCGCTCTTTAGGAATTGTGAGTCGCGAGGAGTTGGATGCCGTGGCCCGGCTTCGCCGGGAGATTGAGGAGGAGCGCGAGCGGTTGGGGCGCACGTTTATGGACGGCGCATCGCGCTGGCAGGTGTTGAAACGGCCCGATCGACGGTATGCGGACGTTGCGCCGGAGGGGACGCTTTCGCCGGAGGCGGCGGAGCAGCTCGAGATCCTGGCCAAATACGAGGGGTACATCGCGCGAGAAGCGGCCAAAATCGAGCAGGCGCGGCGGCTGGAATCCGTGCGGATCCCGGCCGACATCGACTATCGCGCCATTCAAGCCCTTCGCATCGAAGCACGCGAGAAGCTGTCGCTGCACAAACCCGAAACTCTGGGCCAGGCGTCGCGCATCCGCGGCGTAAATCCCGCCGACGTGGCCATCCTCTCGGTCTGGGTGGAGCGCGCGTCGCGCAGACACTGATCTCCAAAGGATCTTTGGGACAGGATTGACGGGATATACGGGATTGAAGGGAAGCCGGTTGTATCGTGCATATACTTCACTCACAGGGAGAACGCATCTTCCGACACCATCCCATCCCGTACATCCCGTTGATCCCGTCCGCCGATTCTTAACTGCTGGTTAGAGGCTGATATGGGCAAGCGCGCGCCGGCCCGATAGAGTAACGCCCGATGATTTACGCGGACCACAATGCGACGTCCCCGCTGGACCCGGAGGTTTGGGCCGCGATGCGACCGTATTTTGAGACGCACTTTCACAACCCGTCATCGCCGTACACGCCGGCCCGCACGGCTTCGCTGGCGCTCACACGGGCGCGGGAGCAGGTGGCGGCGCTGGTGGAGGCGGAGCCCGGGCATGTCTATTTTACCTCCGGCGGAACGGAGGCCAACGCGATGGCCATCGCCACCGCGCGGGCATGGCGCCCGGAGCGACGCCATTGGGTGTGCAGCGCGGTCGAGCACGCGGCGATCCTGGAACCCTTGCGCGCGCTGGAGCAGGAGGGCCACCGGGTGACGCGCATCCCGGTCGATCGGGAGGGACGTCTCGATCTGGACGCGCTGCGCGCGGCGCTCACGGATGATACGGCGCTGGTCAGCGTGATGTCGGCCAACAACGAGACCGGCGCGCTGCATCCGATTGCGGATGTGGCGGCGCTGGCCCGCGCGCGCGGGATTCTTGTTCACACCGACGCCGTGCAGTCGGTGGGGCGCGTGCCCGTATCCAGTCGCGCGTGGGGTGTCGATCTCCTGTCGTGTTGCGCGCACAAGATGCACGGCCCGAAGGGCGCGGGCGCCCTGGTCGCCGGCGCCGGACGAAAACCTGCGGCGCTCCTGCGGGGCGGGGGACAGGAACAGGGCCTGCGCGCCGGGACGGAGAACGTGCCGGCGCTCGCAGGGTTCGGCGCGGCGGCGGCGCTTGCGCAACGGCGACTCGCGGAGGACGCCGCCCATGCACGCGCACTGCGCGATCGCGTGGAAACCGGCGTGTGCGCGGCGCTCCCTGACGTGCGGGTGGCGGCGCGCGGAGTGGAACGCCTGCCCAACACCACGATGTTCCTTGTGCACGGCGTGGACACGGACGTGCTGCTGGCGCGACTCGACATGGATGGCGCCTGCTGCTCGTCGGGCAGCGCGTGCGCATCCGGATCGGCGGAGCCGTCGCATGTGTTGCGCGAGATGGGGTGGGGCGCCGCGCCGCGGCCCGCCGCGCTGCGTGTCAGTTGGGGGCGCTTCAATACGCTGGAGGATTCAATTCGACTTGAGACGCTCATCATCAATGGTGTAAAGGACCTGCGCGCGCGGAGCCGCGACTCGCGAACCTCGCCTCGCACATGATCGACCAGTTACAAAAGCGATTTCAGCTCTGGACGTTTCTTCTCATCACGCTTCCGGTCATTCTCATCGGACTGGCCTTCTCGATCCTGTCCTTCATCGAGCGCCGCCCCGCGGACCCGGCCGCCGCTCTTCCGCTGAGCGCCCTGCTCGTGCCGGGCATCGGGCTGGTCGTCTGCATCGCCGCGGGCATCGGGCTCGCGCTGCTGGCTCAGATGCTGGCGGCGCGTTTCGTGTTCGGGCCGATGACGGAATCCGCCGAAGCCGGCGTGTGGGCGCTTCGCACCGCGTTCGGGCGGGGTGGGGCGGGCGGGCGCACCACGAAGGTCCAGCGCGAGCTGGCGTCGTGGCTGACCAAGTTGAAGCAGGACATCGAGCGCCAGCACTCGACGCTTTCCTCCGACGTGACACGCGATCTGGAGCTGGCGACCGAGTTCCAGCAGGCCTTTCTCAACCGCCCGTACCCGGAAATCCCCGAGGTCCACCTCGAGGGACGCCTGCGCCTGGAATTCCACCACCGCTACCAGCCGGCCCTCGCGATGGGCGGCGACTTTTTTGACGTCACGCCGCTGGCGACGGACACCGCGGGCGTGTTTATCGGCGATGTGATGGGGCATGGCACGCGCAGCGCGTTGATCGTGGCGATCCTGCGCACGTTGATCGCGGAGCAATCGCGCCGCGGACGCAACGCGCCGCATTTCCTGCGCGAACTGAACAACGAATTCTGCGCGATGCTCAAGACGCTGCCGCAGCCCTTTTTCGCCTCGGCCGCGTATTTCGTCGCGGACACCACCTCGCGCATCGCGACGTATTCCGTCGCGGGCCATCCGCCGCCGTTCCACCTGCACCGCTCGCTGGGCCGCGTCAGCCGCTTGGAAATGCCCAAGCCGCAGGGCGCCGCGCTCGGCCTCGTCCCGGGCGAGGAATACGGCGGCGGCACGGTCCGGCTGTCGGGCGGCGACTCGTTTGTGTTCTTCACCGACGGCGTGTATGAGGCGGCCAACGCGGACGGTGAGGAATTCGGCCTCGCCCGGCTCGAAAAAGTGATCCGCGCCAACGTGTACCGGAGCGCGCGCGAACTGCTTGATGCGGTGATGGACGCGATCACGCATTTCGTCGGCGAGCAACCCGTCGCGGACGACATCTGCCTCTTCGCCGTTGAAGTCACCACCGAACGGCGCTGATTCAATCTAAAGTCGGCCGTTCAGCATCGGCGGACAGGATCAACGGGATGAACAGGATGGCGTTGCGTCGGAACGGACGTTCACCAAGCGCGAGACGTCTGTGCGCGACACAACGGGTCCCCTGCAATCCTGTATATCCCGTTCATCCTGTCCAAATGCTCCCTTAAGCTCAACAAACAAGGCCGCGGTGCGGTCGGGCGTTACGCCCCGGACGGCGGCGCATCGGCGGCGCCATCCGCGAGCTGGACGCGCATCGTGGCGCTTTTCAGGGCCTGGGCATGGCGGCGCGCGCGTTCAGCGAGCGAGGCGATGGGACCCCGGTTGCTTCCGACATTTCCCTCGAGGACGGTGATCAACGGAATCGTCTCCGGCGTCATCAGGACGCTCTTGAGGTGCGCGGTCTGGGCGGGCAGCACGAAGGTTTTTTTGCAGTGCGGGCAGCGTCCGTTGCGCCCGCGGTCCTCGTCGCGCACCCAGAGTTTCTGTCCGCAGGTCGGGCAGCTCATCTTGAATTCGAGTTTGCCCTGCTCGCGCAGGATCAGGATGGCGGCGGGCAGCGCATAGTCATTCGGCAGGAGGCGGTACGAGGCGCGCAGGTTCTCCAGCGAAAGGGCGTCGATGTTCCCGACCAGCAGCGCCACGCCGTCGCACTCGGAGATCCCGCGGGCAATCTCCTCCTCAAGATTCGGACGGTAGAGGAGCAGGCGGAGTTGGATGGTTTCGCCATCCGCCGTCAGTGTATTCCCGTCGGCGCCGCACACGGTGGAGATGAATTTCTCGCCCACGGCGGCATCCACGGTGATCACCGCGATCTGCACAGCCACGGGCGAGAGGTCGGTCGTCATGCTGTGAAGCATAACGCACCCACCGCGCGCGTCTACAGCGGAAATCGTCCGGCGGCTGCTTAGCGGACCTTGTTCTGCTCGAGGCGTTTCTTGCGGATTTCCTCGGCCAGCGCGAAGGGCACGGCCTCGTAGTGCTCGAATTCCATGCTGAAGCCGGCGCGGCCCTGGGTCAGGGTGCGCAGGTTGTTCGCATAGCCGAACATTTCGGAGAGCGGGACGAATCCGCTGATGACCTTCTGGTTGCCTTTGGCTTCCATCGTCTCGATGCGGCCGCGGCGCTGCGCGATGGTCCCGGTGACCGGGCCCATGAATTCCTCGGGCGTCACGACCTCCACGTCCATGACCGGTTCCAGCAACTGCGGGGCCGCCTTGTGGAAGGCTTCCTTGAACGCGATGCGGCCGGCTTCCTGGAACGCGATGTCGCTCGAGTCGACGTCGTGGTACGAGCCGTCGTACAGCGCGACCTTCACATCGACCACCGGATAGCCCGCGTAAGGGCCGGCCTGCATGGCCTTTATTACACCCTTTTCAACAGAGGGAATGAAGTTCTGCGGGATGCGACCGCCGACAATCTCGTTGATGAACTCGAAGCCCGCGCCCTTGGCGTTCGGCTCCAGGCGGATCCGGCAGTGGCCGTATTGGCCGCGACCGCCGGACTGCTTGATGTATTTGCCTTCCTGCTCGACCGTCGCGGTGCAGGTCTCGCGGTACGCCACTTCGGGGCGGCCCACGGACGCGGCCACGCCGAACTCGCGCTTGAGGCGGTCCACGATGATTTCGAGGTGCAACTCGCCCATGCCCGAGATGATTGTCTCGGACGTCTCGGGATCGAAGCCAACGGTAAAGGTCGGGTCTTCGTCCGCCAGGCGGTAGAGCGCCTCGCTCAACTTCTCGTTGGCGGCCTGGTTCTCCGGCTTGATGCTGATCGACACGACCGGCGCCGGGAACGTGATCGCCATCAGGTGGATGGGGTGATCTTCATTGCAGACGGTGTCGCCCGTCTTCGTGTCGCCGAAGCCGACGACCGCGACGATTTCGCCCGCATACGCCTGCTCGAGCGGCTCCTGCTTGTTCGCGTGCATGCGCAGCAGACGGCCGACGCGCTGCGTGCGGTCGCGCGTGATGTTGTACACCGCCTCGCCCTGCTTGAGCGTGCCGGAGTAGATGCGGATGTACGTCAGCTTGCCCATGTGCTTGTCGGACATGATCTTGAAGGCCATGCCGGCGAAGGGGGCGTTGTCGTCCGCCATGCGCTGGTTGGCTTCCTTCTCCTGCGCGCAGATCACGGGCGGGATGTCGAGCGGGGAGGGGAGATAGTCCACCACGGCGTTCAGGATGAGCTGCACGCCCTTGTTCTTAAAGGAGGACCCGCAGAACACCGGGACGATGCGGCGGGCGATGGTCGCCTTGCGGATCGCCGCCATCACTTCCTCGTTCGAGAGCTCGGCGCCGCCGAGGTACTTCTCGAGCAGCGCGTCGTCGAGCTCGGCGGCCTTCTCAATCAGGTTGTGCCGCCACTTCTGCGCGTCCTCGGCGAGGTCCGCCGGGATCTCGCTCTCGATCATCGTCTGGCCCTGGGTGGCCTCGTCGAACGTGATCGCCTTCATTTTCACGAGGTCCACAACGCCCTGGAAATTTTCCTCGGCGCCGATCGGGATCACCAGCGGGACCGCATTGGCCTCGAGGTGGTCCTTCATTTCCTGCAGCACGCGGTAGAATTCCGCGCCGGTGCGGTCCATCTTGTTGACGAAGGCAATCTTCGGCACGCCGTATTTTTCAGACTGGCGCCAGACGGTTTCCGACTGGGGTTCGACGCCGCCGACCGCGCAGTAGAGCGCGACCGCGCCGTCCAGCACGCGCAGCGAGCGTTCGACTTCGACCGTGAAGTCCACATGGCCCGGGGTGTCGATCAGGGAGACCTGGTGATCGCGCCAGGTGAACGACGTGGCCGCCGAGGTGATCGTGATGCCGCGCTCCCGCTCCTGCACCATCCAGTCGAGCTGCGTGGCGCCGTCGTGCACCTCGCCGATTTTGTGCACCTTGCCGGAATAATAAAGGATGCGCTCGCTCGTGGTGGTCTTGCCGGCATCGATGTGGGCCATGATGCCGATGTTGCGAACGTTTTTCAGGGGGACTGCTCTGGCCATGACGTACCTCAAAAAGCCCGCGGCGGACGCTCCCAAGAGCCTCCCTCCGCGCGGCGGACACACTGCTACAAAGGCCGCGGAATATGCAGGAGCGGGGCGGGGGGCGCAAGTTAAAGAAGGGCGAGGGGGTTCCTCCTCATCCCCTCGACACGCGCCCCGGCCCTCGCGCCTTCCATCACCCCGCTTGACCCGCGCCGCGCCGTTACTACCATCCGGCGCATGGGAACAAGGTCGGTGCCGCCGGTGCGGGGGAAACTGCTCAGCCGTCGCTGGGTCTATCGGACGCTGCGCGAGGTGTATCTCGAGGACGGCCTCGTCATCGCGAAGCGGTTCGTGCACCACCGGGGGCGCCGCGACTGGCGCCGCGTGTGGGTGCGCGAGCACAACGCGCTGAAACGCCTTGCAGGACTTCCGGTGCCGCGCTCCTATGGTCACGGCGTGCACGACGGCCCCGAGGGGCGCGAGATCATCCTGCGCAAGGAATACATCGCCGGGGAGCCGCTGGCGCGGGCCGGGTTCCGCGAGGCAGTGGAGATGGCGCGCCTGCTCGCCGCGATCCACGAGCGCATGGTGGTCACGAACGATCCGTCGCTCGCGAACTTCATCCGGCGGCCCGACGGCTCGCTCGCCTACGTCGATTTCGGCCGCGCGCGCACGTTCTGGTTCCGCTCACCGTATTTTCATTTTTATGTCGGCAAGGAACTCGCGCGCTTCTACCGCACGGGCCTCGAGGGCCGCGCCGAGCTGTGGCCGGACGCCTTCGCCGCCTACAAGGAGCGGTACCGGCTGCTGTCGCCGTTCTGCGCGCTGCGCACGTGGAGCTTCCGGTTCTGGCTCTGGCGAAAACGAAATCACGCGTCGCGCGACGCTTCGTCCGCGACCTGCTGAGGCGGGGCGTTGCGGAACACGTCGCGGATAAGGTCGTGCTGCATGGCCGACAGGCGGCCTTCGCGGCGGCAGGCTTCGAGCAAATCCTCCAGTTCGATCAGCTCCTCCAGCACCAGGTAGCGCGCGAACGCCGCCTGGTCCGGTGGCACGACGATCTGCAGGCGGGTGCCCTCCCGGGAGAGCGTGAGGATGCGGTCGTCCTGGCGCGCGCGAAAACTTTCGTCGCCGGGCAGCGGCTGCACAAGGAACTCCTCGCGGCGCAGCGCCTCGACCACGCGGCCCAGCAGCAGTTCCACCACATCCTCGCGCGGCAGGTCCAGCGCGACCAGCTCCTGCGCGGGCGCGTCGCCGCGGTGCGCCCGCCGCAATCCCGTGCGCTCCGTCAGCAGCGGATTCAACAGCGGCGGCGCAACCAAGGTTGTCAGGATCGCCATCATCACGGACACGCCGTATAGCTGCGGCGTCAACACGCCCTGCGCCAGGCCGAGCCCCGCGACGATCAGCGCCACCTCGCCGCGCGGCAACATGCCGAGGCCGACGCGGAGCGCGCCCAACCCATTGAATCCGGACAGCAGCGCGGCGAGCCCGCAGCCGCCCACCTTGGACGCCACGGCCAGCAGCGTGAACACCAGGCCGATCCCCGCCGCGCCGCGCAGCGACGCGACATCCACCAGCATGCCGGACACGCAGAAGAACACCGGAACGAGCCCGGCATAGAGGCCATGCAGTCGCGCGCGAATCACATCCGCCAGGTCGCTGCGCGAAAGCGCCAGCCCCGTGGTGTAGGCGCCGATGATGGCGGCCAGGCCCATGCGCTCGCTGACGCCCGCGACGAGCAGCGCGAGGCCGAAGGTCGCGAAGCCGATCGTCTCGTGCGAGCCGAGGAGTTTCAACAGGCGCGCAACGCGGCGGCCCAGCAGCAATCCGGCGCCCGCCAGCAGGATCCAGAACCCCACGGTGCGCGCGGCCACGCCGGCGATCGCGCTCCACGCAAAGGCCGCGCCTTGAAGCTGGGCCTGCGTGATGCCCACGACCACGGCGAGCAGGACGAAGCACAGGATGTCGTCCAGCACCGCCGCCGCGAGGATCGTCACGCCCTCCGGTGTTTCCAGCCGGCGGCGCTCGCTCAACAGGCGCGCCGTGATGCCCACCGAGGTGGCGGTCGACACCGCCCCGAAGAACATGGCCCTCGGATCAAGCCACGTTTCCGCCAGCCCGAGCGCGAGGGCGCCGCCCGCACCCAGCACGTACGCCGCGATCACCCCCGCGACGCCGACGGCGAAGCCCGGGCCGCTGTAGCGCATGAACATGCCCACGTCGGTTTCCAACCCCGACACAAACAGCAGCAGGACCGCCGCCAGCGTCGAGAGGTGCATGATTTCCGCCGGCAACGCAGCGCCGCCCGGCGCGACCGCGCCGGGAAAGGGCGCGCCCAACAGGGGCCAGTCCAGCCCGCCCAGCGCGAAGGGGCCCACCAGCAGTCCGGCCAGCAGTTCGCCCACCACGCCCGGCAGGCGATGCCGCCGGGCCAGCGCGCCGCCCAGGTGCGCGAACAACAGGATCACCGCCATCTGGAAAATGAAATGCCCGGCCCCGTCGCCTTCGCCCGATGACGCCCACGCCGGGCTCGCGCCCAACACGGATAACGCCGCGACGACCCGCCACACGCCCGCGCCGCGCCGCGCGCCAGCCATCTTGGGATTCGGGATCGCATTCACGGCGACACCGCGCGCTCCACACGGACCTCCGCACCGTTGAGTTCGACGAGGACGAAACGCCCGTTCTCTTCGCGGAGATGTGTGAACCGCGCATTGTGGATGCGGTGGCGTCCCTCCGGCGCCTCGCCCAGCAGGGTCTCCACCAGCCGCGAACCCGTATGTTGGTGCGCCACCACCAGCACCACGGCCTCCGTCCCGCTCCACCGCGCGCGCAGCGCCCCGGCCGCGGCTTGTATGCGGCGCACGCCTTCTTCGTAGGATTCGTTCCCGGGCGCCACCTGCGGCGCGTCCGCACGCAGGAAAAACAGCGTGCGCTGCTCCGGCTCCAGCAGGACCGGCAGCCCCGGCGGCGACGTCGCGCCCTCGCGCAGGAGCTGCCAGCAGCACTCATCCACCTCAGGCCAAATCTCCGCCGACTGGCCGCTTTCTTTAAGGTAGGGCTCGATGGTCTTCAGCGTGCGGTAGGCCGGGCTCACCACAATCGCGTCGAATCGATGGGGCCGGAGCGCGTCGGTCAGCGCCTCAATCTGCCGGGCGCCCTCTTCGGTGAAGTGGCGCTGGTTGAAAACGGAGTAGTCCTTCGTGACATTGGCCAGCGTCTCGGCGTGCCGCGTAACGACCACGTCGAGCGCCGCCGCTGTGTGGGCCAGCCACCCCGCCGCCAGCAGGACAGCAAGCCGCCGTGCGCGCCCGCGATGCATACGCACATAGTGCGCCGCCACCCGGCGCGATTCAACGCGAATTAACCGATGATGTTCCGCCCCTCAAGGCCAAATAGCGGAGCCGCCGCAAGGAGACGGGCGTCGTTTGAATAGATGTCCGCGAACCCACTCTCCGCCGCACAGGCCAGATGTACGGCGTCGGCTGCGCGCAGGAAGACTGAAGCGGGCGCATCCAGGTACACCTGCTCAACGCGGCGCAGAAGTCCGGCGTCCGGCGTCACCCAGCGAAAAAGCCCCGCCGCCCCATCCTGCTCGAACTGTTCAACGCCCGCGCGAAAGGCGTCCTGGCTCAGGCGGGACTCCCGATACGCTCGGTGGAGGGCGGACACGAGTTCGGTATGCGCATGCCAGGCAAGTGTGATCGTATGAACCTGTTCCGTCAGGCGCCTGACTTCACCGTATCCGGCGTCCTTCACATAAAGACGCGCCAGATAGCTGGTGTCAAAAAACACCACATCAGCGTGCATCGCGCTCCTCGGAAATGAGCGTCGTCACATCGGGCTGGCCGTCCCTTGAGTTGTAGGCGCCTTTCGCCTCTTGAAGCACAAAGGCGGGCACAAGCGTCCTCCGCTGCGCAAAAGTTGCCTTCCGCGACATCTCGATGGGTGCGTCCAGCTCATGTGCCAGCGCATCGAGCACCACCTGCCTCAGGCTCTCTCCACGTTCCAACGCCTTGATTTTAGCCCGCTTGTATAACGGCTCCGGAATATCGATGGTCGTTTTCACGCCCTGAATATACCCCAATGCGGATTTATATCAATCCGTCTTTCCGTCTCATTGCAATCGAACGCTATCGCTTGGAATCGGCGGCGAATTCGACGGTGGATTGGACGGGGGCTTTGTCTTCGAAGACGATGTCCACCGGCTGGTCGGTGAAGCCGCGCGCCAGCAGCAGCAGGGTTTCGCGCGCGGAGCTGTGGACTTCGGGCTTCAGGCGGTGCACGAGGTTCGCCGCGAGTTTCTCGGCCTGCCCGCGCGCCTCGTCCTTCAGCTTGTTGCGGTCCTGCTCGTTAAACCCCGCGCCGAAGGCGGCGTTGATCAGATCCGGCACGAGCCACGGCATCATCTTCGTCTTCTGCTCATCGTAAAACGTGATGTCGCGGATGTGGATGTCGTAGCGCAGCGGCGGCAGCTCCAGGCGGAAGCCGCCGCCGTCCGTTTTCACGATCCGGAACGACGGGTCGCGCAGGTCGAATCGGAAATCGATGTCGAATGCGAAGATCATCGCCATCTTCTTCGACGTGAACAACCACTCGAGGTAGCGCTGCCCAAAGGATCCGGCCCAGTGGTCGCGCGCGGTGACGATCTCCTTCGTTAGCGCCTTGAAGACGGACAACTCCCCGATCGTGCGCAGTTCCTCGATCGACGAATGCACCGTCACCTGCGCCGCCGGCGCCACGCGTTTGCCCCGGCCGCGCCACACCGCGAATGCGCCCGCCCCGGCGCCCACCAGCAACGCAATCAACCAGTCGCTCATGTGTCCATCCTACCACAACGCACGCGAACAACAACGCCCCGACACTACCGCCCGGGGTGCTCCACCTGCCTCCATCCGTCGCGGAGATACTGGAGGCCGGCGATGGCGGTGAAGACGCCGGCAACGGCGACGAGCAGGGTGAAGTGGCGTTCGGGCGCCTGCGCAAGGACCCACGCAATCGTGGCCATTTGCAGGACCGTCGCCAGCTTGCCCGTCCAGCGCGGCTGCACATGGACGCCGCCGGCGAGGTGGCGGACGAGGAAGTACCCGCCGACGAGCAGGACATCGCGGCTGATGACAAGCGCTGTGAACCAGATGGGGATGTGCGGCGTGAGCGCGGCCAGGTCGGGGCGCGTGAGGAGGATCAGCGCGGAGAGCAGCAGCGTCTTGTCCGCCAGCGGATCGAGCACACGCCCGAGGTTCGACACCTCGTTGCGGGACCGCGCGAGGTATCCGTCCAGCGCATCCGTCGCGGCGACCGCCACGAACAGCGCGAGCGCGCCCCACCGATACGCGGCATCCGGCTCGCCGCGCTGCACGCCCGCCAGGTAATAGACGACCAGGACCACAAAGGCGGGAATGCAGAGGATGCGCAGCAGCGTAACCTTCGTCGCCAGCGTCAACCCGTGCGATGGCGTGGCCGCGGACATTCCGGGTCTAGGCCGTGCGCACGGTGACCTGCACCGTGACGGGACACTTCACGGCGTTGGAAACGGGGCAGTATTTTTCCGCCGTATGCACGACCTGCGCCGCCTTCGCCTCATCCGTGCCCGCGGGAACGGTCAGCGTCACCGCGATCGCGATGCCCTGGAAGCGCAGGCCCTCGGGGGTCTTCGCCATCTGGCCCGACGCGGTGCTGCTGTAGCCGGCGAGCGTGATCTTCTGCCGCTGCGCGACACTGAGCGTTGTGAGCAGCATGCAGGCCTCGACCGCGCCGACAAGCAGCAACTCCGGATTCCAGAGGTCTTCCTTGCCGCCGAACTCCGGGGGTGAGCTGATGGCCAGGTCCGGGCGCGCCGCCGCCTGTTCAATCCCCGCTTCGCCGCCCGTCCACTTCAACGCCGTGTCATAGGTCCACATGATCGTGCTCCTTTGTCGGTATTAAAACCCGATCCCGAAAAGATGCACGATGATAATTCGGGCGGGGATCGGCTGCAAAGGCCGCCGTTCTTCCTCTACTCGTTGCGCAGGGCCTCGGCGGGGGAGATGCGCGCGGCGGCGCGGGCGGGCCAGAAGGAGAAGGCGGCGCCGAGCAGCGTCGCGACGAAGAGGGGCGTGACGAGGACGACCACGTCGAGCCGGAGCGGGACGGGGAACTGGTCGCGCGCGAGTGCAAGGACAAGGCCCGTGCCGCCCGCGCCGACAATCGCGGCGATGCCGGTGAGCAACACGGCCTCGAGCACAAAGAGGCCGGCGATGTCCGCCTGCGTGGCGCCGAGCGCACGGCGCAGGCCGATCTCCGTGACGCGTTCGCGCACATTCGCGACGAGCAGGCTCATCAGCGTCGTGCCGCCGAGCACAAGACAGAGCAGCGCGATGCTGCCCGCGGTGAAGCGGATCGTGTCCTGCAGTTTGCGCAGCCGCTGCAACAACACCTCCGGCGTGATGAACGACAGGTCCCCGACAAACTGGTCCGGCTGCGTCAACAGCGAGCGCACCTGCTCCACCGCCGTCTCGAGCGGAAGGGCCGCGGGGGCGCGCACGTAAAGCGCATCGAGCGTCGCCTCCGGCATCGTGCGGCTGGGACGCCAGTAGGGCGGCAGCGTGGCGGGCACAAAAAACGTGCGCTCGGACGGCAGCAGCGCGGATTCCGTCGTCTCCGACTCCAGCGCGCCCGACCCGAGGGCGAGGATGCCGACGATGCGGAACGGCGTGTCGCGCAGGATCGCCGTGGCGCCGACGCGCCAGCCGTAATCGTCGGACAACCGCTGCGTCGCAACGGCCACCCGGTCGCGCTGCGCAAGGTCCTGCGCATCGAGGAAACGTCCCTCCAGCAGCCGCCACGGACGGATGTCGAGCAGGCTGCCATCCGTGGCCATCACGCGGATGGTGCGCTCGTCCGGCCCGGCGACGTCATACATGCGGATCCCGGAGACCGCGCCGCCCGCCAGGTTCGCGCGCAGGTAGTCCACGTGGTGCGGCCGCAGGCGGGAGGCGTCGCGCGGCGAATCCTCCGGCGGGGCCTGCGTGACGGCGAAGACCTGCGCGCCGAGTTCCTCCAGGATCTGGCGCGAGCGCTCCTGCAAACCGCCCAGCACCGCGAGCAGCACCGTGAGCGCCGTCATGCCGACGCCCAGGGCCAGGAACGAAAGACCCGCGCGGCCGGGGCGCGCGCGCACGTCGTCAAAAATATCGCGCAGCGCCGCGCGCAGCCGTCGATTCATGACGCGCGATCCTCCAGCCGCCCCTCGCGGCAGATCAGGTGGCGCGTGGCGTAGCGCAGCAACTCGTCGTTGTGCGTGACGAACAGGATGGAGATGCCCTCGCGGTGAAGGCGCTCGAAGGTCTGCATCACCGCCTCGGCGGACTTGCGATCAAGGTTGCCCGTCGGCTCATCCGCCACGAGCAGGTCGGGCCTGCGCGCGACGGCGCGGGCAATCGCGACGCGCTGCATCTCGCCGCCCGACATCAGCCGCACCGGCTGGTCGGCCTGCCGGCCCAGGCCGACAAGGTCGAGCGCCTCCTGTGAACGCGCGCGCGCCTCGTCCTCCGGCGTGTCGAGATAGCGGAAACGGAACATCACGTTCTCGATCGCGCTGCGATGCGTCAGCAGGCAGAATTTCTGGAACACCATGCCGAGGCGTTCCTTGCGGACCACGCACAGCTCGTCCTCCGTCAGCGTGGACACCACGCGGCCGGCAAAATGGATCACGCCCTGCGTCGGCGCGTCGAGCAGCGAGGCGAGGTTGAGGAACGTCGACTTGCCCGAACCCGACGGCCCCGTGATGACCACGAAGCTGCCCGGCTCGATCTCGAGGTCCATGCCGCGCAACACATGGACCGGCCCGCGCGGCGTGGGAAAACTTTTCCACACCCCGCGCATCGCGAGGACGGGTTCCTGTTCTATGGACGGTGCGTTCATGGATTTTGTCGGTGACCAGTGACCCGTAATCCGTGACCGGTCACTGGACACCGGTCACCGGTCACTCCCCGCTCCCGCCACGACCACGTCGCCCGCATTCAATCCCTCCAGCGCTTCAAAGTGGCGCAGATCGCCCCAGCCGATGCGGATGCGGTGGGGCTTCGCCGGATTCGACGCGAGGCGGACGGTGGGCTCGCCGCCCTCCATGCGAACGAGCGCGCGCGGCACGAGCAGGGCCTGCTCCTTCCGATAGGACAGGACTTCGGCCTGCACCGACATGCCGGAGCGCAGGCGCGGGTCGGTTTCCTTCAGCCCGATCAGCGCGCGGAAATAGCGCTGCCACGCGGGGCGGTCGGTGGCCGTCGTGGCCATGGACCCCACGGACTCAACCGCGCCGGCGAGACGCAGGTCCGGATAGGACAGCGGCGACACGCGCGCCTGTCCGCCGCCCTCCACCCGCGCGAGTTCGGCCTCCGGGATGTTGAACTCCACCACAAGGTCGCGCATGTCGGGGATGATCATGAACGGCTGGTTCTTGAAGATGCTGTCGCCGACCCGCGCGGTGCGGAATTCGCCGCCGACATGCAGGGGCCGGTACACCACCACGCCATCCGCCGGCGCATAGACGGTGCAGTTGTCGAGCTGGGCCTGGGCCAGCGCGAGCTCCTGCTCCGCCGAGGCCAGCGTCGCCCGCGCGCGCTCGCGCGCCGCGGGATGGAGAAACTCGCTCGTCAGCGCGATCTTCTGGTCGAGCTTCTCCAACTGCGCGCGCAACTGCTCCACCTTCAACTTCTGCTGCTCGATCTCCTGCTCCGAAACCAGCTCCTCTTTCAACAACTCGCGGCTGTCTTCGAGATACTGGCGCTCCGCCTCGTAGGTCATCTGCGCCTCAATCCGCAGCGCCTCCAATTCGCGCAGCTCCAGCGGCAGTTCCGCCTTTTCCAGCCGCTCAAGGTCCGCGCGCGCGAGCTGGAAGTCGCGCTGCAATTTCAGCAATTCCCGCTCCACGGCCGAGCTGTCGAATTTCACCAGCAAATCGCCCGCGGACACCGGCATGCCCTCGGGCGCGATCTCCACGATTGTCGCGCTGCCGTTGAACTTGGAATAGATCACCTCCACGCGGCGCGCCTCGAGCTTGCCCGGATAGACCGACCAGACCTCCAGCAGGCCCGGCGCAATGGTGTGCGCCGCGGGACCCGCACCGGGTTTCGAGCAGGCGGGCACGAAGAGGAGGAGGAGCGAAAGGAAGAGAGAGATCGAGGGGCACGAGGACGACGACGAGGAGGAGGGTGGGGAGAGGGGGGTCACAGGGGCACCTCGCGGGGGTTCGGGCGCAAATCGGCGGGGGCTTCGATCAACGATCCGACGGTGTTCAGGTAGCGGTAGCCGGCGATGGACGCCTCCGCGCGCGCGGCAAGGCGCTGGTCTTCGGCGTCGGTCAGCGCCTCCTCCGCGTCGGTGACGGAGAAGTTGTCGCCGCGGCCCAGTTCGAACAGGCGGCGCGCGAGCCGCGCGCGCTGCGAGGCGATGACGTGGTTGCGGTCGGCGATTTCCATTTCGTCCAGCGCCCGGCGGTAGGCCGACGCCTGCTGCTGGACCTCGCGCGTGATGGACAGCTCGCGGATGCGGATCGTCTCGCGCGCCGATTCGCGCGTCAACAGCGCCTGGCCGAGTTGCGCGCGCTCGCGCGTCTGGTTCAGGTCCGTGTCGCCGGCCACGCCGACGGACCAGACGTCGTCCTCGCGGACCGCCGCGCTGTCGCTGGAGTTCTCGTACGTTTCATAGCGCGCGACCAGCGTCAGGTTCGGCCACAAGCCGCGCCGCGCGATTTTTTCGCCGCGCACCGTGTCGGCGTAGTCCTGCAAAATTTGCGCGTAGTCGAGGCGGTTCGACAGCGCGAGCCGCACGGCGTCCTCGACCGGCGGCAATTCCAGCTCCAGGAGCGGCGGCGACTCCAGCACGAAGACCGTGTCCGGCGGCTGGCCGAGCAGCTCCGCGAAATCGCGCCGCTGCGACGACAGGCGCTCGCGCGTGCTCTCCAGCCGCGACACCGCCTCGCCTCGCCGCAGGTCCACGCGCAGCGAGTCCACCCGCGTCGCGCGCCCCTGTTTCTCGCGCGCCTTGGTGAGGCGATACAACTTGTCGAGCCGTTGCAGCGAAGCGTCCTGCGCGATGATCTGGCGCTCCAGCCGGATGAGGTTCTCGAATTGCTCCACCACGCGCAGCAACAGGTCGGCCTTCTGCTGTTCATAATCGCGGCGCGCGCTGCGCACGCGCTGCTGCGCCTGCACGACCGGCTCGCCCTGCACCAGCGCGCCGAAGTTGCGAAACAGCGGCTGCCGCACGTCCACCTGCCAGCTCGTGCGGCGATTCGAGTTTGCGTCCGACTCCGTCCAATCGACGCCCGGCCCGGCGTCCACCTCCGTGCCCGGCAGAAACTTTTTGCCCATCACCAGGCCGTAGCGATAGCGGTCCTCGTTTTGCGTCGTCTCCGCGCCGCCGTCGGGGCGCAGGCTGAACCCGAACTCCGCGCGGGCGGACGCGAGCGACAGGTCGGCGCTTTTCATCGACCGCGCGCGCTGCGCGAGGTCCCGGTTTTGCGCCAGGGCGGTGTTGAGCGCGGTGGGCAGGTCAAGCGCCTGCTGCGCGAACACGGGGCCCGCGGCCAGCCAACACCCCACGAGCGCCCATGACACACCACGACACATGAGACCAAGTATCTCCGGTCCCCGCGCGATAGGCAACCGCGGAAGGATACGGGGCCGTGGGAAAAGGTGTCGGGTGTCGGGGGGAATTTCCTCCCTGACACCTAGTTCCCCACTTCCGCGGCGAGCCGGATCCAGTCCCCGACGGCGAGCGTTTCGGGGCGCTGCTGCGGATTGAGGCCGGCGCGCGCGATGGCGTCGGGGTTGCGGACGAGCGTGCCGAGTTGTTTGCGGCGGTGCTCGAAGCAATGTTTGACCAGCGCGCGGAACGCGGGCTCGTCGGCGATGTGCGCCGCGCGCGGACGGCGCGTGAGCACGACGATCGCGGACTCGACCTTCGGCACGGGAAAAAAACACGAGCGCGGCACGACCTTGTGCAGCGAGACGGCGTAATCCACCTGCGCGAACACGCTGAGCACGCCGTAGTCCGCGCCGCCGGGCTTCGCCACCATTCGGTCCGCCACCTCGCGCTGCACGGTGACGACCATGCGCTCCGGACGCGCCGCCGCGTGGCAGAGGTCGACGAGGATGCGCGTGCCGACGGAATAGGGCAGGTTTGCCACGACCTTGTTGAGGCCACCCGCGAGCCACCCGGCGAGGTCCACCTCCAGCGCATCCGCGTGGATCAGCGTAAACGATTCCGCGCCGCCGAGCGTCCGCTGCAGGTGCGCGTGCAGCATGTCGTCCTTCTCGATCGCGACCAGCCGCCCCGCGCGCTCCAGCAGCGGGCCCGTGAGCACGCCGAGGCCCGGCCCGATTTCGAGCACCGCGTCGCCTTTCGCCAGCTCCGCCGCATCGAGCATGATCCGCAGCGTATTGCCGTCGATGAGGAAGTTCTGCCCCAACACACGGCTCGGCTTAAAGTCGAGTCGCTCCAGCAGCGCGCGGACTTCCGTGGGGCGGGTGAGGTTCATGCGGGGGACGAGGGTGTCAGGTGTCGGGTGTCAGGGAAACGGAGGATGTGTGATTGGATGGCTGACACCTGAAACCTGACACCTTCTTCACCCTTCTGCCGCCCACGGATTCTTGCGTCCCGCCAGCGTCACCGCCCATTTCAGGGCCTCGGCCATGCTGGCGGGGTTGGCGCGGTTTTTTCCCGCGAGGTCGAAGGCGGTGCCGTGGTCGGGTGAGGTGCGGACGAGGGGCAGGCCGAGGGTGAGGTTTACGCCGGAGTTGAAGGCGATGAGTTTCAGCGGCGCGAGGCCCTGGTCGTGGTACATCGCGACGACGGCGTCGTAGGCGCCCGCGGCGGCGTGGTGAAACACGGTGTCGCCGGGCAGCGGGCCGGTGACGGCGAGGCCGCGGCGCCGCAGCTTCGCGACGACGGGTTTGATGACCGCGTCGTCCTCCGCGCCGAGGTCGCCGCCCTCACCCGCATGCGGGTTCAGGCCGCAGACGGCGATGCGCGCCCGGCGCGCGCCCATCCACGGCAGCGCGGTGGCGGTGAGTGTGATCGCCTCCTCCACGACGCCCGGGGTCAGCGCGCGCGGCACATCCTTGAGGGGCAGATGCCGCGTGGCGAGCATCACGCGCAGCGGGCCGCCGAACAGCAGCATGCCGAAGCGGGAAACACCGCAGAGCTCCGCGAGCATTTCCGTGTGGCCCGGCACGTCGATGCCCGCGCGGTGGAAGCCTTCCTTCGAGATCGGCGCCGTGACGAGCGCGTCGAGCTGTCCGCGCAGGCACGCGTCCACGCCCGCCATGATCCACTCGCCCGCGGCGGCGGATGCGGCGGGGTCGAGCCGGCCCGGGGTCCAGCGCAGCGGCAGGGCGACGGGGGACCAGACCGATGCGCGCGCGCGGGCCGGTTCGTCGATCGGCAGGGCCTTCGGCACCGGCAGGCGGAAGCGGAGCGCCTGTTCCGCGAGCACGCCGGCGTGGCCGATGAAGAGGAAGCGAACGCCGGCGGGCCAACGGCGGCGGTACACGGCTTTCAGGGCGACTTCCGGCCCGATGCCGTTGATGTCGCCGAGCGTGATGCCGATGCGGAGTTCAGACGGCCGGGGCATGGAACTGCGATGCGATTGGCGGACGGTGGGTTAGAACAACTGCACGTAATACTTCCGCTTGAGGCGGTCGATCCAGCGGGTGTAGAGGCGTTCGGCCTCGGCGCGGCGCAGGGCGGTTTCGATCTCGGGCCGCGCCTCTTCAAACGGGCGGACGCGCGCGGCCTTGCGTTCCTCCACCTGCGCGAGGTAGAGCGCGCCGGGCGTTTCGATCACCTCGCTGACCTCGCCGGGCTTCAGCGCGTCGATCGCCGCGCGCAGTTCCGCGCTGAAGGCGGACGGTTCGCGCCAGCCCCAGTCGCCGCCGGACGCGGCCTTGCTGTCCTGCGAGACCTCCGTCGCGACATCGGCGAACAGTTCGCCGGCGACGATGCGTCCGCGCGCGCGGATCGCCGACTGGCGGAGGGTTTCGAGCTCCTCCTCCGTCGCCGTCTCGGGCCGGAGCAGGACGATAAGGCGCAATTTTACGCGCTCGGGCTCCTGCCATTCCGCCTGGCGCTGCTGGTAGGCCTCCTGTAGCGCGGACGGCGTGACCTTGATCCGGTCCGTCACCTCCTGGCGGCGCATGAGCGAGACGATGAGGCGCTCGCGGACACGGGTGCGCCATTCGTCGAGCGTGATCTGGTCCTCCGCGAGGGCGGCGAGGAATTTCGCGCGGTCATTGTCAAACCGCTCGAAGATGAACTCCTTGATGCGGTCATCGACGACGCGGTCCGGGATCGCGCCGCCGATCTTGTTGAACTCCTCGACAATCAGCGCCTGTTCGATCAGCAGGTCGCGCGCGTTGTTGTAGGCCTCCTGCCGGCGGCGCGCCAGCTCCTCGCCCGCAAATTCGTCGCGCATCTGCAACGCATCCGCCTGCACGAATTCCAGCACATCGCCCACCGTGATGACGCGCTCGTTGACAATCGCGGCATAGCCGTCCGCCGGCGGATCCCCCGACGTGACCGCAGCCGAAGCACCCCCCGCACCGACGAGCAGACCCATTCCAATAAACAGCCAGTTGCGCATATCCCGCAAACAATGGCACACCCCGCGCGGCGCGGCAAGGAACGAAGCCGGCGCAGCGGGATGGATGGCGGGAAGGAATGCTCCTTGAATTCAGGCTTGCTGCCGACGCTCCACCGTGGCATAGAGTCAACCATCAGCTTTTGCTGTGCGACTTCGAGAGGTCGCTGCTCTTTTTGAACGTTTAGTTTACTGCGCTTTACGCAGTCGTCGTTTCTGTCGAAAACCGCGAATTTTCCCTTAGGAAACGAGACAAGCGGAGACGCGCCCATCCGGGCGCGGCTCCCTGTCTTGTGTTTCCTAAGCGGGGCTTCGCGGTCCCTCGACAGAGGCATGAGCTTGGAGTCCGCGCCTCTGCTTTTTCGAGGCGATCAAAGGAGGTCTTCCGTGGGTCGCATATTCCTCTCGCCGCTCCGCCGTTTCACGGCGGCCTTCGTGCTGGTGTTCGCCGGCCTCCTCGTCCTAGCCTCCGCGAAGAAGGACAAGTCCCCACCCATCGACCCGACCGCGTACGACGCGTTGGTGAGCAACCGGGTCACAAGCGTAGCCCACCTGCTCAACTGGTTCGCAGAGCAGCAAGACCACTTCGAGCGATTGATCCCACCCGGCTTGGAGGTGCTAAACCAACCCGGCACCCCTGACGTGCTGGTCGTTGATTTGGACTCGAAAGACCTGCCGCCAGAGTTCGCCAAACACCTGCTCGGCACAACGCCCGTGTTCCGCTACAGCGTGCCGACCTACGACGTATTCGTGCAGGAAACCGCCGAAGGCACGATAGAAGTGCGGGATGGCGACGGGAACGTGCTTTATACCGATCCAGCCCCATCAGGGTACGCCATCCCCTACGAAGCCCTGTACCGGCAAAGTCAGTACCCCCACCACTACATCCCTGAACTGGCAAGGTACCGGCTGAATGCGCGGGTCACGCTGCTGCCCTTGGCGTACGTGGAGCACTACCTCTTCGCCAAGCAGCAGATAGAAGAAGCGGCAAGCCTGTTTGAGGAAGAAGAACCGCCGCTCATGATGATGATGTCCGGGAGCGGAGACGACGTATGGATCAGCGCCATGACGCGCATGACCAACGGGTTACGGTTGAGTCTGGACTACACGGAGAGCTACAGCGGACAGGTGTGGAGCGCGTACAGCTACGACGCGCGGTACTGCCCCATAACGAACAGCGTGGGCGGTAGCGGCGGAGGAAGCCCGCCGGTCCCCGGAACGAACGACCCGCCCGCTTGCACAAACTGCCCGATCAGCGACTGCGACATCGACGTCACGAACAGCTTCCTGGGCCTGGAGCGGGTGTGGTCGCTGACGTACAGCAACCTGCTGCTGACGGGAGCGACGCGTACGGTGTGGCTGGACACGCGCCCGATGGGACTCGACGCGCAAACGAACCCGACGCACCGGTTCTACGGGTTCGGATCGAACGTGGACACGGACAACGACGGGTTGAACGACGGCCACGAACTGTTCATCAGCCACACCGACCGGCAGAACGCTGACACGGACGGCGACGGGCTGCCAGACGGGTGGGAGGTTCAGAATGGGCTGGACCCGAATAGTGCCGCCAATGTGAATGGCGCCAACGGCGACCCGGACAACGACGGGCTGAGCAACTCGGTCGAACTCACGCTTGGCACCGATCCGCAAGTCTGGAACGAAATCCGCGTCGCCGAACCATTCTGGGAATTCGATATCGAAAAGCGAACCTACAGCACCAACCTCAGTAAATTCGGGTACTCGGGTTTTCTGTCAAACAAGCGGTATCGCCAGTCTGTTGAATATCAGGACTGGTCTGAAATCGACTACGAAGTTGGTGGCGGAACGCCAACACCGTGCAATCCGTACGGGATATACAGTCAATACTACTGGCATCGAACAAACGATCACCTCTCAGCGACATCGATAGTGTGGCGGGGATCGAGAGATCGAGACTACTCGTCGTGGGGCGGCACCTGCTGTCAGCGCCAGATTTCCAGCATCATTGCCACCCCGACCAACGCGGTGGAAATCGGCCACTACTCGGCCTGCTGGGGACCTGCTCCGTACACCAACATCTCGGCCAACTACATCTTCTCCGTTCCCTCTCCACGCACGGCGGTGACCGATACGATCGAGGTGCATGTGGATATCGATGCCTGGACCAACACGCTCGATCCAACGAAATACCGTGTTTCGTCACTATACTACCAGCGGGCGCTCTCCAACGAATACACGACCGCGGAACTGCTCAGCAACGCGAACGCTGCGTACACATCGAGCGCTCCCTCCTCGTCGTGGACATGGTCGGCCAATGCGGCTTGTCGCGATTTGAGTGCCGACGAAGTCACAATCCAGTTGAGCGGGTTCAAGTACCGGGTCGTTCTGTTCGATACGGAGCCCGATGTGGTCTATTCCCTGTCGTGGGCGCATTTGTGGGAATCGCCTGATTCCGCCACGCAATCCATACAGCAACTTTACACCGTGCTGGTGGCTGGTGACGGAGGCGAAGTGTTGGTCGGGCCGGATGACGGGAGTGGAAACTACCGGCCCTACCACGGGAATGGTGGAAGCTTCGTGGCGGACGCGCCGGCCTCGAATGGCTGCGTGGATGTCCGAACCTTCGTGTATGATGCGTGGAGCGATATTCCCGATTACGAGTGGGCAACGTTTCGCACGGGCGAGACGAATCTCCCGTCACCGTGTGGTACTGCACCCCAAACCGTCCGGGCGCTGCCGGTTTACTACAACACCGTGTTCGACTATACCAATCATGTCGTAAAGGACTTCGACGTGTACATGCGCGGTGGCGAGTTCTGGGAGGGCTTTCACGGGATTTCGTGGAGCAAGTTGTCGGGACCAAATTCCGGCCAGCTAACCACGAACAGTTCCGGCGAGGGCGTGTTCAGCAATCCAAAGACCGGCGGGGTTTATCGGTTCTCAGCCGAAGCAGGAAGCAGCCAAACCCATCTACAGATCAATCTTCCCCTGGCGGGCGCGGAGCTTTTGCCGTGGCTGGAGATTGAATTTAGATACATCACCAATTGGGCCGTTGTTCATAAAGCAAACGTAATGAGCAACAATTACAGTTCAATTCCGGGCCTTACTACGAAACGCGTTTTTGATGTTTGGGTAAGCATTAGCGGAACGCACTTTGACTATGTTTATGACCCAATTGATTCCCCCATGGAGGCCCCGTGCCGAGCCTACCAACCAGCAATTCAGCCTAATGGCCACTACGGATATCTAACCGTAAATGGGGTTGTCATACACGGAAGCAAGCTCAACAACATGATGTGGGCGCTGTTCGGCAAGAGTTGGGGGTACGGAAGCTGGATAATGCGGCAGGGAGCGCATGTTAATGAGTTCTTTGGGCGGCGCCAGCTTGACTCGGAAACCTCTCAATTCGCGATCGATTTCGGGGCAAATGAACTGTTTATGTTCCTCAACACAAACACGATTGCGTCAGTGTCCGAAGTTCTTTCCACAAATTTTCTCTATTCGTTGCAAGACAGCGAAGATTTGATTGAGGAACATTTGTGGCCCGCCCATGGATTGTATGACGCCACAAACTCATGGCTGGAGCGGCCATGGTTGCCAACAACGCGATAAGGGAGTCCCAAAAATGAGAAGTTGTATCGTGATCTCCATACTTGTGATTAGCATGCTTGATACGACCGTTTTTGCAGCGGAGCCGTCGCCTGAGACCGTCGCGAATACAACATCAAGCTTGTGGATGCAGGCTGATTTTGACGGGCTAAACATCTTTGTCACCAATTTGTATCAGTCTCACTCCAACTATGTTCCGGCAATTCTTGCGGCCAGCTTTCATGATGTGATTTTCCGTGGACAACTCAACGACGCGTCGAACAAGCTCTCCCGGGTTCGCGGCGCAGTTTTATCCAGCCCCGGAAGCTACTCGGCAGCATTCAAATCCATTCTTGATGGTTGGTGGGGAGATTTACTCGACGAACTGGCCGCTCATGAATCAATGGGGACGAGTGTGAGCCAGCTTGGCAGCAATGCTTCACCTTCTACGGTGAGGAGCGTGTCGGAAGTGTTGGGCCTTGATTTGCAGATTCTTTTCTGGGCTCCCGCAACAAACATCCCATAACTCATTGGGGCGGCCGTCGGCTATTTGCGAAAAAGAGCGCCACGAGCAGTCGACGACCGGAACAACGCCTGCGTCGGTCGTGCGAGCAAAAAATGATAAACAGCTCGCAGGGCGGTGGGACAAAGTCTCATGGCGCGACTCGGTGCGCCACACGCGCCCAGTCTTCCGGCGTATTGATGTTGTTCAGGATCGCGGAGTCATCCACTTCGAGGAATGACGTGACTGGGGCGAGGAGGCGATCGAGTTGCACATCCGCCGCGCGCTCCGCGCGCAAACGGTCGGCCAGCGCGGCGCCGATCCACACGACGCGACCCGGCTGCCCGGCGGTGCGTGGACGCCACGCGGGCCGCGGGTCAGCCTCCGCGTGTGCGCGCAACGCGGCAAGGGTGTCGATGCGAACCCCGATCGTGTCCACGGGCAGAATCAGATAGCCGTCACGCCCCGGCTGTGCGCGCAGCGCGGTTTGCAGCGACGTAAAGCGGCCGTGTGGCCAGTCGGGGTTCACGACGATGTCCACGCCGCGGAGTTTCGGGGCGATCCGCTCCGCGTCAGCGCCCAGCACCACGAGCGACGCCGCGCAGCCTGCGTCGCGAAGCTTGCGTGCCTGATGCGTCGCCAGCGGCGTGCCGTCGGGCATGTCGAGCAGCGCCTTCGGCCGGCCCATCCGCGACGAGGCGCCCGCGGCAAGCACGATGCCGAGCGTGCCGCTCACTCAAACCCCATCTTGCGGGGCGGTTTCTTCCGGTCCGGCGCCATCAACTGTTTCACCGCCTCGAAGACGACGCGGAAGCGGCGGTCGTATTTCTTTTCCAGCGCCTCGACGCGCTTGGCGAGTTCCGCGTGGGAGGCGAGCAGCTGGCGCAACCGCACGAATGCGCGCACGACGTGGAGGCTGGCCTGGACGGCCGTGGGACTGTTCAGGACCGAGGCCAGCATCACCGCCCCATGTTCGGTGAAGGCGTAGGGCAGGGTGGGGGAGAACTTCAATTTGCGGAGGTGGTCACAGGTTGTGACCACCTGCTGCTTCTCCGGCTCCGTGAGCTGGAACATGAAATCGGCGGGGAACCGCTCGGCGTTGCGCTTCACCGCCTGGTTCAGCGCTTTGGTCGGTACGCCATACAGTTCCGCCAAATCGGTGTCCAGCATGACGCGCATTCCGCGCAGGACAAAGATGCCCCGCTCAATGCGTTCGACGGGAATGGGCAATTCCGCATGACTCATCGCGTTTCCTCGCGAGGTGGTCGCAATGTGCGACCACCTCCATGTTGCTTCTCGTGCCGTGGCGTGCTACGCATCCGCACCATGCAATTGATCCTAGCGAGTGCGTCCCCGCGGCGGCGAGAACTTCTGGGCGCGTTGGGCCGCCCGTTTACGGTCGTGGTGTCGGGGCTGGAGGAGCAGCCGTGGCCGCGCGAAAAGCCGGCGTCGTATGCGCTGCGCAACGCGGCGGAAAAGGCGCGCGCGGTGGCGGAGCGGCATCCGGCGTCGGTGATCCTGGCCGCGGACACGATCGTGGTGTTGGACGACCACATCCTCGAAAAGCCCGCCGATGCGGCGCATGCGGCGGAGATGCTGCGCCGCCTGTCGGGCCGCGCGCACGAGGTCATCACGGGGGTCTGCGTGTGGCGCCCGGTCGATGGCGGGTTCCGCGAGGCGGCGGACGCGGTCCGGACGCAGGTGACGTTCCGCGCGCTGGACGATGCGGAGATTGCGGCATATGTCGCGACGGGTGAGCCGATGGACAAGGCCGGCGCCTACGCGATCCAGGGTGGCGCGGCTGGATTTGTGGCGTCATGCGACGGGCCGTATGACAACGTCGTGGGGTTGCCGGTGACGACGGTCCGGAGGTTGTTGCGGGCGGTGGGGGCCTGAATCGCGCCGCCCCGGCCTAGGGCGCTTCCAGCAGCGGACGCAGGTGTTTCCACGCCATGTCCGCGATGCGGCGCTGGCCCTCGGCGTTGGGGTGGATGCCGTCCTCGAGGTTCAGTTCCGGGATGCCACCGACGCCCTCGAGCATGAACGGCCAGAGCGTGGCGCCGTTTTTCTCCGCGACACGCGGGAACACCGCGTCGAACTTCTCCACATACTCCGCGCCCATGTTGGGCGGAGCGCGCATGCCGGCGATGAGGATGCGTGCGTCGGGGTTCGCGGCGCGCGCGCGGTCGATGATGCCCTGCAGGTTCCGTTCGAGTTCGCCCGTCGCGAGCCCGCGCAAGCCGTCGTTCGCGCCGAGGGCGAGGATGACGACGGAGACATTCGGCTGCATGACCCAGTCCATGCGGCGCAGGCCGCCGGCGGTGGTGTCGCCGCTGACGCCCGCATTCACCACATCCGCCGACAGGCCCGCCTCGACGATCATGCTTTGCAGCAGGGCGGGCCAGGCCTCGTTCACGCTGAGGCCGTAGCCCGCCGTGAGGCTGTCGCCGAGGCAGACGATGGTCCTGGGCGGCGATTCCGCGCGGGCGCCGGCCGCGAGGACGAGGAGCAGAAACATCCGGATAAGCATGCCTCCACGGAAAACAGGAATCGGTTGAAATGGAAAGAACGAAAGCGCGGGCATGGAAGCGCGGCGGATTTGTCGTAGAGTAGTCGCCATGACAACGGATGTGGTGTTGCGCGCGACGAATGTGGGCAAGACGTTTGCGGTGGATGGCCGCTCGCTGGATGTGCTGGAGGGCGTGAACCTCGAGGTGCGCGCCGGCACGTCCTGTGCGCTGGTCGGTCCGTCGGGCAGCGGGAAAACGACGCTGCTGGGCCTGTGTGCCGGCCTTGATGCGCCCACGACGGGCCGCGTCGAATTGCTGGGGCGGGCGCTGGCGGAACTCGACGAGGAGGGGCGCGCGCGGATGCGGCTCGACCACACCGGGTTCGTGTTCCAGTCGTTCCACCTCGTGCCCACGCTGACGGCGCTGGAGAATGTCATGCTTCCGCTGGAACTGCGCGGACATCCCGGCGCCGCGGGCACGGCGCGCGCGTGGCTGGAGCGCGTGGGGCTTGGCGAGCGCCTGGATCATCACCCCGCCCGCCTGTCCGGCGGCGAGCAGCAGCGCGTCGCCATCGCGCGCGCATTCGCCGGCGAGCCCCGCATTCTCTTCGCCGACGAACCGACGGGCAACCTCGACGCGGGCACGGGCGGGCGCATCATCGAACTGCTGTTCGGCCTGAACGCGCAGGCCGGCACCACGCTCATCCTCGTGACCCACGACCCCGAAATCGCGCGGCGCTGCACCATGCAGGTGCGCCTGCGCGGGGGTCGGGTGGAGGGGTCCCCATCGTAATCGTCCTCCTCCTCGTCCCCGTCCTCGAAACCTGAGGACGAGGACGACCACGACGACGAAACCGGCCATGAAACAGCTTCGCACCATGGTATGGATGGCGATCCGCGACCTGCGGGCGCAGCCGATGGGGTTCCGCCTCTACGCGCTGGCCCTGGCGCTGGGGATCGGCGCGATGGTGGCCGTGACGTCGTTCCGCGACAGCATGGCCGGGGCGCTCGATGCCCAGGCGCGCACGTTGCTGGGGGCGGATCTTTCGGTGCGCGCGCGGCGCGCGCTCAGCGACGGCGCGGAAACGTATCTGCGCGCCATCCCCGGCGCGTCGGCGGACGAGCAGATGTTCCGGACGATGGCGTGGTTTCCGGCGCAGGACAAGGGGCGTTTCGTGCAGGTCCGCGCGCTCGACGGCGCGTTTCCGTTTTATGGCACGCTCGATACGGTGCCGCCGGAAGCCGCGGGCCGCTTCCAGTCGGACGCCTTCGCGCTTGTCGAGGAGAACGCACTGATCCAGGCCGGCGCGGAGGTGGGCGACCGCATCCGGCTGGGCTCGCGCGAATTTATCATCGCGGGCCGCCTGCTGCGCGCACCGGGCGAGTCGCCGTCGGAGGCGTTTATCGCGCCGCGCGTGTACATTCCGCTTCGCTTCGTCCCGGAGACGGGGTTGGTGCAGCCGGGCAGTGTTGTGTCGTACCGGCGCTATTTCCAATTGCCGGCGGGCGTGTCCGTCGCCGAGTGGAGCGAGCGCATCCAGCGCGAGCTTGCGGACGAGCGGTTGCAGGTGGAGACGGCGGAGACGCGGAAGCGCGCGCTGCTCGGAAGCGTGGACCAGTTCGCGCGCTATCTCGGCCTCGTCGGGTTCGTGGGGTTGCTGCTCGGCTGCGTGGGCGTCGCGGGCGCGGTGCATGTGTATGTGACGCGGCGCCTGCCGGTGGTTGCGATGCTGCGTTGCCTCGGCGCGCCGGGCTCGTTTGGCGCGGGCGTCTTCCTCCTGCAGGTGCTGGCGCTGGCCGTGGCCGGCGCGGCGGGCGGGATGGCGCTCGCCGCGCTCGTGTTGCCGCTGGTCGGCGGATGGATGCGGACGTTCCTTGCGGCGGAGGTCGCTGCGCGGCTCGATCCTGGCGCCGCGGCCCTCGGCCTGCTGGCGGGCGTCGTCTTCAGCGTCGGCTTCGCCGCGCTGCCGCTGCTCGCCGTGCGACGCGTCTCGCCCGCGCATGCGCTGGCGCGTTTCTCAACCGACACGCCGCCGATGCGGCGCGATCCGCTCCGGCTGCTCGTGGCCGCCGCGCTCGCGCTCGCCGCGACCGGCTTCGCGATGTACCAGTCCGCGCGATGGACCCACGGCGCCGGCCTCGCCGCAGGGCTGGCCGTCGCCTTCGGCGTGCTCGCCCTGGCTGCGCGCCTGCTGCGCGCGCTCGCGCGGGGGGTCGCCGCGCGCACGCCGTGGCTCCCGCTGCGGCACGGCATCGCCGGGTTGTACCGGCCGAACAACCAGACCACGATGATGCTCGCCGCCATCGGACTCGGCGCGTTCCTGCTGACGACGCTGCACGTCGCGGAAAAATCGCTGCGCGCCCAGCTCTCCGCCTACCGCGCGCCCGACCAGCCGTCGCTGGTGCTGGTGGACATCCAGACCGACCAGCGCGAACAGGCCGCCGGCGTCGTGCGCGCGCTCGGCCTGCCGGTGTTGAACGATGTCCCGATTGTGACCATGCGATTGCAAACGTTGAACGGGCGGGAGGTCGCCGCCGGCGGGACGGTGATTCCCGACTGGGCGCTGCGCCGCGAATATCGCAGCACGTACCGCGCGGAATTCTTCCCGACGGAAAAGCTGCTCGCCGGCGCGTGGGTGCCCCGGTGGAATCCCGCGGTACATCCGCCCGGCGCGCCGATTCCGATCTCGATGGAGGAGAGCATCGCGGAGACCCTGCAACTCAAGCTGGATGACGAGATTGTCTGGGACGTGCAGGGCCTGCCGTTGCGCACGCGCATCGCGAGCCTGCGCGAAGTCGACTGGCGCAGCATGAAGCCGAATTTCTACGTCGTGTTCCCCGAGGGCGTGCTTGAAGCGGCGCCGCAATCGCTCGCCCTCTTCACGCGCGCGCCCGCCCCCGATCAGGCCGTCGCGCTCCAGCGCGCCGTGGCGGAGTCGCTGTCCAACGTATCGGTGATCGACCTCGCCCTCGTGCTCTCCTCCGTCAACACGATCCTCGGGCGGATCGGCGACGCCGTGCGCGGGGCCGCGGGCTTCGCGCTGGCCGCGGGGCTGCTGGTTGTCGCCGGCGCCGTTCGCGCGAACCGCGAACAGCGCGCGCGCGAACACATGTTGCTGCGCACGCTGGGCGCGACGCGCCGCCATCTGGTCATCATGGCGACCGTGGAACACGCCGCGCTGGGCCTGCTCGGCGGGCTCTCCGGCGCGGCGCTGGGGATCGGCGCGGGGAGTCTCGTCGCGCGGCACCTGATGAAGACCGAGCCGCTGATAGATCTCCTTCCCGTCGCGCTCGGCCTGCTGGCCCTGACCGCCCTTACCGCGCTCATCGGATTCTCCGGCGCGCGCGGCACCCGCGAGCCACCCCTTGAGCAGTTGCGCCGGCTGGAGGTGTGAGGCGGAGGGGCCCTCCTCCTCAAATCGGAATCGCGCCTGCCCGCGGCTTTTGCTAGAAAACGCCACCGCATGAAAATTGTCACCGCACAGACGATGCGCGAGCTGGACCGCCGCGCGACGGAGGAGTTCGGGATCAAGGGCGAGACGCTGATGGATCGCGCCGGCTTCGGCGTGGCCAACGCCGTGCGCCGCCTCGCGGAAACCTCCGGCTTCCAGCACGCCTTCGTCCATCTTATCGCCGGACGCGGAAACAATGGCGGCGATGCGTTCGTCGCGGCGCGCTACCTGAAGGACATGGGCTTCGGCGTCGAGGTCTGGCTCGCGGGCTCGCTTGCGCAGGTGACCGGCGACGCCGCGCTGTACCTGAGCAAGCTGAAGCCGGCGAAGATCCGCGTCGAGCAGCTGCCGACGATGGAGGACTGGCAGGCCGCGATCCGCCAGCCGCTCGCGGCGGAGATCATCGTGGACGGCGTGCTCGGCACCGGCATCACCGGGCCCGCGCGCGGGCCGGTGGCGGGCGCGATCCAGTACATCCGCTCACAGGCGAATGAGGCGCTGGTCGTGTCCATCGACATCCCGTCGGGGCTCAACGCCGACACCGGCGTGCCGGAGGGCGACATCGTCGCCGCGGACGTGACCGCGACGATGGGGCTGCCGAAGCTCGGCCTCGTCGCGCCCGCGGCGATTGATTACGTCGGCGCGATCGAGGTCGTGGACATCGGCCTGCCCGCGGACGCGGTGGCGGACGCCGAGGGTGACGACAAGGAGATGATCTACCTCACGGAATTGCAGCCGCTGTTCCCGCGCCGTCCGCGCAACACGCACAAGGGCGACTACGGCCACGTTGTCATCATCGGCGGCGGCGGCGCCTTCACCGGCGCGGTGACGCTGGCCGCGCGCGCGGCGCACCGGTCGGGCGTCGGGCTGGTCAGCGCCATCGTGCCACGTTCCCTGCGCGCGATCGTCGCGACGGCGTCGCCGGAGACGATGGTCGCCGCCGCGCCGGAAGACGCGCATGGCGCGCTGGTCGACGCAGCGCTGGATACCGTGCGTGACTTTTTTTCGCTGGGCCGCGCGTATGTCGTGGGGCCCGGCCTGACCCGCGCGCCCGCGACGCGCCGGCTGGTGGAGGCCGTCGTCCGCGAGGCCACGGGCCCACTGGTCATTGATGCCGACGCCCTGTCCGTGATGCACGGCGAGCCGGAGTTTTTTGCGCGCAGCAAGTTTCCCGTTGTCCTCACGCCGCATCCCGGCGAGATGGCCGCGCTGCTTGGCCGCGCCGTGGCCGATGTGCAGGCCGACCGGATCGCCGCCGCGCGCGAACTCGCCGCGCGCAGCAACGCCGTCGCCGTGTTGAAGGGCGCGGGTACCGTTGTCGCGCGGCCCGACGGGTCCGTGTTCGTCAACGCCACCGGCAATCCCGGGATGGCGAAGGGCGGCGCGGGTGATGTGTTGAGCGGCGTGCTCGGCGGGCTGCTTGCGCAAGGCTTTTCACCACTGGCCGCCGCCTGTGCGGCCGTGTACGTCCATGGCCGCGCCGGTGACCTTGCCGCGTGGCGCCGCTGCCAGGTCAGCCTCTCCGCCGGCGATTTGATCGAGGAACTCTCCTTCGCCTTCCGCGACCTCTCCCTTCGCTGAGGAACCGTGGTTCGGAATGGAACCGCAGATGGCGCAGATACCCCAGATTTTTAATCCGCGAAATCCGCGGTTAAAAATCCGACGACTTACTGCGAAATGCGCCAGCGGGTGTCGGTGTGGCGGCGGACGTCGGCGGTGAAGGGGTTGCCGGGGTAGCGGATCTGGAAGATGTAGCCGGTGCCGGTGCCGCGGTACGCGTCGGGTTCGCGCAGGACCCAGGGCAGCGGCTCGGCGCCTGCGACGGCGGTGAGCGAGTCCGGGTAGAGGCCCGTGGTGTGCAGGTGCTGTTGCAGCGCGGGCAGCAGCGCTTCGGCGCGCGCGCGGGCCTCGGCAAGATCGGCGCGGTGCTGGCGTGCGAGCAGCGGGACCGACGGCAGCAGCGCGAAGCAGACGATCGCGGACGCGACGCACATGCGAATGCTGAGCCGCGCGGCGGGGTCGGGCCGCGCCTTGTTGAACGCGTGCAGGATCGCCGCCAGGATCAGCAGCAGGATGCCGAGCAGGACCGCGCTGACCCAGACGAGTGCGAGCGGCATGAAGGTCTCGCGGCCCCACCAGATGAAGAGCACATTGGCGGCGAGCGAGGCGAGCGCGATGCGTGCGAGGTGGAGCAGGTTCATCCGGCGTGCTTTCGGGAGGAGGCTTTGACCAGTTTCATGAGCTCCTCCAACTTCGCCGATGCGGAGCCGGCGCGCAAGCGCGGGAAGCGTCCGCCGGGCATGAAATAGCGGTCGCCGCCGAACGAGAGCATCGCCTTGTCCTCCTCCACCTCGACGCGTTTGAGCCCCCGCAGCGAGGCCGCGACGCGCAGGCGCGCAAGCATGAGCAGGCGTTCGACGGCGGCGGGCAGCCGCCCGTAGCGGTCCGCGATGTCGCGCTGGACGTGGTCGAGTTCGTCCAGCGACGAGGCGGACGCGATTTCCCGGTAGAGCCGGATGCGCAGGGTCTCGTCCTCCACGAAGCCGGCGGGCAGGACGGCGGCGGTCTCGTCGTCCGGCGCCATCGGCGAGAGGTCGATGAAATCGAGTTTCAGTTCGCAATCGATGACCGCGGGCAGGGCCTCGCCCTTCAGCGCGGCGACGGTGCGTTTGAGGAGCTGGCAGTAGAGGTCGAAGCCGACGCTGGCGATGTGTCCGCTCTGCTGCGCGCCGAGCAGGTTGCCCGCGCCGCGGATTTCGAGATCGCGCATCGCGAGGCGGAACCCCGCGCCGAGCTGCGAGTAGCGGCGGATCGCGCCGAGCCGCTTGCGCGCGTCGTCGAGCAGCCGCCCGTGGCGCGGCAGCAGGAAGTAGGCGTAGGCCTTCCGCTTGTAGCGCCCGACGCGGCCGCGCAACTGGTAGAGCGCGGCGAGGCCGAAGCGGTCGGAGCGTTCGATCAAGATCGTGTTCACGTTCGGGATGTCGAGGCCGCTCTCGATGATCGTGGTGCAGAGCAGCACGTCGAAATCGCCGCGCACGAATGCGTGCATCACGTCGGCCAGCTCATCCTCGGCCATCCGGCCGTGCGCGACGCGGATGCGGGCCTCGGGAACCAGCTGTTCCAGCCACGCCTGGACCTTGCGGATGGAGTGGACGCGGTTGTGCAGGTAGAAAACCTGCCCCTCGCGGTTCAGCTCGCGCAGGATGGCCTCGCGAACGGTTTCGTCGGAGAGGTCCGTGACGATGGTCTCGACGGGCAGCCGCTCCTGCGGCGGCGTTTCGATCGTGCTGAGGTCCTTCGCGCCGGTCAGGCTGAGGTACAGCGTGCGCGGGATCGGCGTCGCGGTCAGCGTGAGCATGTCCACCATCGTGTGCGCGCGCTTGAAGTGCTCCTTGTGCGCGACGCCGAAGCGCTGCTCCTCGTCCACGATGACGAGGCCGAGGTCCTTGAAGACGAGGTCGCCCTGCAGCAGGCGGTGCGTGCCGATGACGATGTCCACGGCGCCGTCGTTCGCGCGGCGGACGATGTCGGCCTGCTGCCTGCGGTCCTGGAACCGGGTGAGCATTTCGAGGCGCACCGGATAGGCGGCCATGCGCGCGGTGAAGGTGTCGAAGTGCTGCTGCGCGAGGATCGTGGTGGGCACGACGAGCGCGACCTGCTTGCCGCCCATCACGGCCTTGAAGGCCGCGCGCATCGCGACCTCGGTCTTGCCGTAGCCGACATCGCCGCAGACAAGGCGGTCCATCGGGCGCGGCGCGGCGAGGTCGCGCTTCACGTCGTGGATCGCGCGCTCCTGGTCCACGGTTTCCTGGTAGGGGAACGACGCCTCGAATTCGAGCTGCCACGGCGTGTCCTCGCCGAAGGCGTGGCCGGGCAGCGCATCGCGCCGTGCCTGCGTTTCGAGCAGTTGCGCGGCGAGGTCCTGCACGGCTTTCTGCGCCGCCTCTTTTTCCTTCGACCAGCGTTTGCCGCCGAGCGCGTGCAACTCGGGCCGCGTCTTGCCCGCGCCGGCGTAGCGGCTCAGCAGGTGCGTCTGGCTGACGGGCAGGTAGAGCTTCGCCTTCTCGGCGTACTCGATGGTCAGGACCTCCTGCTGTTTCCCCGCGAATTCAATCTCGTAGAGGCCGAGGTATTTGCCGATGCCGTGGTCCACATGGACGACGAAGTCGCCGGGTTGCAGGTCGGTCCACACCGCGATCCGGTTGCCGGCGTGCCCGCGCGGGCCGCGCCGTTTGGCGTGCGGGTCGTAGCGCCCGCGCGCCTCCTTGCGGTGGCCGTAGAAGTCCTCCTCGCCGAGCACGAGCAGCCGTTCGGTCGGGAGCAGGAATCCTTCCGAGAGTCCGCCGTCGAGCAGGGTGAACGCCCCGGCCGGTTCGAGCAGTTTGCCAAAGGTTTCCGCGAAGCGCTCGCGCGCGCCGCGCGTGCTGAAGTGCAGGCGCACGGCGCCGCCGGCGCGCGCGTGTTCGTTGAGCGCGGCGACGACGCGCTGGCGCTCGCGTTCGACCTGGTCGGGCGGCAGGGCGCCGCCCCCGAGGTCCGGCGCGCCTTCAAACGGCGCGATGTCCAGCGCGCGCGCCTCGCCGGGCGCGGTCTCCGCCGCAACGAGGTCGACGCGCGGATGCGCGGCGGCGGCGACTTGCAGGCCGGCGAAGTCGAGCGTGACCGCGCCGGCGCCGGCCTCGCGGATGACCTCGTCGTACAGCGCCGCGTGGTGCGCGATGCTTTCGCGCTCGTGCCAGACGAGGACCGCGCCGGCGGGCAGGTGCTCAAGGAACGTGGCGGAAAGCAGCTCCGTCGCCTCGCGCGCGGGGGCGAGGGCGAGCTCGTCGAGGCGGTGCCGTGATTTCTGGTCGGCGGGATCGAAGGCGCGGAGGGATTCGATCGTGTTGCCGAACAACTCGACGCGCACCGGCCAGTCGCTGATCGCGGGCCAGAGGTCGAGGATGCCGCCGCGCGACGAGGCCTGGCCCTTTTGGGTGACTTCCGGCGCGAAGGAGAACCCATTGGCCTCCAGTTGCTGGAGCAGGGCATCGAGCTGCACGTCCTGTCCGACGGCGAGCGTGGTGAGGTGGCGGCGCAGCAGATCAGGCGGCAGCGTGCGCTGCATCAGCGCCTGCACGCAGGTGGCGATGATGGGCGGGGGCGTGGCGCTCGCGAGCGCGCGCAGCGTGGCGAACCGGTCACCGAGCAGGTCCGCGTGCGGCGGCGCGCCGTGGCCGGGCAGGGCCTCCCAGGCGGGATAGTAGGCGAGCTGCGCGGCGTGCGGTCCGCCGAGGGTTTGCAGGTCGCGGTGCACGCGGTCGAGCGTGCGCGGTCCGTCGGTGATCCAGATCAGCGGGCGTTGGAAACGCGTCCAGAGTGACCAGGCGAGCCACGCCGCGGACGAGCCCGGCGGGGTCCAGGCGCAAAACGTCCCCCCTTGGCGGAAAAAATCCGCCCAGCTCTTTGCGTCGCGCTCGGATAAGGGGAACTCCATGGGAGCCCGGACGCGTAACCTAAAGGGTGCGCACGGATGCGTCAAATCCGCCGGCGGGAGGCATCACCACGGAGGCACGGAGAAGGAAAAGAATATCCCCTCAAAACATCCTCTCCGTGCCTTCGTGCACTCCAGCGAAGCGGGTGGTTAAAATCCGGATCTCACTCCCGGTTGGTCGTGAGGCCAAGGCGGAGGATGCGGTGGATGAGCTGGGGGAAGGCGAGGCCGGCCTTGGCGGCGGAGAGGGCGAAGTCCTCGTCGGCGGCGAGCATCGGGTTGGGGTTCGCTTCGATGAAGTAAAGGTCGCCCGCGGCTGTGAGGCGGAGGTCGAGCCGGGCATAGCCGTCGATCAGCAGGAGGCGGTAGATGCGTTTGCAGATGTGCTCGATCTTGCGCGCGAGCAGGGGGTCGAGGCCCTCGGCGAACTGGTTTTCGAGGCCCCATTTCTTGCGGTATTCCTCGTCCCACTTTGCCTTGTAGGTCGCGATCTTCGGCTCGTCGGGCGGGACATCCCGGAACACGAGTTCGCGGATGGGGAAGACCTGCAGGCGTTTGGTGCCGATGACACCGACGTACAGTTCGCGCCCGTCGATGTATTCCTCCGCGATCACGTCGTTGTCGAATTTCTCATGGATGAACTTCACGCGGTCCGCGAGCTGCGCGTCGTCGTGCACGAGCGAGGCCTGCGAGATGCCGAGGGACGATTCCTCCTTCAGCGGTTTCACCAGCAGGGGGAATTTCAGGCCGCGCGTGAGGACCCGCTTGCGCCCGCGCGGGATCATGACGAAGCCGGGCACGTGGATGCGGTGGTAGCCGAGGATTTTCTTCGAGATGCCCTTGTGCTTGCACAGCGTGAGCGGGACCGAGCCACAGCCGGTGAACGGGATGCCGTGCATTTCCAGCAGCGAAACGAGGTTCTGGTCGAACGCGCGGTTGTTGCGGAACTGGTCGGCGAGGTTAAAAACGAGGTCCGGCTGGAACGCGTCGAGTTTCTGGCGCAGCAGGTCGAGGTTGTCGAAGAGGGCGAGATAGTGCGTGTCGTGGCCGAGTTCCCGCAGCGCGGCGAGCACGTGCGCCTCGGTTTTCCAGTCCGGCGTCTGCAGTTCGGCGGAAAGATCCTGGTCGAGCGTCGTCGGCCCGATGGCGTCAAACAGCGCGAGGATCTTGAGGCGGCGTTTCATTTGCTCCGTTTGAATTTTCCGGTGAACAGATAGTTCATCACAAGGGTTGCGAGGTAGGCGCCGGTGCGCTGGCCCTGCGCGGCATCGTCCGCGCGCGCGACGAGCGCGAGTTCGTCGCAGCGTTTGATGAGGCGCGCGAGCAGTTTGTCCACGCGATACTGCCGCTCGTTCGTCCACTGGCACACATGTTTCACCAGCGCGCGCCGGTGGCGGCGCAGGTAGGCGGAGGCGGGCAGCGCGGTGGCCGGGTCGTGCACGCCGGTGAAGAGCTGCCGCAGGTCCGCGTCGTAGAAATCGGGATAGCTGTCGGCATACAACTCGCGCTTCGCGTCGTAGTAGTCCTTCAGCTTCACGTCGAGGCAGTTGTAGTCCGCCTCCTGGTAGGCGGGCTGGTGCGGCGGCGGCACGCCGGCGAGCGAAGCCATCAGCGCGTCCACGTATTCGAGTTTGTGCAGCGCGCGCCAGTCCGCGTAGCGGGCGCGCCAGTCGAGGCCGGGCGTGAGCCAGACGGCGAAGGTCTCGGCGAAATCCTCGTCGGGGTGCGCCTGCGCGTACCAGTCGTCGAGGTGGATCACGTAGGAGCGGCTGTAGGGGCGCGGGCGGTAGAAGCCGGTGTCCTCCTTCGAGGCGAGGCCGAACGTTTCCTGCCATTTCTTTTTGCGCTGCAGGCGATAGGCGTAGGAGTAGGCGTGCGCGGCCTCGTGGCGCATCAGTTTCATGAACCACTCCGGCGTCTCGCCCTCGACCTCGAGCATCAGCTTGCGCTCGAGTTTGCGCAGGCGGTCGTGCACGAGGAAGAAGGGGATAAAGATCGCAGGGATGCCCACCGGCACGAACCATTCGTCGCCGACATGGCAGGGCGGAAGGAAGACGAGCCCGCGCGCCTTCAGCTCGTCATGGAGTTGCTGCACGTACGGCTGCAGCCCGCTGGCATCGAGCGTGAGGCCGAGCGCGGAGATCTTTTTCTCCAGCAGCTCGTCGTCGGTCAGGTTGGCCCAGCCCGCGTCATCCATGCGCGGCAGTGTAGCGGGT
Organism: uncultured Verrucomicrobiota bacterium; assembly: GCA_937996795.1. Lineage (GTDB taxonomy): Bacteria > Verrucomicrobiota > Kiritimatiellia > CAIVKH01 > CAIVKH01 > JAMLJG01. The sequence goes on along the minus strand of CALKUH010000022.1, from coordinate 192,370 downwards.
CGCCGGGGGGAGGAACAGGGGCAAAAGGTGGGGGACGGTGTCGGGTGTCAGGCTTCGGTGAGGAACATGATCCGTCGCTTTGAAGTTGATCAAGCCCACGAGGCCGATTGAATGGTCTTCCCCGAAACCTGACACCCGACACCCTCTTCCACCTCACCGCAGCAGGTGCCACGCAACGAGGCCCAGCGCGAGGGCGGCTTCGAGCGCCGCGATCCAGGCGAGGCGGCGGGGCGGGATGAGGCCCGCGAGGCGGTTCGCGTTCCACAAGCCGATGCCCGCGTCGAGCAACAGGATGATCGCAACCCAGATGGGCCAGGACGACATGGGGGGAGGATAATAGAGAATGAAGAATGCAGAAGGCGGAAATGGGGGATGACCGACGACGAGGGGGGCGATAGGGTGGCGGCATGACAACAGGCGCGCGCATGTGGGATGAGCGGTTTCGCGATGAGGGGCACGCCTATGGGACGGCGCCGAGTCTTTACCTGATGGAGAAGCGGGCGCTGTTGAAGCCGGGGCAGCGCGCCCTGGCGCCCGCGGATGGCGGTGGGCGCAATGGCGTGTGGCTCGCGCAGCAGGGCCTCGCGGTGCACGCGGTGGATCTCTCCAGCGAGGGCCTCGCGCGCGCCCGCGAACTTGCCATCGCGCGCGGCGTGTCCATCCAGCTGGAACAGGCGGACCTGCTGGAGTGGGCGTGGCCGGTGGCGGCGTACGACTGGGTGGTCAGCGTCTATTGCCACCTGCCCGCCGACGCGCGCCCGCGCGTGCACCGCGCGATGCTCGGTGCGCTGAAACCGGGCGGGTATCTGCTGCTGGAGGCATTCCACACCGACCAGCTTGCGTATCACTCCGGCGGTCCGCGCGATGAGGGGATGCTGATGACGGAGGAGCGGCTGCGCTCCGATTTCGAGGGGGCGGAGATCGTTGAGTTTCGCAAAGAGCTCGTTCAACTCGACGAAAGCCGGCTGCATCGCGGCCCGGGCATGCTGGTGCGGCTCCTTGCGCGCCGCGTGTGAGGCGCTATTCCGACGCCAGCAGTGCGCGGGCACGGCTGTAGGAGCCGACGTTCACGGCGCGCGTGTAGCCGAGGCCGTTCAGGATCTTTGCGGCGGACGCGCTGCGCGCGCCGCTGGCGCAGTGGAGCAGCAGCGGCTGGTTCTTGTCCGGCGCGACGGCGGCGATCCGTTCGGACAGTTCGCCCAGCGGCACATTCACCGCCTGCGGCAGGTGCCCCGCTTCGTATTCGGCAGTGGTCCGCACATCAATCACCCGCCCGCCTTCGGCAAGCAGCTGCTTTACCTCGTCCGGCTTCGCGCGCCCGAGTTGCTTGAGCAGGATGAACACCGCCACCACAACCAGTGCGATGATCCACGTCGAGGGTCTCATGGTGTCTCCGGATGCCTCATCGCGGCGGATCGAGCAGCAGGCGTTCGTTGCCGATGGCCTGGGGTACGCGGCGGATGCCCATCAGGAACAGCGCGGTGCGCAGTTCGCGTTGCAGGCGCTGGATTACCGCGATGACGGCATCGGCGGATTCCTGCGCGGGCTTAAGGAATGGCGCGGCGAGTCCGCAGAGCGACGCGCCCAGCACGAGGGCCTTCGCCATGTCGAGGCCGGACCGCAGGCCGCCGGACGCGATCAGTGTGACGCGCGGACGCAGGTCGCGCAGTTCCCACAGCGCGCGCGGCGTGGGCAGGCCCCAGTCCTGGAACAGCAGGCCCAGCTCATTTCGCCGCGCACCGGACTGGCGGTGATGTTCGATGCGGCTCCACGAGGTGCCGCCCGTGCCCGCGACGTCGAAATGGGTGATGCCGTGCGGCAGCGCGAGCTTCACATCCTCGCGCGACAGCCCCGCGCCAACCTCCTTCAATATCACCGGCGTGCCGAGCGCGCGCGCGACGGCGCCGATTTTTTTCGCGAGGCCGCCGAACTGCGTGTCGCCCTCCGGCTGCACCGCCTCCTGCAGCGGATTCAGGTGCAGGTACAATCCGTCCGCCGCCAGCGCCTCCACCGCGGCCTTGCACTCGTCGATCCCGAAGCCCTTGTTGAGTTGCACCGCGCCGAGGTTGGCGAACAACAGCGCCGTCGGCGCGACGTCGCGCAGCGCGAAGCTCGCGCGCGCCTTCGGGTGCGTGAACATGACGCGCTGCGAGCCGACGCCCATTGCGACGCCGCACCGCTCCGCGGCCTCCGCCAGGTTGCGGTTGATCCGCCGCACCATTGCGTGGTCGCCGCCGGTCATGCTCGAAATCAACAGTGGGCACGACAGGCGTTTGCCCATGAAGTCGATGGAGGTATCCACCGCGTCGAGGTCGAGTTCCGGCAGCGCGCGATGCCGCAGCCGGATTTCGTCGAAATAGAATTTGCGGCGGTCCACCTCGCGATCGGTGTTGATGATCTCGATGTGCTCCACCTTCCGCCGGTTCGTTGCGTCGCTCTTCTTTGTTTTCTTCACGGATTACTGGTCACCGATTACCGGTCACTTCCCCTGCCGCCGTTCCAGCGCGATGTGCGCGCGCATCAGCTCGCCCGGGTTCGTCTGCGCCGCGAGCAGGGACAGCTCGCCGCACCAGACCGCCGCCGCGCACAGCGCGGCCAGCCGCCGCGCGTTCGCGCCCGGCTCGCGCGCTTCCGCGCAGCCGAGCCGCTCCAGCGCGCGCTGCACGAAGTCGAGCCCCTTGCCGTTGCCCACCGTGCCGACAATCAGGTTCGGCAGCGTGCACGAAAAATACAGCGCGCCATCGGGCTGCGCCTCGGCGTGGACGAAGCCCTGCGAGCCCTCCACGATGTTCGCCGCGTCCTGGCCGGTCGCCAGGTAGAACGCCAGCAGCATGTTCGCGAAATGCGCGTTCGCCGCGCGCACGCCGCCCGCGAGGGACGTGCCGATCCAGTTTTTCTTGAGGTTCAGGTCCGCCACCTGCGCAGCCGTTGTCTTCAGCAACTTGGCGCAAACGTCTGCCGGGATCGTCGCCTCGGCGACGACGTATTTCCCGCGGCCGAGGATGCCGTTCACCGCGGACACCTTTTTGTCGGTGCAGAAATTGCCGGAAATCGACACGTAGCGGAGCGCCGGATACGCGCCGAGCAGCCACGTCATCAGCGCGTCCGCCGCCTTCGTCGCCATGTTGTGGCCGGACGCGTCGCCGGTCGTAAACGAGAAGCGGATGTAGAGCAGGCGGCCCAGGACCTGGGTGTGGACGTCCTGCAGCTTCGCGAACCGGCTCGTGGTGGCGGTGACCGCTTGCAACTCCGCCATCCGCCCCGGCAGCGCGCGCGCCACCTCCGCCGCGTCCGCCGCACGCGCGGCCTCCACTGCGATGGAGCGCGTCATGCCTTCGGAGACGACAACAACGGAGAGTCCGCCGGCCGCGCGTGTGACCCGCGCCCCGCGCTCCACCGACGGCCACAGCGGCGACTCGTACGTCGCCAGCGGCACCTCGACCTCTCCGGTAACCTCCGGTCCGGCCAGCGCGATCGGTCCGACCCAGCGCAGCGGCACCGCAGCCACTTCGTGTTCCTTCGTCATGCGCCGGATGTTCCACCGCCCGCCCCTCCGTCGCAAGGCGATAGTGTCGTCCTCGTCCCCCTCCTCGTCGTCGTTCCTGAACGTGAAATCGGGGGCGGGTAGGAAACGAGAACCCCGCTGCGCACTGGACGAGCGTGCGCCGGGGCTGCACAATGCCGCCGCGATGGCCACCTTGCTGACCTGCGTTGACGTTTGCGATCCGTATGTGCCGGGCATGTCCGGCGCTGAAGCGGGGCGCGGGCCCGCGCTTGCCGCGCTGGCGTGCGAGCGGCCTGACCGGCTCGTCCTGCTGGTCGCGTCGCCGGCGGCGGACGCGGCGGCGGCGTTGGAAGCCGAGTTGGCGCGCGCGTATCCGCGCCTCGCCGTGGAGTGGGCGCCGATTCCGCTTTCCGATCCCGCCCTGCGCGAGCGGTTGTCCGCCGTGCTGGCCGCCGAATCAGCCGGGGGCGCGCTGACCGTATGTGTGAATGCGGGGCCGGATGTGGTGCGCGAGGCGTGGGCGCACGTGGTGACGCGGGCGCCCGCCGCGCGCTGGGTGGCGCTGCGGGTGGGCGCGGGCGGTGCGTGGTCGATGGAGGAGGCGAAGCCGCGCGCCGCGGCGGATTCCGCGAACGAAGCGGTGGTCGGGTGGGCGGTCGATTCGCCGCGCGTACAGGCACAGGCGCCGGATCTGGCCACCGCGTGCCGGCGGCTCGGGTTGCGCGGGCAGGACCCCGCGTTTCGCGCGGCGCTGGACATGGCCGCCCGGCTCGCGCCGCATCCCGTGCCGCTGTTGATCCAGGGCGAGACGGGTACGGGCAAGGGCCTGCTCGCCGCGCTGATCCACGAAATGAGCGGGCGCGGCCGCGCGCCGTTTGTCGCGGTCAATTGCGCCGCGCTGCCGGAGACGCTGGTCGAGAGCATCCTCTTCGGGCATCGCAAGGGCTCGTTCACCGGCGCGGCGGCGGACCAGCCGGGCAAGTTCGTCCTCGCCGACGGCGGCACGCTGTTCCTCGACGAGGTCGGCGAGCTGCCGCTGCCCTTGCAGGCGAAATTGCTGCGCGTGCTGGAGGACGGCGTCGTGGAGCCGCTCGGCGCGGTGCGCGGCACGGCGGTGAATGTGCGCGTGGTCGCGGCCACGCATCGCGACCTGCGCGCGGCGGTGGCGGACCGGTCGTTCCGCGAAGACCTGTTTTTCCGATTGGGCTACGCGCAATTGCTGCTGCCGCCGCTGCGCGCGCGGGCGGGCGACATCAAGGACCTGGCGCTGCACCAGCTCACCGTGCTCAACCGCATGCAGCCGATCCCGCGCCGGTTCGACGCGAGCGCGATCAAGCGCCTCGAGGCGCACTCGTGGCCCGGCAATATCCGCGAGCTCGCCCATGTCGTGGGCCGTTCGGTGTTGCTGTCCGACAAATCCATCCTACAGGGCCCCGACCTGCTGATCGACCCGCCACCCGCCGTGCGCGTGGAACCGTCCGCGCTGCCCGAGATCGGCGCCGGCTTCTCCCTCGAAACCTACATCGCCGACACGCGTCACCTGCTGATCCAGCGCGCCCTCGACCAGGCCGGCGGAAACAAATCCAAAGCCGCCCGCCTCCTCGGCATCTCCCCCCAAGCCGTCCACGCCCACCTGAAACAGTCCGACCCTGCCGCGCGGCCAACGTAATACCCCTTACGGTTTGAACTCGCATGATTGGGTAGGGCGCGTTGGCTCAACGTGCCGCGGCGGCTTCCTCCTTCGCGCGCAGCGCCGCCCGTCAGGTCTGTGATCATCAATCCAGATTGAAAATTTCAATCCCACTTGATTGCGGCGCGCTTCCGCAACAAGCGTGCGCCGTCGGCGACTCGATGTGCAACACTTTGTTGAATAGATGGTTGTGATAATGGCGCGCCGCGTGCGGGTGGTTGGCATGCCCCCTGCAACTACAGCTGCCGCAAGTCAACCACTACGGGAGATGATCATGAAACAGATGCTGATGGCGGGTGTGCTGGCGGTGATGCTGGCGGGGGCGGGGGAGGCGGCGGATGCGGATCGCGGGCGGGGGGTGGAGCTGATCCACGTCGGGTCGCGGGTGTTCGAATCCGCGCGTTACGACAACGCGAAGCAGTCGCTGATCCTTGTCTTCAACGACGGCGCGGCCTACCTCTACTACGATGTGCCGCGGCAGGTGTACCTCGACTTCTCGCGCATCGTGAACAAGGGCGAGTATTTCAGCCGCCACATTCGCGGCCACTACAACTACGTGCGGCTCACCGGGTATCCCGCATCGTGGGCGAACATCGACTGATTGATGGGCGCGAAAGCACGGCCATCCACTTTCCGGCGGATAGCCGGATTCACAACACACAAGCAAAGGAGAACGAACATGGTGCGCATGAACAAAGTGCTGCTGGCGGGCAACCTCACCCGGGATCCCGTCCTGCGTAAAACCTCCGCCGGCGTGGCGGTGGCCGAAATGGGCCTCGCGGTGAACGAGAGCTATCGCGGAAGCAACGGCAAGTCGGAGGAGAGCACCTGCTTCGTCGACGTGGTCGCGTGGGAAAAGCAGGCCGAGAACTGCGGCGAATACCTCAAGAAGGGATCGCCCATCCTGCTCGAGGGCAGGCTGCATTTTGAGCAGTGGAAGGACAAGAATGGCGACAACCGGAATCGCCTGAAGGTCACGGCCCTCCGCGTCCAGTTCCTCGGCAAGCCGGGCGGCGGCGGTGGCGGCGGTGACGCGGAAGAATCGCCGCGGCGCGCCCCCCCCCGTCGTGTGGAGGACTAGCCGGATGGGTCCGGGTGCGTGGGCCCACCGCGGCGCCCCGTGTAAGGTTTGGCCGGGTGGTGCGATGTCGGGTTGTGAATACATTATCCGCAACGCGCTTCGCACTGCCCGAAAACCTGCCCGGTTCGGTGCAGCTCCTGATGGCTCACCTGGGCGACGCGGGGAAACACTCGCTGCTGGAACTGACGGCGACACATCCCACCCTCGTGGTGTTCCTTCGGCATCTCGGCTGTGTGTTCTGCCGCCAGATGCTGGGTGACTTGCGCGAGCATCGCGCGGCGATCGAAAAGGCGGGCGTAAAAATTGCGCTGGTCCACATGGCGAGCGACCGGCAGGCCGAACTGGTGTTCCGGTTGTACGGGCTGGACGATGTGGCGCGGTTCAGCGACCCGGATCGTTCGCTTTACGAGGCGTTCGGGTTGCGGCGCGTCACGATGCGCGAATTGTTGAGCGCCGATTTGTGGAAGCGCGGCTTGGAGGCCTGCATCCACGACCGTCATGCCATGGGCATCCCGCGCGGGGACCCGATGCAGATGCCGGGTGTATTCGTGGTGGATCGCGGTTGGATTCGCGCCCGCTTCGTCCACAGCCACCCGTGGGATCGCCCCGACTTCCCCGCGCTGCTCGCCGAGGCGCAGGCTGTCGCCAGCGTGTGAGGAGGTTCACCACCCGCTTCGCTGGAGAACACGGAGTTCACTGAGAAGCGGATCGAGGACCAATCGAATCCAAGCCTCCTCCGTGTCTCCGTGCACTCCGTGGTAAATGCCTTCTCCTATTCCGTTGCTTTGATCGGAGTCGTCCTGGTTGCGTCCAGCATGCGCTTGCGCACGATGCAAGGTGCGGGCTAGGCTCGCCGCATGTTGGCGATGCGACGAGCGGGGGTGACGCGGTTCGATGACCTGCCGGAGGCGGTGCCCGCACTGGCCTGGCCGACGGAATCGCGCCTCCTCTTCTCGCATCCGGAGCGCTACGTCGCGCGCACCCGTGTGAATCCGGAGTATGGGAAACCCGGCTGGACACGCGACTGCGGCAAGCGCTTCCACCGCGGCGTGGACATCGCCCCGGTTCGCGCAACACCCTCGGGCCACACCGTGACCGTGCTGTTTTCCGACTGTGCGACGGGCCGCGAATATCCCAGCGCGGAGCCCGCGTGGGTTCCGGAGGACACCGTGTTCGCCGTGTCGCACGGCCGGGTGGTGGAGGTCAATGCGAGCGAAGACGCTTCGGACTTCGGCCTGTTTGTCGTCGTGCAACATGAGTGGCCGGACGCCGCCTTCGCGTGCTTTACCCTGTACGCGCACCTGGCCTCCGTGGACGTTTCGACGAATTCCACGGTTCAGGCCGGAACGCGACTCGGCGTCCTCGGCCAGACGAGCCGTATCGCCGACGCCCGAGCCTGGATGGCCATCGCGCCGCACCTGCACTTCGAGGTGCTCACGCCGGACGGCGGTGCGTATGACCCCCTCCAATTACTCCAACGCGGGTTGAAGAAAACCAACCACGAATGAACACGAATCAACCCCAATGGGGAGGTGGAAAAACAGGCCGCCCCGCAAGTATGGCATTTTCCTGCTGTAGACGCGCCCGCTGGGCGCGTCAGATCGCCTGTATGTCCGTGAATTTGTGTAAATTCGTGTCCATTCGTGGTTAAAAAATGACCGCTCTTCGCGTGAGTTTGCAACCGTTGATGCCGAACGACTGGCCGCAGATCGCGCCGTTGGTCCGCGCGTTTTATGCGCATTTCGGCTACCGCTTTTCCGACCGCGTGCAGGGCCGCGTGTTCCGCCAATTGCTCGCGGATCCCCGGCGTGGGGCGGCATGGATGATCAAGGCGGGCGACACCCCCTGCGGATACGTCGTGCTGGCGCACGGCTGGAGCATTGAATACGGTGGCCTGGTTTCGGTGGTGGACGAGTTGTTCGTATCCCCGGACCACCGCGGCGCCGGCATCGGCCGCCGCACGCTGGCCCTCGTGCGGCGCGAGGCCCGCCGCCTCGGCGCGCGCCGCCTGTTCCTCGAAGTCGAGTCCTACAACCGCCGCGCCAAATCCCTCTACGCGCGCGAAGGCTTCACCGACACCCGCCGCACACTGATGCGGATGGACGTGAAGCGTTGAATTTTTTACCGTCTGCCTGTTCTTGGCCCGTACCTCAACGGTCAGCCTGTCCGTCGTAGTCCCGCGTGCGGGACGAAGGCGGAAGCAGGGTTCCCTGCGAGGATCGTTGAGCGTATGGTGCTCGAGCCTATTTATTGGGGGCCCGTAGCTCAACGGTCAGAGCAGGGGACTCATAATCCCTTGGTTGGGGGTTCAAATCCCTCCGGGCCCACCAAATCAATCCTCTTGTTTACAGGGCGTCACGCGTCCAGCAGGGCGCGGATGTGGGTGGCGAGGGTTTCGAGGCTGAAGGGTTTTTGGATGAAGTGGACGTGTTCGTCGAGGATGCCGCGGGTGGCGATGATGTCGGCGGTGTAGCCGGACACGAAGAGGCATTTCAGGCCGGGGCGCAGCGCGGTCAGGGCTTCCGACAGTTCGCGTCCGTTCATGCCGGGCAGCACGACGTCGGTGATCAGCAGGTCGATCGGGGCCGTGTGCTGTTTTGCCATTTCGAGAGCGATGTCGGGGCGGGGCGCGGCCAGCACCTGGTAGCCCATGCGGCGAAGTGATTCCGCTCCGAACCGAAGCACCGCCTCCTCGTCCTCCACGAGCAGGATCGTCTCGGAACCCTGCCATACGTTGGCGGGGGGCGCCGCCGGCGTTTCGTCCGGGATCGGCAGCGGCGTGCGGGGCAGCCCGATGGTGAAGACGGCGCCCTGGCCGGGCGCGCTCTTCACATCGATGAACCCGTTGTTCTGTTTGACGATGCCGAAAACCGTCGCGAGGCCGAGGCCGATGCCTTTGCCGTCCGCCTTGGTGGTGTAGAAGGGCTCGAAAATGTGGGCCAGCGTGCCCTCGTCCATCCCGCGCCCGGTGTCGCTGACGATCAGCAGGGCGAAGTCGCCGTCGGGGCAGCCGGCATAGATGCTGCGGGCAAGGCCGTCGGAGGCGCTGAGGTTCAGGGTCTTGATGGTGATGGAGCCGGCGCCGGCGATGGCGTCGCGCGCGTTGACGGTGAGGTTCGCGAGGATCTGGTCGAGCTGCGTGGGGTCCACCTTGACCGGCCAGGTGGAGGAACCGGGAATCCACTGCAACTGGATGTCCTCGCCGATGAGGCGGCGCAGCATTTTCAGCATGCCGGAGATGGCGTCGTTCATGTCGATGACGCGGGGCGTCACCGGCTGGCGGCTGGCGAAGGCGAGCAACTGGCGCGTGAGGGCCGCGGATCGCTCGGTGGAGCGTTTGATTTCCTGCAGGTATTCGGCAAGGGGTCCCGTGGGCGCTTCTTCAAGGGCGAGGGTCGTGTTGCCGAGGATGGCCTGCAACATGTTGTTGAAATCGTGCGCGACCCCGCCGGCGAGGCGGCCGATGGACTCCATTTTTTGAGACTGCTGGAGTTGCTCCTGCAGCTTCGTTCTGTCTTGCTCGGCCTTCTTCCGTTCCGAAATGTCGGAGGCGACGGCGATGATCACGTCCTGCCCGAAGTAGGAGCCTTTGTAGAGCGAAACGTCCTTGGGGAAGATTTCGCCGCTGCTCCTCCGCCCCCAGAATTCGAAGTGCTGGGTTTCCCCGGCCCACGCGCGTTCGTGGGCGGCGCGCAGGGCGGCCAGGTCGTTGAGGCCCTCCGCCGAGAGGAAGTCGGGGCGTCGGCCGATAAAATCGGCGCGGGCGTAGCCATACATCGCGACCGCGCCTTCGTTCACGTCGAGGAACCGGCCCTCGGCGTCCTGGATATAGATGGCCTGCCGGATGGAGTTGAAGAGGCCGTGGTAGCTGGTTTCGCTCGCGCGCAGTTCGGCGGTTCGCTCCGCCACCAATCGCTCCAGCGCCGTCCGCCGACTGCCCAGCGCGGCCACGAGCGCGGTCAGGAGACCCGTGAGGAGGAGGCCGCCCAGCAGGGTGCGGCGGATGTGAACGGGCGGATACCATCCCGTGTAGTCGGGATCCGGCCGGGAGGCCAGCGCGTAGACTTTTCCGAAGGCGTACGCCGGCGCGATGAGCAGGCCCGGATCGATCGAGTCGCTGAAGCGTTGTATGTGCTGGTGGCCGGCGATGGACTCGTCGTGGTTGGAGGTGAGGAAACGCAGCGTGCCGTCCGGGTTCACCTGGTAGAGGTCCACCTCGGTGGCGGTTTCTGATTTCGTCGACTCCCGGCTGAGCGCGCGCAGCAACAGCACATCGGGCATGAGCGCGACAGAGACGAAGCCGATGGTTTCCTGCCGATCCTGAAGGGCGACGGCGCGGTAGACGACGATGGATTCCAGCGGGCCGTCCGGCGTGGCCACCTGCACGGGGTCCGTGGCTTCAGCCGTATGCGAACGGAGCGCCCGCATCAGCGCATCGCGCCGCGGGGGGTCGGCGTTCTGGTCGAAGCCGAGGAGGTTGGTGAAGGCGTCGGGCGGAGCCAGGTAGCAGAAGGGATAATACGCGTCGCGCCGTTGCGCGGGCACGCGTTCGCCGCCCGGCCCTGGTTCCCAGATGAAGAAGTCGGGCGCGCCGCCGCCCTGCACGTCCCGCTCGAACTGGTCGCGATAGTCATCGCGCACGAGGGGCACCCAGCCCCAGTGGCGCGCGTACGGGCGGGTGAGGAGGAATTGGGTGAATTCCTGGAATTCCTCCCGCGTGACAAAGTCGCTGCTGGCCATGAAGCGCGCCACGCTTTCCAGGTAGTTGTCGCCGATGCGGAACAGGAACTGTTGCAGCAGGCTCGACTGCAGCGCGGCCCTGGCGTGGAACTGTTCGCGGTTCCGGCGCTGCTCGCCATCGCGGACGAGGTACACCGCGAGGGCCGTGGCCAGCAGGCCCAAGCCGGCGGCGAGGCGCACGTCCGCGCGCTGCCACACAGGACCCGTGCGCGGAAGCATCCGCCGGCGCGCCCACACCAGGAGCGCCAGGAAAAGGAGGGTAAACACCGGGATTGGCGCGGCCGCGCGCAGGATGTGCATCCGCCAGCGCTGCGCATCCATGTCCATCCCGAGCACGGCGACCAGTCGATCATCCGCCGGGTGATACAGCGGGACCAGCGCCGTCACCCAGGTGCCCCAGCGGTCATTGAACGGGCCAACAGTTTGCGCGTGTGCCTTGAGGAACGCTTCGTGAAACGGCGCGCCGGCTTCCGCGTAATGCTGGCCCGGCGGGGAGAAATCCTCCGACGTGCTGGGTTCCGAATCGACAAGGAATCGGATCTGGCCGTCCGGTGAGCGGCGCAGGAGATAGAGGAATCGGCAGTCCGGGAGCAGTCCGCGCGTCAGCTCCAATTGCGCCTTGATGCGCTCATAGCGGAGCGTGCCCTGATCGGACACCTGGCCCGCCAGTTTCGTGACGTGGTCGCTGCGCAGCGCCCACGAGACGAGGGTGGCGCGTTGGAGCAGGTCCGCCCGGATGCGCCGGTCTGCTTCAAGGAGACGCCATGCGGTGAGTGCGCCACCGGCGATCAGCGTTGCGCCGATGGCGACCCGGAAGAGCCAGGCGCGGGGCAGGGGCTTCTCCGCTTGGGACATGGCGCCATCTTATCGGCGATCGCGTCGCGCGACAAGCGGCGGGTGGCCGCCTCAGCGCCAGGCGCGGGCATGGCCGCGCGCGGGGTGGTCGACCCACACCGGCTGCGCGATGGTCTGATAGCGGCCCGGGGTCCAGCGTTTGTGGTATGTCCCGTTCAGATGCTGCGACCAGGTCCATTCGCCGGGCGTGCGCACGGTGCGCGGGTGCGTGGTCCAGTACCCGCGCGGTGCGACGGGCACCGGCACATAGACCACCGCGGGCGTGGGGCACGCGGCGTAATGGCGTGCGCGGACGGGTTCCGGGCCGAAGCGCACGCTGAACTGCTGGGCCATGGCGGGGCCTGCGAGGGCGGCGAGCGCGGCTGCAATTCCGATCAAACGGTTCATGGCGACTCCTCCGTGTGCGGTGTTGAACATACGACGAAGCTTGCGGCCTGTTTATTCAATGCCCGATACTGCGCCCATGAACACGATTCTTCCCGACCTGCAATCCGCGATCCTCTGCGACGATGTCCGCCAGGAGCGCAACGGCAAGTTCATCCTCATCGGGCTCTTTGACGCGATCATGGTGCAGTCGCTGCCCGCGCGCTATCCGCGCCTGTTCATGGTCACCCGCTGGTGCAGCGGGGAGGGCACGTTCAACCAGCGCAGCCGCATCCTGAAGCCGGACGAAAACAGCGTGTTGGTGGAAGGGCAGAACATTCCCGTGAAGCTGCCCTCGCCCGAGGCGACGGCGACGAATGTCGAAATCTTCCTGAACGTCGAGTTCCTGACCGAGGGCACGCACTGGGTGGAGGTCCTGCTCGACGGCGACCTCAAGATCCGCTACCCGCTCCGTGTCGGCATCGCCAAGGGCCCGCCGCAGGCGTGATCGGCCCTTTACCACGGAGTTCACAGAGATACAGAGACACGGAGAAGAGGGAACCGCGGATTAAACGGATTGCGCGGATTAAGGAAGATCTCCCCATCTGCGATATCTGTGTGATCTGCGGTGATTCGGAATGGCACCGCAGATGGCGCAGATACCACAGATAATTGATCCGCGCTAATTCGTGAAATCCGCGGTTAACTTCCGGGCGGATCGACCGCTGATCTCACGGCGTCCTGCCTGATGTCAGCTGTCCTGTTCGACCAGGCGGATGGTGCGCGGCTTGGTTGCTTCGCGCACGAGCGAGTCGGAGGCTTCGAGATGTTTGCGCAGGGCCGAGAGGGTGGCCTTGAATTCCTCGGCGCTCGAAACGGCCTTGATCGACCCGTCCACCACCTGCTGGACGTGCAGGACCTGCTGGATGTCCTTTTCGAGCTGCATGATTTTGTCGAGCTGCCCGGCGATCGCGCTGGACGCCTTGTTGAGGCTTTCGGCGTGCTGGGTCAGGACGGACTTGAGCTGGTCGCGGTTGCCCGATTCCACCTTGTCGAGCTGCTGGGTGTGCGAGGCGAGGGCGTCGTTGAGCTTGGATGCGGCGGATTCGACGGCCTTGGCCGCATGTTCGAGGCCCTGAATGACCGCCTTCTCGTTGGCCGACCATTTGTCCGTGGCCTGGGACTGCGCGGCGAGCAGGTTCTTGTGCAGGGCCTCCACGCCCTCGCTGGATTTCTTGACGGCCTGTTCGATGGCGGCGGCGGTGGCGGCGGCAAATTTCTCCGGGTTCGGGACGTGTGCCTTGAACGCGGCGTCGATCGGCCCGGCGAGTTCCGCGCCGAGTTCCTTCGCCGAGATGCCGGCACCGCCCGACTTGGCGGTGGCTTTTTCAGCGGCGGCGGCGACCTTGCCCAACTTGCCCAGCACGAGGATCAGCACGACGGCGCTGATGAGGCTGGCGACGGCGGAAAGGATCATCACAATGTTATCCATGGAACACCTGCTACAGGGTTGGGGTTCAGCTCGACACTCGCATCGTCGGGCAGACAGTAGTAAATAACCCTCCGCCGTGTCAAAGCGTTACCTTTCCATCCTTGGATCCCTGTTGTGCGCCGGCTTGCTCGGGTGTTCTCCGCAACGCCCGGCCGCATCCGCGCCGGAGGCCACGACCATCGGCAAGCCGCCGAAGACCCGTGCCATCCGCGACCTGCCGGGATGGGTGACGGTGCCGGGCGGGTCCGCCGTGTTCGGCAGCCGCGAGGCGGGCGCGCAGCCGCCGCGCGAGGGGGTGGTGCCGTCCTTCTGGATGTCGCGCACGGAGATCACCACGGCGCAGTTCGCGCGTTTCCTGAACGACACCCGCACGCCGTTCGAATCGCCGCAATTCGTCGGTGCGCCGGGCCACCTGTCGCCGCGCGACCCGCGCGATCCGGTCGTTTTTGTTTCGCACGCCCAGGCCGGGGCGTATGCGCGCTGGCTTTCGGGCTGGCTTCGCGTGGAGGTGTCGCTGCCCACGGAGGATGAATGGGAATACGCGGCGCGCGGCGGCGTGCATGCCGCGCCGTATCCGTGGGGCTGGGCCGAGCCCGCGGGGCGCGCGGCGTTCCGGCTCGATGGCCTGCGGCCGGTCGGTTCCTATCCGCCGAACCCGTACCTGCTCTACGACCTCGGCGGCAATGCGGCCGAGTGGTGCGCCGCGGCTCCGGATGCGCCGCGCGCGCCGGTGCGCGGCGGCAGTTGGAGCGAGCGGTCGCCCCGGCTGCTGCGCGTGTGGAACCGCGTCGAATTGCCGCGCGACTACCGCGACGCCGACACCGGGTTCCGCGTTATCGCGCGCCCGGCGGCGGATTAGCCGCCCGCGTGTTCGACGCCAGCTTGCGTGGTCCGCGGGCGCACGCGCGCGCCGAGCAGGCAGAACACCGCGCCGACCAGCAGGACGCCGCCGGTCCATTGCGCGCGCGTCAACTGCTCCCCGAAGGCGAGGTGCGCGGCGAGGAACGTGACGAACGGAATCAGCGACAGCGCGCCCTCCGCCAGCACGGGGCCGAGCGCGCGGATGCAGTGGTAGAACAACACGTGTCCCAGCGCGATGCCGAGCCACGCCGACAGCGCCAGCGCGCTCCACTGGCCGGTCGACAGCGTGAACATCGCGCGCCAGTCGCCCAGCGCGAACATGGCCGCCGTGAGTCCCGGCACCGCCAGCAGGCTCACGACGCCGAACGCCAGCGCGGCGGGATAGCCGCCCATGCGCTTGCGCACCTGCACGGAGTAAAGGCTCCAGCACGCGGAGGTCCACAGCAGGAGGCCCATGCCGGCGGCCGACGTGTTGTTCGCATGCAATCCGCCGCCGAACATCGCCAGCAGGCCCGCGACCGTGGCGGCGACGCCGACCCAGAACAGCGGGCGGCGCGCGAGGTGGCGTTCGCCCTGCAGCAGCCAGAACCCGGCGACGATGGTCAGCAGGAACGCCGCGCGGCTGACGAAGTTCATCACGCTGGCGTCGTTGTAATAGGGCGCGAGGCCCCAGCCCGCCTGCCCGAGCATGTGGCAGCACGCCGGCACCCACGCATCGCGGAAAATGTTGCGTCCGGGCGGAATCTCGCGCCAGCGCGCGAAGACCACCGGCAGCCAGAACAGCGCGGTGAAGATGTAGCGCAGACCGTTGACGGTCCACGCATCCATCACGCCGGTGAAATATTTCAGCACGAGCGGCGCCGTGGCCCAGAAGAAGATCGTGAGGCCCATCGCGAGATAGGCGCCGCGCGGCGAGGCGTCCTGCGTCATGACGCGCGGCGCCCCGCGAAGCGGCGTTCGAGCCAGCCCGGCTCACGCGAGGTGCGCGCGAGGCGCTGGAGCAGCCAGTGGCCGGGCCGCGGTTTCCACGCATAGAGCTCAAGGCGGTCCAGCGCGAGCGCGCCGAGCGGGATGTCCAGCGTCTTGCACACGAGGTTCAACGCGAGGGCGACGTCATGGCGCGCCGGATCGGCGGCGACCCTCCCGCGCAATACGGCCCACTCGAGCCCGCCGGACAGCAGCGCAGCCACGGCCACGATTTCATTCATACGCAACCCGCGGCCCGGGTGCAGCAGCCAGCCGGAGTCGCGCCCGGCCGCGAGGCCCGCTTCCAGCAGGCGGCCGTGTGACGCGATGATGCGGCAGGCGTCGAGGAGTCGATCCTCCGGCGATCCATCGGACGGCGGCGCGGCGTCAGCCCGCAACCCGTGTGCCACAAGCCAGTGGTCGCGCGCGGGACCCGCGGCTTGTTCGATGCGGCGGATTGCCGTCCGCCCCAACTGTTCGGGATTCATGAATCCGGCGAACGTAGCCTGCGGAATTCAGGGAAGTAAATCCCCAACACATGCGCTTACGGCAACAGCTGGATCAGCGCACGTGCGGCGGCTTCGCTCGACGCCGGGTTCTGGCCCGTCACGAGGTTGCCGTCGACCACGACGTGCTCGACGAAATTTTCGGCGCCGGCAAACACGCCGCCCTGCTCGCGCAGTTTGGTCTCGAGCAGGAACGGCATTTCGTCGTCGAGTTCGACCGCGCGCTCCTCCGCGTCCGTGAACGCCGTCACCTTCCGCCCCTTCACCGCGGGCGAGCCATCGGGCAGCGTCGCGCCGACCAGCGCGGCCGGCCCGTGGCAGACCAGCGCGATGGGGAGGTCCTGCGTGAGGAAGTGCGTCACCGCCGCAGCCACATGCGCGTCGTTGGGCAGGTCGTACATCGTGCCGTGTCCGCCCGGGAAGAACACCGCGTCGAAGTCCGTGAGCGCAACGCCGGCCAGCGGGACGGTGGCCTTCAGCGCATCGAGCGTATCCGGCTTGAAGCGATCCTTGTCCGCCAGGCTGCGTGGATCGACGGGCGCCGCGCCGCCCTTGGTGCTCGCCACCGTCACGGCATAGCCCTCGCCGCGGAACAGCTCGTAGGGCGTCGCAAACTCCTCCAGCCAAAGCCCGGTGGGATGTGCGTCATCAATCCGGTCGTGGCTCGTCACCACCATCAGCACGCGCTTCTCCGCCCGCGCCTCCAGCGCCAGGCCCACCGCCAGCATCCCCGCCATCCAGCACACCAGATTCATGAGTCGTCCTCCTTGCCGCGAAAGATACCCCAGGCGCGCCGCGGTTCAACCTACCCCTACCAGGCCGTCAGGGCCACGAACAGGCCGATGCCCGCCAGCAGGACGCCCGCCGCCCGCGCGAGGCCCGGCGCTGCGCGCCGCGAAGCCAGTCGCGCGGCCATGCGCTCCGCCGCTGCTGCATAGGCGAGTTTGACGCCGCCCACGGCGAGGAACGTAAGGACGGCCAGCATCGCGAGGTGCGCGCGGTCGAGCGCTGCCGGATTCAGCAGCGCCGGAAAGAGGCTCGCGTAGAAGAAGAGGGCCTTGATGTCCCCGAGCGTAAGCGCGAAGCCGGCCGCGAAACTGCTCCATCGTCCGCCGGTCGGCCGGGTTGCAGGGGCTGTTTCGCCGGCGGGCCTCGTGCGCCACAACCCCATCCCGAGCGCGATCAAATAACATCCGCCCGCCACGCGCAGCAGGGAAAAGAGCGCGGCCATCCGTTCCGCGATGGCGTTCATCCCCAGCGCCACCACGAGCACAAACACCACATCAGCCAGCGCGATGCCCGCGGCGGCGGCCACCCCGCAGCGGAACCCGCCCGACACCGCGCGCGCGACCACGAGGGCCACGCTGCTGCTCGGAATCGCCGCCAGCACCAGCATGATGCCGAAAAATGAGAAAAGTCCCAACGCGCTCATGGTGTTCAATCCGTTGCGGGGATGAAAGGTATGCGCGGGCGCGGGCGCGTTCCAGCCTTCATCATCGGGGCGGCGACCCTGTCCCAAGGGCTTGCGCTGCGGGGATGTCGCGCCCCTCGCATAGGTGTTTCACCGATGGTTCAATCAGGGTGGGCGGATGCCGATCGGCCTCGTGTTGCGCGGGCCGAAACACGACCATTTCCAACGTCTTCGGGACAAGGAATGGGGAATGTCTGATCGCTTCCAGCCGATACCGGTCGATGCGTTCAGCCGCTGGGTGATCCGCGAGCTGGATGAAACCCGATCCATTTTTGGCGTGCCCCGCTCGCTTTTCCATGCGCCCGATCCCCGCGCCCGCCTCGCGCAACCGCTGTATGGCGCCGTGCTGGAGAACCCGTTCGGTGTCGCCGCCGGTCCGCACACGCAGCTGGCGCAGAACATCATCGTCGCGTGGCTCTGCGGCGCGCGCTTCATCGAGCTGAAGACCGTCCAGACGCTGGATGAACTCGACGTGCCGAAGCCGTGCATCGACATGCAGGACGAGGGCTACAACGTCGAGTGGTCGCAGGAACTAAAAATCGACCAGTCGTTCGAGGAATACCTGCGCGCGTGGGTGCTCATCCACGTTCTGCACCGCAGGCTCGGGTTCGCGGGCGACGGACCCGGCGTGATCTTCAACATGAGCGTCGGCTACAACCTGGAGGGCATCCTCAAGCCGAACGTGCAGTCCTTCCTCCGCCGCATGCGCGACCCGGGCGCCGACCTCGCCCGCGTGGTGGAGGCCGTCGCGCGCTACGCGCCGGAGGCCCGCGAGATCGCGATTCCCGCGTGTCTCTCGAACAACGTCACGCTCTCGACGATGCACGGCTGTCCGCCCGACGAGATCGGCAGGATCGCGCGCTACCTGATCGAGGAGTGGGGCCTGCACACGAACGTGAAGCTGAACCCGACGCTGCTCGGCCCGGACGCGGTGCGCGGCCTGTTGCGCGACCTCGGCTATGCGGACATCACCGTGCCGGACCTGGCGTTCGCGCACGACCTGAAGTATCCCGACGGCGTCGCGCTGGTGCGCGACCTGGAGGCCGCCGCCCGGCGGAAGGGCGTCACCTTCGGGGTAAAACTCTCGAACACGCTGGAGACGGAGAACACGCGCCCGTCCTTCTCGAAGAAGGAGGCGATGGCCTACCTGTCCGGCCGCCCGTTGCACGCGATCACGGTCAACCTCGCGGCGAAATTGCAGGAGGAGTTCGGCGGCCGCCTGCTCCTGTCGTTCGCGGGCGGCGCGGATGCGTTCAACGCGCCCCGGCTGCTCGCCTGCGGCATGCGCACGGTGACCACCTGCTCCGACCTGCTGCGCCCCGGCAGTTACTCGCGCCTCCTGCAGTACATCGCGAACAGCCTCGACGCGTGTTCAACGGCGGGCGCGGCGTCGCAGGATGCGTTTATCGTGTCCACCGCGCACCGCGCCGGACACACCGCCTCGCCGGACGTGCACGCCTGCGCCCATGCGAACCTGCTCGCGTATGCGCGGGAGGTCCGCGCGGAGCCGCTGCTGCGCAAGGACCGGTTCGATCGCCGGAAAACGAAGACCGCGCGAAAACTCGGCCTGTTCGACTGCATCAAGCCGCCGTGCCGCGACAACTGCGCCGTCGACCAGCGGGTGCCGATGTACATGAAGGCCGTGCGCGAGGGCCGTTTCGCCGAGGCGATCGAGATCGTCCGGCGCGACAACCCGCTCGGCGCGATTCTCGGCCGCGCGTGCAATCATGCCTGCCAGACGGTCTGCACGCGCGTCCACTACGACGACCCGCTCGCGATCCGCGAGATCAAGCGGTTCATCATGGACCAGGAGCCGGCGCTCGCGCAGAAGCCGGGTGCGCCCGGCGCCCGGCGCGCGTGCCGCGTCGCGATCATCGGCGCGGGCCCGTGCGGGCTGGGTGCGGCGTATTTCCTCGCCACCGCCGGCTATGCCGTCACGGTGTTCGAGAAGCGCGCGTATGCGGGCGGCATGGTGTCGGGCTCGATCCCCGGCTACCGCGCGACGACGGACGTCATCCACCAGGACCTTGAGCGGCTGAAGGCGCTCGGCGTGGAGTTCCGGTTCAACCAGTGCGCGGGGCGCGACATGACGCTCGCCTCGCTGCGCGCGGAGGGCTTCCGCTACACCGTCGTCGCGGCGGGCGCGCAGCGCGGCCAGCGGCTCGGCATCCCGGGCGAGGACGCGAAGGGCGTGATGGATGCGCTCGACTTCCTGCGCGGCGTCCGCGAGGGCACGATCACGCACGCGGGCCGGCGCGTGGGCGTGGTGGGCGGCGGCGATGTGGCGATGGATTGCGCGCGCACCGCGTGGCGGCTCGGCGCGGATGAGGTCAGCGTGATCTACCGTCGCACGAAGGCCGAGATGCCCGCGCAATACGAGGAGCGCCACGGCCTCGAAGCCGAGCGCATCCCGATCCGCGAATTGCTTGCGCCGAAGGCCGTCCTCGAAGCGGACGGCAAAATGGGCATCGTGCTGTGCGCGCGGATGATGCTCGGCGAGCCGGATGCGTCGGGACGCCGCCGCCCGGTGGAAATTCCCGGCGCCATCGAGGCGGTCCCGCTCGACACGCTGATCGTCGCAATCAGTCAGCAGGCCGACCTCTCGCTGTTTGGAAACGCGCCGCCCGCGCTGAACAAGGCGGGCTTTGTCGACGTGGATGCGGCGACGCTCCGCACGTCGATCGCCGACGTCTATGCCGGCGGCGACCTGGTCGGCGACGGTCCCGCGACGATCGTCAAGGCGGTCGGCGACGGCAAGCGCATCGCCCTCGACATCCGCCGTCGCGAGGAGGGCGCGCTTCCCGAAGAGGCGCCGCCGAGGCCCGCGGACGTGGAGGCGATCCTCCGCAAGCGGGCGCACCGCCGGTTCCAGGTCCGGATCCACGAGACCGACCCCGCCGCGCGCCGCAACTTCCGCGAGGTGACGCAGACGCTCACGCGCGAGGAGGCGATGCGCGAGGCGGAGCGCTGCCTCGACTGCAACGTCATGTGCAGCACGTGCGTCGGCGTCTGCCCGAACCTCGCCTTCATGACCTACCGCCAGGAGCCGGTGACGCTCGCCCTCTCGTCGATCACGGCGCACGGCGGCCGCGTCCACGTGGAGCGCGACGGCGGCTTCGCCGTGCGCCAGGACCTGCAGGTCGCGGTGATGACGGATTTCTGCAACGAGTGCGGCAATTGCGCCACCTTCTGCCCGACCGCCGGCAAGCCCTACCGCGACAAGCCGCGCCTGTACACGTCGCGCGCGGAGTTCGAGCGGGAGGCCGACAACGCGTTCCGCCTCGTCCGCGCGGACGACGGTGTCCGCCTCCAGGCCCGTTGGGACGGAGCGACGCACGACCTGGTGTGGAACGGCACGCTCCGCTACCGGGCGCCGGGCTTCCGGGTTGAGCTGGATGCCGCGACGTTTGAGGTGCTGCGCGCGGATGCGGCTCGCGACGGCGCGCTCCGCACGGATCGCGCGGCGGCGATGTACGCGCTCCTGCGCGGGCTGAAACTCAGGCTGGACTTCCTGCCCGCGGCCGCGCCGGGCGACGCCACGGAGGTCGCATGAGCACGCTGTTGATCCGGAACGGCCTCGTGGTCACGCTCGGCGATGCGGGGCGCATCCTGCCGGATGCCTCGGTGTTTATTTCGGGCGACCAGATCGTCGAGGTGGGCGCGTGCGCCGGGCGCACGGCGGACCGCGTGATCGACGCGGGCGGCTGTGTCGTGATGCCGGGGCTGATCAACGCGCACCACCACTTTTATTCCACGCTTGCGCGGGGGTTCACGCCGCCCGGCGAGCCGGCGTGCAATTTCCAGCAGATCCTCGAACGGCTGTGGTGGAAGCTCGACCGCGCGCTGAACCCGAAGGACGTGTACCTCTCCGCGATCCTGCCGCTGATGGAGGCGGCGAAGGCGGGCTGCACGACGATCATCGATCACCATGCGTCGCCCTCGTGCACCGAGGGCAGCCTGGACCTGATCGAGCAGGCGGCGCGCGAGGTCGGGCTCCATGCGTGTCTCTGCTACGAGGTGTCGGACCGCAATCGCGAGGGGGACGGCGTCGAGGAGAACGCGCGATTCATCCGCAAATGCAAGGCCGCCGGGGACGACCAGATCTCCGCGCTGTTCGGCCTCCACGCGTCGATGACGATCGGGGATTGCACGCTGGAACGCTGCGCGGGTCTTGCGCAGGAGCTGGGCGTGGGCGTGCACGTCCACATCGATGAAGCGGAGTGCGACGGCGAGGCGACGCGCGCGAATTATCGCACCACGCCCGCACGCCGGTTCCTCCGCGCCGGGATGGTGCACCGCGGCAGCCTCTTCGCGCACGGCATCCACCTCGACGCCGAGGGTATGGAGATCCTGCGCGACGGCGATGCGATGATGGTGACGAATCCCGAGTCGAACATGAACAACGGGCTGTCCGTCACGCCGATGCGGGAGCTGTTGCAGCGCGACATCCTGCTGGGTCTGGGGACCGACGGCATGTCCAACACGATGATCGCGCAGGCGCGCGCGCTGTACCTGCTGCACCGCGATACCCTGCGCGACCCGCGCGTGGCGTTTGTCGAGGCGTGCCGCCTGCTGCTCGATCGCAATCGCAGGATCTGCGACCGCCTCTTCCCGAGGAAACGCGGCGTGCTTGCGCCGGGGCTGCTCGCCGACCTTGCGATTCTCGACTACACGCCCTTCACGCCGATGGAGGACGGCACGTTCCTCGGGCACCTGCTGTTCGGCCTCGTGAGCGCGCCGGTCCGGCACACGATCTGCCGCGGACGCGTGGTGGTGGAGAACGGCCGCCTTCCGCATCTGGACGAGGCGGGCATTCGCGCCCGCGCGGTGGAAGCCGCGCGCGCCCTGTGGGGGAGGATCCGGTGAACGACATCCTCCTCAGACGCTGTCATACGCTGGTGACGATGGCGGACGGATCGGAGCCGCTGCACGGGATGGATGTGCATCTCGCCGGCGGCCGTGTGAAGGCGATCGGCCATGCGCTGCCCGCGCCCGAGGAGGCGCGCGAAATCGACGCCTCTCGACACGTGGTCTATCCGGGGTTCGTCAACACACACCACCACCTCTACCAGACGCTGACGCGTAACATCCCGGCGGTGCAGGACGCAAAACTCTTCGACTGGCTCGCCGGCCTTTATGAAGTCTGGCGCGAGCTGGACACGGAGGCGGTCGAGGTCAGCACGCGGGTCGGGGTCGGCGAGCTGCTGCTCTCCGGCTGCACCACGACGGCGGACCATTTCTATGTGTTCCCGAAGAACGCGCCGCAGGAGTTCCTTGATGTCGAAATCGAGACGGCGCTGGAGATGGGCATCCGCTTCCACCCGACGCGCGGCAGCATGAGCCGGGGTCGCTCGCAGGGCGGCCTGCCGCCGGATGACCTCGTGCAGGAGCCGGCGGCGATCCTGGCGGACTGCGACCGCGTGATCCGCCGCTATCACGATCCGAAGCCGTACGCGATGTGCCGGATCGCGCTCGCGCCGTGTTCGCCGTTTTCCGTGACGACGGAGCTGTTGCGCGACACGATCCTCTTTGCGCGCGAGCGCGGCGTGATCTGCCACACACATTTGTGCGAGACGATGGATGAGGAGGCATACTGCCTCGCGACGCACGGCCTGCGCCCGCTCGACTACATGGAAAGCGTCGGCTGGGTCGGGCCCGATGTGTGGTATGCGCACGGGATCTACTTCAACGACGGGGAGATTCAGCGCCTCGCGAAGACCGGCACCGGCATCGCGCACTGCCCGACGTCGAACCTGCGCCTGGGCTCGGGCATCTGCCCGGTCCCGAAGATGCTCCAGCACGGCGTACGCGTCGGGATCGGCGTGGACGGCAGCGCGAGCAACGACTCGTCGCATTTCCTGCGCGAGATCCAGTCGGCGCTTCTCGTGCATCGCGTCGGCACGGGCGTGGAGTCGATGCCCGCATCGCGCGTGTTGCGGATGGCGACAGTGGGCGGCGCGGAGGTGTTGCGCCAGCCGGAGATCGGGCGCATCGCGCCCGGCCTGGCGGCGGATGTCGCGATCTTCAACCTGGAACGCATCGAATTCGCCGGCGCGATGGCGGACCCGGCCTCGGCGCCGGTGTTCTGCGGCGCGGGCATTCGCGCGGACTACACCATCGTGGCGGGGCGCGTGGTGGTGGAGAACGGCAGGCTGGTGGGGTGTGACGAGGCGCAGCTGTTCCACCGCGCCAACCGCGTTGCGGCGCGCATGTTGATCGCGGCGGAACGGGCCACGGGCCGGAACTACAGGAAGCGAGGCAACGCATGAGTGTGTTCAAGGATTTCGTGCTTCCGCGCAGCGTCGACGAGGCGCGGGCGGCGTTGAAGCAGCTTGGCGCGGAGGGCATGCCCGTGGCCGGCGGCACGGCGCTTTCCTTCCTGCGCCACAAGGAACCGAAGGTCGCCGTTGATCTTTCGCGGGCGGGCCTCTCGGGGATTGCGGCGGAAAACGGCGGATTTGAGATCGGCGCGATGACGTCGATTACCGCGCTGCGCGAGTTCGCGGCGCCGGGCTGGGTGCTGGACCGCGTGGCGCACCGGTTCGTCACTCAGCAGATCCGCAACCAAAGCACACTCGGCGGCAACATTACGCGTGTCTTCGCGTGGTGCGACTTCCCGGTCGCGCTGCTCGCGCTGGATGCGTCGATCACGATCGCGTCCGACACGCCGCGCGCGGTGGACGCCGACGAATTTTTCGCGGGGCAACCGGTGCGGCTGCTCAAGGCGGGCGAGTTGGTGCGGTCGATCCATGTGCCCGCCGTGCGCGCCGGCGAGGGATTCGGCTACCGCAAGCACACGCGGGTCGAGGCTGATTTCTCGCAGGCGACCGCGGCCGCCCGGGTAAAGGTGGAAAAGGGTGTGATCACCGGCGCGCGCGTGGCGCTCGGGGCGTCGATCCCGATGCCGGTGCGGTTGCCCGCGGTCGAGCAGGCCCTGGTGGGTCGAAAGGGCGCCATCCATGTGGTGAACGAGGCGGTGGCGCTCATCGGGACGCGAACGTGGCGATCCGTCGCGGGTTTCTCGCAAGACTACATCCGCCACCTCGCGTCCGTCGCGGTCGCCGACGCGATCACCGATGCGTGGAAGGCTGCCGTGGAGGGCCGGGCATGAATGCGAAGACCATCCAATTGACGATCAACGGGGAGGCGCGGTCGGTCGACGTCGGCGCGGGGGAGTCGCTGCTCCACCTGTTGCGGCGCATCGGATTCACCGGCGTGAAGAACGGCTGTGATGAGGGCGCGTGCGGCGCGTGCACGGTGATCCTCAACGGGCGCACGGTCAATGCGTGCCTGACGTTTGCGTTCCAGGCGGCGGGCGGGCGCGTGGAAACGATCGAGTTCCTCGGCAACTTCGAGAACCCGCATCCGCTCCAGAAGGCGCTGGCGGACGAGGGCGCGGTGCAGTGCGGCTACTGCATCCCCGGCATGATCCTCTCGGCGAAGGCGCTGCTGGATCGCAAGGCGGCGCCGACGGACGAGGAGTGGAGCCTGCACCTCGACGGCAACCTGTGCCGGTGCACCGGCTACGAGAAGATCCAGAGCGCGCTGCGGAAACTTGTCGCCGCGCAGGGAGGCGATCAATGAGCCGTAACTTCCAGGTCGTGAACAAGTCGGTGCGCAAGATCGACGCGCTGGCGCTGGCGCTGGGCAAGCCGATGTACGCGGGGGACAAGGTTCCGCCCGGCGCGCTGCACATCAAATTCCTGTGGAGCCCGCACGCGCACGCCGTGATCAAGTCGATCGACATCCGCGCGGCGGAGCAGCTGCCCGGCGTCCGCTGCGTGCTGTACCACGGCAACGTTCCGCGGATCCCGCACACGACGGCGGGCCAGGGCTATCCCGAGCCGTCGCCGTACGACACCTTCATGTTCGACACGAAGGTGCGCTTCGTCGGCGACCGCGTCGCCGCCGTGGCGGCCGACACGCCGGAGATCGCGGCCGCGGCGGTGGCGGCGATCCAGGTGGAATACGAGGTGCTGTCCGCGGTGCTGTCGATCGACGACGCGATGAAGGACGGCGCGCCGGTGATCCACGACGAGCCCGATGCATTCGCGAAGATCCCGGTGCAGTACGAACCGGGGAAGAACCTCGCGGCGTTTGTCGGCATGGATGTGGGCAACCTGGACGAGGGCCTGGCCGGGGCGGATGTCGTCGTGGACGAGAGCTATTACGCGCACTATGCGCAGCACTGCCCGATCGAGCCGCACGTCGCGTTCGGCTACATGGACCCGGAAGGCCGGCTGGTGATCGTGACGAGCACGCAGGTGCCCTTCCACGTGCGCCGCATCGTTGCGCAGTGCATCGAGATGCCGATCCGCCAGATCCGCGTGATCAAGCCGCGCATCGGCGGCGGGTTCGGCGTGAAGCAGGAGGTGCTGATGGAGGACGTCGTCGCGATGATGACCGTCCGCACGCAGAAGCCGTGCCTGCTGACCTTCACTCGCGAGGAGGAATTCGTCAGCTCGCGCACGCGGCACCCGATCCGCACGCGCATCCGGCTCGGCGCGAAGAAGGACGGCACGTTCACCGCGTACGGGATGGACTGCCTCTCGAATACCGGCGCCTACGGGTCGCATGCGCTGACGGTGGTCTGCAACTGCGGCAGCAAGATGCTTCCGCTCTACCGGGCGAAGAACATCCACTTCACCGGCACGGCGGTGTACACGAACCTGCCCGTGGGCGGCGCGTATCGCGGATACGGCGCGACGCAGTCCTCGTTCGCGGTCGAGAGCGCGATGGATGAGCTGGCGGAGAAGCTCGGGGTGGACCCGCTGGCGCTGCGGCAGCAGAACCACATTGTATCGGGCGAAACGTCGCCCGTGTTCCGCGCGCTGGGCGAGGGCAAGGCGGGCGTTGAGCAGAGCATCGGAAGCTGCGAACTGGCGAAGTGCATCACGCTCGGCGCGAAGGAAATCGGTTGGAAGAAGCGCGGCGACTGGCGGAAGAAGACGGGCCGCATGCGGCGCGGCATCGGCATGGCCTGCCTGATGCAGGGCTCGAGCATCCCCGAAATCGACATGGGCGCGGCGTCGATCAAGATGAACGAGGACGGCTCGTTCAATTTGCTGATGGGCGCGACCGACCTCGGGACGGGCAGCGACACGGTGCTGGCGCAAATCGGCGCGGAGGCGCTGGGGTGCGATGTGTCGAAGATCATCGTGTATTCGTCCGACACCGACATGACGCCGTTCGATGTCGGCGCCTACGCCTCGAGCACGACGTACCTCAGCGGCGCGGCGGTGAAGAACTGCGCGGAGAAGGTCGTGAAGCAGATCCTTGCCGTCGCGGGGCAGATGCTCGGGAGGAAGCCGTCCGAGCTCGCGCATGGCGACAGCGTCGTCCGCGCGAAGGACGGGTCGGGGCAGGTGACCTATTCCGAGATCGCGCTGCACTCGCTGTACAACGCGGAGCAGCACCAGATCGGCGCGATGTCCTCGCACATCACCCACAAGTCGCCGCCGCCGTTCAGCGCGCACTTCGTCGAGGTGGAGATCGACACCGAGACCGGCGCGCTGAAGCTGCTGAAATACGTCGCGGCGGTGGACTGTGGCACGGCGATCAACCCGAAGCTCGCGGAGGGACAGACCGAGGGCGGCGTGATGAACGGTATCAGCTACGCGCTGACGGAGGAGTACCTGTTCAGCGCGACGGGCAGGATGACCAACGCGTCGTTCCAGGACTACAAGCTCTTCTCGATGCGGGACAAGCCGGAGATCAAGACGATCCTGGTCCCGAGCTATGAGAAGACCGGGCCGTATGGCGCGAAGAGCGTGTCGGAAATCTGCATCAACGGTGCGCTGCCGGCGATTGCGAACGCGATCTACAACGCGGTCGGCGTGCGGTTGCGCGAGGGGCCGTTCACGGCGGAGAAAATCTGGCGCGGGCTGCGCGCGATGGGGGCGAAGGCGTGAGCGCGCGTGTGTCAGCCGCCGCTCATCGGAACGGCGAGGTGCACGCGGTCGCCCTCGGCGAGGACGCGGGTCGGCCGCGCGCGCTGGTTGTTCACGAAGATCGCGACATGCGACTGGTGCGCCTTGGGCACGTGGAGCAGGTCCAGCACCTCGGCCGCGGTGGCGTTGGCCGGCAGCGTCAGCGTGGAGCCCGACACCGGGCCCTTCAGTTTCAAAACGGCCGTGTATTCGAGGTGAACCTTCACGGCTCCAGTGTGCCTCCCGCGGCGCCCTTCATCAATCCCTTCCAGAGAGGTGGTCACGTGTCATGAAAACCAACGCAGCAGTCCTTGAGAAGGCCGTCGCCCGCGCCCGCGAGCGCGGCGTCATCCTGCCCACATTCGCCCAGCAAAAGGATCCGTCGAAGATCCCGGCGAAGATCGTCGAGCGGCTGAAGGGGATCGGCCTGTGGGATGTGAATCCACTGAACCTCTTCCGCATCACCTGGCACAACGAACCGACGACGAAGGGCGGCGGGTTCAACAAGGGCAACTGGCTCGAGTTCCCGTCGTCGCTCACCGGCGTGGACGCCAAACTCGTGGGCATCGCGGGCAAATGGTTCCCGACGGGCGCGCACAAGGTCGGCGCGGCGTACGGGTGCCTGGTCCCGCGCCTCGTGTCGGGCCAGTTCGACCCGACGACGCAAAAGGCCGTGTGGCCGTCCACCGGCAATTACTGCCGCGGCGGCGCGTACGATTGCGCGCTGCTCGGGTGTCCCGCCGTGGCGATCCTGCCGGAGGGGATGAGCCGCGAGCGGTTCGAGTGGCTGAAGGAGATCGGCACCGACGAGATCATCGCGACGCCCGGCACCGAGTCGAACGTGAAGGAAATCTACGACAAGTGCTGGGAGCTCCGCCGCACGCGGGCGAACGGCATCGTGATCTTCAACCAGTTCGAGGAATTCGGGAACGCGATCTGGCACTACACGATGACCGGCGGGATCGTGGAGGAAATCTTCCAGCGCGAATACGCGCCGGCGGGCGCGCGGATGGCGGGGTATGTCAGCGCGACGGGTTCCGCGGGGACGATCGCGGCGGGCGACTTCCTCCGCACGAAGCATCCGTCGATCCGCGTCGTTGCCGCCGAGGCGCTCCAGTGCCCGACGCTGTACCAGTTCGGATTCGGCGCGCACCGGATCGAGGGCATCGGCGACAAGCATATCCCGTGGATTCACAACGTGCGGAACACGGACATGGTCGCGGCGGTGGATGACGAACAGACGATGCAGCTCATGCGGCTCTTTAACGAACCCGCGGGCCGCGCGTTCCTGGCCGAGTCCGGGGTGTCGAAGGCGGTCGTGGACCGGCTCGGGCTCCTCGGGATTTCCTGCATCTGCAACATGGTCGCCGCGATCAAGGCCGCGAAGCACTACGACATGGGTTCGAAGGACGTGATCTTCTTCCCGATGACCGACTCGATGGATCTCTATGCGTCGCGCATCGAGGAGATGCGCCACGAGCAGGGCGCGTATTCGCGGGAGCGTGCGATTGCGCACCAGGCCCGCTACCTGCTGGGCGCGGAGACCGACCACCTCCGGGAGTTGTCGTACTTCGACCGCAAGGCGCTGCACCACTTCAAGTACTTCACGTGGGTGGAGCAGCAGGGCAAGACGACGGAGGAGTTGCGCCGGTTGTGGGATGAGGAATTCTGGGCCGAGACCTTCTCCGTCGAACAGGTCGCGGAGTGGGACCGGCTGATCGACCAGTTTAATGCCGCGACCGGCGTGTTGAAATCGCTGTGACGAACCAGGTGTCAACCTTTGGAGAACCAACCATGAGCAAGTACCTCGAACTCGCGAAGAAGAACGAAGCCCCGCTCCTCAAGTTCATGCGGGACATCATCGCCATCAAATCCCTCAGCAGCCAGGAGGGGCCGGTCGTCAAACGCATCCAGGCCGAGATGAAGAAGCTCGGCTACGACGAGGTCCGGATCGATCCGATGGGCAATGTCATCGGCCGGATCGGCAAGGGCAGGAAGGTCATCGCCATCGACGGTCACGTGGACACGGTGGACGTGGGCGACCTCGCGCAGTGGAAGACCGATCCGTTCGATCCCGTTCTCAAGAAGGGTGTGCTCTATGGCCGCGGCTGCAGCGACATGAAGGGCGGTGTCGCGTCCGCGATCTACGCGGGGGCGCTGCTGATGAAGGCGGGCTTCCCGAAGGATGTGACGCTTTATGTCACGGGCACGGTGCAGGAGGAGGACTGCGACGGGCTCTGCTGGCAGTACATCATCCAGGAGGACAAGCTGCGCCCGGATGTGGTGGTCATCACCGAGCCGACAAGCCTGCGGATCTACCGCGGTCATCGCGGGCGCATGGAGATCGAGGTGGAGACGACGGGCGTTTCGTGCCACGGGTCCGCGCCCGAGCGCGGCGTGAACGCGATCTACAAGATGGCGCCGATCATCGCCGACATCGAGAAGCTCAACGCGCGACTGAAGCCTCGGAAGCCGCTGGGCAAGGGGACGGTGACGATCAGCCACTGCCGCTCGCGCTCGCCGAGCCTCTGCGCCGTTGCGGACGGCTGTGTCATCCACCTCGACCGCCGCCTCACGGTGGGCGAGACGGAGCGTTCGTCGGTCGCCGAGATCCTCGCGCTGCCATCGGTTAAGAAGGCCGGGGCGGTCGTGCGCGTGTTGCAGTACGACGTGCCGAGCTGGACGGGGCTCGTCTATCCGACGAAGAAGTACTACCCGACGTGGGAGATGCCGGAGACGACGCGCGAGGTGAAGGTTGCGCGCGCGGCGTATGAGGGCGTGTTCGACAGCAAGCCGACGGTGGGGCACTGGACCTTCAGCACGAACGGGATTGCGACGGCGGGCATGCACGGGATTCCGACCATTGGCTTCGGGCCCGGCCATGAACACTTCGCCCACGCGCCGAACGAATGCGTGGAGGTGGAGCATCTCGTGAAGGCCGCGGCGTTCTACGCGGGATTCGTGGAGGCGTACGGGGAATAGCGCCGGACATCCATGAACGGGAAACGGTCAATCGCAGCGACTGCGCGAAGCGGGCGGCAGCACGTCGGAAGGCGTGGCGCCCGGCGCGTTCGTCATGCGGCGCTTCCACAGGGCGGCGAGGCCGCCGCGGGCGGTTTCCCGGTAGGCGCTTTGGATGTCCACGCCGGTGCGATACATCACGTCCACGCAGTCGTCGAAACTGACGAGGTGCCGGCCGTCGGTCAGCAGCGAGAACGAGGCGCACTCGAACGCGCGCAGCGCGGCGGTCATGTTGCGCTCGATGCAGGGAATCTGGACATAGCCCTCGACCGGGTCGCACGTGAGGCCGAGGTGGTGTTCCATCCCGATCTCGGCGGCGTACTCGATCTGGTGGATCGTGCCGCCGAGGATTTGCGAGCCGGCCGCCGCGGCCATGGAGCAGGCCGACCCGATCTCGCCCTGGCAGCCGACTTCCGCGCCGGACACGGACGCGTTGGCGCGGATGACGGAGCCGAACAGGCCGGCGGTCGCGAGGCCTCGCAGGATTTCTTCGCGCGGAATCTGCTTCACCGTCTCGAAGTAATACAGGACTGCAGGCACCACGCCGGCCGGGCCGCAGGAGGGGGCGGTGACGATCCGGCCGCCGCTCGCGTTCTCCTCCGCGACGGCGAGCGCGTACGCGGAAATCAGCGCGAGGTCGTGCTGGGGATTCTGCAGCGACCGCGCGCGGAGATGCGTCGTGTGTGCGCGGCGCGGGAGTTTCAGCGAGCCGGGCAGGATCGGTTCCGTGCTCTTCAGGCCACGCTCCACGCTGTCGCGCATCGCGCTCCAGATGGCATCCAGGCGGGGCCAGAGATCGTGTTCCGTCCGCTCCACGATCTGCCAGAACGTCACGTGGTCCTGCTCACACCGGGCCATGGCGTCGCGAATGAACCGGAACGGGTAGCGCGTGGTTTCGGCCTGCATAACCGGACCGTTGTCGTCCGCCAGCGATCCGCCGCCGACGCTGTATGCCGTCCAGGCCGTTGCGACGCGGCCGTCCGCCGCGAGCGCTTCAAAGCGGAGCGTGTTCGGGTGGACGGGCGTCGGCGTGGTCGTGTCCCACACGAGTTCGTGCGGCGTTGCGCCCATCACGCGGGCGATGACCTGGTCCGTGAAGTGGCCGCGTCCGGTCGCCGCGAGGCTGCCCATCAGCGTGATGCGGACGCGTGCCGGCGGCGAGCGGAGCGAGGCGAGGAAGTGACGCGTGGCGCGTTCCGGGCCGATGGTGTGGGAGCTGGAAGGACCCGCACCGACCTTGAACGTCTCGAAGATCGACTCAACGGCCTCATTCATCGAAGTGCCCTCACGATAGCCCAAGTGTCCCGGAAACGGGAGTGTAATCAGGAAAGGAAACCATGAAAACCGCTGAACTGAAAAAGACCCTCACCGCCATCCGGAATGCCAAGGGAAACCTGTATGGGAAGGACTTCCTGCTGACGTGGGACAAGTCCGTTGACGAACTGAAGACGATCCTCCGCATCGCCGAGACCCTGCGCCATCTGCACCACGCGAACATCTCGTGCCGCGTGTTCGACAGCGGGCTCGCCGTGTCGAACTTCCGGGATAACTCGACGCGCACGCGGTTTTCCTTTGCGTCGGCTGCCAACCTGCTCGGGCTGGCGGTCCAGGACCTCGACGAAGGCAAGTCACAGATCGCACACGGCGAGACAGTTCGTGAGACGGCGAACATGATTTCGTTCCTCACCGAGGTCATCGGCATCCGCGACGACATGTTTCTCGGTGCGGGCCACACCTACATGGTCGAGGTCGGCGAGGCGCTCGACGACGGCTATGCGAACAAGGTGCTGCCGCAGCGCCCGGCGATCGTGAATCTCCAGTGCGATGTGGATCATCCGACGCAGGCGATGGCCGACCTGATGTGGCTCAAGGAGCACTTCGGGTCGATTGAGAACCTGAAGGGGAAAAAGATCGCCATGACGTGGGCGTATTCGCCGAGCTACGGCAAGCCGCTGTCCGTGCCGCAGGGCATCATCGGCCTGATGACGCGCTTCGGCATGCACGTTGCGTTGGGACATCCCGAGGGCTATGAGCTGATCCCCGACGTCGTGGCGCTCGCCGCGAAACAGGCGAAGGCGTCGGGCGGCAGCTTCGTGAAGACGCATTCGATGGACGAGGCGTTCAGCGGGGCGGACATCGTTTATCCCAAATCGTGGGCCTCCTACAGCGTGATGGAGAAGCGCACCGGTCTGCTTCGCAACAACGACCGCGAGGGGCTGAAGCAGCTGGAGAAGGACTGCCTGGCGCAGAATGCCGCGCACAAGGATTGGGAGTGCACCGCGGCGAAGATGAAACTGACAAAAGGCGGCAAGGCGCTCTACATGCACTGCCTGCCCGCCGATATTTCCGGGGTCTCCTGCGAGCAGGGCGAGGTGGCGGCGGATGTCTTCGAGGCGTATCGCATCCCGACGTACAAGGAGGCGAGTTGCAAGCCGTACATCATCGCGGCGATGATCCTCGCGAGCCGCTTTGCCAGCCCGGCGGGCGTGTTGTCGAAGCTCGCCGCGCGCGGGAAGGCGCGGCGCCGGGAGGCGGGGAAGAAGTAACGCCACCGCGGGAGGGCCGTCATGCGCAACCTTGTGGTCATCGCGATTGGAGGCAACTCGCTGATCAGCGACAGCCGCCACATGTCGGTGCTGGACCAGTACCGCGCTGCGGGCGAAACGGCGAACCACATCGCCGCGATCGTGGCCGCAGGCTGGCGGGTGGTGGTGACGCATGGAAACGGGCCGCAGGTCGGTTTCATCCTGCTGCGGTCTGAAATTGCGAAGGACCAGCTTCATCAGGTTCCGCTGGAGAGCTGCGTCGCGGACACGCAGGGTGCGATCGGCTACCAGATCCAGCAGACGCTGGAAAACGAGCTGCGCCGGCGCCGCATCTGGAGTCCCGTGGCGACGATTGTGACGCAGGTGCGGGTCGATGCGCGAGACCCGGCGTTCCGGAACCCTTCTAAACCCATCGGTCCGTTCTACAGCGAGGCGGATGCGAAGCAGCATGCGGAACGGGATGGCTGGGCCGTGAAGGAGGATGCGGGGCGCGGCTGGCGCCGCGTTGTGCCGTCGCCGGCGCCGCGCGAGATCATCGAGGAGCCGGTCATACGCGAACTCCTGAAAAGGAAGATCATCGTGATTGCGGTGGGCGGCGGCGGCATCCCTGTGGTGAAGAAGCGCGGCGGGTTGTTGCAGGGGTGTGCGGCGGTGATCGACAAGGATGCCGCGTCGGCGCTGCTCGGCGCGAACCTGAAGGCCGACACGTTGCTCATTTCAACCGGCGTGGACAAGGTTGCGCTCGACTTCGGGAAGCCCACGCAGCGCGATCTTGACCGGATCACGCTCGCGGAGCTCAAGCGACACATCAAGGCCGGGCAATTTGCGCCGGGTAGCATGCGTCCGAAAATGGAGGCCGCGGTGTATTTTCTCCAGCATGGCGGACGTCGCGTGATCGTGACCCAGCCGCACTTGATGGAGCGGGCGCTCGACGGCCGCACCGGAACGCATATTCTGCGGGGTGGGTGACCATGCATCTTAAAGGATACCAGTGCATCCGCTGCGGCCGTGTCGAAGATGGGTCGTATGCCGGTTTCGTCTGCGCCGCCTGTGGCGGAAATCTGCAGGTGCTCTACGATTACCGCGCGGCGCGGAATACATTTCCGACCGCGCGCAGCGATTTGTTTCGCTATACGTCGGTGCTGCCCATTCGCGATCTCGGCGGTGTTACCCCTCTGCGGGTGGGCATGACGCCGCTGTACAAGGCTGATCGACTTGGCGCATCCGCCGGGCTCGACGCGCTTTGGCTGAAAGACGACGGATTGAACCCGAGCGCGTCATTCAAGGACCGTGCCGGCGCGGTGGCGCTGGCCGTGGCGAAGGAGCGGGGTGCATCCGTTGTGGCGGGCGCCACCACGGGCAACGCCGGATCCTCGATGGCCTGCCTTGCCGCGAGCATGGGGATGCGGTGTGTCGTTTTCCTGCCCGAGAAAGCGCCGCCGGCCAAGCTCGCGCAGTTGCTTGTGTTCGGCGCGAAGGTTATCGCCGTGCGTGGAACCTACGACCAGGCGTTCGATCTGTGTGCGGAGGTCTGCAAGCGCCGCGGCTGGTTTAATCGGAACACCGGAAGCAACCCGTTCACACGCGAGGGCAAGAAGACCTGCGCTTTTGAGATCTGGGAACAACTCGGACGCGATGTGCCGGAGTGGGTTGCCGTGTCCTGCGGCGATGGCAACATCTTGAGCGGGCTGTGGAAGGGCTTTTGCGACCTGGCGGCGATGGGCTTGATTGCGCGGTGTCCGAAAATGCTTTGCGCGCAATCAGAGTTGAGCGACGCGGTTTCGCGAGCCGTCCATCGCCTGCCGCCGGAAGGCGTCGCCGACTGGTCTAGGGTTGTCGTCGATTCCGTGAGCGCGACGACGTGTGCCGATTCCATCTCCGTCGACCAACCGCGCGACGGGCTCGCCGCGGTGCGTGCCGTACTTGAATCCCGGGGGGCGGCGGTGACGGTGCGCGATGCGGACATCCTGGCGGCCATCCCCGACCTCGCCCGCAACGCCGGCGTGTTTTGCGAACCGGCCGCCGCCGCGGGTTGGGCCGCGACGAAAAAAGCCTCCGCGATGGGGGTCATTCAGCCGGGCGAACGCGTCGTGGTGGTGCTAACCGGCCACGGCCTAAAGGACATCACCTCCGCGCGCCGCGTCGCCGGCGAGCCGATACTCATCAACGCCACACTCGACGCCGCCCTGGCCGCAACCGAATCGTGATCCGCTTGGGACCTGGAGCCGGCGATCGGATTTGAACCGATGACCTGCTGATTACAAATCAGCTGCTCTGCCAACTGAGCTACGCCGGCGGGAATGAAGGGAAAATAGCGCGAGGGAGGGGCGGATGCAATCGTTCAGGGGGTGGCGACGGGGGGCTCGGGGCTCCCCGGGAGCGGTGATTCTTCAGCGCTTTCCTCGACGATGGGCTCCGACTCCATGGGGAGGTCTTCAGCAATTTCTTCGGCCGGGGCGAGGTCCTGCTCGGCGGGCATGGGCTCCAGGTCGGCTGGGGGCTCAACGGGTTCCAGGGTTGACTCGTCCGCTTCGGGAGGTGTCGGATCTTCGGGTGTGGGTTCGACGATGGGTTGCGGTTCGGGTGCGGCGGGGATCTGCCAGCGCAAGGCGGGCGCCGGCGTCGGCTCCGGTTCGACGGGTTTCACGTCCTCATCTTTGGCGCTGGAGCGCTTCTTCTTTTTCTTGGGCTTGGGTTCTTCCGCAGGCGGCGCCACTTCCGGAGCCGGTTCGGCGGGCGGCGCTTGTTCCACGGATTCGGGCTCTGGCGCAGGTTCCGCCACCGGCGTCGGCGGCGGTTGCAGCGCGCCTTCTTTCAGGGCGACCAGGCCGATCAGGAGTTGCGCGAGGTGTTCGCGTCCTGGGACCTTGCTCTCCACCTCCAAATCGTTGACAACGCGGCGCGCGACCTGGGCCAGTTTGTCCGCATGTTCGGACGAAGGATCGAACAGCGCGCCGCGTTCGATTTGTTCCGTTGCGCTGATGCTGGTCATCGCCTCCTGCACCCGCACGATCAACTCGCGCAGCGTGTTCAGGCGCTGGACGAAGGGGTTGTCGGGCGCGCCGTTTGCGAGCACTGCTTCGATGGATTCCGTCAGCGCGCCCATCTGTTCCGCGGGGGCGATCACGCCTTCCACGACCACGACATAGCGCGTCTTGCGGCGGAACAGCCCCGCTTTCTCGCTGAAGACCGTCCCCGTAAAAATATACTCGCGGCCCGGTTCCATCTCCTGCAGCACCGGCGCAATCTTCTCCTCGGCAAAGCATTCGCCCACGACCTTCGTCTCGAAGCGATAGGTCGTGCGTTCCCCGATGGTTTCCCGGTCCTTGCCCGGCGCCTTCGTCATCACGTCGCGGAACACGAGGCCGCGCGCCCAGAACCGTTGCGGGTTGGCCGCCACCTCCTTCGCGGGCGTGGTCTTGAATTCCTGCGCGCCCGCCTGCCACGCAAGCGCGCACAGGACGAGGGCCGGCAGCAGGACACGGCAGCGGCGAAGAATGCGGTTCATAACGATAAGGCTAGGCGAAAGCCGGATGGTGTCAACTGCGGGGATGTGGAGACGCAAGAGGTGGGGTTGGATCGCAGGTCGCCTGGTTACACCGGACGACCGAGCATGGTCTTCACGGTTTTCACCTTTGACCTGCTGACGGGCACCTTCGTCCCGTCTGCCATCGTAAGTGTCGCAAGGCGTCCGTTGATTCTGAGGTCCTTCGTGTGGGCCAGATTCACCCACCAGGAACGGTGGGTTTGAACCCCGGCGTCCGGCGGCAGTTCGCGCACGGCATCACGAAGCGTATAGAGAATCAGACTTCGGCCCCTGGTCGTCGCCACGCTTAGGTAATGCAGTTCCGATTTCATGTGGAGCACCTCGCCGCGTCGCTCCGCGGGAATCAGGCTCAGGAAGAAGGGTTCCCCGGGTGGCGTGGATTGCGCTGGAGGCGGGGGCTCAAGCGGGATCGCGGGCGCGGCAGCAACCTCCCGGCGGAATGAGTAGCCGAGCTGGAATGGCGCGTTGATGGCCACCCAGGTGAAGGCGACGGGCACGAGGACCGCTCCGAGCTCGTCGAGCCATTCGGCAACGTGCGAACCGCCGGGCGCAGGCCAGTCGCCCATCAGGAGGTCGATTCCATATGCGAGCGGCGAAAAAAGCACGGCTCCGAGGACGCCCGAAGCCAGCAGTTTTGCCCAGGGGTTCAGGCGATCAAACGCCGCCGCCCGATGCAGCGCCAGATGGGCGGCGATGCAAAGCGCCATCGGAATCATCGCCTGCGCCAGCCATTGCAGCAGAGCCGGAAGGATGCCCCGGTCGCTGGTTCCTTCCGGACCCAGGGCCGCGAAGACAACGCCCAAGGCGACCGAAACGCCAAGGAAATATTTCCACGGCGTCGGATCCCCGATGCGGAATGCAGTGCTCATGAATGGAATTTATCTAGCGCGACCTCTCTTCGCCCATCGAAAGGATGCCTTACAGGACTGCTCGCGGCCCGTTCGTGCAAAAGCCGGCCCGTTCGTGCAAAAGCCGTAATGGCCGCAGGTTCCGCTCCGTATAGTCTCGCGTGCGCGCACAGTGCCGCACACAGGAAGGAATCCCAAAAAGAAAGAGGAATGACCATGAAGAACGTGAGTATGATGCTGATCGGAGTGGTGATGGCGGGGAACGTATTTGCCGACAGGTTGCTCGGCGAGCGATATGTCTCGGGACGTGCCGTGATCGGCCAGCACAGCTTTGAAGGCCCGGCCATAACGGGGCCGGTGGATGACGCTTTCGAGGATACCGATGAGAACGGGTATGGCCTTCAGGTGGAGGCGTCGCAACCGTTGGGGAGCGGTTGGTTCGCCCGCGGGATGGGCGAGTGGATGACCTATGGCGACAGCGAGGACTTCAACACTGTCCAACTCTCGATAGGGTTGGGCTACGCAGCCGATCTGGTCCCCCTCGAAACGGGCGCCGTTTACGCCTATGGCGTCGCGGGAGGCGAGTATTTCCGCACCGATGGGCTGGACGAATTCGAAGCCAATCCGTCCTATGGCGGCGCCGGCACGGGAGAGGACGGGGATGATGTCGGGTTCTCGGCCGAAGCGGGTCTCGGCGCGACGTTTCTCGATCGCTGGGAGGCGA
This sequence comes from uncultured Verrucomicrobiota bacterium, assembly GCA_937996795.1. GTDB lineage: Bacteria > Verrucomicrobiota > Kiritimatiellia > CAIVKH01 > CAIVKH01 > JAMLJG01. The sequence continues at coordinate 154,225 of CALKUH010000022.1, read as the reverse complement.
CGCTCTACGGGAAGTACTACAGCTTTGGCGACGGGAGTGGTCCCGGATTCGGCGCGCGGGTCAGCTACGCCTTGAACGATGCGTGGACCCTGCTCGGCAGCTGGGATGGCCTCTGGGTTGAAGACGCCGGCTACAACATCGACATCGACACCCAGCGCTTTACCCTCGGCGCAGCCTGGCTGTATTAGTCATCAACCAATATCCAATGAAGAAAACAAAATGAACGATCACATCAAAATGAATCACAACCGTTTCTGCTCATTTTTAGCCGCACTACTCGTTGGGCTGGCGACCGGCACAACGGCAAGGGGACAAGCCCAGGCCGTCGAAGCCCTTGTGCCGCTGCCTTCGGTGTTCGATTTCACGCGTGGCGGAGGTTGGGGCGTTGCCTTGGGGGCCGGCGTCGAATACGAAGCCGCCTACGACGGCTCCGACGAATACGAGTTCGAACTGGATCCGGCCGGCGCCATCCAATGGCGAACCGGAAACCATCTCGTCTTCTGGGAGGGGATGGAACTCGGCTGGCGCGGCCGGGTCGCTGACGTGTGGTTGGTCCAGGCGGGCGGGCGATATGAGGGCGGTCTTGAGCCGGATGATTCCGAGGATGGGGCGCTTGATGGCCTTGAAAAACGGGATTCGCATATCGTCGGGTTCCTGGAAACGCGGCGCAGCGTGGGCGACGATTGGCGGAACTGGATCGGCGGCCGTGTCATGGGTGGAGAAAGCGGATTCGGCTGGCTCGGCGTGGTGGCCGCCGGACACCGGTTCGGAAATCAAGTCGATGGCAGCGGGACCGAGGTGTTTGTCTTCTCCACCTTCGGCACCGACGAATTCATCAACAAGGACTTCGGCGTGTCAGCCGCGGATTCCGAAGCGTCCGGGTTGGCCGAGATCGACCTGGATGGCGGATATCGCTCGACCGGCATCAACCTGATTCACCGGCGTTACCTCACGGAGCATATCCATCTGATTGTGGCGGCCGAGGCTGAACTGTACAGCAGCGATATTGGCGATAGTCCAATTGCGCGCGATGACTTTGAGGCCGGAGTGGAATTGTCCGCGGTCTGGCACTTCTGAGGTGTAGCGCACCAAGGCGGTCGAGGGTGCGGCCCGCCCGGCGCGGGTGTGCCGCCCCTCACCGCTGGTGTTCGGCGAAAAACGGGCACAGGTCGGTCAGCGGACACTCGTCGCACTTCGGGCTTCGCGCGACGCAGGTGTAGCGGCCGTGCAGGGTCAGCGCGTGGGACCAGTCGGTCCAATCCGCGGGGGGCAGCCATTCGCGCAACTCCATCTCGATCTTCGTCGCGTCGGTCTGCTCCGTGAAGCCGAGGCGCTGGTTCAGGCGGATCTGGTGCGTATCAATGATTAGCCCCGGCTGGCCAAACGCATCCGCCATCAGCAGGTTCGCCGTTTTGCGGCCGATGCCCGGCAGCTCGACGAGCTTCTCCAGCTCGCGCGGCAGCTCGCCGCCATGCCGCTCCACCAGCGCCGCGCCGAGCGCGCGGATGCTTTTGGCCTTGTTGCGATAAAATCCGGTCGTCTTGACCAGCGCCTCCAGCTCCGCCGGCTCCGCCCCGGCGTACGCCTTCGCCGTCGGGTATTTCTTGAACAGCGCCGGCGTGACCATGTTCACGCGCTTGTCCGTGCACTGCGCCGCGAGGATCGCCGCGACGGCGAGTTCCAGCGGCGTGGTGAAGTCGAGCTCGCACCGCAGGTCGGGGATGTGCCGCCGCAGCCGCCCGAGAATCTCGGCGGCCCGGCGTTTGCGTTGGGCGGTGTCGGAGGCGCGTGGCATTGGTTTTGCAGCGTCTGTAATTTACAGACGTTGCAGGCGCAGCGAAATTCTTTTTACAGACGTTGCAAAAAGAGGAATAACGGCGATCTGATGTGGAGAAGAATCATCATGGCAGTCGCGTTGAGCGGCACGATCGCGGGCGGGGCGGAGTGGCACGTCGCGGTGGGCGGCGATGACGCGAATCCGGGCACGGCGTCCGCGCCGCTGCGCACGATCCAGCGTGCGGCGGACCTCGCGCAGCCGGGCGATACGGTGACGGTGCATGCGGGGGTGTACCGCGAGCGGGTGAATCCACCGCGCGGCGGCGAGTCCGATGACCAGCGCATCGTGTACCAAGCCGCGCCGGGCGCGGTGGTCGAGCTCAAGGGGTCGGAGGTGGTCACAGGGTGGACGCCGGTGACGGGCGACGTCTGGCGGGTCGTTTTGCCGAACACGTTTTTTGGCGCGTTTAATCCGTTTGCGGATGTGATCCAGGGCAACTGGTTCCGCGACAAGGGGCGCACGCATCATACCGGGGCGGTTTATCTCAATGGCCACTGGCTGGTTGAGGCGGCCGCGCTGGACGAGGTGCTGGGCGCGGCGCCGTCGGAAGCGGCGACGCACGGGCCGCTCTGGTTCGCGCAGGTCGACGCGACGAACACCACGGTGTGGGCGCAGTTCAAGGGCGTGAATCCCAACGAGGCGCTGGTCGAGGTCAACGTGCGCCAGACGGTGTTCTATCCGGACCAGCCGGGCCGCAATTTTATCACCGTGCGCGGGTTCACGATGCGTCACGCGGCCACGCCGTGGGCGCCGCCATCGGCGGAGCAGGTCGGGCTGATCGGCCCGCACTGGAGCAAGGGGTGGATCATCGAGCACAACACCATCAGCCACTCCGTCTGCGCGGGCATTTCCCTCGGGAAGTTCGGGGACGAGCTGAATAACAAGAGCGGCAGTGCGAAGTCCTTCGTCGCGACGATCGAGCGCGCGCTGGAGCGGGGGTGGAACCGGGAAACGATCGGCCACCACGTCGTCCGCCACAACCGCGTGTCGCACTGCGAGCAGGCGGGCATCGTCGGCGCGTTCGGGTGTGCGTTCAGCGTGGTCGAGTCCAACACGGTCCACGACATCCACGTGCGCAGGCTGTTTGACGGCGACGAGCAGGCCGGGATCAAGTTCCACGGGCCGATCGACACGGTCCTGCGCGGGAACCACGTCTATCGCACGCCGCGCGGGATGTGGCTGGACTGGATGACGCAGGGTACGCGCGTGACACAGAATTTGTTCCACGAGAATTTCATCGATTTCTTCTCCGAGGTGAACCACGGCCCGTACCTCGTGGACAACAACGTGTTCCTGTCGCGGTTCGCGATCGACATCGCGTCGCAGGGCGGCGCGTATGTGCACAACCTGATTGCCGGTCGGATCAAAGTGGTGGCCTACCAGGACCGCGTGACGCCGTACCACAAGCCGCATTCCACCGAGATTGCGGGGATGCGCGACAATCCCGCCGGGGACGACCGCTACTTCAACAACATCCTGCACGGCTCGATTGCAAGTCTGGCGGCGTATGATCAGGCGACGCCGGCGTCGCGAATGGGCGGCAACATTTTCCTCGCGGGCGCGAAGCCTTCCGCGTTGGAGCGCGACCCGCTGGTGGTTCAATCGAACGCGCAGATCCGGTTGCAGAAGCGCAAGGACGGGCACTACCTGAACGTTGCCTTCGACCCGGCGTGGATGGCGGCGCGTCAGCGTCCGCTCGTGACGACCGCGTTGCTGGGAGTCGCGGCGCTGCCGGACCTGCCGTTTGTGCAGGCCAACGGGACGGACCTCCGCGTGGACACCGATTTCTTCGGACGCCCGCGCGACCCCGCGAATCCGGCGCCCGGCCCCTTCGAGCGTCCCGGCGCGGGTGAACTGCGCCTTCGGTAGCCCGCTGCTGCGTTTACGCGAAAACAGCACCCATCCCCAAACCCTCTCGGCCCCCCGGCGGTCTTGCCCGCCTGAAGCCTATGAGGACTCGAGGGGCTGGAAAGCAAAGAGCCGGACCGCGTGGGCGGTCCGGCTCTTTGTTGATTGACCTGGGCGAACGGTTAGTTCTGCTGCTTCGGCTCGCCGTTGGCGTCGAGTTCCTCGAGGGCCTGGCGGCGGCTGAGGCGGACCTTGCCGTTTTCCTGGACTTCGATGCACTTGACCCACATGACGTCACCGACCTTGCAGATTTCGTCGACGCTGCGGATGCGGCGGTCGGCCATTTCGCTGATGTGCACGAGGCCTTCCTTGCCGGGCAGAATCTCGACGAAGGCGCCGAATTCTTTGATGCCCGTCACGGTGCCGTGGTACAGCTTGCCGACTTCGGCATCGGCGCCGATGAGGTTGACCTCGCGGACGGCGGCGTCCATTGCCTCCTTGTTGACGGCGAAGATCTTGACCGTGCCGTCGTCCTCGATGTCGATCTTCGCGCCGGTCGTGTCGGTGATGCGGCGGATGTTCTTGCCGCCGGGGCCGATGAGGGCGCCGATCTTCTCGGTGTTGATGCGGACGACGGTGATGCGGGGCGCGTAGGGCGAGAGCTCTTCGCGCGGGGCGGCGAGCACGCCCTGCATGTAGTCGAGGATCTTGCTGCGGGCGGATTTCGCCATCGCGAACGCCTTCTCGACGCTGCTCCACGCGAGGCCGCGGATTTTCAGGTCCACCTGGAAGCCGGTGATGCCGTCGCGGGTGCCGGAGACCTTGAAGTCCATGTCGCCGCAGTGGTCCTCGGCGCCGAGGATGTCGGTGACGAGTTCCGCCTGGCCGTTATCGCCGGTGAACAGGCCGACGGAGATGCCGGCGACCGGCTTCTTCATCGGGACGCCGGCGTCCATGAGGGCGAGCGTGCCGACGCACACCGACGCCATGGAGCTGGAGCCGTTCGAGCCCATGATTTCCGACACGATGCGGATCGCGTAGGGGTAATCCTTCGGCACCATCGGGTAGAGCGAGCGCTCCGCGAGGTTGCCGTGGCCGATTTCGCGGCGACCGGTGGAGCCGAGGCGGCCCACTTCGCCGACGGAGTAGGGTGGGAAGTTGTAGTGGAGGATGAAGTTTTTCTCATCCGGGCCGCCGGCGATGGCGTCGAGGTCCTGCGAGTCGTCGCTCGTGCCGAGCGTGACCGTCGCGAGGGCCTGCGTTTCGCCGCGGTTGAAGATCGCCGAGCCGTGCGTGCGGGGCAGCAGGCCGACCTGTGCGGCGAGCGGGCGGATTTCCTCGAAGCCGCGGCCGCCGATGCGGACCTTGTCCTCGAGGACGAGGCGGCGGGTGCAATCGATTTCCAGCGCGTCGAACAACTGGAAGAACTGCTCCTCCGTGAGGTCCGTGAGCTTGGCTTTCAGCGACTCCTTGATCGCGGCGATCTTGTCCTGTCGCTCCAGCTTGCCGCTGATGCGGAGGGCGGCGCGGAAGTCGGCGCCGGCGAGGTCGCGGGCGCGGGCCAGCAGCGAGGCGTCCACCGGGGTTTCCGTGACGTTTTTCGCGGGCAGGCCGAGCAGCTCGCGGAGCTTGAGCTGCGCGTCGCAGAGCGGCGCCATCGCCTGGTGCGCGAACTTCATCGCGGCGACCATGTCCGCCTCGCTGATTTCATCCGCGTTGCCTTCGATCATGATCGGCAGGTCGCGCGAACCGGCATAGACGAGATTCAGGTCGCTGTTCTGCATTTCCGAGTGGGTCGGGTTGTACACGAACTGGCCATTGATACGGCCGACGCGGACGGCGGCGATCGGGCCGAAGAACGGGATGTCCGAGATGACCAGCGCCGCGCTGGAGGCGAGGATGCTGAGGATGTCGGATTCATTTTCGCCGTCCGTGCTCATCAACATGTTGTTGATCTGGACGTCGTTGCGGAAGCCTTCGGGGAAGAACGGCCGCAGCGGGCGGTCCGTGACGCGGGCCGTCAGGATTTCGCGCTCGGAGGGCTTGGCCTCGCGCTTGAAATAGCCGCCGGGGAACCGGCCGGCCGCGTAGTATTTCTCGCGGTATTCGACCTGGAGCGGGAAGAAGTCCACGCCTTCGCGCGGGGTCTTCGTCGCGGTGACCGCCGAGAAGACGATGGTGTCGCCGACGCGGACGCTGACCGCGCCGTTGGCCTGCTGTGCGAGGAGGCCGGTTTCGAACGTGATGGATTTGCCGCCCAATTCGACGGCGATTTGCTTGATGCTCATGTGTGTTTCCTCTGGTGCCCCGAGTGATCCTTGCGCGGCGGGCGGTCCAGGGGTTCCGGACAATGGGTCCGGCTGGCCGCGGTCACCGGGGCGACCACGCGGAAGCGTGCTTGAAAGACAGACCTGACCCGGTCGAAACCGGGATGCGGTTGTTAGCGGCGGAGGCCGAGGCGGCCGATCAGTTGCTGATAGCGCGACTGGCTGTGGCTGTTGAGATAGTCCAACAGGCGGCGGCGTTGGCCGACCATGCCGATCAGGCCGCGCCGGGAGCTGTGATCTTTCACGTGCTTTTGCAGGTGCTCCGTCAGTTCCTTGATGCGTTGCGTGAGGAGGGCGACCTGGACTTCGACAGACCCGGTGTCCTTCTCGTGGAGCTTGTATTCCTGCTTGATGTCCGCTTTGTTCTGCATAACCCGTTCAAGCCCAAGACAGGCTTGTCTTTCGTATTTACCTTTCAGATGTCGGGGCGCGTTATAGGGAGCCCGCCGCGGCTTGGCAAGCATGGAGTAAGGAATTTTTTCAGGGGGCCGCCCCCCCGGTGCCCCGTTCCAGGGCATCCCAGAGCCGGCGCTGCGCGGCATCCATGGGCAGGGCTTTCGCTTCCGCGGCGATGCGGCGCACCTCGTCCCACGCGCCCGCGGCGCGAAGCACGCTGGCGTGGGCATAGAGAATGTTGGGATCGCGCGGGCGCAAACGGGCTGCGGTCTGTGCCAGTTCCCGCGCACGCGCCGGCTGGCGGAGGGCGGGATCCTCCGCGCAGCCCAGCAGCCAGGCCAGATTGCTCATCGCAACGGCGTCCCCGGTGTGAATGAGGATATGGCGTTCGAGCAGGGCGATCGCCGGTGCGGTGGCGCCCCAATCCGCCAGCTCCATCGCCATCTGGTTGGCAACCGGGGGCGGGGCGTTTGCGGCGAGCGCCGCAAGTGCGCGCGCAGCGGCGTCCGTGTCGCCCGCCTGATGGGCCAGCCGCGCGTCCATCCACCGGGCGGCGAGGTCGCCCGGCGCGTAGCGAAGGGCTCGGGCCAGCCACTCGCGTGCGCCGGTAATATCGCCCGCCACTGCCCGCGTCTCCGCCATGCCTCGCAGGGCGGGCAGATGGTTCGGGTCCCGCTCCAGTACCCGTCGATAGCCCTCCGCGGCAAGGTCTGGCCGATCCATTCGCAGGAGAAGGGATGCCTGGTTGTGGAGCGCCGGCACATTTCCTTCATTCAGGGCCAGGGCGCGATCAAATGACGAACGTGCTTCTTCGAGTCGTCCCAGCCGGGCGAGGGCCACGCCTTGATCGACCCAGGCTTCATCCGCGGATGGATCGAGCGCCACCGCCTCCGCCAGCAGCAGGAGGGCCTGATCCGGGAGCCCCGCGCGGAGTCGGGCGCGACCCATCTGGAACAGGGCGTCAGCCGCCTGCGCGGGCTGCTCGCTCCGCAGGGTCACGAGGTGGGCCACTTTGTCCGCATCCGACAGGGTGCGGTCGAGCGCGGCGTCGGCGCGTGCCGCCAGCGCACGGGCGTCGAGCAGTCCGGCGGCGGCACGACGATCCTCGCCGCGGGTGATGGCCAGCATGGCGGCCTTCTCGTGCAGCACCCAGTCGCGCGGACGCCGGGCCAGCGCCCGTTCATATGCCGCGGCCGCTTCGTCCAGCGCGCCCGGCTTCAGCTCCGGATCGGCGGCGACGACCCGTGCCTCCAACGCCGCCATCCGCGCGGCGTGATCCGCCCACCGGTCATAGGGCGGGCCGCGCAACCGGTGATACATGAGGCGCAGGATGCGATGCTCGTTCCAATCCGTGTACGCCAGGGCCTCGCGCATTAGGATTTGTGCGTCGCCCGGGATTGGCCCGGAGAGGTTTAGCTGTTTCGCGACTTCAGCGGCGACGGACGCGCCCAAAAGGACGTTGCCTCGGAAGGTGAAGTGTACATGGTCTAGGAAATGTGTGTCGCCGGGCGCCTGAGGAGCGGCGTCTTGGGCAAAAATAGACTCGGCGTCCACCAGTGGAAGCTGCTCCTGTGTGGCGAGCGTGCGCAGGAGGCGGTTCATGGTGGAGTCTGTCCGGAAACGCATGGCATCCGCGTCGCGCGCCGCCGCATACGCCGAGAGGGCATTCGTGGCGTCTCCGATCGATTCTCGTCTAACAGCCTCATCAAAAAGCTGTTGCGACGATGGACGCGCAGTGTCGTCGGATGCAAAGGGCGGGCAGTCGCGCAGGTTTACGGGAACGGTCAGGAGGATGAGCGGGATGTTGGCGTCCCTACAGGTTGATGAAATATGCAAGATGTTTTCAATGAATCTCTTGCGGGTAATACCAATGCGGTGGTCGCCGGGCGGGAGTACGGTTTGGGTGAAGGCATTGAGGCCTCCCCATTCGCGGGTGGGCGGGGTGGGTTGGCGCGCGCGCAGGGCTTGGGTGAGGTGCAGGCGTTGCACCTGCTGGTGCAACCGGATCAGCAGATCGGAGGTTTGGAAGGGGGCTAGAATGGAGGCAGGTCCGTAAGGCCCTATGAATTCGTTGTTTCCGCAAAGAAGGACCATGGCATCCGGCTGGAGCGCCAGCGTGTCACGGGCGATATCCTTGATGACGTGCGAGTTGATGGCCGTCATGGCGGCGTTGATGACGGTAATGGTGGCCGTGGGGTTTGCGGCTTGCAGGGCGGCTTCGATCTGGCGGGCGAGGCCAAATTCGGGGGCGGGGTCGCCGAGGGCGGCGGATTCGCCGAGCACGACAATCCGGCGCTCTCCCTCCGCTTTCTTCTCGGGCACCAGCAGCCACACCGGTTTTCGGAGGGGGGCCTTTCCGAAGTAGCGACGTGCCGCGTATTCGTTTTCGGCCCAGAACGGCTGGCCGTCCACCGTGCGGCGGACGAGAAATCCCGAGGGGGGCGCCCACTGGAACAGGCGGGCCGCGCCCTCAAGGGCGAGCACCGCGGCCGCGGGTGCAAGGAGGGCGAGCGCCAGACGTTTGGATGAGGATCCCGTCATGGTTGCGTTTCCCGTGATTTACACATGCGCTAGGTTCGTGTAAAAGATATAGCGACCGAGTACGCCGTTTTACTCGGAACCGGGTGGGCACAATTTGAGTGGGGGTGGGGTTCTCATGGAACGTTTTAATGGCACACGCTTGGGGTGGCTGGGTCTTTGCATCTGCGCCGCCCTTTTGTCCGCTGTGCGTCCTGCAGCCGCGACGGATTTCGACGGCACGCTCGAACTCATGGGCGCCGGCTACAACGCCACCAACTTCACCAAGCTGGATGACACCAGCTCGTTCATCTGGTGGCGACTGATTCGCCAGGCCAATCCGAGCGCCACCGGGACGCAGTGGCACAAGATGCGCGAGAACGGGAACTGGACGCGTCAGTTCGGTGCCTATACCGGCACGACGATCGACCCCACCGACAACTACATCATCTCGACCACCATCGATGCCGGCGGCAGCGGGTGGTCGCCGAGCGATTGGGGTGAGCCGGGCGACATCAACATCAACGTCCAGAACAGCAAGAGTTACGTCTTCAACTTCACGGACAACCAGGGTTTCGTGGTCGCGCCGGGCAACGACATCGGCGCATTTGCCGTGCTGGAGATCAACCACCAGAACGCGCTGGTGAACTTTGGTGTGCAGTTGACGACGACGCAGACCGCGTCGCGCGTGTACCTGAACGCGAATTCGAGCGCCGAGAGTTCCGGCTCCAATGAAGAGCTGTGGTTCCAGTGGACGGTTAACGATTTTTCCACGCGCAACTACATCCTCATCAGCAACATCGTGACCAACACGACTGCTGAACTGGTGATCACCAACCAGGCCGCGCCGGGCGCGGAACTGAAGTGGTTGGTCATGTCCACCGTGCCGGGGGCGACGACAACAACCATTGACAACACGTCGAGCGGCGTCCGCAATTTCGATGCCATCGCCATCAACAAGTCCGCGGTGCAGACGTGGTTCGTGCGCCCGTCGTACCGCGGCGAAATTGTGGACGAGTTCATGTACTCCGCCGGCGCCACGCTGAACAACAGCACGAACGGCAACGGGTGGACCAACGGATGGGTGGAGAGCAACTCGGGCGCGTTTACGGGCAGCGCGGGCAGCTTCGGGAATGTGACCGGCTACCCGACCAACCTCGGCAACAAGATCACGGTGAATCCCGCGGCCGGCACGACGCGGACGGCGCGGCGCGGGTTCCCGGCGGTCACGCACGGGCGCCTCTATGTGGCCTATCACTTCAACCACACCACGAGCGGTGCGGACCGGTGGGCGGGGCTTGCGCTGATGGACGGGACGACCGAGCGCGCGTTCGTGGGCGAGACGTTCACCGGCAACCAGCTGCTCGGCGTGACGGTCACCAACGGCACGATCAACAGCGTCTACGGACTGACGGCGGGTGCGGGCAACGACTACACGATAATCGGCTATTACGATTTTCTGCGGGGCGAGTTCCGTGCGAAGGCCTACTACAAGACGGATACGATTCCCACGGGCGAGCCGACGACGTGGGATGTCACGTATGTGCTCGGGTCGGGCATCACGCGGATTGACGGCATCCAGCTGACCGCGGGCGGCACGGGGGCCGCCACGCCGGGCGCCACGTTCTTCGACGAGGTCCGCGTCGGACACAGCTGGGGTGACATCGTGATGCAGCCCACGTTCCAGTGGGATGCGGGCGGCGGCGCGACGGACCGCGACTGGAGCACGGCGGTGAACTGGTCGGACAACCGCGAACCGATCGCCACGAACAACGCATTTATCGGGTTCAGCATGACCGGCGTGGTCAGCCAGGCGGGCGAGCTGGCGGCGGACCTGTTCATCGGCAACACGAACAACGGCACCCTGCTGCAGACCGGCGGCTCGCTCACGGTCACCAACTTCACGCTCGGCCACGCCGCCGGCGGCGCCGGTGTCTATGAAATGAGCGGCGGCGCGATGACTGCGCGCGTGAACATGATTGTCGGCGCGTCGGGTGCGGGCACGGCGATTGTCCACGGGGCGTCCTCCGTCGTGGCGGTGCAGGGCAACCTTCACATCGGCATGAGCAACTCGATCAACCGCGCGGTCTTCCTGCACAACGCGGGCACGGTGACGGCGGTCACGGTGTCGATCGGCGAACTGTCCGCGACGGAAGGCCGTTACACGATGACCGGCGGCGCGCTGTCCGCCTCGACGCAGATCTACATGGGCAACGGCAACGTCAACTCCACGGGCCGGCTTGAAGTGACGGGCGGGCGCGTGGATGCGCCGAACATCTTTGTGGGCCGCAACGGCCTCGGCCTGATGACGGTCGGGGGCACGGCGACGGTGAGTGTGAACGGCGTGAATGCCGACATCGTGGTCGGCGACTTGTCCTCCAACAACCGCACAAACACGCTGTTCGTAAACAGCGGCACGGTGACGGTGGGCGACAACATCGAGCTCGGCAACGCCGCCAATTCCTTCGGACGCATGATCATGTCCGGCGGGACGATGATTGTGACGGGCCAGGTGCTGGTGGGCGACAATGCCAGCTCGACCGGTGATGTGGTGATGACGGGCGGCAATGTGTCGACGCTGGAGAGTTTGTTAATCGGCAGCCTCGGCGTTGGTCAGTTTGCGGTGCATGGCGGCGCCTGGACCTCCACGTTCATCCGCCTGTCCGACGCGATCGGCGGATCCACCCTGACGGTCGGCAACGGCGTGCTGGCGGCGCAGGGCACGGGCGACTTTGAAATCGATTTCAGCGGCACGGCCGCGGTGACCGGCGGCGTGTTGCAGGCGCACGACTTCGACCTCGGCATCCAGCCGGGCGCGCTGGCCCGGTTGAATGTGTCGGGCGGCACGGTGCTGGCGAGCAATTTTTTCAACATCGGGTTCGCCATCGGGGCGACGGGCATCGTGGAACTCACCGGCGGTGCGATCACCGTCCGGACCACGGGCGCGACGACGGAAATCGGCACGACCATCGGGTCGCACGGCTACCTGATTCTCTCGAACGGTAATTTCACCACCGAGGACCACGTGCGCCTCGGCACGGCGGGCGGCACGGGCACGGGCGTGCTGCAGGTCATCGGCGGCGGTTCCTCCATCCTCATCGGCGACGGCTCCACCGAGGACTTCACGATGGGCAGCCAGGCGGCGGATCTGCGCGTCACGTTCGTGGGCGCGGCGCTCTCTCCGATTCGCGTGCAAGACGACATCGCCCTGGCCGGCAACCTAACCATCAGCAACATCGGCACGCTCGCCGCGGGCACCTACGTCATCGCGACCAGCTTGAACGGCAGCGCAATCAGCGGAACGTTCGCCGCCACGAACTGGATGGGCAACTTCACGGGCACGATCTCCTATGCGAACGCCGCGGTGACGCTCACGGTAGCCATTCCGCTGGAGATCGGCGTGCTGGGCACCAACCTCGCCGAAATCGCGGACGGCGACAACACGCCGGCGCGCGCGGACGGCACGGATTTCGGACCGGTCCACGTCAGCGGCGCGTTCGTGGACCATACGTTCCAGATCACCAATTCCGGCGGCGGGTCGCTCACCATCAGTTCCGTCACCACGTCCGGCACGCACGCGGCCGATTTCTCGGTGTTGTCATTCCCCACCACGGTGAGCGGCAACTCGTCGTCCAACCTCGTGATCCGGTTCGACCCCTCCGCGCTCGGCACGCGCACGGCCACGATCACGATCGCGAATGACGACGCGGATGAAGCCTCCTATGACTTCGTCGTCCAGGGCACCGGCGTTGCGGCGAACGTGGCGGTGCTGGGGTTGAGCCTCACCGAAATTGCCGACGGCGACACCACGCCCGCCGCCGGGGACGGCACGGACTTCGGCACGGTCGGCCTCGTGGGGTCCACGCTGATCCGCACGTTTACGATCACGAACACGGGCAGCGACGCGCTCGGCTTCGGCACGGTCAGCGTGTCGGGCACACATGCCGCCGACTTCACCGTGACCACGCAACCCTCCGGCTCGCCGCTCTCGCCCGGCGCGACGACGACGTTCCAGGTCACGTTCGACCCGTCCGCGCTCGGCCTGCGCACGGCGGCGCTCAGCTTCACCAATACCGCCGGTTTTTATAGCAAGGACCCGTACAACTTTGACATCCAGGGCACGGGCGCGGGCGCGGGCATTTCCAACCGGCCGGGCTCCTTCGCGGTCTCCACGATGATGGGCCAGAATCCGGCCGACGTGACCTTTTCGATCACGAACGTCGGACTCGGCACCTTGAACTACACGCTGACCACCAATAACGGCGCATGGCTGACCGCACGGCCCGGTTCGGCGGCGCTGGCGGCGGGCGCGGGCCAGATCGTGACCGTGTCCGTAAGCGTGGTCGGGCTGAACGCCGGCGTCTCCAACGCCACGATCAACGTGATCGATGCGAGCGCGACGAACAGCCCGCAGACGGTGACCTATGAACTGACGATCACCAACGTGCCCGGCGCGACCGCGGTTTCCGCGGCGCCGGAGGGCGCCGAGATGGTGCGTCTCGCGTGGACCAAGCCCACGGGGTACGACGTGATGATCGTGCACCGCGCGACCAATGCGCCCGCCTCGCCCGCGCAGGCGGCCGCCTACGCCGTGGGCGACGACATCGGCGGCGGGAGCCGTGTCATCTACAAGGGCGCGGCCGCCGCGCTGGAGCACATCGTGCGCCCCGGCTCGACGAACCATTACGCCTTCTACGGGTTCACGGGGAACAATTACTACTCGCCGGCCGCGTCGGTGTCCGCGACCACGTCGGTGTACAAGGCCTTTGAAATCGTGGAGCCGTTCAGCTACACGAACGGCGTGGGTCTGCAGACGCTGGCGGGCGGCAACGGGTGGACCAATGCGTGGACGATCTCGGTACCGCGCACGAACACTGACGCGGTGGTGACGAACACCGAATTCTCCACCTTCCTGGATGCCTGGCCTTCGGAAGCTGGCAATCGCTTTGTGTTCCGGACGACGAACTCGTCCACCTACGCCGCATTCCGCGGGTTTAATGCGGTGACCAGCGGGCGCATCTATGTCGCCGCGCTGTATCGCCGCCAGTTCGACGAGGGCGCATCGGACGGCAAGTTCAGCGGCCTCAGCTTCTTCGACGGGACGACGGAGCGCACGTTCGTCGGCGAGCGCGGCGGCACGGGCAACGACGATATCTTCGGCGTGTCGGTGAGCGGACAGGGCAGCACCACGGGCGCGGCCAATTCCTTTATTAATGGCAAGGACTTCCTGATCATCGGGCGCTACGATTTCGACACCGGCATCATGTCGGGCATCTATTTTACGAACGACGTGGCCATCCCGGTGGTGGAACCATCCTTCCCCGTGTCGGCCACTGCGGCCGTCGCGCGGATCGACGGCATCCGCCTCGCGGCGGGCGCCTCCTCCGGCTGGAACGGCGAGGTGCATTTCGACGAAGTGCGCGTGGCGACGAACTGGCTGGAGCTGATGCGCCGCGACTCCTCGTATCCGTTTGTGACGAACTTCGTGGTCAACGGCGGTTCGGACGTGACCGATGCGCAGATGACCAGCGGCGCCTTTAATGTGGTCGCGCACATTCGCGATGCGGCCGGGGTCGAGACGACCAACACGGTCAGCCCGATGTTCATCCCGAACTTCGACATCCTGTCGAACGACGGGACGCCGGTGCAGCTGGTGACCGACCGGGTGTTCCAGGCGTTCGGCCGGATCGATGGCGGGCTCACGGTGGTCGCCACGAGCACGACGCACGCGACGATCCCGGTGTCGGAGGTGGTGCTGGGCGTGCACACCGTGCGGGTGAGCGCGGCCAACTCGAACGGCCTCGCCACGATCGACGTCCGCACCAACTCCGCCGGCGCGACGCTCTCCTTTACCGTGGTGGATGACGACACCACGGCGCCGGTCATTGGGACGTTTGTCGGCCAGGGCCGCGCGCTCGCGAGCGCGATCTACACCAACGACGAGTTCATCGGCGGGTTCTGGGTCACCGGCACGGTCAGCGATGCGTTTAGCGGGCTCTTTGCGGCGAGCAACACCTTCACGCTGACGCGGAACGGCGTGTCGGTCAGCAACGGAACCTTCGCCGTCGACTTTGCCAATGGCGGGGCGACGGTCAGCGGGCGCGCCAGCAACAGCTTCCCGCAGGTGGACATGCTGGCGGGCGCGTACACGCTGACGGTCTTCGCGGTGGACTTCGACATCGACCGCGCGGGGGACCAGCTTCAGTCGAGCGCGACCTTCTCGTTCACGGTCGTGGACCCGCCGCCGGCGCCGGGGCTTGCCGTCGGCCCGCTGACGCTCACGTATAGCGCGATGCTCGGCAGCAGCCCCGCCGAACAGACCTTTGCCGTGACGAATATCGGATCGGGCACGCTGAATTACACCAACTACCAGACCTACGGGCCGGGCGCATCGGGCTGGTTCTCGGCGGACCTCACGAATCATGCCCTGCTCACCGCGGCCTCGCGCATCCACACCGGCCGCGTGAGCAGCGCCACGTTCAACGCCATCGGCACGTACATTGCGACGAACCGCGTGGACGGCAACCAGACGAACGCCGCGCAGGAAATCGTGGTCACGCTGAACGTCACCAACATCCCGTCGCCGACCGCCGCCAGCGCGACGCCGTCGGGCGCCGAGCATGTGGCCCTGCGTGCCACGGAGAGTTCGGGCCGCCAGATCCTGATCGTGCACCGCGAGACGAACGCGCCGTCCGCCGACCCGGCGAACGGCACGCCCTACAGCGTGGGCGGATCGATCGGCGGCGGCACTGTCATCTACAAGGGGACGGCGGGCTACCTCGACCATGTGGTGCGGGTGGGCAGCACGAACTTCTATGCGCTCTACACCATTAACAATGACCGCTACTCGACGGGCGTGGTGCTGGGCGCGACGGTGACGGTCTACCGGGCCGGCGAGATCGTGGAGCCCTTCAGCTATACGAATGGCGTCGCGTTGACGGGCCTGAACGGCGGCAGCGGCTTCACCAACGTGTGGACGACCAATTCCGCGCTGGCCTCGGCCAACCAGTTTATTGTCAGCACGCAGCAGTTCACGACGATCGCCGGCTACCCCACGGCCGCCGGCAACATCGTGACCAGCCAGAACGCGGGCGTCTTCCGCAGCTTTGCGCCGGTCTCCAGCGGGCGCATCTATGTGTCGTTCATGATGCGCACGGACAACGGCGGCGGCAGCCAGTACAGCGGCCTGAGCTTCTACTCCGACGGCACGGAGGAGAAGTTCGTCGGCGAAGGGTTCAGCCAGGTGAACCAGTTGACGGTCGGCGCCGCCACCGGTCCGACCGGCCACCAGCTGGCCAACAACACCGACTACACGATCATCGTCCGGTACGACTACGACACGGATGTGTTCAGCGCGCTGCTCTACACGAACGGCACGGAAACCGTGCCCACGTTTGAGCCGGCGACCTGGGATGTGACCGAATCCGACGCCACGGTCGGAAACATCAACCGCATCCGGCTCGAATCGAATGTCGGCGTGCGTTGGGACGAGGTGCGGGTGGCGACGTCGTGGGAGGACTTGCTCGACCGCAGCGCCACGTACGAGTGGGATGCCGGCGCCGGGTCGGGGAACCGCAGCTGGAGCACGGCGGCGAACTGGACGCGCGACACCGAGCCGGGCATCGGCAACTCCGCCTTCATTAATAACGCCTATACCGGCGTCGTGTCGGCGGCCGGCGAGCGGGCGGGCGAACTGCACGTCGGCAGCACGAACATGCCGTCCAACGGATTGAACTTCACCGGCCGTCTCGAGCAGATCGGCGGCGACCTGGTCATCGGGACGAACATGTACCTCGGCCGCTGGATGGGCGCGATCGGTACGTTCGTGACCACCAACGGTTCGCTGTCGGTGTCGAACAACCTGCTGGTCGGCGACCACGGGCGCGGCTTGATGACGGTCACGGGCGCGGCGTCGGTCTGGGTCGGCAGCGACCTGTCCGTCGGCAATTCCAGCGCGGCGTCGGAAACCAACGGCAGCACGCTGACGATCGGCGGCGGGTCCGTATTCGTCGGCGACGAGTTGCGGCTCGGCGGCACCGGCGGCAGCGGCAACGGCGCGGACGGAACGGTGAACATGTTCGGCGGCCTGTTGCAGGTCACGAATGCGGTCATCATCGGCGACCACGGCAGCTCGACCGGCCTCTTCGTGCTGGCCGGTGGCCGCCTCAATGCGCTCGGCGAATTGGTGATCGTGGATTCCGCGTCCGGCCAGGGCATCTTCCGGCAGGGCGGCGGCACGGCGGACGTCGCCGGCATCATCCGCATCGGCGATAGCACCACGTCCGACTCGCAGCTCATCGTGTCCGGTGGCGTTTTCAACGCCGCCAACACCATCAACGTCGGCGACAACAGCGCGGCGCGCGGCACGGTCACGATCAGCGGCGGCGTGTTCAATGCGAACGGCAGCTTTGATGTCGGGTTCACCGCCAACAGCACCGGCTCGCTGACAGTCGCGGCCGGCATCCTGAATGCGCCGTCCGGCATCCGGATCGGCGTCAGCGGCGCGGGCGCGATGACGATCTCGGGCGGGTCGGTCACCGCGAACACGTTCCGGCTGGCGGACCTCGCCGGGTCCACCGGATCGCTCCTGGTCACGGGCGGACGCCTGGCGGTCACGAACACCGCGACCACGGCGTTTATCTTCGACCAGGACAATCCGATCATGACCCAGAGCGGCGGCACGGTGGAGATCACCGGCGGCATGGAACTGGGCGACGTCGCGGGCGCGCAGGGCACGATCTTCCTGTCCGGTGGCACGCTGCTCGTGGGCGGCGGCGCCGGCGCGTCGCAGGATCTGCAACTGGGTGACACGGCGGGCGGCACCGGCGTGGTGTACTTGACTGGCGGTTTCCTCGACCTGAACCGATCGGGCATCGACCTGCGGCTTGGCGACGCGACCCCCTCGCGCGGTATTTTCGCGATGAATGTCGGAACGGCCTCGGTCGGAAACATCATCTATGTCGGCAGCGCGGCGAGCGCGGCGGGCGAACTCTATGTCACGGGCGGCGTCTTGGAGGCGGTCAGCGACCTCCTGCTGGCCTCGGGGACGGATTCGACGGGTCGCGTGGTGCAGACCGGCGGTCGCGTCGCGGCGGGCGGCAACATCGAGGTCACGACGTCGACCGGCGCGAACGGCTACTACGAAATCAGCGGCGGCACGCTGACGAACGGCGGGTCGCTGACCGTGGGCCGCGCGGACGCGCTCGGGACCGGCGTGTTCCACATCGTCGGCGGCACGCCGGTGATCCATGTGGGCGACTCGACGACCGAGGATTTCCGCATCCAAAACTCCGGCGAACTGCGCCTGACGTTCAGCGGCAGCGCCATCGCGCCGGTGCGCGTGTCGGATGACATCGTGCTGAGCGCGGGCTCCACGCTGACCATAACCAATATCGGCGTCATCAGCGCCGGCGGCCACCTGGTTGCCACGAGCCTGAACGGCAGCGCGGTCAGCGGCACCTTCTCGGCGACGAACTGGCTGGGCGCCTACACCGGCACGGTGAGCTATGCGAACAACCGCATCCTGATCACGTTCGATACCCCGGCCGAGATCGCCGTCCTGGGCACCAACCTCGCGGAAATTGCCAGCGGCGACGCCACGCCGAGCGTGGACGACGGGACGGATTACGGCGCGGTGGCGGTCAACGGGGCAACGCTTGACCGCACCTTCTACATCACCAATTCGGGTACGCTGAACCTGACCATCTCGAGCGTCTCCACCAGCGGCGCGGCGGCGGCGGACTTCAGCATCCTGTCGTGGCCGGGCACGGTCAGCCCGTTGAGTGTGTCCAACTTCGTGATCCGTTTCGATCCCAGCGCGGTGGGCACCCGCACCGCCACGATCACGATCAACAACAACGATGTGGATGAGGGAACCTACACCTTCGATGTGCAGGGCACCGGCTCCGCTCCGAACCTCGTGGTCGCGCCGTTGACGCTGACGTTCAATGCGATGCTGGGCAGCAGTCCCGCCGCCAGCCAGACCTTTACGGTCAGCAACAACACGACCATCGGCACGTTGTTCTACACGAACTACCAGACGTATGGGGCGGGCGCCTCGGGGTGGCTGGATGTCAACTTCACGAACTTCAACATCGCGGCGGCGGGTTCCCGCATCCACACCGCGCTCGTGAGCAGCGCGGCGATCAACTCGATCGGCGTCTATACCGCGACCAACCGGGTCGACGGCAACCAGACGAACGCCGCGCAGGAAATCGTGGTCACGCTGAACGTCACCAACATCCCGGCCCCGACCTCGGTTGCGGTCACGAATGACGGCGCCGAGCTGATGCGGTTGCGCGCGGCGGAGGCGTCGGGCCGGCAAATCCTGATCGTCCACAGCTATACAAACACGCTGTCCGTTCAGCCGACCAACGGGACGGCGTATGCGGTGAATGACCCGCTGGGCAACGGGCGCGTGATCTTCAAGTTCACGGGCTCGGCGTCGGTGACGAATCTGGAGCACGTGGTGGTGCCGGGTACGACCAATTTCTACTCGTTCTACACGATCAACAACGACCGCTACTCCACGGCGGCCGTGGCGAGCGTGACGGCGGACGTGTACCGCATTTCGCTGACGGACCCGTTCCCCTACACGAACGGTGTCTCGCTGGAAGCGGCGTCGGGCGGCACCGGCTGGACCAATGCGTGGATCGAGAGCAGCCCCGGTGCGTATACGGTCAATCAGGGCGAGTTCACACAGGCGACGGGGTATCCGTCCGAGAAGGCGAACCGGGTCAGCGTGACACCGCCGTCGCCGGGCGCCCGTACGGCGCGGCGCCACTTCCCGGCGGTGACGAATGGCGTGCTCTACTTCTCGACCTACGTTCGCTACCAGTTTGGCGAGGCGGGCGGCGGCGCCGACGGCAAGTACGCGGGCATCAGCCTGATGGATGGCACGACGGAGCGGGTCTTTATTGGTGAGGTTGGCGCGCTGGACGCTGCGGCGGGCATCGACGTGCTGGGCAACGGCACGAGCGTGAACATGGGCGCGAACTCGATGGCCGCCGGCACGGACTATCTGTTGATTGGCCGCTACTCGTTCGACTCCGGAAACATGCGCCTGCTGCTCTACACGAACAGCAGCGCCACGGTGCCGGCGAACCTGCCCGCCCACTGGTCTCGCACGACCACGGTGTCGACGCTCTTCACGAGCATCGACGGCATCCGCCTCGGCGCCGGTGCCGCCAACGGCACGCCGGGTATCGTGCAATATGACGAGGTGCGGATCGCGACGAACTGGGCCGAGCTGTTGCGGGCCGATGTGGCGGCGCCGGTGGCGACGAACTACTCCATCAACGGCGGCGTGAACGTCACCGACGCCCAAATCACCGGCGGCGCGTATGCGGTGACGTTCCACCTGCGCAGCGGCGCCGGCGTGAACAGCACGAACACGCAGGTGTTCTACTTCCAACCGGACTACGACATCCTGAATCCCAGCGGCGTGCAGCTGCTGACCAATCGCGTCTTCAGCAGCTTCACCCATCTCGACGGCGGCCTGACGCTGCTGGCCTCCAACGCCACGCATAACCCCGCCGGCTTCAGTTTCGACGTGGTGCTGGGCGTATACACGGCGCGCTGGAGCGCGATCTCCTCGAACGGAAGCGCGGCGCTGAACATCACCTCGCTGTCCAACGGCACGGCCCAGGCGTTCACCGTGGTGGACGACGATACGAACGCGCCGTTCACGAGTTTGTTCGACATCCCGACCGGGCTGGTCGCGACGAACCTGAATCCGGGCGATATCGTGATCACCGGGTACGCGTCGGACAATCCGGACTCGATTTCGTTTGTTCCGCTGGTGAATGTGCCGACGAACCTCACCATCACCTTTGACGATGATGGCGTCGCCGGCAATGCGCTGGGCGCGGGATACGTCACCTATACGCCGCCGGCCGGCGGTTTGCCCGCGGGCACGACGGTCATCATCACGGGCCTGCATTCCGCCTCGTTCGGCGTTCAGGCGGGTGGCGGTTCGCTCACGCGCGACGCCGGATATGACCTGCTGAATGCAGCCGAGGGCGTCCTGGTCTGGGGTTCTTCGACGAACAACCCGATCTTCTACCTGCGGCGCGATGGCAGCACGACCTACCCGGGCCTGTCCGTGGGCGCGGGCACGATTGCGGACCTCGCCGACCTGGACAACGGCGCGCTCACGAATACGCAGCGCACGGCGTCCCAGGCCGCGCTGTTGAGCCTCGTGGCGAACGTGGCGAACTGGACGCAATCCGACGCGCCGATCGCGGACTTCAACGTGTCCCCGTACAACGATGCGTTTGTCGTCACGGGCAACCGGATCATGCGCCAGCTCGAGGCCACCGCGCTCGAACTCGGTTCGTGGAGCTTCACCGGCCTGGTCCGCGATGTGGCGAGCGGCCTCAACAGCAACGGCACGGTGGTCAGCGACGCGGAGAACAACGTGTCGCCTCACTTCGCAATCCTCAACAGCACGGGCACGGTGATCATCGCATCGCAGGCCTTCACCCAGCGCCCGGCGCAGGGTTCCGGCTCCGCAACCGCGGTTGCGCTCGGCACCGCGACGGTGACGAATGCCGTGCCGATGGCGAGCCTGCCTCAGGGGGTGTACACGGCGCTCGTCTATGCCGCGGATGCGGATGCGGATCGTCCAGGTGACCGGATGGTGGCGACGAATGTGTATACGTTTGAAGTCATTGCATCCATGCAGCCGGGGCTTGGCGTCGGCCCGCTGGCGCTGACCTATCATGTGATGCTGGGCAGCACGGCGAGCAACCAGACCTTCGCCGTGACCAATATCGGCGGCGTGCTGGCCTATACGAATTACCAGACCTATGGGGCGGGGGCTTCGGGTTGGTTCTCGGCAGACCCAACGAATCTGACGCTGGCCATCCTCCAGTCGCGGATCCACACCGGGCGGGTCAATGCCGCCACGTTCATGGCGGCGGGCACCTACACCGCGACGAACCGCGTGGATGGCAACCAGACAAATGCCGCGCAGGAAGTCGTCGTGACGGCGGTGGTGACGAACATCCCCGCGCCGACATCGGTCACCGCGACGAATGACGGAGCTGAGCTCATGCGGCTGACGGCGGCGGAGGCGGCGGGCCGGCAGGTGTTGGTGGTGCACAGCTACACGAACGCGCTGACGGTGAGCCCGACGAACGGGACCGCGTACTCGGCGGGCGCGCTGCTGGGCAACGGACGCGTGATCTTCAAGTTCACGGGCTCCGCGTCGGTGACGAATCTGGAGCACGTCGTGGTTCCGGGCAGCACGAACTTCTACACCTTCTATACGATCAACAATGATTACTATTCGACCGCGGTCGTCGCGGGCGTCACGGCCTCGGTCTATCAGGCCTACGAGATCGTCGAGCAATTCGGCTATACCAACGCCGTGGGCTTGCTGGGGCTGGGTGGCGGACAGGGCTGGACCAATGCGTGGAGCATCAGCGTGCCAGCCACGAACGTGGATGCGGTGGTGGACGCCGTGAACTTCTCGACCTTCCTCGACTTCTGGCCGGCGGAGAAGGGCAACCGCTTCGTGTTCAAGACGACGAATGAGGCGACCTACGCCGCTTTCCGCGGCATCACGCCCGTCACGAACGGACGCCTCTACGTCGCCGCGCTCTACCGCCGCGAATTCAACGAGGGCGCCGACGGCAAGTTCAGCGGCATCAGCTTCTTCGACGGCGGCACGGAGCGCGGCTATGTCGGCGAGCGCGGCGGCACGTCCAACGACGACATCTTCGGCGTGTCGGTGAACGGCATCGGCGCGACGAACGGCGCCCCCAACTCGTTCCCGGCCGCGCGCGATTACCTGATCATCGGACGCTACGACTTCGCGTCGGGCGTGATGGCGGGCATCTACTACACCAACAACACGGCCATCCCGGAGGTGGAGCCCACCTTCATCGTGTCGGCGACGAGCGCGGTCAGCCGGATCGACCGGATTCGCCTCGCCTCGGGCGCGGATTCGGGCTGGAACGGCCAGGTCTTCTTCGACGAGCTGCGCGTGGCCACCAACTGGTCCGAGCTGCTGTTGCGCGACAAGCACCTGCCGTATGCGACCAATTACTTGATTAATGGCGGTGTGGACGTCACAGACGCGCAGGTCACGGGCGGCGCGTTCGGCGTGCGCTTCCACCTGCGCAGCCAGTTGGGCGTGGAATCGACGAACACGGTGGCGCCGTTCTTCGTGCCGAACTTCGACATCCTGAACGCCTCGGGCGTGCAGATCGTGACCGATCGTGTGTTCAGCACCTTTGCCTACCTCGACGCCGGCCTGACCCTGCTCGCTTCGAACGCCACGCATGCGTCGGTGGATTCCTCCGGTGTGGTGCTGGGCGTCTATACCGCCCGCTGGAGCGCGGTCTCCTCCAACGGCAACGCCACCGTCAACCAGGCGAGTTTGTCGAACGGCGCGGCACAGGCCTTCACCGTGGTGGACGACGACACGGCCGCGCCGACAACGATGAACATTAACTCGCCCGAGAGCGCCGCGTCGCGTGCGATGCACGTCAGCACGGGTGGCGTGGCCGTGGCCGCGGTGGGCGGTACGAGCGGGACGAACATCACCTATCGCGTCAGCGACGCATGGCTGGCGTCCGGCGTCAGCGGCGGCTCCCCGCTGGTGTTCTACTTCGGTGCGCGCGACGCGGGGTCCGGCTTGAGCCGCGGCACCACCGATGCGGCGGCGCAGAGCAGTCTGACGATCGGGTCCGCCGTCATCAGCAACGTGGCGCAGTGGAGCTCGACGCTCAGCTCGGCCTTTGCCGACACCTTTGCGGCATCCGCCACGAACGCCTGGTCCTTCACCAGCGCGTTCTCCGCCTCGCAGATTGAAAACCTGCTGACGAACGCCACGTGGGGATCGGCGGGCAGCAACCGCGTCACCTTGACCTGGCGCGATGCGGACGCCGACCGTGCCAACGACCGCAGCACGCTGGAGAACGAGCAGCATGGCTGGTTGGGCGTGTTTGACGACGACACCACGCCGCCGACGATTCAGAACGTTCGCATCTTCGGCGCGGAGGGATCCTATACCGTCCGCGTGGATGAACTGTCCTTCGGCGTCGGCTGGGCCATCACGGGCCGCGTCAGCGACGCGGGGAGCGGTGTGAATGTGAACGGCTCCATCAGCAACCAGCCGGACAACTCGCCATACTTTGAGCTGTGGGATTCCGTCGGCGCGTTGCGGTTCCGCAAGGCCTTTGACACGCTCGGCTTTGTGGATGGCGGCGCCACGACGTTGTCGGCCATCAGCAATGGCGCCGCCGTGGTCAGCGGCGTGACGTTCGCGGATGTCGGCGTGTGGACGGCGCGCGTCATCGTGGCCGACAACGACGAAGACTACGGAAACAACGACCATGCGATCGGCACGAACGAGGTGAGTTTCACCGTCACCCTGGGCGCGACGCTCGGCGGCATCGGGCGGTATCCCGCCTCATTCGCGGTGACCTCGTCGTTCGGAACCGTTACGAGCACAAATCCGTGGCCGCAGTTCTTCGTGACGAACATTGGATCCGGCGCGCTGAACTACAATGCGACGATCTCGTACAGCGGCGCCGGTGGCTGGTTGACGGTTGCGCCCACGTCCGCGATCCTGATCGGCAACGGGTCGTCCGCCATCCATACGAGCGCGGTGGACGCCTCCTCGCTGAGCCCGGGCACCTACTCGGCCACCATCACGCTGAACGGCGACCAGACCAATGCGGCGCAGACGATCACCGTGAACCTGCGCGTCTTCGGCTATTACCCCGGCGAAATCGTGGACCAGTTCACGAACTCGACCGGCACGCTGCACACCAACATCGGCGGCACCGGCTGGGCTGGCACATGGAGCAACAACCCGAACACGGGCTTCAGTTATGATTCCGGCAACCTGACCATTCCGGGCAACTACCCGGCGGCTGTCGGCAACAAGGTGTGCGGCAACACGGCGGGCGACACAGAGCTCCAGACCTTCCGCTACTTCGGCACGACGTTCACGACGGGCGAACTGTTCATGGCCGTGGCCGTGCGCAAGAGCGACGGCAACGCCGACGGCTTCAACGGCATATCGTTCATGAGCAACGGGACCGAGGTGGCCTTCGCCGGCAAGTTGTTCGGCAGCGGCAGCTTCGGCATCGACTTGCTCGGCAATGGCGGCTCCGTGGCCAGCGCGTTTGGCGTGAACGGCGCCGGTGATCCGGGCTACTTCTACATCGGCAAATACGACTTCGAGACGGACATCTTCTATGGCCGCGCCTACAACAACAGCGATACCCTGCCGCTGACCGAACCCAGCACATGGTCCGCCACGAATACGCCCACGTCGCCCATCGGCGCGATCAACGGCATCCGCATCGCCGCGCGGAACGAAGGCACGTTCTGCTTCGACGAACTGCGCGTGTCGCCGACGTGGGAGGGCCTGCTCAACCTGTTCACGAATGAGCCGAACGTGCACGCCAGCGGCATCAATTTCCGCGATGTCACCACGAACGCGATGGTCGTCGGCTGGACGCCTGGCAACGGCGCGAACCGCATCGTCATCGCGCGCGAAGGCGCGGCGGTCACGTTCAGCCCGACGGACAACGTCGCGCAGGCGTTCAACAACAATTACACCCTTGCCGCGGACCTCGGGTCCGGGAACAAGGTGGTGTACAACGGCGGCGGCACGAACTTCACGCTGACCGGTCTCACCGAGACGACCCGCTACTTCTTCGCAATCTACGAATACAACGGGTCGCCGCCCAACTATTACACGAACGCCGGCTTTGCCACGGGTTCGCGCTGGACGCTGGCGTCCGAGCCTGCTTCCAACGCGACGGCGTTCGCGGCCTATACGGTCTCCGATTCGTCCATCAGCAACACCTGGACCGCGGCGGACGGCAGCCCGGCGGCGGATGGCTACCTGATTCTCCGTTCCTATGACGCGGTGACCAATCTGCCCGCCGATGGCGTGGCCTACACCAACGGCCAGATCGTCGGAGCGTCGGTGGCTGCCGTCGTGACACCCGGTTCGGCTGTGACCTACCTGCACACCGGCCTGGCCTCGTGCAGCAATTACCACTTCCGCATCTTCTCCTTCCGGTGGAACGGAAGCGCGGATGAGACGTATAATTACCGCACGAACTTCACGCAGACCGCGACGGCGGAGACGGAGTGCACGGCGCCATCGATCCAGGCGAGCAATATCGTCTTCTCGCTGACGGGCACGAACCGCATCTCGCTGAGCTGGCAGCGCGGCAACGGGCAGGGCAACCTGCTGGTCGTGCGCGGCACGAATGCCGTGAGCGTCGATCCGGCGGACGGCACCACCTACACGGCGAATCTGAATTACGGCAGCGGCTCGCACCTCGGGGACGGCAACTACGTGGTGTTGATCGGCACGGGCACGACCGCGACGGTGACCGGCCTTGTGCCGTCCGTCACGTATCACTTCCGCGTGTACGAGTACAACGGCTCCGGAAGCGGCATCGACTACAACACCAACACGGCGGTCAACAACCCGCGCAGCACGGCGACCGCCTCCATTGGCCTCGTCTATGAACCGTTCGACTATGGCTCCTTCGAGAACATGAGCGGCAAGTCCGGCGGCACGGGTTGGACGAACAACTGGTCCACCGCGGGCGGATTGGTCGAGACGGGCGCGGGCGACTATCCGGACTTCGGCGCTTATCCGCCCGACACACCGGCGCCGACGCGTTCCGGCTTCATTGATCTGGGCAACGCCTCGGAGGACGGCAGCGGCCAGCGGTCCGCGCGCCGGCACTTCCCTGCGTTCAGCAGCGGCAAGTTCTACATGGCCATCAAGCTCAACGACAATCATTCGATGGGTACGTCCGACTATCTCGGTATCGATCTGCTCAACGGGGCGGGCGTCACCGGCTTCTTCGGCAAGGCGTCGGGCGTGGCGGATCGCCGGCTCTCGGTTGCGCACAACGGCGCGACGCGCACGAACCGCCTCGACGGGTCGAACAGCGGCTACCAGCTCAACGCCAGCACCGATTACCTGATCGTGATGAAGTACGACTTCAACACGAAAGAGCTCGATGCCGTGGCGTACATCTCAAGCAACCTGGCTCACGCTGATCCGGACCTCGAACTGGGTTGGGCGGTCCAGATGACGAATGTGCACATCTCGCGCATCGACGGCATCCGCCTCGTGGCCAGCGACAACAACCAGATCGTGACGTTCGACAGCATCCGCATCGGCCCGAGCTGGGAAGAGGTCATGTGGGACCTGCCCGACAACTGGCATGAGGATAATGGACCGGTGCCGACGCTCGTCTATATCGGCACGAATTATGGCCCTTCGGTGTACGGCCAGGTGATCACCAACCTGAGCGACGCGGAATTGAAGTCGTCGCAGTTGATTGACTTTGCCGTGCGTTGGGACAGCCCGAGCGGCATCTTCATCACGAACGCCACGGCGACGAACCTCAACATTGGTTCGCCCAATGCGCGTGTCAATCCGAACTGGGATCCGCTTGCCGTTGGCGTGGCGTCGAACCTGTTCAATCTGGACAGGTTCTTCACGAACTTTTTCGGCTACAACGGCGCCACGGTGGTCACGACCTACCAGAAGAACGGGTTCAGCGTGACGAACATCGATTTCAGCCTGCAATACTTCGTCACCGTTTCGGCGGAGACGTTCCCCGGCGGAACCACGGTCTCCGCGCCGAACGGCGCGTCGTGGGATGCCGTGCCGGTGACCCGCGCCCTGACGGTCAACGAGCCTCTTCGCTTCTATGTTTATGACGATGACACGAACGCGCCGGCGCTGGGTGCGCGGCCGCTGCGCGTCTTTACGAACGCCACGATCGCTTCGGCACAGGACGCGGGCGGCGGGCTTGAGCGCTATTTCGTGTATGACGGCATCCTGACGCAATCGGGCATGCGGGTGCAGCTCAACACCTATGACACCTACAGCGGATTGCAGCGCAGTTCGTCCGGATCGGCTGCGAGCAATCTGAATGTCACCATCCCGTTTGTGGTGACGAACGATAACGCGAGCTATGACGCTGCGTTGAGCTCCGCCGACTCCACCGTGGCCGCCTCCACCAGCACCTGGGCGTTTGCCTCGTCCCTCTTCACCTGGGACCGCGTCTCCTCCATGTGGGGTGGCGACGGCACCGCGCTCCAGGGCCAGGACGTCGAGGTGCGGGCCAACCTCCCCGATGCGGATGAAGACCGACTCGACGACCAGATGTGGGCAAGCAACACGGTGATGGGCTACATCCGCCTGCTCGACGACGACATCACTGCGCCGAACACCCCGGAAATCAATTTTGCGGGCTCCGCCGCCCGTCCGTTCTTCATGAATACGAACGGGTTCGCCATCGGCAGCGGCGACACGGAAATCCGCAACACCTATGCCCGCCGCTCCGGCACGGGATCGAACAGCGTGTTTGCCATCACCGACGAGGAACTGGCACAGGCGGGTTCGCGCCAGTTGCAGTTCGTGTTTGGCGCCCTCGATGCCGACAGTGGCGTGCGCCGCGGTGCCAGCGGGAACACCAATACGATCATGAGCTTCAGTCTTGGCGACGGCATCCTGTCCGGCGTGGTCACCGGGTGGAACGCCGCCACCTCGACGACCGTCAACGCGCCGGGCGTGGTCCAGACCAACGTGTGGATGTTCACCAATGGGTTCTTTACCGAGACCATCATCACCCAGTTGCTGGCCGTGACCGGATCCAGCGGTTCGGGTTCCAACCGCGTGGCGGTGACGATTCCCGATGCGGACGACGATCGCACGAACGACACGGCCACGCTTCACAGCCGTACGGTGGGCTGGCTGCAGGTGTTCGACGATGACATCAACGGGCCCGTGATGAGTGTGGCCGACGTGGTGGAGGCTTCCGGCGGCGCCGCCATCCTGTCCACCAGCTTCGAAACCAACCAGATGTGGCCCGTGCCCTCCACGAGCAGCACGATCACGTGGACCAACACGGATTCGTACGGGGCGTGGATCCTGCAGGGCGTCACGCATACCTCCCTGGATCCGAAGAACACCGGCACGCGGCGCCTCGGCATGCTGACCAACACCTTCGCGCAGCCGTACTTCCAGTTGCCGCCGGTGAGCAATCCGGGCCGTGTGACGCTCTATGCCGCGCGCGTGAGCGGCGGATCGGGCACGCCGGTGCTGCGACTCGAATGGCGCAACGGCGCGTCGTGGGACTCCCTGGGCAATAACAACGTGACCAACACGGTCTACGAACCGCTTACATGGGACTTTGAACTGCTTTCGGCCGGCGTCACTTTGCGCGTGGTTCGCGTGGACACCGGCACCTCGCGTTCGCAGGTCTATGTGGATGACGTGTCGATCAACTCCGCGCTCGAGTGGATCGGCACCAATGTCGTCAGCAACGCGCAGATCCGGATCAACTGGACGCCCGCGGTGGACGACTTCTCCGGCATCGAGGACTACCACATCGTGCCGCCCGCCATCAACAGCATCGCGCCGACGACCACGAACGACGGCAATCCGATCAGCGCCGCGTTCACCACCACGGTGCAGAGCATTGCCGGCCAGCAGGGCGTGATCACCGGCTACCTGTTTGCGGTGGATGATGATAGCGATCGCTCGAACGACCGTACCATGGGCAACGTGCTGCCGGTGCTGGTCAAGGTGGACACCAACCCGCCGCCCGCGGTGCTGAACGTCACGAACATCACGACGGATACGGCCGTCGATGAAACATCGGAACTCAAGTTCCAGTGGACGCCCTTCAGCACGAACATGCACGCGGCGGCTGGCTGGCGCCAGTCGGACAGCGAACCGTTGTCGCACTGGGACACCTACTACATCACGGTTCACGAGCTGGACGGTTCGTTCAACGAGGTGTCGACCAACGTGTACACCGCGACCAACGGGCCCGCGAATCTCGCCACCAACGTGACGACCTCAATCGTCGTGTCGAACCTGACCTTTGACACCCACTACCGCATCCGGGTCGCGGGCCGCGACCGTGCGGGCAACATCGGTCCCGCGATGATCTCGACCGGGCTCACGGTCAACTTCCAGGTCACGCAGGGCCTTGCGCGCACGACGACCGAAATCACGAACGGCATCCGCCTCGCGTGGATCGCGTCGAGCAACCGCGTGTACGACCAGCTCTACGTCGATGCGACGAGCTTCCGCGATACGCTGAGCAACCAGTGGGATTGGGTCGACCGCATCACCAACAACGTCGCGGAAGGCAATACGCTGACGGATGTCGGCGGCGACAATCCAACCAACCGCTACCGCGTCCCGCCGGCCTCGCTCAACAACACGATGCGCTTCTACCGCGTCTCTCTGCAGGACGCGTGGCAGCCCTCCAATACGCTGCGTCGCGGCAGCCGCGAGGTGTATGTGACCAAGCCGCTGAGTCTTGTGACGGGCGAGAACTGGTACTCCGTCTTCTTCGCGCCTGATACGGCGACGGTGAGCTACGTCTTCGGCACGAACCGGCTGTGGGGCGGCTCCAGCTACGCCCAGGCGACCAAGATCCACTGGTTCAGTCCGACGAACGCGGGCAGCAGCTACAACTATGCCACGAACACGATCTGGCTCGCGGGCACGAACGGCTTTGGCGGCACGTGGACCTATCAGGTCGGCGGTGTCGGCAACGCGAACAACATGGTGTTCCCGACGCACCAGGGCTTTATGATCGAGGTGCCGCCGGGATCGCCGAACATCAGCCTGCCGATCGTGGGCCAGGTCATGACCCAGCAGACCACCACCGTGATTGGCGGTGGCAGCAGCACCACCAATACCTACCATATCGTGAGCTGGCGCTATCCGACCCGGGTCTCACTGACCGGCGCCCTGTTCCGCGGTTCCGGCATGGTGGGCAATAACGTGAGCGTGCTGGCGGATGAAGTCCGCATCCTGCGCAACAACGGCAATGGCTCCCTGGAGCAGCCGGAGGCCCGGTGGCGCCTGCGCAGCGACCAGACCACGTGGCAGCTCATCAGCTACAACACCAATGTGTATGCGGCGCCCGGTCCCGACGTGAACTCGTTCTTCATTGAGCCGGACGACGCGGTAATCATTGTCCGCAAGAACCCCGGCACGATGACCTGGACCAACCGGGTGTACTACTCGCCGCCCGGCAAGAACTTCAATCCGTAGCCTGAATCAAGGCCATTGCCCGCGAAACGCGCGCCTCCCTTGGAGGGGGCGCGCGTTTCCCTTTTTCCGGCCTAGCGGAAATCTAACGAACAACTCACCGCCGGGTGACGGCCGCTGAACAGGCCGGGGGCAGTCTTATCCGCTGGGCAGGGGCAGGGTTCGGCCTCACGCGAGATCGCGCGAGGCCCGTCCAAGCCCAAATCGTTTTTACAGACGTTGCAAACCATGCGGAATCGTTTTTACAGCCGTTGGAAACTCGCGGGATCTCTGCTCGCAATCGCCGGCGTTTTCGCGTTTTCTCCGGCCACACGAGCGGAGTTGCTGCTGGGATTTGACGTGAACGGGCTGGCAGGCAGCCAGCTCGCGACGACCAATAGCGTGTCGGCGGCCAACATTGACACAGCCTCGCCCTTCGCCCGGATCACGCGTGGCTCGGGGCTTATTGCCGGCGCCGGCGCGGGTTCGATGCTGTCATCCAGTTGGACGCTGCCAACCACGGCCACGATCGCGAACTCGATCACGAGCAACGATTTTCACACGCTCAAGATCAGCCCTGCGTCGGGGTACACCCTGGACCTCACCAATTTTTCCGTGCGCATCACGCGAAGCGGCACGGGCGCGTCCAACTTTGTCCTGCGGGCCAGTACGGACAATTTCGGGAGTGATCTGGCCACATGGCGCGTTGCGGGGACCGGTATATCAAACTTTGTCGCCACGCTCTCGATTGCGGCGTCCACCGGGGTGGAGTTCCGCGTCTATGGATTCGGCTCCGGTAACGCGGGCGGCACCGCGCGCGTTCCGACGGATGGCGCCGACTTCGGCACGACGGGCGTGGATCTCGCGATCTTCGGCACCGCGGTTGCCGCCGGCCCGGAAATCGCCGTCAGCGGCAATGGCGTCACTATCACGGATGGCGATGCGACGCCCTCCGCCAGCGACCACACCGACTTTGGCGATGTCCTCGTGGATGGCGGCACGTTGACCAGGACGTATACCATCACGAATTCGGGCAGCGCGAATCTGACCCTGGGCACCGTGACGACGAGCGGCACGCATGCGGCTGATTTCATCGTCACCGCTCAGCCGGCCAGTCCGGTTGCGCCCGGCGGCAGCACGACGTTCCAGGTGCAGTTTAATCCGTCCGCCGTTGGCGCGCGCACCGCCGAGGTTAGCTTCACAAACAACGACAGCGATGAGAACCCGTTCAACTTCGCCATCCAAGGCACCGGCGCCGCGCCGGAAATCGCGGTCAGTGGCAACGGTAATGACATCGCGGATGGCGACATCACGCCCGGCGCAACGGATGGAACGGATTATGGCAACGTATTGATTGGCAACAATTTGGACCAAACATTCGTCATCACCAATACGGGCAATTCGGCACTGAGCTTGGGCAATGTGACAACGAGCGGCACGCACGCGGCGGAGTTTTCCATCATTACGCAGCTGACTTCGCCGCTGGCGGTCAGCAACAGCACGACCTTCGTGGTGCGCTTCTCGCCCAGCGGATCGGGCGTACGCTCGGCCGGCTTGAGCTTCACGAACAGCGACAGCAGCGAAAACCCGTTCAATTTCGACATCCAGGGCAGCGGCGTCAGCGCCGCGCCGAACATGATTCTGCTCGGCACGAATCTCGCGACCATCGCGAATGGCGACACGACTCCGGCGACTGCGGACGGCACGGACTTCGGGTCGGCGAATGTCGTGGGCGCGACCGTGACGCGGACGTTTACGATCACGAACGGCGGCAACGCTTCGCTTACGGTGTCCAGTTGGACGACCAGCGGCACGCATGCCGTGGATTTCCAGATCACGACCGCGCCGGGCGGAACGGTCGCGGCGGGGGCAACGACGACGTTTGTCATCACTTTCAACCCGTCGGATCGCGGCTTGCGCGAAGCCACGTTTAGTCTCGCGAACAACGACGGGCCGAACAACCCGTACACCTTTGCCGTGCAGGGCACCGGCCTCGCGCCGGAGATCGCGGTGAGCGGCAACGGAAACAATATCGCGGACGGGTCCGCGACCCCGGCGCTGTCGAATCACACGGATTTCAGCGGCGCGGATATCGCAGGCGGCACGGTGACGCGGACGTACACGGTCACCAATACTGGCAACACCAGCCTGACGCTCGGCTCGGTCACCACGGGCGGCACCCATGCGGCGGACTTCATCGTGGTTGCGCAGCCTGCGGCATTTTTGGCGGTGAGCAACAGCACGACGTTCCAGGTGCAATTCGATCCGTCCGCGACCGGGACGCGCTCCGCCACATTGAGCTTCAGCAACGGCGATCCCGACGAAGACCCCTTCAATTTCTCCATTCAAGGCACGGGCACGGTGAATCCGGAAATCGCCGTGCTCGGGACGAACGGCGCGTTGATTGCTGATGGCGACAACGTGCCGGCGTTCGCTGACGGCACGGATTTTGGCGCGACGGCCGTCACCGGTGGCCTAATCGATCGAACGCTTTCCATCACGAACTCCGGTTCCGGCGCCTTGACCATCACCGGGGTGACGACGACGGGTACTCACGCCGCCGACTTCGCGGTGGTGAGCTGGCCAGCGATCGTGTCGCCCGGTGCGCGGTCCAACCTGGTGTTGCGGTTTGACCCGACCGCTTCGGGCGTCCGCACCGCTGCCGTAATGATCGCAAGTGACGATGCGGATGAAGCGAGCTACGACTTTGCCGTGCGCGGAACGGGCCAGGTCCCGCCCACGGTGACCACGACCATTGCCTCCGCGACCAATCTCACATCCGCCTCGGCGGGCGGCAACGTGACGGCGGACGGTTTTGCGGACGTGACCAATCGTGGCGTGGTCTGGGCGCTGTCGCCCGCGACGCCCACCGTGCCTGGCGCACAGACAACCAACGGGCCCGGCACGGGCAGTTACACCTCCACGCTGACCAACCTGACGCCCGGCGCGACCTACAACTACCGCGCGTTTGCGCAGAACAGCCTGGGCACGAGTTACGGCGCCCAGCAGAGCCTCACCACGCCCTGCTTTGGCGGAGTGGTGACGGGGCTCGTTGTGACGGCAACCAATACCGCGGACTTCACGGCGGTGTGGAGCAATGTGGCGTTTGCGACCGGATACCAACTGGATGTTTCCACCAGTGCCACCTTCGGCGCGACCAGTTCGGACGAGGACTTTACGGACGGAAATTTCAGCGCCACGCCGACGTGGGCAGGCGACACGACGCGCTTCGAGATCCTCACGGCGGGAACGCTGCCCAGCGGCAGCGCCTCCACGGACGGAAGCTACCTGGGTTCCACGAACAATGTGGGCAACGCCATCCTGACCACGCCTTCAAGCGAAACGAACGAGTGGCGGTTCTCGCTGGGCAGCCCGACCTTCGACGCATCGTCGGCCAATCATTTCGGCGTGATCCTGATGTCGGACGCCGCGATCCAGGGCGATGTCACGACCAACAGTTTCAACGGCTACTACCTTCGGATGGGCGTCGATGGCGCCACCGACTACCTTGAATTGTGGCGGAGTTCGGGCGGCACCAAGGCCAAAATCGGCGATTTCAGCGCGGCCGGCAATTTCGGTTCCGGCGCGCTGGATGATGGAATGAATCTGCGCATCACCCGGAGCGACAGTGGCGTGTTTGAGCTCTTTTATGCCACTGGTTTCACGTACGCCTCGACGCCCTCCACGTCCGCCGGAACGCTGACCAACACGGCGCACAATAGTTCCGCATATTTCGGCGTTTTTGCCCGCTTCGCCAATCCGTCGACGACGCGGCGCATGTATGTCGACAACATCGCGCTGGGCGCGGCTTCGCCCAGTTATGTTCCGGGCTACTCCAACCGCGCAGTTGCCTCAACGAGCGCGACGGTTACAGGCCTGACGGATGGCGTGACGTATTATTGGCGGGTCCGTGCGACCAACGAGCACTGCGTCACGGACGCCTCCGTCACGCAATCCGTGACGACGGTGGTGGGTGATGACGTGACGGGTCCCGCGCTGTCTGGATTCAACATTGATGCGACGACGCTGACGGATGCCCAGATTTCCAGCGGGTTCACCGTCACCGGTCTCGTGTTCGACGCCGGTGGCGTGTCCAATGCGGTGCACACGCCGTACCTGTTCCTGAAGAACAATTCCAACAACACGATTCTTGCCTCGAACAAGTTTGATGTCGCGCCCGCGAACGGCACGACGGTCCTCGGGCCGCTCTCGGAGACCTTCGCCGGGGCGGCTTACGCCAACGTCACGCTGGGCAGTTATACGGGAACGGTCGGCGCGGTCGACGTGTCCGGGAATGCGGCTGTGTCGAACTTCGTCTTCTCCGTCGTCGACGACGACACGACGACGCCGACGATTGCGAGCGCCGACATCGACTACGGCGGGGTGGGCAGTCGCTACTTCGCCATCACCACGAATAGCACGCCGGCATCCATCACCAACCGCGCCGGTACGTTTGCGAATGTGCGGTATGTATTGACGGACGAGGAGCTCGATCAGGCGAATGCCCGCGATCTGCGATTTGCCTTTGGTGTGCGCGATGCGGGCAGCGGGATTGCGCGGGGCGCCGCCGGTTCGACCAATACGGTGATGAGTTTCAGCCTTGAGAACGCGATCAGCGGAAACTTCACCAACTACCGGTCGGATTTGAGCAGCGCCAACTACACGAATGCCCGCACGACGAACGTGTGGTCGTTCCCCGCGGGCTTCTTCACAGAATCGCTCATCAACGGCCTCATGGCGGTTGCCTCCAACCGCGTCACCATCACGGTGCCCGACGATGACAACGACCGCACCAACGACCAGGCGCTGCTCGTGAGCGAGACGGTGGGGTGGGTGTCGGCGGTGGATGACGATGCCGTTGCGCCGGTGTTTTCGTCGGTGCGGATCGGAGCCGTGGGCGGTGGGTCCGGTTTCACGACGAATTTCGCCGAAAGCATGGGCACGGCCGGTTCCAGCGGCGACACGATCGCCACGCATGAAAGCAACAACCGGTTCGACAACGCCGCGCTCACCATGAGCGGGAGCGGCGACATGCGCACCACGCTCGCCTCCACGGGCTATCCCGGCGCATCGGGCAACTTCAACGTGATGTTCAACAATACGGCGGAGGATTTCCTGATCTCCGGCATCGACTCGACAGCTGCCAGTGACTGGAAATTGATCTTCGGCATCCGCAAGAACTCGAATGATGAGGATGGCTCTTTGCTGGCGGTGGATGTCAGCACCAACGGCACGGCCTGGGTCACGCTCGGTTTCGATCCGCTGCCCACCGGGTCCGGGACGGCGGGGTGGTATCTGACGACCAATACGACGGGCGTGATTCCAGCGGGCACCAATTTGCGCGTGCGCTTCACGGCGGGCGCCATTGGCGTTTCGGACTACTTCCGCATCGACGATGTGCGTCTCGCTCGTCCCGACGGATCGGGAAATACGCTGACGGATGGACAGCTCCTTGCGGGCGTTGCGCTGACGGGCTTGGTGCAGGATGCCTACAGCGGCATCTACGGAACGAATCACGCCGGGGTCTTCGCCCCGACGGCCAGCGTCTTGAATGCGAGCGGCGTTGCGGTGTTTGGCGCGCGTTTCGCGGGTGGACCCGCGAATGGCGGCGCGGTTGTGGCGGCGCCGTTCTCGAACCTGGTGGTGCTCGCCAGCAACGATCTTGTGGTGGGTGCGACGTACACATCGCGTGTGGTCGTATGGGACTACGACTTCGACCGCACGAGCGACCAACTCGCCGCCACGCAAGAGGTGGCGTTCACGGTCATTGATGACGACACCAATGCGCCCGCGGTCGGAGGGTTCAGTCTTGCGGGCGCGACAACGAACTATGATTTGAGCTTCAGCTCCATTGCCGTTACGGGAACGATCACCGACGCGTCCGGCATCCAATACGGCCCCTCGTACTTCCTGGTGCTTGGCGGCGCGGGCGTCGCCCAGAGCAATACGCTCTTTGCCGGCGCCGGAAACGCCGCGACAGGCACCATCACGGATGTGGGCCTCTTGTGCGGCCAGGACTACACGATTCGCGTTGTTGTGGCGGATGCCGACCTTGACCGCGGCAACGATGCCTTGTGGGCTACGCAGCAGGTGGCGGTCATTCGCACCATTGGTGTGGGTGGTCCGGCGGACTTTCCGATCGCGAGCAACCTGCTGGTCAATGGCGCGGCGGCATCGCCGGCTGTGACGGTTACCGACGCGAACATGGCGACGGGCGGCTGGTCGGTGGCGTTAAGCTTGAGTCATCCTGTTGGCGTCTTCACCAACACCACGTCGCCGTCGTTCCGCATCACGAACGCGCTCGGCGGGGTCGTCGGCTTGCTGCCGTGGAGCAATGGCGTGTTGTCGGGACTGACGTACTTCTTTACCAACAACGCCATGCCCGCCGTCGCCTACGGCTCGGTCCAGACGGGACTTCATTATGTCGTGTGGTCGGCGAGCAATCAGGGCTCCTGCGTGGCGAATATCGTGGATCGTGGGATCATCGCCGGAGGCACGAACGCGTTCACTGTGGTGGACGACGACGCGGCCCCTCCGACGCTCTCCGCCTTTGCCGTGTCGGGAGGATCGACAACGATCGATGTGGCGACCGCGCTTTCCGGTTTTGCCGTGACCGGCCTGATCCTGGACGCCGACAGCGGGGTGGGCTTCACCAGTCAGCCGCCCTACATCCTCTTCATGGGTCTCACCGGCGGCGCACTGGCCAGCAATGTCCTTCCGGGTGCGGAGGGGGCCGGTCAGTCTGCGGCCATGACCTTGAGCAACTATTTCTCCGGTCTGTCGCTGACCTGCGGCAACAGCTACACCGTGCGGGTGGTGGCTGCGGATGCGGACAATGATCGTGCCGCGGACCGCGCGGTGTCCACGAACGATGTGCTGATCATCGTCACCAGTGGAAGCGACGGTGATGCGCCGACCGCGGAGAACCTCCTCCTCAACAACATACCGGCCGCATCCGCGACGCTGACGGATCAATCCATTGCCACCGGCGGCTGGCGCGTGGCGCTTTCGTTTGCCCATCCGTCCGGCGACATCGTGACCAACGGTCCGAATGCGCCGAGTTTCCTCGTGCGAAACAGCGCGGGCTCCAACCTGTTCGGCGCGACCCCGATCGCGTGGAGCAATGTCGTGAAGTCGGGGCTGTCGTATTACGCCACGAACTTCCCGATGTCGTCCGCGGACACGAACCTTGTTTCCACCGGGTTGTATTCGATCGTCTGGTCCGCGCAGAGCGACGGCCTGTGCTTCGGGTTGACCAATGCCAGCGCGCGCATCAATCCGGGCACCAACACCTTCCTGGTCATTGACGACGATGCAGCGGCGCCGGAACTGTATGGCGTTGCCGTCGGCGGAGGCACGGGAACCGGCTGTGGAGGAGGAGGCGGCGGTTGCCCCGACCCCACGCGGACCAACCTCGTGGCCGGCGACATCGCGATCTTCGCCATGAACACGCTTACGCGTGCGGCGACCAACAACGACAGCTTTGCCTTTGTGGCGCTGGTCGACCTTCCCACCGGCACGCAAATCAAGTTCACGGACAATGGTTGGAAGAGCAGCACCGCGTCATTCCGCAACAACGAGGGTAGCATTACCTGGCGCGCCACCAACTGCGTGCCGGCGGGCACGGTCGTGCGGTGGATCGCCACGAACACGCCGGTGTTCAACATCGGCGTCTTGCACGCGGTTGCGGGCTCCTTCGCCCCGAATATTGAGGGCGAGCAAATCCTGGCCTATCAGGGCAGTGACAGCAGCCCGAACTTCATCTATGCGCTGAACGACCGGCTCGACGGCATCTGGGATGTGGATGCGGTGGACTCCCATTCCTCCGCCATTCCGCCGGGCCTCGCAGATGGTTATACCGCCGTCGCGGTGGGCGAATTCGACAATGTCATCCTGAACACCAACAATCTCGCCATCAGCGGCGGGCGCGACGCAATTCTGTTCTACATCAGTGATCCGGAAAATTGGATCGGCAGTGACGCCACGGTTTTTGACCTGCTGGCCTACAACTTCACCTTCCCGGATATCTGCTCGTCCGGCGGCACCATCACCGACCACGACCTGGCCGTTGGCGGATGGAGCATCACCGGCTTGGTGCAGGACGTCGGCAGCGGCCTTTCGGTCAGCAATGCCGGAGGCGTCCGTTACATGGTGTGGAACACGAACGCGGGGGTGGTCGTGTCGAACTTTTTTGCGACGACTTTCGCCGAGGGCTCGAAGTTGTTGCACGGGCTCTCCAACGCGATTCCGGCGGGCGACTACACCACCATCCAACTTGGCGTGCAAACGGCGCGGCTGTTCGCGGCCGATGCGGACAACGATCGCGCGTTCGACGCAGCGGAACGGGTCACCAACGTCGCGTTCACCGTGATTGATGACGACACGGACATCCCGCAGCTCGGTTTCTTCAGCATCAACGGCCAGACGACCATCACCAATGCCGCGGACCTGCTGTCGGTCGTCATTTCAGGCCAGGTGCGCGACGTGACCAGCGGCGTGGGCTTCACCTCGGCGCCGCCGACCTATGTGGTGTTGGATTCCATCGGCAGCAGCGTGGCCACCGGCGGGTTCGCCAACGCGCCCGCAGTCGAGGGCGCGGGCCTGAACTGGACGAGCATCTGGACCGCGCCGATCAACCTGGGTGGCATCGCGGACTGCGGCATCTACACCGTGCGGGTGACAATCGCCGATGCGGACAATGATCGCATCAACGAT
Organism: uncultured Verrucomicrobiota bacterium; assembly: GCA_937996795.1. GTDB lineage: Bacteria > Verrucomicrobiota > Kiritimatiellia > CAIVKH01 > CAIVKH01 > JAMLJG01. Next base: position 114,528 of record CALKUH010000022.1, on the reverse strand, counting down.
CGCCGTCAGACCAACCTGGCGTTTGTCATCAGTGTTGCGACGGGGACCGGAGAAGAGCCGGTTGCCAGCAATCTGCTGGTGAACGCCGTCGCGGCCTCCGTGACCTCGATCACCGATGCCCAACTCGCGGCGGGCGGCTGGTCGCTTGCGATGAGCCTGCATCATCCCGTTGGATTGCGCGTGGACAGCCCGTTCACGCCGTCCTATGAACTGCGTGATCCGGCGAATGCCGCGTTGTTCGGCCAGGACTGGACGAACATCCAGACGGCAGGCGGCAGCGTGTATGTGACGAACGATTTGCTCCCGGGCGTGGCGTATGGAAGCGTGCAAACCGGTTATCACCCGGTTGTCTGGTCTGCGCGCAGCCAGGGGGCGTGCTTCGGCGAGGTGTTTGGCAGCCCTCTCTTTGGCGATGGGACCAATCTCGTGCTCGTGGTGGATGACGACACGACCGGGCCCACGGCGGCGAGCAACTTTACGGCAACGGCGGCCTACTGGACCAATCGCGCGGTCATCACCTACACGTGGAACGCGAGTTCCGTGTCGGACGCTTCGGGTGTCGCGAGCTACCGTTTCGTGACCAATGGCCTCGCGCCGACTTCGCTGCTCAACGGCGTTTCGATCGGCCTGACCAACCAGTTGGTGTGGACGAATCTCACTGAAGGCATTCACACGAACTGGCTGTTTGCGGTGGATGCCGACAATGACCGGGCCAATGACGCTGCGATGGGGGCGTCCACCGGCGTGGTGGTCTATCTGGACTTTACCGCGCCGGCACAGGTGACGGGTCTCGCGGCCGCGCCGGGCGCGGCGGACGACACGTCGGAAATTGACCTGACGTGGACGCCGCTGCCGGATGCCGGCAATCCGACGCTCTCGCCGTGGGACACGTATCGCATCTACTACACGCAGGATGGCGTTACCGACCCGACGACCAATGATCCGTTTGTGGATGCCTCAACGCTCGCAGATTTGGGCACGAACACCGCCGCATCCGTTACGATGCAGGGCTTGTCGATGGGCGCGGAGTACCGTCTGGCCATGGCCGGGTTGGATCGCGCGGGCAATCTCGGGCCGATCTCCGGCGTGCAGACCGTGACGCTGGGCCAGATCATCATCACGCAGGCCTATGCCAACGCGCAGTCGCACCCCGTGCTGTCCTGGCTCGGCAATCCGGGCGCGTTCTACGACGTGATTTACGCCGACTCCACGGGCTATACACCGAACATCGACACGCAGTGGAAGCTGGCCGCCATGGTGTTCGGCACGACGTGGACGGATGAGGGAGGCATTGACGAAGGCACCGGAAATGTCCGGTTGGCGCCGATGCAGTTGCCCAACAAATCCATGCGGTTCTACCGCGTCGCGGTGGCCAACGCCTGGGTGCCGACGGCGAATCGACTGGGCGGCGCCACGACGCAGGTCGTGGTTGCCCTGAAGACCGTGCTGACCAACGGCTACAACTTCATCGGCATGGGTATGACGCCGTTTGAGAACACGCTCGCCGACTTCTTCGGCACGAACCGGCTGCCGGCCAGCAACTCCGTGGCGGCCTCGACCAGTGTGTCGGTCTATGAGCCCACGGCGACGGGCGATGCGGCGACAAATGCGTGGTGGTTATCGGCCACCGAGGGTTGGAAGTACGAATTCGGAAGCGCCAGCGCGAATACGCAGGCCATTCCGTATCCCTATACGGGCTTCAACGTCCAGATCCCGGACACGGCGCCGCCGAGCACGAATCTGCTGTTGCTGGGGCGCGTGCCCTGGACAAACCCGCCGACATTCAACCTGGAGACGAACCGGTACCATGTCGTCACCCTCAACCTGCCGCGGCCCACGCGGCTCGGCGAGACGGGGCTGAAAGACTATGTCGCCCGCGGGACCAGCATCTTCGTGGCGGACGAAATTCGCGTCCTGCAGCGCGGACTCGGCCCGTTCGGTGCGCCCAAAGTGCGTGCATATGTGAATGCCAGCGGTGACTATCGCTACCACACCGGCGGCAGCGGCTCGGCGTCGAACTATGTGATCGAGGTGGACGATGCGATTATCGTGCACACCAAGCGCCTCACCAACGCGGTGACCTGGTCCATGCCGCTGCCGTATGTGGCGCCCAAGCTACAGATCACCAACAGGCTTAATGCCGCGCCGATCGTTGTGGCGCAGGCGCCGTTGAATGTGACAGCGACGGGCGCGACGTTGCGCGGGCAAGCCACGCCAAACAACCTGGCGACCGAGGCGCACATTAAATACGGGCCGACCACCAACTACGGGTTCAGTGTCGCGCTGACCAATCTGCCCGGCACAAACCTTGCCTTCGCGCTGTCGGGCGCCATCAGCGGCCTTTCCACTGGAACCGTGTATTACTATCGCGTGTGGGCGTCCAACAGCGCGGGCGTCAGCCGTTTTGGCGCGGGCAGTTTCACCACGCTCGGGGCCTGCACGAACAGCGCGCCGTCGTCCCCGTCCGTCACCGCCGGCAATGGCGCTTCGACGAATCAGGTATCCGTCATCTGGAGCAATGTCAGTCTGGAGGACGGCTACGAAATCTGGCGCAACACCGTGAACCTTTCCGGTTCCGCGTCACTGCTCGGTGCGGTGGGTGCGAACACGACGAACTTCAACGACACGGGCGCGACACCGGGCCAGCAGTATTACTACTGGGTCAAAGCCTACAATTGCGCGGGCGATAGTGGATTTGGCGCGAGCGACGCCGGGTATCGGCAGCTTGAGGCCGTTTCGGGCGTGACGGCGACCTACAACACCTTCACCAACCGCATCCTGGTCCAGTGGGCGAACATCAGCGGCGAGACGGGATTCGGGGTCTGGCGGCATACGGCCAACGCGTCCGGGTCCTCGTCGTACATCGGTTCAGCCCCGGCCGATGCCCTCGCGTATACGGACACCACCGCGGTGGCGGACACGGAGTACTACTACTGGGTGCGCGGCACCAACAACACGAGCGGCGCCGTGGGCGCCTTCCAACCCGGCGGTGCGCTGGGACGGCGTTCCTCCATCGGCCTGCCCGCGCTGAGTCTGCCAACAGCCTCCAACATCCTGACGACCACCAGCGTCACGGGCGCCACGCTGGGCGCGACGATCGACTCCGATGGCGGCGCGGCCATCACCTCGCGGGGCACGACATGGGACACCGCCGCGTCACCGACGGCCAACAGCCTCGCGGAGGGCGGCACGGCGCTGGGCGCCTTCTCCCACACGCGCACCAGCATGCCGGCGGGCACGCTGATCTACTTCCGCGGATGGGCGAGCAACTCCGCCGGCAAGGCGTACTCCGGCGACGGCACGTTCTGGACGGCGCCCGATCGCCCGATCCTGCATGCGGCCACAAACTTCACAACGAACAGCTTCGCCGTAAGCTGGAGCGCGTCCGCCGGGGCGACGAACCATCTGCTCGATGTTTCCACCTCGCCCTCGTTTGCGTCGTTCGTTGCGGGGTACAGCAATCGCGCCTCGGGCAGCGGGACGAGCGCGGTGGTGACGAATCTTTCCATCGGCACGCTGCATTACTGGCGCGTGCGCGCGCAGAACAGTGGAGGGACAAGCCTCCACTCAACGACGAATACGGGCTACGCGGTGGTGGCGCAGCCCGGTGACCAGGCGGAGGACCTTGCGTTTGGCAGCGTTGGTGCGACGAACATGACCGTGTCGTGGACGCCGGGGAGTGGTGAGTTCCGGCTTGTGGTTGCGCGGTCCGGCGCGTCCGTCACCGGTTTGCCGTCGGACGGCCAGACCTATGCGGCCAGCGGTGTCTTCGGCGGCGGCGCGCAGATCGGCGCCGGGAATTACGTCCTCTACAGCGGGACAGGGTCCAGCGTGGCCGTGAGCGGGCTGGCGCCGGCTACCGCGTATTTCTTCCGCGTGTTCGAATTCAACGGCACGGGCGGCTTCGCGAATTATCTGACCAACAGCGCGTCGGGAAATCCGGCGGGGCAGTCGACGCTATGAAGAGCACCCGATTCACCTTCATGCTGGTGTGGATGGTTGCGGCAGGTGTCGCGTCCGCCCAGCAGGCGCCGTTGCACGCCGAGGCGCCGGCGCCGGTGCTCAATGAATACGGACAGGCGCTGTCCGCGCCGGAGGGCGAGCTCCTGCAGTTCCTGCTCGTGAACGGGCAGGCGCATCCGCCGGCGGCCGACGGCGCGCCGCATCCCAGCAACACGGTGGTGTTCACGACGCGCATCGGCCACGGCGTGAGCAGCGACCCCGCGATGCTCGGCCGTTTCAGCGCCGCGATCACGCCGCGCCCGGTCGGCGCAATTTTCGCGCGCGTCTTTAATGCGCCGACGTTGGAGGGCGCCTCCTTCTACACCGACTCACAGGCTTTCACGCCGCCCCAGTCGCGCGTGGTGTTCTATCCCGTCCTCAACGCCACCACCAATCCGCTCGACAGCGCGGACGACGATGGCGACGGCGTGCACAACTCGTGGGAGAAGAGCCTGGGCTCCAACAAGAGCAGCACCGATAGCGATGGCGACGGTGTGCCGGACGGACACGAATTTCGCGCCGGGACAAAGCTGAACGACGCATCTTCTTTCCTGGCCCTCGTCAGGCTGACGCCCCTGCCGGGGGGGCACCTGCGTGCGGAGTGGGACGCGGTGCCGGGCAAGTCATACCAACTTCAATTTTCCGTCGGAGACTTGGCGACACCCGGTCTCACGTTTAGCAACGTTAACGGTGTGATCACCGCCATCCATTCGGAGACGCACACCATCATGACGAATGGAGCCCTTTCGCCCGTGGGGGTATTCCGTGTACATTTGGTGGAGTAGGGGAGAGAGACGCATTCGTTTTGCTCGTTTCAACGGTTTCGGAACCAGCGAATTAAAATAAGGAACGAACATGAAAAGGGCACGTCAACTCGTGGGATCGATTGTCATGGCCACCGTTTGGGCGGCGACCGGCCGCGCGGAACTTCTGCTGGGATGGGATGTTATGGGTTATCCGGCATCTCCAGTTCCCGCGAGTGCAACGAGCGCGTTTAGCACAGCCGGGATGGAGTTGTCTGTCATTTCGCGGGGGGCCGGCCTTGTGGCAACCGGGGGCACGAACGGATTTGTGGCCTCAAGCTGGACGATGCCCGTCGGCGCCACCATCGCGAATTCCATCGCGTCCAACGACTATCTCACCATCACGGCCGTGGCTGCGGGCACCAATACGTTTACGGCCACGAACATATCCTGGCGATCCGCCCGAAGCGGAACCGGGCCAAGCAATTTTGTGCTGCGTTCCAGCGCGGATGCCTTCGCTTCGGACCTGGCCATCTGGACAAATGTTAGCGATTCGGCGGGCAACCGGACGGCAACCCTCAATCTCTCCGGGCTGACCAATGTTGAATTCCGTTTGTATGGATTTTCGGCTTCAGGCGCTGCGGGAACGGCGCGGGTAACGGATGGCGGGAGTTTTGGAGCTGCGGGAATGGACGTAGCCCTTTTTGGTGAACTCAATGGCGGCGGACCGCCGCCGCCGCCGACAACGAACGTGCAATTCACGGCAGCTTCCGCCTCCATCGGGGAGGCGGGCGGCACCTACACTGTTACAGTCTATAAAACACTCGCGGGAGGCGATGTCAGCGGCTCGCTGACCCTGGGTGGAAATGCCGCGCTGTCGGCGGACTACACGATCAACACGACCAACTTCGTCCTGAATGGCGCGACAACGTCGGCCACGCTTGAGGTGACGATCATTGATGATGGCGATCCGGAATCCACGGAGACCATTCTGCTGACCCTGACCAACCTTGTGGGCGCGGTGGCGGGAAGTATCCAGCAATTTGCGCTGTCCATCACCGACAACGACACCCCGGTCGCGGCGCTGTTCATTTCGGAGGTGGCGGATCCATCCGACAATTTCGACGCACGCTTTGTTGAGCTGTACAACGCCTCCGCGTCACCCATCAGCTTGGGGCCGGACAATTGGACGCTGGCGCGGCAATCAAACGGGGGCTCCTGGGGGGACATCCCCTTAACCGGCACCGTCGCGGCCTTTTCCACTTATGTGGTCGCCTTCAGCCTCTCGGAGTACTCCGCTGCATATCCGTCGGCGCCGTCGCCGCAACAGACCAGCGGCAGCATCAATGGAAACGGCGATGACGGCTATTTCCTGTTCAAATTTGGCGGCAACGCGACCGGTGTCCTTGTTGATGCGTATGGCGTGCTCAACCAGGACGGAACGGGCGAGCCGTGGGAATATTTGGACACCCGCGCGGTGCGCACATCAAGCGTGGCCCAGGCGAATGCGGTCTGGACCGCGGCGGAGTGGACCATTCCCGCCTCGGCCGCCGTGGCTGACATGACGCCGGGCGTGCATCCGGATGGTCCGCCCGTGCTCAACACGAACGTGCTCTTCTCCGGCGCCTCCGCCTCGGTCGGGGAGGGCGTGGGCGCGTATACCGTCACGGTCACGAAGACGGTGGCGGACGGCAATGTGTCGGGCACCGTCACGTTGGGAGGTACGGCGGCCACCCCCGCGGATTACAGCATCGACACGACGAATTTCACGATGAACGGCGCGACGACCTCGGCGACGTTCGTCGTCACGATCAATGACGACGTGGATGTCGAATCCGCCGAAACGGTGACCTTCACGCTGGCGAATGTGGCGGGTGGCACGGTGGCTTCGCCGTCGGTGTTCACGCTGACGATCAATGACAATGATCTGCCACCGTCGACTCCGGAAGGCATCCTCTCGTTCCGGTTCACGGGCGGCACGCTTGATCCCGCTCATGTTTCCAACGGGCTTGCGGTTTCGGCCATGTCCCTGACCGCGGGGAGCATTGAGACGAATATCGTGATCGGCGATTACTTCCCGAATGAGCCGTACATAGAGGAAACCGGAGGATGGACCAACTCCACCCAGACCGGCGCGAAGGCGTTCCAGTTTACGATCACGCCGGATGTCGGTGTGTCGGTGACCATCACCGCAATCAGCTTCCGGGCCTACGCCTCTGCGGCGGGCCCATCGGCCTTCGGCTATACCATTGGCGCGGGGCTCGCGACTTTCGCGGTGGATGCCCCAAGCGCGGATCTCCTGGTGGTGAGCCAGGCGGTCAGCAGCGTGGACAATCAGACCGATTCGATTGTGGTCCAAATCCAGGGGTGGACCAACGGATCGCGTGTGACAACCGGCGCTGGTATATACCGGCTCGACGACGTGGTGGTGTTCGGAGAGGTCGGCGGAATTGCGCCGCAGACGAACGTTTCGTTCACCGCTGCCGCCGCCTCCGTGAGTGAGGACCACGGCGTTTATGTCGTCACTGTGACGAAATCCCTTGCGGATGGCGATGTTAGCGGATCGGTGGAATTGGGTGGGAGCGCAGCGACGCCGGGTGACTACACGATCAACACGACGAACTTCACGATGAACGGCGCGACGACATCGGCGACCTTCAGCATCACGATTGCGGATGACGCATCGGTTGAGGGCGCGGAGACAATCGTCCTGACGCTGGCCGATGTGACAGGCGGCACGATCTCGGCGCCCTCCGTGTTCACGTTGACGATCGATGATAACGATGTGGCGGTGGCACCCTCCCTGAATGTGTGGGTAAATGAATTTCACTACGAGAATAACGGCGCGGACGTGAATGAGGGGGTCGAAATTGCCGGGCCGGCAGGCACGGATCTCGATGGCTACTCGGTGTATTATTACGACGGGCTCGTCGGTGGCGTGGGGGTCTATCATGTCACCAACCTAACGGGCGTCATCCCTGACCAGACGGATGGATACGGCACGTTGTGGTTTGGGCACTACCTCACCAATGTGATTCAGAATGGAAACGCCGACGGATTCGCCTTGGTGTATGGCGCGACCCAGGTTCTTCAGCTGTTGAGCTACGAGGGCACGTTCACCGCGACGAGCGGACCGGCTGCGGGCATGACCTCGGTGGACATCGGTCAGCAGCAGAGCAACACCACCACCCCGCCTGACACATCGCTCCAGCTGTGTGGCGCGAGCACCAACTACGCAGGATTTGTCTGGGCGCCCAGCGCAACGCACTCGCGCGGATTGCCGAATCCATGCCAGGCGATACCGGGCCCCGCGCAGCAAGACTACATCATCACACACTGGGGTTCGCTCGGCGGATATCCCGGCAATGGGGCGGACGACGACGGGGACGGGTTCAACAACCGCGAGGAATTTGTTGCCGTGACGACGCCCGTGCCGCCGTCGGGATCAAACAGCTTCTTCCGCGCGACGGGGCTTTTTGGCGGCGCCTCGCGGTCGGTGTCCGTGCTGTCGTCGACCGGTCGGCTGTACCGGCTGTGGAGCAGCGCCACGCTGGTCCCGACGCAAAACTGGGTCACGGTGGATGGCCCGACGGCGGGCACGGGCGGAATCCTGTCGCTGTCGGACAGCACGGACACGAACGCGGCGAGCTACCGCCTGACGGTGGAGTTGGAGTAGCGCGTCACGGGCGCACGGCGTCCGGCGACCGATTGGTCGCCGGCGGAAGCGTCATGGCGTTCGTTGAGGAAAAGCTGCTCTCGAAGGTCTTGGTCATTTCGCTGTTGATGGAGCGCGCTTTGTTCAAGGCGCGTTCCGCGAGGCGGGGCTGGTCCAGGGCCTGGTAGGTTTTGCCGAGCCACAGCCAGGGCAGCACATGATCGGGGCGCAAGCGGCGCGCGCGCTCAAGCGACTGGGCGGCCTCCGCGTGTTCGTTGAGCTGGAAGTGGCAGATGCCCAGGTTTTGCCAGCCGAGCCCAAACGTGGGCGAGCCTTTCACCACGAGTGCGTAGAGCGCCTCCGCCTCCTCGAAACGCCAGAGTGAAAACAGGACGGAGGCGCCGCCGATCAGCCGGGCACTGTTGGGTGCGGGAAAGGGGCGTGCCACCTGCCGTTCGTACGATTTGCGCGCGGTTTCCAGCGTGCGCAGGCCGTTTTTCTGGAGCTGGAAATCGCGCAGCAGGCCTTCGTTGGCCGCGGTGCGTTGGACCAGCACGACGGTGGTTCCGTCGAAATAGGCCAGCGCCCATTGTCCCGTGTCCACGAGGCGGCGCGTGGCGTGGCCGGATCCATTCCACAGCGAACTCAGGATGATCGCTTCGGGCTGATGCTGTTCGATCAGCGCCGTCCATGCCTCCGGCTGGCCGGCCAGTGCCCGGCCCAGGGTCTGATAGAATGCGAGCCCGTACAGCGGCGTCCGGGAGTCCGTGTACACCTTGCGCGCGGGCAGTTTCCACGCCAAGTAGCCGCCGTCATGCGCGAGGTTGATGGCGCGCGCGGGAAAATCCGGCCGCGCCAAAATCGATTCACTGGCTTCCACGGGGAAGACGCCGGGCGCGACGCCAAGGCCGAACGAGGAGGCGCTGCCCAGCCGGTTCAGATACGCGCCGCTGGCGATGTGCGCAATGCTCGCAAGCGCGGCGAGCGCCACCGCGCCGCGTCCTGCGGCGGCCCAGGCGGCATTGCCCCAACGATTGGTGAGCCACTGGCCCGCGCCCTGCAGGCTGATGGCGGCGAACGGGAACACCAGCAATCCACTGAAGAGGTGATAGCGCGGCGAGACCACCAGCAGGAAGGCGCCGGCCACGCCGAGCGCGGTGGTGGTGAGCGGCAGACGCCCGTTGATGGTCACGAAGCCGAGCGCGACCACGACCAGGAGCAGGGTGCTTGCATGGCGGGCGATGACCGGAGCGAAATCCGCGCTGAAGGGCGAGACCCATTCGATCAGCGCGCCCGCATTCGGGTTGGTCACCATCTGCACCGCGAGCGCGTGCAGGTCGACGCCATACGGATTCAGCAGGGTGGCCGCGAGCAGGGCCAGCGGATACCACCAGGCCAGTCTGCGCGTATCCGCGCGGCGGTCCTCATACGCGAACAAGGCGCCCAGCAAAGGGCCCAGCAGGAACGAGCTGTGTACGTTCGTCCAAAGGATCTGGACGAGAAGCAGTGACACGAGGGCCGGCCATCGCGTGCCCTGTGCGAGGATGCGCCACTGCAGCGCCGCGCACAGCAGGGCCAGCGCGGCCGGTCCCGGCGCGAGCATCGGGGCGATCAACCAAGCCACCAGCAACAGGGCGAATGACGGGCTGGCCACTGGTTCAGCGCGTCGGCAAAACGGCAGCAGCAGGGCGAAGGCGAGCAGGGTGCATCCGATTGTGAAGAGGATCGCGGCGGGCGCTTCCCCGATCTGCCAAAGGCGATACAGCGCCCGATCATACAGCCAGGAGGGGTTGACCCATGCCTGCTGGGGGTTTGTCGCAAAAGAAAAAGGATCCGTGTCGGAAGGCAGGTTCTGTGTGAGTTGGCGGCCCGCCGCCAAATGCATCCAGAAGTCGCTGTTCGAGATCGTTCGCAGCCCGAAAAAGGCGAGCACCGCGAAGGCCAGGAAGATCAGGTACTTGGCGTAGGCCGGCTGCTGGGATTCGTGTTGCATAGCCCTCACTGGTGTGTGCGGTGGAACAGCTTCTTGGCGAAGGGGGAATCCGTCAAGGTTGTTCTGGGCGGGTGGCGTCCGGCGTGTCCGGTTGCGGCGTCTCTTCGGCGGGCCACTCGGACGGGTCGAGGGCGGGTTGGGACTCGACCGGCGGGCGGACTCGATCGATCAGGTTCTGCTCCACCTGCTTGCGCACCAGCGCGGCCTGCTCAAGGGAATCCTTCCCCGGGTCAAACAGCGACAGGCGGAGAAGCGGTTGGATCGGTTCCGCGACCGCAAGCGGCTCCAGGCCGGGCCGGTCGGGTGGCGTGGAAAGGGCCGCGAGGACGGCGGGGTCCGTCGGCAGTTGAAATTCGGCCAGCAACTCGGTCCAGGGTGTATCCGCCTCCATCATGATGCGCGTGAACGCGGGGCGCGTGACCCAGTAGGCATGTTCCTCGGGTGGCGCTTGCTGCAATCCGCGTCGGAGCCAACCCAGCGGGACATTCGGGGCAGGCGAGTCCGCGTAGAGGGCGGCCAGCGCGATGGATGAAACGGGCGGCGCCTGTCGCATGCGTGTGGCCTGCACGAGCAGGCGGATCGCCGTGGCGGTTTGATCTCCCGCCCATGCCGCCAGCGCGGACATGTGCAGGGGGGCCGGATCTTCAGGGCACGCCTGTGCGCAACGCTGGAAGGCGGATCGGGCGCCAGCCGGGTCCCCGGCCGCGAGCAGGTCCATACCCGCCTGCCATGCCGCGCGGAGATCCGGCGATTGCTGGACACAGGCGCCAGGCAGCACAACAGCATAGTCGAGCGCGGGGGAGCGGGCGCTCGCCGCCGTCAGGGCGGCCAACCAAGCCAGGGCGATGAACAGGAGACGCATGAAAACAGCTTGAATCAGATAACTTGCCACTTGCAACAGGCAACTGTTCCCTTCTACCTTTTCCGCGCCTCATGAAAATCCACGAGTACCAAGCCAAAGATCTTTTCCGCCAGTTCAACATCCCCACCCAGGGCGGCCGCGTGGCCACCACGCCGGACGAGGCGGCCGCGATTGCGCGCGACTTCGGACGCATGGTGGTCGTCAAGTCGCAGGTCCACGCCGGTGGCCGCGGGAAAGCGGGCGGCGTCAAGCTGGCCCGGACCCCGGAGGAGGCCGCCCAGAAGGCGAAGGCCATCCTCGGCATGGACATCAAGGGCAGCATCGTCAAGAAGGTGCTCATCGCCGATGCCGCCGACATTGCGAAGGAAGTGTATCTCGCGATCATTCTCGACCGCAGCGCGCGCGGCATCCTGTTCATGGCCAGCGCCGAGGGCGGGATGGAAATCGAGGAGCTCGCCAAGACCGCGCCGGAGAAGATCCACCGCTTCCACGCCCTGACCCGCGCGTTCCCCGAGGCGGAGGCCGCCCGCGTCGCGCCGCTCCTGTTCGGCCCGGAACACACGGCGGCCGTGCTGGCGATCATGCGGAACCTCTTCAAGCTGTTCCTCGATCTGGATTGCTCGCTGGTCGAAATCAACCCGCTCGTGCTCACGCCGTCCGGCCAGATCGTCGCGGTCGACGGCAAGGTGAACTTCGACGACAACGCGCTCTTCCGCCACCCGGAGGTCGAGGCGTTGCGCGACCTGTCCGAGGAAAACGCCAACGAGATCGAGGCGAAGGCCCGCGGGTTGAGCTATGTGGAGCTCGAGGGCGACATTGGCTGCATGGTCAACGGCGCCGGCCTCGCGATGGGCACGATGGACATGATCAAGCTGTTCGGCGGGCGCCCGGCGAACTTCCTTGATGTCGGTGGCAGCTCGAACCCCGAGAAGGTGATTCACGCCTTCCGGATCATCCTCAGCCGGCCCGGTATCAAGGCCGTGCTGATCAACATTTTCGGCGGCATCACCCGCTGCGACGACATCGCGCGCGGCATCCTCGAGGCGTTCAAGCGCATGACGATCGACGTGCCGGTCGTGGTCCGGCTGACCGGGACCAACGCGGAGGAGGGGCTCGCCTTGCTGAAAGGCAGCTCCCTGATTCCGGCGGCGACGTTCGCCGATGCGGTGAAAAAAGTAATTGAAGCGGCGGGCGGCCCGCAGGTGGAAGAAGAAGCATGAGCATTTTGATCAACAGCGACACCCGCGTCATTGTCCAGGGCATTACCGGCCGCGACGGCTCCTTCCACACGAAGGGCATGCTCGATTACGGCACGAAGGTCGTCGGCGGCGTCACGCCCGGCAAGGGCGGCGAGCAGGTCCACGGCGTGCCCGTGTTCAATTCCGTCAAGGAGGCCGTGGCTGCGACGAAGGCCAACGCAACGGTAATTTATGTCCCCGCGAAGTTCGCGCCCGCCGCGATGCGCGAGGCAATGGATGCCGCCGTGCCGCTGATCATCACGATCACCGAGGGCGTGCCGACGCTCGACATGATGGACATCTATCACGAGGTGCGCGCGCGCGGCCTGCGACTCATCGGTCCGAACTGCCCCGGCGTCATCTCGCCCGGCCAGTGCAAGATCGGCATCATGCCCGGCCACATCCACAAGCCCGGCCGCGTCGGCGTCATCTCGCGCAGCGGCACGCTGACGTATGAGATCGTCTATGCGCTGACCAATCTCGGCATCGGCCAGTCCACCTGCATCGGCATCGGCGGCGACCCGATCGTCGGCTCCGGCCCGATGGACCTGCTGCCGCTGTTCGAGAAGGATCCCGACACGGACGCGATTGTCGTCGTCGGCGAAATCGGCGGCGACGAGGAGGAGCGCACCGCGGCGTTCATCCAGCAGCACATCAAGAAACCCGTTTTCGCGTTCATCGTCGGCCACACCGCCCCCGAGGGCAAACGCATGGGCCACGCGGGCGCCATCGTGTCCGGCGGCGCGGGCACCGCGGCCTCCAAGATCAAGGCCTACTCCCACGCCGGCGTCCCGGTCGCGAACACGATCGATGAACTCGCCGCGACGGTCGCCGCCGCGATGAGCCGCAAATAACCGTCCCGCCCGCGGGCGAGCCTTCCACGCCGTTGGGGTGTGGTGTATGCTCTTCATGGAGGAGACCCCATGAACGACCGTCGCCCGCTCTTCCTCGCCAATCGTCCCGTCGCGCCCAATCACGACCTTGAGGTGCGCGACAAATTCACCGGAACCATCGTCGCACGCGTCGCCCAGGCCGACGCCGCGCTCATCAGGGAGGCGTTTGCGCGCGCGGAGTCCGCCGCGGAACCCCTGCGCACATGGCCCGCCCATCGGCGTCAGGCGGTTCTCGAACACCTGGTCCGGCGCGTGCGGGAGCGGCAGGAGGAACTGGCCGCGTTGTTGTGCGCGGAAGCAGGCAAGCCGATCAAGGACAGCCGCGGCGAAGTGACGCGCCTGATCGACACCCTCCGCATCTCCGCCGAGGAATCGGTTCGGCTCACCGGCGAGGTCATGCCCCTGGACATCTCGCCCCGTACCACGGGCTATGCGGGCATGTGGAAACGCGTGCCGGTCGGCGTGTGCTCGTTCATCTCGCCTTTCAATTTCCCGCTCAATCTCGTCGCGCACAAAATGGGACCGGCCCTCGCCGTGGGCTGCCCCTTCGTGCTGAAACCCGCCAGCCTGACCCCGCTGGGTGCGCTTGTGCTGGGGGAGATCCTCGCGGAAACGGATTTGCCCGAAGGCGCGTTCTCCATTCTCCCGTGCCCGCGCGACGGGGCGGATCTTTTTACGACGGATCCGCGCATCAAACTGCTCTCGTTTACCGGCTCGCCCGACGTTGGCTGGGCGCTCAAGGCGAAGGCGGGCAAGACGAAGGTGGTGCTCGAACTGGGCGGAAATGCAGCGGTCATTGTCGATGCCGACGCCGACCTCGGCGACGCCGTGAAGCGCATCCTTACTGGTGCGTTCTACCAGTCGGGCCAGAGCTGCATCAGCGTGCAGCGGATCATTGCGCACGAAGCGGTGTATGCGGAGTTGCGCGAACGGCTTGTCGCGGAAACGCGGAAGCTCAAATGCGGCGATCCGCGGGCGGAAGATACTTTTGTGGGGCCGATCATTTCGGCAAAGGAGGCAGACCGGATCAAGCGCTGGATCGCGTCGGCCGTTGCGCGCGGCGCGCGCCTGCTGTGCGGCGGCGCGCGGAATGGAAATGTGATCGAGGCGACGCTGCTGGAGAACGTTCCGTCGGACGAGCAGGTGTATGCCGAGGAGGTTTTCGGCCCGGTCGCGATTCTCGAATCCGTCCCTGATTTCGACGCCGCGCTGGCCCGTGTGAACGCGAGCCGCTACGGCCTGCAGGCCGGTGTCTTCACGTGCGACATCCAGAAGGCGTGGAAGGCGTGGGACGTGTTGGATGTCGGCGGCGTGCTCATCAACGAAGTGCCGTCCTGGCGCGTGGACCACATGCCCTACGGCGGAGTGAAGGACAGCGGCCTCGGCCGCGAGGGCGTCCGCTTCGCGATGGAAGACATGACCGAGCTCCGCATGTTTGTGCTCCGCCGCGGATGAAAGGGACCGGAGGCGCCGTAAAAAACTACCGGAGTTCGGTCCAGGCTGAAGCGCCCGGGGTGTCGGTGGCGCGGATGAGCAGGGGCGGGCGTGCGCCGTCGGGCAACACGGCCATGGTATTGGTGGCTTGCGGGGCGGCCCAGCCGGGCGGGGGCGAGAGTGCAAGGCGGGAAAGGGTTAATGCCGGTTGTCCGCCGCACAGGCCGAAGGGACCCCGCAGGGCCAGCGACGTGCTTGCACCCACTTGTTCGCCGTCCACCCAGGCGGTGACGCGATCCCCTTCCTGGCGCACGCTGATTTCATAGTCGCGGCGCGGGTCCAGCGGCATGCCGCGCGAGGCGTGGGGTACGAGGCGCCCGTTCTCCACCCGACCGAGCATCCATCCGCCTTCTTTCCAGTTCCATCCGAAACAGGCGTAATTGAGTTCATCCTTCAGATCGAACACGAGGCCACCCAGTTGCCAGCCGCTGTCGTAGCCCACTTCCGCGGTTCGCAGCGTGGCGGCCAGTTCGGCGGGTTGTTCGGTGGTTGCGGCGGATTTCACGACGAGTGATCCGCCGGTGGAGGCGAGCGTTCCATCGGGCGCGAGGGAGTTCCCGGTGAAGCCGACGGCGCGCAGGTCGGCAAACCATGTGATGCGCACGGCGTCGCCGTCGGGGTCGTCGCTGCGCGCGATGAGCCGGGTCTTGCCATCGGCCGCGCTGGTGGTCGCGATGGCCGGCCGCGCGGGCGGCTGGTTGTCGCGGCGGATGGTCACCGCGAGCGGCTCGCTCCGCACATCGCCGCCGTCCGCGAATTGCGCGGTGGCTTGGAGCGATACCGGGCCGGGTCCGATCTCGCGCGGCGCCAGCGCAACCGCCTGCGACTGCGTGGTCGCGGGGCCCTGCCACAGCACACGCTCAAAGGCCGCGATGCGCAGATTTGTCGCGCCCGCGCTCGCGGAGACGAGCACGTTCAGCGGCTGGTGGAGGCGCGGTTCGGCGGATGCGCCGGCGGCGAGGGCGAGGGTGGCCGATTGGCCGCGATTGTCCACATGGATGCCGAGGCGCGCGTGACCCTGCCGACGGATCGGACCGGGGGTATAGGCCACGGCGTGCAATTCGTGGTAGCCGTCGCGCAGGATGGAGGTGTCGATCTTCAGGCCCGCCGTCGCGCCGCCTGCGGGAAGCGAGCGCCCGTTCAGCATGAACAGATAGGTGAGGCCCGGCGTGGGCACAAACGAGGACGCCATGAACGATGCGATCCCGCGGAGAGGCTTGCCGTCGTCCTCGATGTTGATCAGCATCAGCGACGGCGCGGGGCTCCACGGGCGGCAGAGCGGGTCGCCGACGACCTGCAATTGCATCGGGCTGCGCACGGCCTGCATGTAGCTTTCCAGCAACGTGCAGCCGCGCGCGTAGTGGGCAAAGAGGCGCGCATGCGGGAATTTGGCCCAGTTCGCATACGGCTCCCAGATCGTGCCCGCACTGGCCGCCGCGCCGCGGGCGATCCACTGCGAGAGGCGCGTTTGTTCGTGCGTATGGAAGACGGCGCCCAGGCTGGTGAGATTGTCGGCGATCGCGCCGGGCTGCAGGCGGCCCCACGGCTCCGGCACGAGCGCGCCGCCCAGCATGATGCCGGAGACGGCGAGCGCATCGGACGGTCGATTCGACGAGATAAGGGAGGCCATGCCGATCTCTTTCAGCTCCGCGGCAGCGCCTTCAAACTGCCAGCGCCGGCAGGTGGAGCGCACGTCGTCACTGGTGTGGAAATGGAACGGATCGCGCGGGCGCGTGCCGTCCGCCGATGCCGCGCGGCGCAACTGGTCCACCACGGTTTCCACGGGCAGGCCGCGCGCGCCGGTATGGCCGAGCATCATGGAGGGGACCGGCATGCGTTCGCGCAGCAGGATCGCGAATTCCTGGATGGAGCCCGCCGGCGCGCCCTTGTCTTCCGGCCGGTCGGGACCGCGGAAGAGCGGCGAGGCATAGCGGCCCTTGTCCACCTCCTCCGGCGTCGGCAGGGTCCCGCGCACGAACGTCGCGCCGGCGAGGGAGACGGGCGGCTCGCTCATGATGCGCACCGGGAAATCGGCGGAATAGATCCACGCGAGGATGTGGTCGTTCAGGCGCCGCTCATCGATCGCGCGCTGGACCGGGTCGCGGATGAGCGTGGTGAACTCCGCCGGGGTGAATTCGGCGCGCGTGCCCCGCGCGTGGTCGGGCAGGTCGAGATAAATGAGATTGGACGGCGGCACACGCCGCAGCTGGGCGTAGTGGTGCGCAATCTCCAGCGAGGCTGCGGAATTCCGGTTGATGATCAGGACGATCTCATGCGGACCCTGGGCCAGCGCGGAGGACCAAGGGAGAAAGCCGAGCGCCAGCATCAGCAGCCCCAGCACGCGGGCGATGGGCCTTCCGGTTTGCATGGAATTAGTAGGCCCCGTGGCGGGACGTCACTGCGCGGAAGGTGCGGACGAGGATGACGAGGTCGAGCCAGATGGACCAGTTGCGGACGTAATAGGTGTCCCAGCGCGGCATCGCGGCGTGGCCGGCCTCGCTGCGGCCGGAAACCTGCCAGAGACCGGTGATGCCGGGGCGCACGCGGTCGCGGAGCTGGCGCACACGCTCGGGCATTTCGTCGTAGTGGTAGCGCGGGAGCGGACGCGGGCCCACGAGCGACATGTCGCCGCGCAGGACGTTGATGAACTGCGGCAGTTCGTCCAGCGAGGTGGCGCGCAGGAAGCGGCCGACGCGCGTGATGCGCGGATCGTCACGAAGTTTGAAGTGCGCCTCCCACTCCGCGCGCAGCGACGGGTCCTCATCGAGGCGCTTCTGCAGCAGCTCCTCGGCGTTCGGATGCATCGTACGGAACTTGAGGGTGCGGAACAGATGCCCGCGGTGGCCGACGCGCTCCTGCTTGAAAATCGGGTGTTTCCGGTCCTCAAGCCAGATGAGGACGCCGAGCAGGAGGCAGACCGGTATCCACAGCGGCGAGAGCCCGATGACCACCGCAAGATCGAGCGAACGTTTGAGGATGCGCGCGAGCGGGTCGAGCAGGTTGCCGGGGATCTCGATGCCGAGCAGGCCCATCAGGTCACGCGGTTTGACCCAGAGCGTGGGCGATTCGGTGATGTCGGGGATCACGACGATGCGGCGGTAGTGCGCGAGCGGCCCGTCGAGCAATTCGCTGACGCGTTGCGGCGAGAGGCCGGACGCCGCGAGCAGCGCGACGGGCGCGCGCGCCGTGTACTGGTTCGTGTGGCCGAGCACCGGCAGGTCCGCCACGGTTTCCGGCGCGTCGCCGTGTTCCTCCAGGAACACGCCATCGGGCGTGTAGCCGAGTCCCCGCTCATCGCGGAGGGCCTGGGTGACGACGGACACGGCGTGCGCGCGGCCATACAGCACGGCGGGCACTCCCCACCGGTTGAGCTTCAGCAGGATGCGCTTCACTTCGAGTCGTACGGCCGGCACGAGCACGATGCTCAGCAGGAAGCCGACCGTGAGGGTGAAGCGGCTCGTGATCTCCGCGGCCTTGCCCCAGAACAACATGGCTGTCGTGGCGGCGAAGACCCCGGCGAGCAGGAAAAACATGCGGCGCAGTTCCTCGACCGGGCCCAGCCCCCAGCCCGGCAACAGGCGCGCGACATAGGCGCCAACGCACCACGCGCCGAGCAGGTACCACATCCAGCTCGCAAGCATGGGCTCGCCCTTCCACGCGAGGCGGATGAAGCCGCCGATGAACAGGGAAAGCAACAGGGTCGAGGCTTCCGCCGCGCCCAGGATGACGGCGTTGCTGATGGCCCTGCGGGCGAACGGGTACGTGGTGTTGATCATGAAAGCCGTATCACGGCCCCGCGCTGTCCTGCGGCGCGGAGGCGTCCGTATGCAGGAGAGGATAGAGCTGGCGCACCAGATCGTCGAGCCTGCGGAGCGACAGGTCGCCCGGCTGGTCGTAGACGCCGCCGATGGAAATGTAGGCCCACGGGTAGACGCGGTTGTGGACCACGCGGTCCCACGCCATCCAGAACATGCGGACCAGATGCGACGGTGTTTCGTGTCCGCGCCCGGTGAACCAGTAGGCGAAGAACGTGCGGCCCGAAACGACGCTGCCGTCGGGTTGGCGTCGCGTGATCTGCACGTCGACGACTTGCACCTCCAGCGGCGCGCGCCCGGGCATCTCAATGGAGCGGCGCCGGCTGCCGACTATTTCAGAGCCTTCGCCCACGAGGCACACTTCGGGGCGGTGGATGCTGGATCGATCGCGGCCGCTGAAGACAATCGCCACCTGCAAGGCCGCGAAGGAAGCATCTTCGTTGAATTGCCGCTTGTCCGCGCGCGTGTCCTGCGGAAGCACCGAGCGTTCAAAGATGGAGAGCGGATGCAGCGCGCCGCCGCATTCAGGACACGGGGCGGCGGCGGACGTGTCGTCGACCAAAACGAGTTCCCCGTGTTCCGGGTTCTGGCAGAAACGCATGGCCTGACCCTTCCACCGTCCCGCATCGGCGGGCAGCGTGCGGCGGATGGAGGCTTCGTCCACAAAGTCCACCCGCGTGAGCGCGGGCATCGCCCACCACGTGGCCGCGATCAGCGCGGCGCTGAGGCCCAAGGCGGCGCCCGGCTTCACGGCAGGCCCTCCCGGTCCGTGGGCGCGGACGGACGGTTGTGCGGCTCCAGCAGGGTTGCGAAGGAGCGCCGGGCTTCGCGCCAGCGGATTGAAAGAAGACGAATCGCGAGCCCCTGAACGAGCAGGAACCAGGGCAGGAGGACGAGCGCGGGCCAGCGGTCGTCGAGCGACATTGCTAGATCCGGGGACCACCCCTCCGCGGCGAAGCAGAGCGTGAGCCCGCGCATCGTGGTGGCCGCGAGGAACAGGATCGGGGTGACGGCCACGAGGGCCAGCCGTTGCGCGGTTCGGTGGAAGACGAGGTCCGCGAGGATCAGGGTCCACATCGTCAGGGCGTGCAACGCGTATACGCTACTCGTGGGGTCCGCGAGATCAAGGGCCCACGCACGCGTCTCCGCCTCCACCAGCAGGGAGCCCATCGCCTGTACGCTGAGGCCCAGCCCGGAAGCCAGCGCCGCGGACACGGCGGCGGCGGTGACGCGGAGCGGGTTGAGCAACTGGTCGAAGAAATTCAACGGCATCGCCATCGCGAGCGCCAGCATCGGGTAGGTCATGCCGCGCGCCACGCGCGGGCCCCATGCGAACCACGGCACGGCCCAGACCAGGAGGATCAGGGCGAACAGGCTGATGCGGGTTTGCTGGGTTTTGGCCCCGAGCACATGGAGGGCGAGCGCGAGGACGACAAGGGCGAGGCCCGTCCATGCCACCGAGTGCGGTCCGCCGCGCAGCGCATCGCGCCGCCGCCACAACAGCCAGAGGGCCAGTGGCGGCGCCAGGAAATTCATCGCGTAATGCGTGGTAATCCAGTCGACGTACCAGCGGCTGAAGATCCAGCGGAACAGCGAAGTGGTCGTTTGGTCCGCGAGATAGCCGACATCCGTCACGCCCTCGAAGTGGAACAGCGCCCAGCCCGCGCCGCAAACGAGCAGCGCGCCGATGAGCGCAGCGCGGAGCGATGAGGACATGGCGTTCATGCGCGGAGGGTCCGGATTGACGGCCGGCGCGGTCTATTTGACCAACCGGGCCCAGGACGGCGGCAGGTTGCGGGGCACCTCAATGCCTTCGAACGGCTGGCCTTTTCGCGCGCCGGTCTGTTTGACCCAGGCCGCCATCCGCGCGAGCCCCTGTTCGAGCGGGATGTTCTTGATCAAGCCGCCGAACTGCTTCTGCACTTTGTCGTGCGACGAGAAGGCGTGGACCACTTCGTTGCGCGCGGGCAGGTGCTTGAGGTTCGCTTTCGCGCCCATCGCGTCCGCCACCGCGTGCGCGAGGGTGAGCACCGAATAGGGGGTGTCGGCGCCGACGTTATAGATCTGGTTGTAGGCCGCGTCATGGTTAATGGACGCCGCGATCACGGGCGCCACGTCGTCGATGTAGCTGAAGGCGCGTGTCTGGCTGCCGTCGCCGAACACCGACATCGGGAGCCCCTGCAGGATCTGGTTCATGAAGATGCCGATGACGTTGCGGTAGGGGTCGCCAATGTTCTGCCGTTCGCCATACACGTTGTGCGGGCGGAAGATGATGTACGGCAGCCCGAACATCTCGTGCGCCTCCTTGAGGTCGAGTTCCACCGCGAATTTCGCGATGCCGTAGGGGTCCTCCGGCTGCGGCGTGGCGTCCTCCGTCATCGGGACCTGGTTGCGTCCGTACACCGCGATGGAGGACGTGAACACGAAGCATTTCACCGTGCCGGTGTTCACCGACGCGTTGATGAGGTTCACGCTGCCGATGAGGTTGTTCGAATAATTGAACCGCTTGATGAAATGGCTCAGCCCCTCCGCGGCATAGGCGGCGAGGTGGAAGACGTAATCGAACCGGTGCTGCGCGAAGAGCCGGTCCACCAGGGCGTGATCGAGGATTGATCCCTGGACGAAGGTCGCCCCGGCCGGGACGTTTTCCGTGAAGCCCCCGGAGAGGTCATCCAGCGCGATGACGGTGTGGCCGCTGGCGACGAGCGCCTGCGCGACGTGCGATCCGATGAAGCCGGCTGCGCCGGTGACAAGTGACGTGGGCATGCGGTGAATACTCCTGCTGGAAAAATACCACATCCGGGCACATGCCGTGCCGAAAAATATTTGCCGGCCGGGCTACGGCGAGGGGCGTGGCCGCCACAGGCGGAAATGCGCGGATTCGGCCGCGAGGACGTAATCGGCGGCGAGCCGTTCTCTGTAAAGCGTCGTGAAGGGCGGCTCGTAGAGGGGGTCGCGGCGGACCAGCACCCACGGCACGCCCCGGAAGATGCGCGCGGCGTCGGGCCCTGTCGTGTCGTTGAAGCTGAATCCGTTGGCCCACAGGACGGCGCCGCCTTTCGGGGGCGGGCGCTGGAGGGCGAAGGCAAACGGGTCGGACCAGTCGATCGTCATGACGCGGTCGTCCGCTTTCGTGTGCGCGCGCAGCAGGGTGAGGCCGTCGTTCAGCAGCTCGGCGTAACCGGCGTTGTTGGGCGCGAGGCGGAAATCGGCGAGCGGGCCGGCGTCAACACGCGCATCGGGGACCGTCGTCTCGTGTCGCTGCATCCAGGATCCCGCGAGGGAGGCGGCGTCCAGGGCCATGCGTGGGGCGTTATAGAGGAGCGCCAGCACGAGAAGGGCGCGCGTCCATCCACGGGTGGCCGCGAAGGACCGCTGCGTGAGCAGCGCCGCCAGTGCGATGAGAACGGTTCCGCACAGCGCATACTCCTGCCGCTGTTGCGTCGAGGCGGCGCTGAGGGTGGCCACGCCCCACGCGGCGAGGGCGAGCAAGGCCATGCGCCAGGGCCTGTTCACCATGCGTTTCCATGCGAGGCCCAGCAGCGCCGCGAAGGCGAGGAGCGCCGGCGCGTTCTTGATCGCCGCGGCGGGAAGGCGCGGAACCAGCACCCCGTCGAAGCCTGTGCGGAACGGCGCGGAGACGTCGGCCCACCACCACGCGAGGCCGAAGGCTTGCGCGGCGAAGGTGGCCGATGCGAAAAAGCCCGCCGCCAGCGGGAGCCAATGGCGCACGGGAAGGAGCCCCAGCACAACCGTCAGCCCGATCCAGCCGGCCCCGACGAGGCCATAGCTGATTTTGGTGAGGAACAGCAGGGCCAGCAGCGCGCCCGCACCGGCGGATTCCAGCGCATCGCCGATGCGGTGAGCGGTGACGGGTCGCACGGTCGTGATCCAGACCAGCAGCGCCAGCAGGGCCTCCGCAAGCCGGTTGTAGAGGAACGCGTGGCTGTGCAGGTGCGGCCACTCGCCCGGCTGCCGCGTGGCCATGACCAGCAGCGCGCAGCAGAGCGCGCCCACGGCGGTGAGCAGCGGGGTCGTGCGCCGGCGCAGGACCAGGAACGCCGCGCCGCCCAGCAGGAGTCCGGCCACAGCCTGGCCCGCGGCGATGCTGCCGACCGTCGCGCCGCGCAGCGCCTGTCCCGCCGCGGCGAGGTAGGCGACCGTGGTGCCCGTGGTCAGTGTGAAATCGCGATGCGGGACTTGTCCGTGCGCGATGCGCCAGCCGCTGTTCAGCCAGTACGCCGTGTCGCCGGCGGAAAAATTCTGCACGCCGCTGCCGCCGGTGAACAGGGCGGCGGCGGCCAAAACGAGCGCGACCGCCACCGCGAGCGCCACGCGCCCGGAGCGGCGCCGGGCTTGCTGCCCCGTCGGACCGTCTGCTACAACCGTTCGCTCAACCAAGGGTGTGTTCTGCATGGGACTTCGCATTGCCATCGCCGGTATCCGCGGCCTGCCGTCGACCTACAGCGGCTACGAGACGTTTATCGCCGAGCTGGCGCCCCGGCTCGTCCAGCGCGGCCACGAGGTCACCGTCTATTGCCGCAAGGGCCTTTTTGCCGAACGCCCCGCCGTGTTTCAAGGCATGAAGATGGTGTACCTGCCGAGCCTGGAACACAAGGCCTTCAGCACGCTGTCCCATTCGCTGCTCGCGGTGACCCACGCGTCGTTCGCAAAACACGACCTCGTCTTCGTCGTGAACGCGGCGAACGGCATGTTCGGCTTCATCCCGCGCCTGCTGGGAAGACCGTGTGTGCTCAATGTGGATGGCATGGAATGGCTGCGCCCGAAGTGGAACAAGCTGGCGAAGTGGATTTTCCATACGTCGGCGAAACTTGGCACGAAGTTCTACCACGAGATCGTGACGGACGCGGACGAGATGCACCGGCTCTATGCGAAGGAGTTCGGCATCGACTCCGAATACATCGCCTACGGCGCGAACATCGAAGCCTCCACCGAGCCGGAGGTGCTGGCGCAATACGGGCTGCAGCCGCGCAGTTACTTCCTGATCGCGAGCCGGCTGGTGCCGGACAACAACGCGGACCTGATTGTGGAGGCGTTCGTGAAGTCCGGCTCGTCGCGCATTCTCGCGATCGCCGGCGGCGCGGACTACAAGGGGAACACCGTCGAGAAGGCGTTCATCGACAAGTTGAAGGCGCTGGGCGGTGATCGCGTGAAGTTTCTCGGCCACGTGAATTCCTCCGCGCATGTGAGGGAGCTGCACTGCAACTGCTACGCGTACGTGCACGGGCACCAGTTCGGCGGCATCAACCCGTCGCTCCTCAAGGCGCTCGGTTTCGGCAATGCGATCCTCGCGCTGAACACGCCGTTTAATGCCGAGGTGCTCGACAACGGCAAATACGGCGTGCTGTACGAAAAGAATGTTCCCGACCTGGCGGCGAAGATCCGCGCGCTGGACCAGGACGAGGCGCGGGCCGGGGATTTCCGCCGCCGCGCGCCCGACCGCATCCGCGAGCGGTTCACCTGGGACCAGATCACGGACGAATACGAGCGCCTCTTTCAGCGCATTGCGGCGCGTTGATTGATTGATTCTAGAATGGCTCTTGAAGTTTCGATACCTAGCAAAAGGTGGGTTGTTTCGTTGATGTGCCGCTGTCCGTTCGGCACGAAAATATCCGCAACGCCTTGAAGGTCGGACAACGCAGCAACGCTATCGATATAGTGTCCCTTGAAATTGTTCGGCAGTGAGTCTTGCTTGAGTGATCGAGCCAATTGCTGCGTTTCGAGATCCAGTTGAGGGATGTCGAGAATGATGAACTGTATTTTGTTGGAGGCGCAAAAGTCGTCAATTCGCGCGAGCAGTGCTTTGGCAAGTGCGCTTTTGTGTTCCCCCAGCAATTCGTCTGCACCTGCCTCGGGAATCGCGCGCTCGGTTTGAGTTGTTCGCTCCGCCTCAGTCAACAGGGCCCGTTTCTTCATATCCCAGACGGCGTTGAAAACAAACGAATAGGCATAGGAGTGCTGGCTCAACCAGCGAATCAGGCCGAACTGATTGATGCGATCCAATATTTGGACGCCGGGAATGTGAACGGTTTTGTTTGTGACGAGTTCCGTCCCGACCACGCGGAACAAATCCGACTTCAGGTTGTCGTCGTAGTCATTTGCAAAAAATCCAAGAACAATGGCGTCGGGCTGATAATTCACCGCTTCGTTTTCGATGTAGACCAGAGCCTCTCCCGTGCCGAAACCCGAGATGCCGGCGTTGATTACCTCGGCCGATATTCCTTTCGCCGAAAGATGAAGCTCGATAACAGAGGCGTAAGTCTTCCGCTGATCCACCTCAAATCCGGCCGTATGAGAATCGCCGACACACACGACGCGGAGGACGCCATCCTGTTTGGAGTAGTCTCGTCCCGGAGGAGACCTCAGGCCCTTTTCGTTGATGGCAAATTGCCAGACCCCATCCATGCTCGTGTGGGTAAAGGTCGTATTGGGGCGCATGGATCGAATGGTGTACGGGCCGTAGGATGCCGCCGAATGAAAGCGCGGAAAGAGCACCATCGTATTGCGCTGCGTCGCACGAACAATCAACTCCGCGGCTATGCAGGCGATCAAAACCCCGCAAAGCATCATGACGGCGGAAAATAGAATGCGTTTGGTCCGTATCATTATGTCAGCGCCTTGCGATATGCGGCCAGTGTTTGGTTGGCACATTTATGCCATGTGAACTGGCTTGAGTGAAGGAGCCCCATCTGCCTCAAGCGCGCGCGCACGGATTCATCTCGCAGGAGGTATTCGAGGCCCTCGGCAATCGAATCCACCTCGCTAGGATTAATGAGTATCGCGGCCTCTCCCGCCACTTCCGGCATGGATGAGACATTCGAGGTTAGCACGGGAGCGCCGCAAGCCATGGCTTCCAGAACCGGGAGGCCGAACCCTTCGTAGAGCGACGGATAGGCGAATACATCCGCTATGTTGAACATCGAAACCAGTGCGTGATCCGGAACATATCCGGTGAAGACGAGGCGATCGCGCAGTCCTTTGCGTTCAATCGTCTGGAAGAGCTCGGACTCGCGCCACTGGGCCTTGCCCACGAAGACCAGTTGGTGCGGAAGCGTCGGGTGGCGCTGGATCACGCGGGCAAAGGCTTCGACGAGACGTTGGAGGTTTTTGCGCGGTTGCAGGTTGCCGACCGCGAGGACGAAGGGATTGCGGATGCCCCAGGCCGTGAGGTCGAACGCGGCGCGTTCCCCGGCCTCCAGGCGGCGGTAGTGGGGCGCCGCTGCTTCCAGCGTCACGTCGATGCGATCCGCGCGCAGGCCGAGTTCGCGGACGATTTCAGCTTTCGCGTGTTCGGAGACCGTGATGATGCGCGCGGCGCGGCGCGCGGTCAGGCCGATGCCCGCGGCCAGCACGAAGCGGTCGCGCGGGGAGAACCAGCGGGGTTCGATCCGATACGCCACGTCGTGGATCGTGACCACCACCGGGCATGGCGCGGAAAGGGGTCCGGTGTACGTGACGTGCAGCAGGTCCGCCTGTTCACGCGCCGCGAGGCGGGGCAGGTCCCACGCGAGGCGCCGCCAGGGGGAGTCGGCGACGCGGACGAACCGGCAGTGTTCATCGGGCGGGCCGATCGCCGCCTCGGCCGCTTCGGGGTGCGCCACCGCGATGCGCAGTTCGATATCGTCCGGTCTCGCTCGCAACGCGCGTGCGAGGTTCGCGATGTAAGTCTCGTTGCCGGTTTCCCGTTCGCCCACCATGTGGGCATCCAGCAGCACCCGAATTTTTTTCACGGCACCCTGCCCACGAATATTTTCTTACCATTCTGAGCGGGGGGGCTTTGTGGCGAAGGCGTTGGATTCGGAAGGTTATTTCTCCGCTCGTCTTGATAAACCATGAACGCGATGCCGGCCCACATCAATTCAGGCCCGGGAAAACTGCCGTGAAAAGGACTGAAAAGCAGGAACAAGAAGGCGTGCGCGGACGCTATGAAATAGATGGCATGGTTAAAATCCGGCATCAAATTCCGACGCAATTCCCGGACCGGGCCTCGAAGCAAAACGAAGAAGCAGGACAGGTATAACAGGCCCCCGGTTAATCCGGTTGTGGCCAAAATGGTCCACAGGCTGCGCTCATACCTTGCGATGGATGCGGCGACTTGGATCCGGTGGAAGAAGTCATAGGTGAGTTCCATGCCCGTCAAGTCGAATGGATACACTCGGTTTCCGAATAAAAATGTGATGCCGGAATCCATCCAGCGCTGTGCGCCCAGCTTGAAGAGTTCCTGATGCCACTGATTGCTTCCCGCAAGCTTTGCCTGAATATCGAGCATTTCACCGAAAACAAGAATCGAGAGCGCGCGTTGTGGCCCCCGGGGCAGTTGATTCAAGATATCCGGGTTCGCGTTGATGGCGAGGATGGCCGAGATAAATATCCCCGCAAGCAGCAGGATTAGCGCAAAGCGCCGCTGAATGAGCAGCCAGAGGGACGGAATAACCATGAGCATCGCGACGGTTACCCGGCTGCTTCCCATAAGGAGAAGCCATGCGGAGAAAAGGGCCGCCGTGAGATGCAGGATCACCGTGCCTGTGCGTTTGTTTGAGGCGCAAAGCGCAAGCGAGAGAATGAGGAGCTTCAGAGGCGCATCGCGAAGTTCCATCGCGCCGTGTTCCGAAAGCAGGAAGAATGCGTTAAATCCGCGGAAAAAGATAAACCCGGGGAAATAATAACTGTAGAGCCCCACAGCAACGCGGAACAGCAGGGCAATGTAAATCAGGCGCACTGTCGATCGCAGCAACCGACTGTCCCCGTAATGATAAACGCCTGCAACAAATAGCAGGGGCCAAAGGGCGGAGACATATGTCCGCACGATGTTACCGTAGCCGCCTCCACCCGACATCCTGTTCATGACGAGGCTGGCGAATAAATGAAAAGCTAGATAGACCAGCAATAGATATACTGGTTTAGGAAGCGGCGTCCGGTGTTGCTCAAGCAATCTGCTGTTGATGGCAATGGCCGGAAACAATGCGATGCATGCCAGAAGAACCGCAAGCTCGTGCGAGTAAATGCGGAACCCGACCCACACCAATCCGCCGATGGAGGCGGCGATGGGGATCGGCATCCACCACACGCGGCGGCCGGCGACCATCCAGATTACGCCGCCGATCAACACGGCGGCGGTGACCAGCGCGTTGGTGCCGCCGCGCATGGTTTGCACGACCACGTACAGCGCCAGGCCCGTCAGCAGCAGGCCCACCAGCAGCAGGTTGAGGCGGGCTACATCGATCGGCGGCGGGGCTGTGCGTTGTTGGTCCATATCGTCGGTCAGGCCGTACGGCGCAAGTGAGCGAGTATACCCTCGGCGACCCGGTTTGCATTCTTTTCCCACGTGAACAGGGCGGCGCGTGCGCGGCCCTTGTGGATCAGCGACTCGCGCGTGGCCGCGTCCTTCCAGATCGTTTCAACCGTGCGGACGATGGTTGCGGGATCTCGCGGGTCGAACAGCAGGGCGGCGTCGCCGGCGGTTTCGGGCAGGCTCGTGCTGTCTGAGCAGGCGGCCGGCAGGCCGCAGCTCATCGCCTCAAGAACCGGCATGCCGAACCCCTCCGCGAAGGACGGCTGCACATATCCGGCGGCGTTCCAGTAGGCCCAGTTCAACTCCGCTTCCGTGGTGAAGCCGGGGAGCAGGACGTCCTGCGGGCGGGGCAGGGCCCGGTGGCGGGGCGCGATGACGGTATCCATGTAGGCGCGGGAGGCCGGTCCGATCAGCACGAGACCGGGCGCGTCCGCGTGGCGCGACTGGAGCAGGCGCCACGCGTCGAGCAGCGTGCGCTGGTTCTTGTTGTCTGAGAACGAGCCGACATAGAGAAAGAACGGCCGCTTCAAACCCGACGCCCACGCGGGCGGTTGTGGCGCCGGCGCGCCGGGCGTGCTGATGCCGCAGGGCGTGACGACGAACTTGTGCGCGTGGCGAGGGAAGACGGCGGCCATTTTCCGGCGGCCATATTCGGACAGGATGAAGAGCGTTTTGGCGCGCTGCACGCTGTGCCACATCAGGCTGCGCATCCACAGGTGGCTGGGCGCGCGTGTGCGGCGATGCCACGCGTCCACCGGTTCGAAAAAGTTCGCGTCGAAATAGTTCGCCACCACGGGCGGTCCGTTGAACGGAACAAAAAACGCCGTGGCGAATCCGAGCGTGCAGCCGGCCTGACGCCAGAGGCGTCCGACCTCCAGCGTCGCGTGCAGGGACGGTTTGGTGTGGCGACCGGTGACGGGGTTCAGGTGGGCGACTTCACCTGCGAGCGGATTCTCGAGTGGCGAGAGCACCGGCGCCCACCGCCAGGGCACGTCGAGTTTGAGCAGCGCCCGGGCTTGTTCCTCCACGAGGCGCGCGGTGCCCGGCGCGCGGGACCGCATCGCAGCCGGTGCGAGGTCGATGCCGACGATCCAGCGCGTAGCGCTCATGGCGCGCACATCCCGAGCAGGGTGTCGAGGTACGCCGTGATGGCTGTGCGTTCGTCGTGGTCCTCGCGACGGAAGGACGGATTCATGGGTGGCGGCCGCCGCGCCGCGGCGGCCAGCCGCTCCGCCAGCGAGCCGACATCCCGCGCGTCGAATCGATAGTCCGCGTCGCGCACGACCTCGCGCAGGCTGCTGTTGTCGGCGGCCCACGCGGGACACCCGCAGCCCATCGCCTCCATCGGCGGCAAACCATAGCCTTCCATGAGCGAAGGATAGACAAACAACTCCGCGCCTGCATACAGCGCGGGCAGGTCCGCATCCGCGATGAACCCCGGCTCGCACAGCGCATCGGTCCCCAGCCCTGTTTCGCGCCGCGCGCCCGCGACGTCGCACAACGTGGGCGCGCGGCGGGTGGGGATTCGTCCGGCGAGCACCAGCGGCGGGCAAGGCGCGGCGCTGCGCGCCTTCGCATATGCGCGCAGCAGCGTCCCGACATTTTTCCGCACGTCATAGCCTCCGAGATAGAGCCAGTAGCGATCCGGCAACTGGTAGCGCTGCCGCACGGCGGGCAGGCCTTCGCGCGCGGATGCGGGGGAAAATTCCGGCGGCAGCCATGCCGGGATGGCGCGGATGCGTTCGCGCGGCACGCCCGTATGCGCGGCGATGTCTGCGCGCGCGTGGTTCGATTCCGTGAACACGATGCGCGCGTGGCGCAGGTAGCGCTCCGTGCGAAACGTGACCCATCGGCGAAGGCCGCGGCGGCCCAGATAGACCGGGAAATGGCGATAGATGCAGTCGTGGTGCGTGATCGCCATGCGCGGCGGCGGTGGTCCGCCCCAGCAACCGCCGGGACTGAAGAAGAGCGTGTCTCGTTCGCGCAAGCGCGGATCGGCGAGCAGGCGGCGATTCCACGCCAGCGCGTCGAGCAGCGGATGTCCCCATCGAGCGGTCCGCAGCGCCTCCACGCCGAGCGGCGCAAGCCGGGCGCGCCATTCTTCCAAAATCGCCGCAGGAAGCAGCACCGTTGTCCGCTCGCGCACGCCACCCCCGTGTCGCGCCAGCCCTTCAAGCAGCCGCACCGAATACGCGCCCTGGCCCACCGCCCCCATGCCCAGCGACCAGCCGTTGATCAATAGGCGAAAAAGACTAATCTTGCGGCTCAAAGTACTGGTTTCCGCAGATACCTGTAACGCAGTCCTTAACTAAGGGTTTGTATCCAGAGTTGGTGAGAATGTCGTAGATGTGATCCGGTTTGGACCCGGAAAAATTGAGGGTATAAGGATTGATCTCAACCATAATTCCACGAAACCTTCGGTGTTTAAGTGAATCGCGCATTCCATTTAGAACCTGTACCTCAAATCCCTCTACGTCAATCTTTGCAACCCACAATCGATTTGATGTAAGCGAACATATATGGGGTCGTTTTATCCAGTCGTCAAACGGCATAACGTCGACCGATGTCCGTGCCGTATGGAGCAATTCTGGGTGTTCACCAAAAGTTGAGTGGCCAAGATCGCCGCTTCCGTGATGGAGCAGCAGTTTCGTAGTCTGATCAGACAAGCCAATAGCCTGCGGGTAAAGACGCAACAGAGAGTTCCTCTCCCTTGCGTCAAGAATCCGGCGAAATGACAACGGATTTGGTTCAAATGGAAAGATTGTAGTTGAGGGTGAGTGGCAATGTACATAAAGGCTAAAAAAACCATAATTTGCCCCGATATCAAAAAAAGCTGAATCTGAGGTGGACTGTAGCCATGAAAGAATTCGGTTTGTCGCGTAACCCTCAAACCTTTTGCCCTGCCAGTATGTTGACTTAAATGTGTTGTCCGAAAAATCCGCCGAAATGAAAATGTTTCTGAAAATTTCAACATCAGCAGTTCTTGGAGCCAGTGAATATATTGCTCGAAACAGCAGGGGTCCCATTGGCGGAATTTGATAGCCACAGCGAGCTCTGAGTTTGTCTACAATATATGAAAAAAAGAGTCTCTTTAGTGATTCTGTTCCCATACGCTCACTAAAATTGGATTGCGACAACAGAAAACTCCCCAGTCACAGATGGAGTCGATCCCGATGTCTTGATTGCTCGAATTGATATCTCGTTGGTGTTCGATACCCACGCCTGATAGATCGTGTTGGATGTCATACAGATATTGGGAACGCCGAGGGACAATGCATCGCCCGGCCTGCAGCCGTTCAGGCTTAGTGTTTTCACCTGTGAAGAGGCGGAACCAAGCGAAAATACGAGATTTGTTTTAATTGCCAGAAATCTCGAAAGAGGCGAACCGCCAGCGCCAAGCGTCAATCCGGAGGGAGAAAAGCGCGCGACTTCCGTGCCGGCTGACGAGAACGCCAAGTTACTTGCGGAAGGTTTGTATATGCCGGTGTTAAATTCGTCGTATCCCGTTCCAAGAGCATTAAATGCTATTCCCGGAGAAGATGCGCTTCCGGATTTGATTAGTAGCTGGTTGTGAATCAGCGTGTCGGCGGTAAGTTCGACGCGGCCTGAAACGGATGGCTGAATTTTGATTCCTCTCGTCCCCCCTACAGAGCGGAGATGCATGTACGTCCCATCGTCGTACCCGATTTGCAATTGTCCGTTTCCGGTGCTAATGCTTTTCAGAACACCGTATATAGTGAGTGGATCCTGTGGGGTGGTTGCATCGGTTGTCCCGACAACAATATTGCTGGCCGCAAAAGTGGTTGGCGAAAATCGAGACGGCACTCTTGATGCAACAGAAACAGCAAGACTGCTCGCGGCTGGCTTGAATATTCCGGTGTTTAGTTCGTCATAACCCGTCCCAATTGAGTTGAACGCCATCCCCGGCGAGTTTGCGCTACCCGGAGCAATTCGAAGCTGTCCGGCGGCAACGATTGGTGAGGGAAAATCGACGAGTCCGTTGCCGTGCGGCTGAATTTTTATATTGCGATTGTTATCAAGACCTTTTAGGTAAAAATAAGTTCCATCATCGTATCCGATTTGCATTGATGAATTCCCGCCGGTCGAGCTTCGCACCTTCACAGATCCATTGACCGACAGGTTGTCGGGCTGAAATTCGGCGTCTGTCGATCCGACAACAAGATTGCTGACGGCCAGTGTCGTCGGCGATAATTTTGCCGACATATTTCCCGCCAACGAGAAGCCCAGATTGCTGGCCGCAGGCTTGAATAGACCAGTATTGTACTCATTGTATCCGACGCCAATCATGTTGAACGCGATTCCCGGAGACGCTGCGGAACCAGGCTTGATTCTAATTTGACTCAAGACGTCGACATCTCCCGCGAGCGTGATGAATCCTGTGCCAGTTGATTGAATACGCACCCCTCTGTTACTGCTGATGGCCTCGAGATGAAGTTGGGTGCCATCGTCTCGTCCGACCTGAAGGCGTCCACCCGATGATGGGCCTTCTGTAACAATTGTTCCACGCGCAGAAATCGTCGCCGCAGTATATGTGGCACCGCCGGCATAAATAGATGAGGCCGAAAGATTCAGGGCCTCAATTCCTGTTGGGGTGTCTAGGATTCCGGTCACTGATTTTCCCGTGTGAGTGCGATTTCCAATTGCGAAGAATCTAGACGTATGGGTAGTGGCAGAATACCCATCGTCAAATGTATTGTTTACAATTGACACCTCGTGAGCATTTCCATCCAGTCGCAAATATGCATTCGTGTAGCCATCTCTTATAAAAAATCGGTTGTTTGAAATGACAACGTTGGATGAATTGTTTGATATTTGTATGGCGGTTGTGTTGTCGCCGCTCATTTCAACGACGTTGTTTTCGATGACGGCGTTGTTTATTCGGGGAGGGTTTATCATAATTCCATACGGCGATAATCCCAGTAGTACGTTTCCGGCGACGACCAGGTTGTCGTTTTCCCATGAATCCAGAATGAAGCCGTAGGTTGCGCCAAGGCAATAGTTGTTGATAAACCTGGCATCGCGTATCGCGAATCCGCCGTAAGCTATCTGTATCCCGCCCAGCGATGTATTCAGCACCACCTGATTGTTTGCGATTAGTGCTTCCGTTTTGGTTTTGTAACCGGAGCCCTCATTGTTGTTGTTGCCGACATTAATTGCGGTGCAATTTCCCCCTTGATACTCATCGACAATGCAGCCTGATATCACATTGCCGAATGAGTCTGTGCTGGCGTTTCCCAGTGTTATAACCCAGGCCTCGTGTGTGTCTCCGCCGCGAGCATTGATCACCCGAACGTTTGACACCCTGTTGTATGAACCCCGGAGATGAATTCCCTGGATGTGTGTTGCGCTTGTAAGGTTTGGGTAATTGCAGTCAATTGTTAGGTCGGAAATCTCTATTCCGTTGTCTTCAAGTCTGTGAGCCCAGATGACGGTGTTGTTTGTGGTTGAGCTAGTTAATGCCGTAAGCCTGATGGTGGTGTTTTCTATCCCAGATCCGCGAATGACCCATCCGTGCCTTGGAGCCCACCCTTGATTAGAGGGGTCTCCATGAATATCGCGTGAAAATCCAGCGGTTTGATAAATTCCGGGCAACAGTCTTATGGTTATATTCGTCGTTGTGGGCGTGCTCTGCTCAAATGCGCGAAGCAGATTGTCGAATTTTGCTTGAGTTGATACATCGTAAGGATCCGCGGCCGTGCCGAGGTTTGCTCCGTTGGTGTAGGGCCAAAGCCATATTTGACGATTGCTGTTCGTGCTGGCGCTGGCGCTGAAAATAATCGGCACAGCGAACAGGAATGAAACCGCCAAGCTCATCCTTGTATTCATGTGACCTCCGAATTGTGATGAATATCTTGGAGTTCTCATGTGGTTGTGTCAATTCGAAATATCATCGGAGATATGCGTTATTCCTTATTGCATCTTCGAGTTGTGCCGAGTGAGTTTACCCACTGAACTGCTGGTACTCGTCCGGTGTGGTGTTGGGTTACGTAGGTGCGGGCGGATGTGCCGAGGGATTGGCGCCGGTGTTCGTCCGCGAGCAGCGAGCTGATGGCGTCGGCCATGGCGGCGGGGGTGTCCGCGCACAGCGCCTCCTCGCCCGGTCGCGCGGCGAGGCCGGCGAGGCTGGGCGAGGTGGCGACCACGGGGAGGCCCATGCCCATGGCGACGAGGTTTTTCATCTTGATGCCGCTGCCGAAGCGGATGGGCGAGATCACCAGGTCGCTTTCAAGCACCTGCCAGTCCGCCTCCTCGTGTGGCAGCGGGCCGAGCCACCGGGCGTTCGGGGTGTGCGCGACCAGCGGCGCCAGCGCGGGCGGCGGTTGTCCGATGACGCGCAGCGTGCAGGCGGGGTGGCGGCGGAGGACAAGCGGCCAGACCTCGCGGCAAAACCAGGTCAGGCCCTCCGCGTTGGGGAAATAGCCGAGGGTGGCGAAGAAGCAGATGACGCCGCGCGCGGCGTAGTCGGACTTGTGGCGCGCGGGCAGCGCCACCATCGGGGGCGCGACGTGGATGGATGCGCCGGGTACTGCGGCGCGCATCCGGTCGGCATCCACCGGGGAAATGTGGAGGACCGCGGCCACGCGCGGATAGTGGCGGCGCTCAAGCGTCATGAGTGCGCGCGACTGGATCGCCCACAACGCGCGGCGCCATGCCGGGCTGTACGCATCGCGGCCCATGTCGCGCGCGACGATGTGTTCGACGTTTTGTTCTGCGACGATCACCGGGATGCGGGCATGCGCAGCCAGCGGCGCGCGCAGCAATTCCGCCAGGTAGATGTGGTCGAGCAGGATGAGGTCGTAGGTTCCGGTCTCCAGCGCGCGCGAAAATGCCGAAACAAGTCCATTGTACCGCGCCAAAAGCCCCGCCGCTGTTATTCCTGAAGCGCTGCCTTGGAGATTCATCCACACCTGTCGGAGGCGTGTCGGCGGCGCGCGCCAGGGTTCCGTCAAGATGCGTTTGCAGAAAGGGGCGAGCAGCGCGCGCGCGCTGTCCTGTTCCTCCGGTCGTTCGGGCGCGGGCGCCACGAGGTCGATGTCGGCGTGGGCGGAGAGCGCCTTGATCCGGTGGAACACGAGCGTCTGGCCGCCGTGCCGGGGGGGCGCGGGGAAATAGGGTGTGACGTTCAGGATGCGCAGGCGGTCAGGCATGGCGTGGCGCATCCGGGGTGAGCAGGAGGTCCATGAAGGTGGTGATGGCGTGGCGCGCGCGCCACGGGGCGCTGCACGCGCGCGCCTGTTCCGCGAGCGACTGCGCCTGTTTCGTGTAGCGGCGCACGCCTTCGAAGAGCGACTCGGCGGAATAGGCGTCGAGCACGATGCCGGCGGCGCGGCCCGCGTGGATTTCGTCCGCCATCCATGAATCGGGGCTCGCGATGACCGGTTTGCCGAAGGCCACGGCTTCCGCGAAAATGCCCGAACTGCCGCCGCGATACACGGCGGGGTCGTACACGGCCAGCACCGCGTCGCAGTCCGCGAACTCCGCATAATAGGCGTGGCTTTCGAGGTTGCCGTGGATCGCGCTCACGGCGGGAAGCGTCAGCAGGCGGGGAAGGCGGTGTTGCAGGAAATCCGCATCGCCGTAGGGCCGCGCGCTGACCTGGATCCGGAGCTGAACGGGCAGTTCCGACCATCGTTCCGCGAGATCCGCGAGCAGGCCGCAGCCTTTTTGCGTGGAGGTGTGGCCGATTTGCAGGATGCGGTATGGCGGCGTGGCCGCGCGCGGGGGCGCCGGCTGGTCGGGCACATGCGGGATGGGCAGCACGGTGACCGCGCGGCCTGAAAGCTGTTGATAGGCGCGGGCCAGCCGTTCGGTGTCCGTGCTGAGCTCGGCGCGTGACGAATCGAGAGCGGCCAGTGCGCGGCGGTAGAAAAAATCGATTGCGGAAAAGCGCCGTTGCGCCGGGTCGGGCGGATAGCGGAGCAGGAGGTTCATCCGCGCGCCGGTCGCGCGCTGCCAGTGCGCGAGGGCCACGGCCTGCCGGTGCATGACGGTGTGGGCGAACACCAGCGTATCGTGTCCGGGTGCGGGCAGCCGGGCGAGGTCGCGCGCGAGCGCACGGTTGCACAGCCAGGGTTCCGCCCAGCGCGCCGCGCGTCCGCCGGAGCACAGGCGCGGGAGCGCAGCCTGTTCATAGATGGTCCGCGCGAAGTAGGGAATGGCGCCGAGCTCCGCTTGCAGCGCGGGTGAAACGTCGCGATGCGCGTAGAGCGTGGTGGCGAGCCCGCGCCGGTGCGCCTCGCGGATGACCGCGCGATTGTATTCGTAGTGATGCCCCTGCAGGTCGCGCAGGCTCGGGTCGAGAATCCAGAGCTGGGTGACAGGTGTGTCGGTCATGCGGAGGCGGGGCCCATGATCCATCGGGCGATCCGCCGTTGGCGGGCGGAACCAAGCCATCGGTCATACACGCGCTCCAGCAGGCGCGGCCGGGGCGCCCGCGGCGCGTCGGCCGGTGAGGCGGACAGCACCAGATGGAAGCTGGACGGCGCGCCATACTTGGGTCCGCGGACGTATTGTGTGTTGAAATACGTCTCGAACGCCGGGAGCGCGGTGAGCCCGTGTTCGCTGAACAGCCGGATCCACCAGTCGCGCGGCTTGACCGTCTGGTGCAGGTTGACGCCGTTAATGATGTCATCCGTTGAAGCGACGCTGATGATCCACAAGCCGTCGGGGCGCAGGTGTCGTTTCACGTTTTCGATCAGCGGCGGCAGTTCCTGTTCGGCGATGTGTTCCATCACCTCCCAGGCGGTGATCACATGAAAACGGAGCGGGGTCCGTTCCTCCCGCTGATTCAGCGCGAGGGCAAACGGCTTCGTGATATCGCACGTGAAGAGAAACTCCGGAATGGTGCGCCACTCGGCGCGACGATGCCGGAGCGAGTAGTCACTGCCTTCCAGTCCGACCCCCAGCCCCCCGCGGTCCAGAATGCTCTTCACGAACCCTCCGCCGGAGCAACCCAGGTCGAGCACCTGCATCGTTCCCGTTGCGGACCGCGGGTAAAGGGCCTCCAGTTTTTCGTTAAACCGCAG
Source organism: uncultured Verrucomicrobiota bacterium (assembly GCA_937996795.1). Classification (GTDB taxonomy): domain Bacteria; phylum Verrucomicrobiota; class Kiritimatiellia; order CAIVKH01; family CAIVKH01; genus JAMLJG01. The sequence goes on along the minus strand of CALKUH010000022.1, from coordinate 77,473 downwards.
ATTAACGCTGTTGTCGTAGCGCGTCCCCCAAGGGCAGAGATGGTCGGGCGAGTGGAGGGCGACCGGATGGTCCGTCTGCAGCACGATTCGCGGCGCTGCCGTGTCCTGTATGGAGGGAGACGTCATGGGGGCGATGGGCGGTGGGCTTCCTCGGCCTTGAGCATATTTCGCGCCTTGTTTACCTGCAAAACGGCGTTAACCGCAAGGCCGCTCATCATGGCCATGCCCATCCCGGTGGCGCCATGCAGCGGCACCCAATGGAAGGCCAGCGCAAGCGTAACGGCCGCGTTGATCCATGTCGCGGTCGCCATGAACCCCACGCGCTCCACGCCGTTGAGAAAGACGGCAAACGGCGTGGCGGCACAGTTGATCAAGGCGTAGGTGAAGAGACTCGCCAGCAGGGCCTGGTTCGACGCCAGATCCGGAGAGGCCCACCAGCTGATGATCCACGGGGCTGCAAGCAACAATGGAAGGCCGAGGCCTGCGCCGATGGCGACGGCGCCTTTGACCGAACGGCGAAGGGTTTTCTGCATCCACTCCTGGTCAAGCCGGGCGCGGGCGTCGCCGTAGGCGGGCACGAGCGGGAGCGTGAAAAACTGGACGAATAGCGCGGGGATGGTCAACAGGCGCTGCGCCACTGCGAACGCCGCCACCGCAACGGGTCCCGCCAGGTGCGTGAGGATCATGGGTTGGCTGTGGAAGAGGGCCAGATTGGCCATTTGCTGGAGCAGATACTTCCAGCCGAGGTGGAAAACCCGTTGGAAGGTGGCCGCTGAAACATGGCGCCAGCGCGGCGCAAGTTCCGGGTGATGCAGGCCGAAGAGGACACCGGCACCGATCAGCAGGACCAGCAGGCGGGCGCCCGAATACGCCGCGACGACGCCGGGAAGGCCTCCGCCCATGCGCAGCGCGAGGATGAGCGCGGCCAGCGAAATGACGGAGGACAACGCGGACCACCCGTGCGCGACATACCCTTTTTGCAGGCCCGCATAGACCGACGAGATCATCCCGGCCGGGAAGGAAAGCGCAAAGCAGAGCAGGGCGAGTTTAATGGCCTGCTCCAGCTCCTTCGCGGACAGTTCGGGCGGGGCATTAAACAGGACGGCCCACGGAATCCTGTCGAAACATCCAAACGCAACCGCTGCAATGCCGCATGCGATAGCGCACAACATGAAGAATGCCGTCGAGATGACGCGCTTCGATTCTTCCGCATCATCGCGGCCCTGGGCATTGGACAGGGCGTTCACCAGCGCGGGGCCGGCGAGGCCGGCGTCGGCCATGGCGAGCCACGTGAGCACGCTACTCAGGGTGATCCACACGCCGTACTCGGCGGCGCCGATGTGGCGCAGGATCAGCGGGACGCTGATGAACGCGACGGCGAGTGCGCAGGCGGAGGCGGCGGAATTGGAGATGCCGGACCAGGCCGCCCGGCGCAGGCGCAGGCGTCCGCGTCCGTGCGCGGTGGCCGCGTCGGCCTCGCCGCGCATGACGCGCATGATCCGTTGCCAGAGTTTTCGGATGGGCTCCATGCCGTTCAGTCTCTCGTCGCGAGCCACAGGTCGGGATTGACCGTGCCGGTGCGCAGGCGGAAGCCGCGCGCCGCGAGGCGCTCGCGCAGCTCGCCGGGTTGCCGGTCCTTGCGCGGATGGATTTCGAGCAGGATGGAACGGACCGCCGCCCACATCGCGTCGGGCATGGAGGCGAGGATCTCATATTCATCGCCCTCGCAATCGATTTTCAGCAAATCCAGCGAGGGCCGCCCCTCCGCCTGCCAGACCTCCGCCATCGCGCGAAGCGGCAGTTGCGTGGCGATGCCGGCCTCCGCGTGTCGGCTGGTCTGGCCGTAGGAATCGAACGGCACGAAGGCCTCGACCGTCTGGTCGCGATCGGAGAGGCCGAAGGGGCGGATCTGCCACGCGCGCCCGCTGAACTCGTCGCGATTCTTCGACAGGACGGCGAAGGTTTCCTCGCACGGTTCAAAGGACGTGATGCGCGCGTCCGGCTGTCGGCGCAGCAGCCAGATGGCGAAACAGCCGATGTTGCCCCCGATGTCCCACACCGTGCGGATCGGATGCGCGGGCAGCAGTTCGCCATAACTTTCCGCGACGAACAACTCGCCCATGGCGACCGTGTCGAACCGCGGGCGCACCCACAGCGCGCCGCCGCCGCGCAGGCGCAAGCGCGCGGGTTCCGCGTGCTGCCGCTCGCGGTAGCGCATCGTGGCCGCGCGCGGCCAGTCGATGAAGGTGTTGCGGTACTTCAGCAGGGACGAAAGTTTCAGTGTGAAGGCGGCGCTCATGTCGTTTCCGTTCCGAAGGCGGATTCCCCGCGTGGCGCGGAGCGGAGGATTTCAAGCCACGGCGGATACACCCGCTCCGGATCGAATTCCGCGGCGCGTTCCCGTCCGCGCGCGCCCATCGCGGCGCGCAGCTCGGGCTGGTCAAGCAGCTCCACGATGCGCGCCGCCATTTCCGCGCGGTTGCCCGGCGCCACGAGGTAGCCCTCGACGCCGTGGCGGATGATGTCGAGGATGCCGTCTACACGGGAGGCGACGATCGGCGTGCCGCAGGAGCAGGCTTCCAGCGCCGCGTAGCCGAAACTTTCATACATGCTGGTCATGACCATGACATCGGCGGCGGCCATGAAGTCGCGGCTGTTGAGCTGGTAGCCGAGAAACCGGCAGGCGCCGGTGATGCCGAGGTGGGCGGCCATGGACTCGAGTTTGGTGCGCTCGGGTCCGTCGCCCACGATCCACAGCCGCGCATCGGGCGCGCGGTCGAGCACAAGCGGCCAGCATTGCAGGAGTTCGTCCGTGCGTTTCTGGTCGCTGAGCCGCGTGACGGTGACGACGTGGCGGTGCGCGTCCGACCACTGGTGGCGCGCGCGGACCTCGGCGATCGCGGCGGGTCCTGGTGGCGGCGCTGCGGGAAGGGCCGGGGGGATGGTGACCAGTTTGTGCTCGGGCGCGAGCCGCCGCACCGCATATTGGTGGCGGGAGCTCAGGGTGAAGGTGACGATGGTGTCGGCCAGCGCGCATGCGACTTTTTCACAGACGCGGTTCCGCAGCAGGCGGCGCCAGTCCCAGTCCGTGTAGAAGGCGGGCCACTGCGCGACATAGATCATCCGGCGGATGCCGCAGAGCCGGCCGACCACGGCGCCGACGAGGCCCGCCGGCTGGCCGTGCAGCACAAGGATGTCGGGACGCGCGCGGCGCAACCGGCGCCAGAGCGCGGGCGCGGCGGCGAGCCACGCGGAGGGGCGGACGATCCGCAGGCTGGCGTAATCCAACCCAGCCCGCTCGCAGAAGCGCGCGATCAGGCCGCGCCCGCCGCCGATCGCGGATTGGGTGAACGAGGGCGCCAGGTAGCGCATCAGGCTTGCCACGATCGGCGGCCCACCGCCGGGTCCGTCATGATGGATTAAATGCGCGATGCGCGGCGGGCGCGAGAGGGCGAGTGCGTCGAGCAGCAGCGGTCCCACGCGCTCCGGCGTGTAGCTCCCGGCGGCCACGCGGCCCGCCTGGCCCATGGCATCCCTCAGGGCGGGATCCTGGATCAGGCGGATGAGCGACGAGGAAAACGCGTCGCTGTCGGCGGGCGGCACGAGAAATCCATCCACCGAATCCGTGAGGATGCTGCGCGGCCCGTCCACATCGGTGGACACCACGGGCTTTCCGCTGCCCATCGCTTCGAGCACGACGTTGCCGAAGGTTTCAAACAGTGCCGTGTGGGCCAGCAGATCGCCCGCGGCGATGTACTCCGCGCCTGTGAATGCATCGTCCTCGATCCAGCTGACGGAGGACTCCAGGCCGAAGGAGCGACAACTCTCGACGAGGGCGGCCTGACGCGGGCCTTTTCCGACGATCCACAAGTGCGCCGCCGGGCAGGCGGCGGCGACACGGCGCCAGGCGTGGAGCAGCCATTCGCTCTTCTTCTGCTGCACGAGGCGCCCCACGCTGATGACGTTGCAGGAGAAGCGGTCGAAACCGTGGCGCGCGCGCAAGGCCGCGATGCGCGCGGCGGATGGCGCGCCCTCCGCCGGCAGCATGTTGGATACCACGACAAAGCGATCTTCCGGCGCAAGGTTCCGCAGGAGGTACTGGTAGCGGCTGCTGGAGGTCAGGCAGATGATGCGGTGACTCAACCCGCAGGCGATGCGCTCGGCGATGCGGTTGCGCGCGCAGCGGAGCAGGTCCCAATCCGCATAAAACGCCGGCCATCGCGCGATGTAGATTCGCCGGGGCACGCGCGCGATCCATGCCGCCAGCGCGCCGACGCAGCCCGCCCACTGGCCGTGCAGGATCACCAGGTCCGGCCGCCGGCGCAGCAAGGTCCAGAGGCAGTGGAGCAGGGCTAGGGGGATTGTGCGTTTGCGCTCGAGCGATGCGCGGATATGCGGGATGCCGGCCGCTGCGCAATGCGCCGCGATCCGGCCCGCGCCGCCGTGGATGACCGCTTGGTCGGCGTGTGCCGCGAGCAGGGAAAGCTGGGAGATGACGGACAGGGGGCCGCCCCCGGGCCCGTCATGATGAATCACATGCACCACCTGTGGACGACGTTCGTTCATGCGGGTGCGTCTCCCGCAAGCAGTGCCGTGAGGATCGCGTGGGCGCGATCCCGGTGGGCGTCCGGCGCATATTGCGTGGCGCGGCGGGCGCCCTCCGCGCCCAACCGCGCGGCGCGTTCCGGATCGCGCAGGAGTTCCAGCAGCGCGCGCGAAAAGGCGTGGATGTCGCCGACGGGCGCAAGGCATCCGTTCTGGCCGTGCCCGACATACATGCGCACGCCGTCCGCCTCCATGGCGACGATGGGCCGGGCCGCCTGCATGGCCCAGGTGGGCAGGCGCGCGTGAATGGCGAAGAGGCACGTCATCGCCACGACATCCGCCGCCGCGACATAGAACGGAAGCGGGTGTTCCGGCGTCGCCAGCGTGCAGCGCGCGAGGCCCAGCCGTTCGGCGAGCGCGCGCAGGGCGTCCCCCTCGGGACCCTCCCCGGCGAGGGTCAGGCGGGCGGTGGCGTCCTGTTCCTCAACCAACGCCCAGCTGCGCAGCAGCCAGTCCAGGCGCGCGTGTTTGGTGAACGGCCCGGCGTAGACGACGTGTGACTCGCCGGCGCGCACACCCAGCGTGCGGCGGAGCGCGTCGCGTGCGGCGGACGCTTCCGCGGGGGCGGCAGGCAGGCAGAGCGGGAGCAATTGATGGTGTGTGCCGGGCGCCCAGTCGCGGAGCAGGAACTGGTAGCGCATCCCGTGCGTCGGGACGATGACGGTGTGGACGGAGCGGATGATGCGGCTTTGCGTGAGGTAGTTCCGCGCGACGTGGACCAGCGAGGTGTCCGCATACATCCGGTCCGACAGCGCGGCGTAGGCCGTTGCGGGAATGCCCGTTTTGCGGGCGAGCGTCACGCCCAGCGCGGCGGCGCGCGTGCCGACCAGGATCAGGGCGCGGGGCGGGCGCGCGCGGAGCGCCCGGTGCAGCGGCGCGGAGGACGAGGCGGCGAAGCGCGCGGGCGTTTCCACCGGCGTATCGCCGAAGAGGGCCTTTGTTGAGCAAGGATCGCCGGGTTCCATCCAGACGCGCACGCCGGCTGTCTCGCGCCACGCGGAGCACAGGTCGGCCGCGTAGCGGGCGTATTCCCCGCCGGGTTCACGCTCAACCCAGACCAACACATCCGGCCGCGCCGGTATGTTCGTGTCTGAAACTGGAGAAGGATCGGGCGGCATGGAGCGACGGCGCATCAGACGGGTGTTTGTGCAGCTGCGGGCGCCCAGCCGGGCGCGGGGGCGAAGGTGCGGGCCGGGCGGGCGGACGCCGCGGGTTCGGGCGGCACGCCGGTGATCAGCGGGCGGGGTCCCGGGCGCTGCGCCTTGTGCGCGATCGGGATTGCCGCCGGATTCAGGCCCATCAGGCGCGTGGCATAGGCGTCGAGCGCCACTGGGTTGAGCGAGGCCAGCAGGAGGCCGGCGGGCACCGATGTCGGACGCAGGGGGCCGTCGCCTTCCCCCGCCACGGCGCCGTCGAGTACATGCAGCGTCACGCGTTGCGGCGTGTCGTGCAGGCGTCCGTCCGTGTCGGCGTAGAGCAGCGCGCGGTTGAGGTCGAGGCAGGTGCGCCAGATCGTGTCGTTGCCGTGCCAGCCGCCCTCGACATCCGTCGGCTCGCCGCGGATGCGGTCGAAGTAGAGCAGCTTGTAGGCGAGGCGGACCGCCGTCTGGTAGGCGCGCGGTTTGCCCAGCAGGTGCATGTTGGCAACATCGAGGAAAGCCTCGAGCAGTCGCTTGGGCAGCGTCGCCCGCTCGTAGTTGTCGCCGCCCCGGTTCGCCGCGCCTTTGCGATGGTGCGGCAGGTAGTCCTTGTTCCCGTTGATGCCGACGAGGTTTTTCAGCGCGAGGGTCACGCCGGCCTTCTTGTGCGTCTTCATCTTCGGCGCGTTGATGACCAGGTCCGCGGCGAGGATGTCGCGGGCGACGAGATAGCGGTGCACGCCGGGCCGGTGGTTGTTCCACATCAGGCGCGGGTCGTACATCGTGACGCGGAACTTCCGGGCGTCGCCGGAGATGGCTTCCAGTTCGCTCTCCGTGCCGAGGTCCACCAGCACGTAATGCTCCAGCGGCTGGAGGTCCGTCGTGACATCGGCGCGGGCGTCGGCGCGGCGCATGATGGTCCGCCGGAAATCCTTGATCTCGAGCGGACACCCCCGCGCACGCAGGTCGTCGGCCACGCGGTCGAAACCGAGGTTGAGCATGGCCTTGAAGTCGCAAATCTGGAGCGGCGCGTCCCCTACGATGAGCGAGGCGGGTTGCGCGAGCCACGCGTAGTCGACGAGCGCCCGCAGCACCGAGGCGTGCGTGATCAGTTCGTCCGTGCCGCCGCGGCCCTCGTTGCGGTGCAGCACCCAATTCGGCTTGATGACAATCCGGCTCCCCGGCCGCACGAGGTCGCCCAGCGGATTCCACGCCGGCGTCCCGAACCGCGCCCGGTCGAGCCCCAACTCTGCGAACGCGCTGCGCACGGCCGCATAGACGGGGTTGGGGTGGCGCCCCACGGGGCCGCGATATTCGGGAAAGGCCTGGTCCGGATGATAGGGCGCCGCCTCCAGCGGAGGGTACTCCGCTGGAACGCGTTCCAGCGCCACCGCCAGCCTTGATCGGATGTCCACCAATGGATCCATAACATTCACTCACGCACGCGGCTGTGCCGGTGCAACCCTTAACCGGACGGAGTTAACCATGCGCAAGGCCGCGCATGAAGCGCAGATTTTGGCCCCGTGGGGCCCGCCTTGTGGGTTGCGCATCGGGGGATGATCGGTATCCTTGTCCGCCATGTCGAAACATACACCAGCGCCGTGCGTGTTTTTTGATCGCGATGGCATCGTCAACCACCCGCCGGATGACGCGATGCGCTATGTCCTGCACGAGGATCAGTTCCATCTGTTGCCCGGGTTTATCGAATCGCTTCGACTCGTGCTCGCCCGCGGCTACAAGGCCGTGATCGTGACGAACCAGTCGGGCGTCGCCCGCGGCCGGATGTCGGACGCCGATTTGGAGCGCATCCACGCCAAGCTCGACCGCTTGTTGGAGGCGGAGGGTGTCGCCGTGCATGACATCCTGGTGTGCACATCCCTTGATGACGCCCATACCCATCGGAAACCCAATCCGGGCATGCTGCTGGAGGCCGCCGAGCGGCATCATCTCGACCTCGCCCGGTCCTGGATGATCGGGGACCAGGAGAAAGACGTCCAGGCGGGCCGCCGGGCTGGCGTGCACAAGACCGTGAAGGTAAAGCCGTTGCACACGAAAACCGACGCGGATTTCCGCGTGGATACGATGGCCGAGCTGCCCGCCCTGCTGGAGCGGGTTTTACCTGCCGTGGCGCATTGACCGATGCCGGCGCTGGCGTATTGTTAAGGACTACCTATGGACGCACGCATTTGGAGTGAACGCTGGCGGCTGGCGGCGTTGAGCCGGGACGACTTGATCCGGATCGGCCTGCTGTCGGTGATGATCGCCCTGATTTTTGTCCTGTTCCATTTCCAGGGCAACACGACCGACGTGCGCGCCTTCGGCCGGTCGGCGATCGCGTGGATGGTGGATCGCTGGGATGACGACGATGGCACCGGCGACTATTCGCACGGCTGGCTCGTGCCGTTTGTCAGCGGCGCGATCATCTGGATGAAACGGCGCGAGCTGGCCGCGGCGCCGAAGTCGGTCAGCCGGATGGGCCTCGCGCTGGTGGTCTTTGCGCTGCTGCTGCACTGGGTGGGTGCCAAGGCCCAGCAAACGCGCCTCTCGCTGTTCGGCCTCGTGCTGCTCACATGGGCGATCCCGTACTACTTTTATGGCTGGCGCACGGCCAAGTTGCTGATTTTCCCCTGTTCCTACCTGATCTTCTGCATCCCGCTGAACTTCCTCGACAGCCTGACGTTCCCGCTCCGCATTTTCGCGACGATCATTTCCACCGCCATGCTCAACGGCCTCGGCATTGCAGCGGAACGCTCCGGGTCGGCGATTTATTCGATGGCCGCGGGCGGGTTCAGTTTCGACGTGGCCGACCCGTGCAGCGGCATCCGGTCGCTGCTCGCGTTGACCGCGCTGACGGCGGTCTATGCCTATTTCACGCAGCGAACCGTGTTGCGCAAGTGGGTCCTGTTCCTGTCGTCCATCCCGCTGGCCATCGTCGGCAACATTGCGCGTATTGTTGTCGTGGCCATCGTGGCGGAGGCGTTCGGCGAGCAGCTCGCCTTGGGATTGTTCCACGACTACTCGGGTTACGTCGTCTTCTCCGTGGCCATCGCGCTCATGCTCGGCGTGGGCGCGCTGTTGAACACCAATTTCCATGAGGTACGCGAACGATGCAGGCACATGCTCTTAAACCCTACCTGACCGTCATCGGCCTGCTGGCCGTCACGTCGTTCGCGCTGGCGTTCACGGTGAACGTCGCGCTGACGGATGAGGCGGGCGTGAAGGTCTATCTGCCCGACCGCGTCGGCGAGTGGACCGGCGACGAGCTGCGTTTCTGCCAGGCGCCCGCCTGCCAGGCTTCCGTGTTTGTGAGCCAGATCCTGCTGGAGGGCAAGTGCCCGAAATGCAGCGGCGAGCTGGCCACGATGACCAAGATCGAGAAGGACCTGTTGCCCTCCGACACCGAGGTGCTCAAAAAGCAATACACCTCGCCCAAGGGCGAAACGATCTTCGCTTCCATCGTGATGAGCGGACGGGAACGCGCGAGCATCCATCGCCCGCAGGTGTGCCTCGTGGGGCAGGGCAACGAGATCATCCATAGCTCGGTCATCGATGTCCCGATGGAGGGGCGCGACGAGCTGGGGGTCATGGTCCTCGACATGCTGCGGCGCTGGCGCCTGCCTGATGGGCGGCAGGGCGAGCACGACAGCTACTACGCCTATTGGTTCGTCGGCAAGGGGCGCGAAACGCCCTCCCACGTCATGCGCATGATCTGGATGGCCTCCGACCGGGTGCTCCACAATCGTTCGCACCGCTGGGCGTACATTTCCGTCTCCGGCAACCGCGACAAGGACGGCGCCTACAAGGACGAGATTCGCGGCTTTGTCCGCGAACTCTATCCGGAAATGGTCCTGCAATAGTCCGGCGGTCAAGCCCGCGCGTGCCCGGCTTGACTTTGTCCGGCGCACCGCATAGACCATCCCGCATGTCAAACGCTGCACCGGCTGAAAAACCCGTTTCCGTGATCACCGGCGGCGCCGGTTTTCTCGGGTCCCACCTCACCGATTTGCTGCTCTCGCGCGGTCACCGTGTGATCTGCCTCGACAACCTGATCACCGGCAACCTCGACAACATCGCGCACCTGCGCGGCCACCCGGACCACGAGTTCATCCAGCACGACGTCACGGAATACATCAACGTGCCGGGTCGCGTGGACTACATCTGGCACTTCGCGTCGCCGGCCAGCCCGATTGATTATCTCGAGTTGCCGATCCAGACGCTGAAGGTCGGCGCGCTCGGCACGCACAAGGCGCTCGGCCTCGCCCGCGCAAAGAAGGCGCGCCTGATCCTCGCCTCCACGTCGGAATGCTACGGCGACCCGCTGGTGCATCCGCAGCCGGAGACCTACTGGGGCAACGTGAATCCGATCGGCCCGCGCGGCGTCTATGACGAGGCCAAGCGCTTTGCCGAGGCGATGACGATGGCCTATCACCGCTACCACGGCGTCGAGACGCGCATCGTCCGCATTTTCAACACCTACGGTCCGCGCATGCGCCCGAAGGACGGCCGCGTCGTGCCGGCGTTTATCACCGAGGCGCTGAAGGGCGAGCCGATCACCGTGTTCGGCGACGGCAAGCAGACGCGCAGTTTTTGCTACGTGTCCGACCTTATTGAAGGCATCTATCGCCTGATGATGAGCGACTTTGCGGAGCCGGTGAACATCGGCAATCCGCACGAGATGACCGTGCTGCAGTTCGCGCACGAAATTAAGCGCCTCTGCAACAGCGAGGCGCCGATCGTGCACAAGCCGCTGCCGGTCGATGACCCCAAGATCCGCCAGCCCAACATCGGGCGCGCCCGCGAGATTCTCAAGTGGGAGCCGCAGGTGGAGCTTGCCGACGGGTTGCAGAAGACCATCGCATACTTCAAGGACCTCATCGCCCGCGGGAAACTGTAACCCCCGCGTCCGGATACCTGTTGCGCGTCCGCAGCCGCTTCCCTACACTGAACGCCAGTTACCGGCCATGCGACTTCGCTATACGAAAAAAGACGGCGCCCAGATGGAGTTCCAACTGAGCGACCAGCCCATCACCGTCGGGCGCAGCGCCGACGCGGACATCGTCCTGCTCGATGAGCGCGTATCCCGCATCCATTGCGGCATCCGGCTGTGGGATGGTGACTTCTACATCAAGGACCTCAAGTCCCGCAACGGGACGTGGGTCAACAACGAGAAGGTCGATGTGGCGAAACTGAAGGCGGGCGACACGGTGCGCGTCGGCTCGACCACCTTTCATTTCGACCAGGACCCCGCCGTCGGCACCGACACCGCGATCCAGGAAATCGAAGGCAAGATGGATCTCGGCAAGGGCTACACGACCATCCTGCGCGAAATTGTGGACGACTCCTCGCCGGCCCGGAAGCCCGAGGCCGTGGTGCCCGCGCTCGTGGCCGACGCGCCAGAGATTCCCCGGATCCCGCTGATGGAAGAATCCGAGCCCGCCGCGCCCGCGGGTGGCCTGCCCAAGCGCCGGCCCGTCACCATCAAGATTAAACGCCGCGAATAACGCTGCGCGAGCGCTGTTCCCCCGCCTCATCCGCGAAATCCGCGAATGAACTTCAGGATATCTGCGGCTCAATTCTTCCAGCCGCTGATTTCGAAGCGAGGCCCTGAAGACTCCGTGCGCTCCGTGGTGAAAATCCGGCGCCGAAAGACGGGGCGCGCTGCTTACACCGGCGCGCCGGGTTGCGTGTCGGCGGCTGAACCCGCGGCCTGTTCCTCATCCTCCTCCGAGGCCACCGGCGTGGCGGAGACCACGCGGTCGTTTTCCTCGAGATTGATGATGCGGACACCCTGCGTGTTGCGGCTGATGGTGCGGATGTCGTGCACGCCGATGCGGATCGTCTGGCCCTGCTGCGTGATGATCATCATCGAGTCGTTGTCCCGCACCGCGTGCGCGCCGACGACCGCGCCGTTGCGGTCCGTCGTTTTCATCGTGATGATGCCTTTGCCGCCGCGGCTCTGGTTGCGGTACTCCTCGAAGGATGTCCGCTTGCCGAATCCATTCTCCGAGATGCAGAGCAGCGTGGCGTTCGGCGCGACCGCCTCGATGGAGACGACGGCATCCTTGCCGCCTTCCTCCAGCTCGATGCCCCACACGCCGACGGTGTCGCGGCCCTGATCGCGCAACTGTTCCTCGTCGAAACGGATGCTCATGCCCTGACGCGTCACGAGCATCAACTCGTCCCGGCCGCCGGTCAGTTGTACGCCGATCAGGCGGTCGCCATCCTCGATCTTGATCGCGATCAGCCCGCTTGCGCGGATGTTCTGGTACTCGCCCAGGTTCGTCTTCTTTACGACGCCATTCTGCGTCGCGAACACGAGGAACTGGTCCGGTGAGAATTCGCGCACCTTGATGAAGGCCGCGAGTTTCTCCTCCTGGCTGATGTTCAGCAGGTTGACCACGGCCTTGCCGCGCGAGGTGCGGCTGCCCTCGGGGATCTCGTGCACCTTCTTCGCAAACACGTCGCCCTTGGCCGTGAAGAACAGCATGGTGTCATGCGTGGAGGCCGTGAAGACGTGCTCCACGAAATCCTCCTCCTTCGTCTCCATGCCCATCACGCCCTTGCCGCCGCGCTTTTGCTGGCGGAAGCTGGCGATCGGCACGCGCTTGATGTAGCCGCCGTGGGTCAGGGTGATCACGCAGGCGGCGTCGGCGATGAGATCCTCCATGTTGATCTCGCCCTCGTCCGGCACGATGTCCGTCCGGCGCACGTCGGCGTAGGCCTTGCGGATTTCGAGCAAATCCTCCTTGATGACCGCGTAGATCTTGCGGTCGCTCGCGAGCAGGTCGCGCAGGTAGTTGATCAGCTTGATCAGCTCCAGGTATTCCGCCTCGATCTTGTCGCGCTCCAGCCCGGTGAGCTGGTAGAGGCGCATGTCGAGGATCGCGTTCGCCTGGATTTCCGACAGGCCGAACCGAGCGATCAACTGCACGCGGGCCTCGTCGCGGTTCTTCGACTCGCGGATGATCCGCACCACGGCGTCGAGGTTGTCGAGCGCGATCTTGAGGCCCTCCAGGATGTGGGCGCGCGCCTCCGCCTTCGCGAGGTCGAACTCGATGCGGCGGCGCGTGACCTCGAACCGGTGGTCGAGGAAGCACTTCAGCGTATCCCGCAGGTTCATCACCCGGGGGCGCCCCTTGTCGATCGCCAGCATGATCGCGCCGAAGGTGGACTCCATCTGCGTCTGCTGGAAAATGTTGTTCAGCACGACCTGACCGATCACGCCGCGCTTCAGCTCGACGACGATCCGGATGTTTTCGTCCGACTCGTCGCGGATGTCCGAGATGCCCTCGAGCTTCTTGTCGCGGACCAGCTCCGCCATCTTCTCGATCAGCGTCGCCTTGTTCACCGCGTAGGGGATTTCGGTGATGATGACCGCCTCGCGGTTCGCCGATTCCTCGATGGTGGCGCGCCCGCGCACCTTGATGAGCCCGCGGCCGGTTTCATACATCTGCCGGATCGCGTTCACGCCGTGGATGATGCCGCCGGTGGGGAAGTCCGGTCCCTTGATGAAGCCCATCAGGTCCGCCACCGTCGCCTCCGGCTGGTCGATCAGGTGCACGCAGCCGTCCACCACTTCGCCGAGGTTGTGGGGCGGGATGTTCGACGCCATGCCGACGGCGATGCCCGTGCTGCCGTTGACCAGGAGATTCGGCACGCGGCAGGGCAGGACCTTCGGCTCCTCCGTCTGCTCGTCGAAGTTGGGCTGCATGTCGACGGTGTTCTTCTCGATGTCGCGCAGCAGTTCCTCCGCGAGCGATTCAAGGCGGCACTCGGTGTACCGGTAGGCCGCGGGCGGGTCGCCGTCGAGCGATCCGAAGTTGCCCTGGCCCTCGACCAGCGTGTAGCGCATGTTCCACGGCTGCGCGAGGCGCACCAGCGCGTCGTACACCGAGGCGTCGCCGTGCGGGTGGTATTTCTTCAGCACTTCACCGACTACGCCGGCGCACTTGGAGTAGCGCTTGTTGTGCAGCAGGCCCTCGTTGAACATCGCGTAGAGAATGCGCCGGTGCACGGGCTTCAGCCCGTCGCGCGCGTCGGGCAGCGCGCGACCAATGATGACGGACATCGAATAATCGATGTACGCCTTCTGCATCTCGTCTTCGATGTTGATCGGGTCGATGCGTTCCGGGGTGACGGGAGGTGTGTCCATAAGAAGGGAGGGAAGATGTCGGGTTTCGGGTGTCGGGGAAGAGTCCCTCAGATGTCGAGGTTTCTCACGTTCAGCGCGTTGTCCTCAATAAACTGGCGGCGGGGTTCGACCTCGTCGCCCATCAGGGTGGAGAAAATTTCCTCGGCCTTCGCGGCGCTTTCCAGGTGGACGCGGAGCAGCTTGCGGTTGGCGGGGTTCAGCGTGGTTTCCCAGAGCTGTTCCGGGTTCATTTCGCCCAAGCCTTTGTAGCGCTGGATGCCGAGGCCCTTGCGCCCGTGTTCGCGCACGGCGTCGAGCAGTTCCAGCAGGGAGAAGACGGGCGTCTTCTTCTTGTCGCCATCCAGCAGGAAAATCAGCGGCTGGTCCCGCTTGATGAGCGCCTCTGGCGTGAAGCCCTTGTGCTCCAGCGTGTGCAGGATCTTGGCCAGCGCGTGGCTGGAGTGGATTTCCTTCCAGGTGAAAACGCCGCTGGCGGCGCCCGGCGTGTCGCCCGCGACCTCGATGGGGTGGCCCAGGCGCGCCTCGGTCTCCTCGCGCAGGCGGCGCAGGTCGGCCTCGCTGTAGGCCCAGAGGTGTTCCACCTCGCCGTTCTTCACGGTGACGCGGTAATGCGGGAGCTGGCCCTGCTCGTTGCGCGCGCGGATCATGTCCGCGAGGGAAATGTTGCGGCGGGCGAGGCGGTCCGCGATGTGCTCGACCTGCGTGAGGACGTCCAGCAGGTCGGCCGCGCGCTTCTCGTCGAAGCGCGGCTGGTCGTCCTCGCCGACCAGCGTCACGTCGTCCATGCCCAGCGACAGCAGGATCTTCGTGAGCTGTTCGTTGTTCTCGACGTATTCCTCGCGGTTCTTCCGCTTGATCTTGAACAGCGGCGGCTGCGCGATGAAGACGTGGCCGCGATCGATGAGCTGCGGCATCTTGCGGTACAGGAACGTCAGCAGCAGCGTGCGGATGTGCGAGCCGTCCACGTCCGCGTCGGTCATCAGGATGATCTTGTGATAGCGCAGCTTCGCGATGTCGAAATCCTCATTGCCGAAGCCCGCGCCGAGCGCCTGGATCATGTTCCGGATCATCTCGTTCGCGAGCATCTTGTCGTCGCGCGCCTTTTCGACGTTCAGGATCTTGCCGCGCAGCGGCAGGATCGCCTGCGTGCGACGGTCGCGGCCCTGCTTGGCCGAGCCGCCGGCCGAGTCGCCCTCGACGATGAACAGCTCGCACAGCGCCGGGTCGCGCTCGGAGCAATCCGCCAGCTTGCCCGGCAGCCCGCTGCCCTCCAGCGCGCCCTTCCGGCGGGTCAGGTCGCGCGCCTTGCGCGCCGCCTCGCGCGCCCGCGCGGCGAGCAGGCCCTTTTCCACGACCTTGCGGGCGACGGACGGGTTCTCCTCGAAGAACGACGCGAGCTGCTCGTTGACGATGGACGCGACGATGCCCTCCACCTCGCTGTTGCCGAGCTTCGTCTTCGTCTGGCCCTCGAACTGCGGGTCCGGCACCTTGACGCTCACCACCGCCGTCAGGCCCTCGCGGATGTCGTCGCCCGACATCGTCTCGCTCTCGTCCTTGATCAGCTTGTTGGTCTTGCCGTACTGGTTCACCGTGCGCGTCAGCGCCGTGCGGAACCCGGTCAGGTGCGTGCCGCCCTCGATCGTGTTGATGTTGTTGACGTACGAGAAGATCGTGTCCGTGTACGTGTCCGCGTACTGCAGCGCGATCTCCACGACCACGCGCTCGCGTTCGCCTTCCAGCGAGACGACCTTCGGGTGCAGCGGCTGCTTCGTGCGGTTCAGGTGCGCGATGAACTCCGAGATGCCGCCCTTGTAGAGATAGATGTCCTCGCGCGCGGGCTCCTCCTGGATCAGGCGGATTTCCAGCCCCTTGTTGAGGAACGCCAGCTCGCGCAGGCGGTTCGACAGCGTGTCCCAGTTGTATTCGATCGTGCTGAAGATGTCCTTGTCCGGGAAGAACGTGACCTTCGTGCCCGTGCCCTTCGTCGTGCCGATCGGCTCGACCTTCGTCACCGGGTTCCCGCGCTCGTAGCGCTGGTGGTACACCTTGCCGTCGCGCCGCACCTCGACCTCCAGCCACTCGCTGAGCGCGTTCACGCACGACACGCCGACGCCGTGCAGGCCGCCCGACACCTTGTAGGCGTTGTGATCGAACTTGCCGCCCGCGTGCAGCACGGTCATCACGACTTCGAGCGCGGAGCGCTTCTCCGTCTTGTGCATGTCCACCGGGATGCCGCGCCCGTCGTCGTTCACCGAAATCGACCCGTCCGCATTCATCGTCACCTGGACGTGCGTGCAAAAACCGGCCAGCGCTTCGTCGATTGAATTGTCCACCACCTCATACACGCAGTGGTGCAAGCCCCGCACGCCCGTGTCGCCGATGTACATCGCCGGCCGCTTGCGCACCGCCTCCAGCCCGGCGAGGACGGTGATCTTGTCGGCCCCGTAGTCGCCCGGGGCGGATGTTTGCGTCGCAATCTCTTGCGGTGCAGTTGGTTCTGTAACTGGCGTGGCGTTTTTCAGGTCGGAATCCGGGTTGCTTCTGGACATAGAATTCAGGCGCTCCAAGACGAAAGAGAATAGCAAAAAAACGCGCCAAAACGCAACGAGAAGAACGGCAAATTCACAAGGGATTTTCGCTGAAAAAGCTTGGCAAAAACGCGTGCTCCCTGTATCCCAGCGAACCCTTCGGGTGAGCCGGGGGAATGGAAACGATTGCGAGGACTGCCATGTACAACGCCACCGATTTGCGCAAAGGCCTGAAGATTCTGTGGGAAGGCCAGCCGTACGAGATCACCGAGTTCCAGTTCGTAAAGCCCGGCAAGGGCATGGCCATGTACAAGTGCCGCATCCGCCACATGTTGCAGGGCAACACGATTGAAAAGACCTTCCGCGAAGTGGATAGCTTCGGCAAGCCGGACCTCGAGAGCAAGGAGCTGACGTTCTCCTACGCCAACGGCGACCAGTTCGTGTTCAGCGATCCGGAGACCTTTGAGGAATTCCTCGTCGATGGCGAGGTGCTCGGCCGCAACAAACTGCTGCTCGCCGACAACATGCACGTCGACATTCTCTTCTACAACGGCAAGGCCGTCGAAGTGACGCTGCCGATCTTCGTCGAAAAAACGATCATCGAGACGGAACCCGGCTTCAAGGGCAACACGGCGACGAACACCTACAAGCCCGCGAAAGTCGAAGGCGGCTACGAAATCCAGGTCCCGCTCTTCATCAACCAGGGCGACAACGTCCGCATCGACACGCGCTCCGGCGAATACGCGGACCGCGTGGCGAAAAAGTAGCGACGACTGTAGACGCGGTCGCTGACCGCGTCCCGCGCGACCAGCGGTCGCGCCTGCAGACATGAACCCAGCGCTGGCCCTCCGTTCCCGGTTGCTCCACGCGACGCGGTCGTTTTTTCACGAGCGCGGATTCCTCGAGGTCGAAACGCCGGTGCGGCTGGGAACGCCCGCGCTGGAAACGCACATCGACGCCGAGCCCTCGGGCGACCATTGGCTGCGCACGTCCCCCGAGCTGCACATGAAGCGGCTGCTTGCGGACGGGGCGGAAAAAATCTTCCAGCTCGGCCCGTGCTTCCGTCGCGGCGAACGCGGCGACCGCCATCACCCCGAATACACCATGCTCGAGTGGTACCGCGCCCACGCGGACTACACCGACATCCTCGCCGACACAAAGGCGCTGATCGCGCATCTGGCGGGTGCGGCGTCCGACCTCACCTATCAAGGGCGTCGGATCGCGCTGTTTCCGCGCTGGGAACGCATCGCCGTGCGCGATGCGTTCCTGCAATGGGCCGGCTGGGACCCGGTGGCCGCGTGGGATGAGGAGCGGTTCAACCTCGACCTGGTGGAAAAAGTGGAGCCCGCGTTGCCGCGCGACGTGCCGGTTGTGCTCACGGACTATCCCGCGCCCGCCGCCGCGCTCGCGCGCCGCAAACCGGGCCGGCCCGAGGTGGCCGAGCGCTGGGAGCTGTACATCGGGGGCTTGGAACTCGCGAACGCCTATTCGGAGCTCACCGACGCCGCGGAGCAGCGCGCGCGTTTCGAGGAGGCCGCGCGGCAGCGGCGGGCCCTTGGGAAAGACGTCTATCCGCTCGACGAAGCCTTTTTATCTGCGCTCCCGCGCATGCCCCCCAGCGGCGGCATCGCCCTCGGCTTCGACCGCCTCGTGATGCTGTTCGCCGACGCGCCCACGCTGGATGGCGTGATCGCGTTCAGGGAGTAGGCGTGGAGCGGGTGAGGAAGGTGTCGGGTGTCGGGAAGGAATGGATTTGCAACGTCTGTAAAAACTTTTTTGGGAACTTCCAACGTCTGTAAAAATAATGTTGGGAACGTCGAACATCCAACATCGAACGGAACGTCCCCCGACACCTGACACCCTCTTCACCCTGCTTACCGCTCATTCGTCTCGATGGCGGTGACGAGGTTGCTGGTGAACTCGATGCGGAGGCGTTCGTATTCCTGGCGGTTTTCGACGTCGACCCAGACCCAGTCGCTGACGGTGCGGCTGCGGCCGTCGGCGTCATAGACGCGGACCCGGGTGTCCACGCGCTGGCGGTCGCGCCGGATTTCCTCGCGGGTGTAGGACCAGACAATGGTCTGCGCGTCGGCGGTGCGGCGGGTGTATTCGCGGTTCGGGCGGCCGAGCGCGAGCAGGACGGCATCCTGCGGATAGCCGATGTCGATGCGGCCCTGTCGGACGTTTTCCTGAATTTCGGGCGGCAGGGCGTTGAAGAGTTCAGGATTCTTCTTGATGCGCGACGCGGGGGTGGAGCAGCCGGCGGCGAGCAGGAGCAGGGCGAGAGGGATGAGGGCGAGGCGCTTCATACCGTCATCGTAGCACGCGCGGCTTATTCTTCAACCAGGCGGACGCGCAGGATGAGCGGGGGCGTGTCTTGCAGGGCGTTGGTGAGGATGACGGAGGTGACCGCGCCGGTGTCGGCGGCGACGACGTCGCTCAGGTTGCTGAAGACGGCATCGATGAGGCCGTGCGCGCCTTCCACCTGATAGAGGCGACCAGTGACGGAGGCCCACTGGACCCGCAGGTCGGCGTCCATCGGTTCCATGCCGGCGACGCCGAGGAAGGACGCGGGGTCCGTCGGGCCGGTGCCCGCGCGCTGCTCGTGGCCGTCCGCCATGCGGTCTCCGTCGGTATCCTCCAACACCGGGCTGCTGCCGAGCAGGTGTTCCTCGCCGTCCTCAAGGCCGTCGCCATCGGAGTCGGTGGAGGAGGAGCTGGAGCCGTAGGATTTTTCCCACGAGTTGTGCAGGCCGTCGCCGTCGTCGTCCGCCGTGTCGAGCGCGTTGGTGGTGGGGCCGACGGCCGCGATGAATTCCTTGTTGCCGGAGAGGGTGAAGACCGGCGAGTCGGCGTAGAACGAGGATTCGCCGAGCGTGGGCTTGTTGAACACGCGGACGAAGACCTTGCCGCTGGCGGGGCGCGGCTGCGCGAGGCTGAGGCTGAAGATGCCGGGGTTGTTTTCGGAGGGCGCGGTGGAGCGCCCGATGGCGGTCGCGCCGTTCGATACGGCGGGGTTGAGCGCGTGCGGCGTGCCGTCAACGGAGGGCGGATGGATCACGCTGTTGGAGGCCCAGAGGACCATGACCAGCGCGCCGGGCGCCGCGTGGTGGCCCGGAAGCGTGACGTTAAACTCGTTGGCGATCGGATTCGTCGCGCCGATGTGCAGCGGCGTGGTCAGTTGCGCGTGCGCCGTCCCGGCGGCGAAGGCCAGCGCCACGCCGGCCAACCGCATCAACTGGATCGCGCATTTAGAAGCGATCATAGGTGTTTCTCAGGTAGGTTTCCTGGGGTTCCAGGAGGCCCTTCGCCCGCTCCTTCAAGTTCTTCTTCGCCCGTTCCTCGCGCCGCATGCTGGCCCGCAACGCCCCTAACATACCCGCCCACATCAAAATGTAGTTCATCGTATTCGGCTCGGGAATCACGACGAAGTTGCCTTCGTTCGTGGTGGAGTAGCCGCCGACGAAATCCACGAGGATCGAACCGAAGGCATCGAACTCGACGTTGGTGACCGGCGACTGGCCCCAGTAGATCGTGCCCGCGAGCGGGCCGGGCGAGTCGTAGAAGCGGATGTACATGTTTTTGATGTCGTCGGACTCGTAGTAGATGTTGCTGACGTAGAACGTGCCGTCGACGCCGAGCGCGGTGCTGTCGATGGTGATCGTGGCGAGGATCACATCGTCGCCGGTGGTGTTGCCGGTGACACCGCCGCCGCCGGTTTCCATCGGGTCGGCGACGTCATCGAAGCTTCCGATGATCTGGACGAGGGAGCCATCGGCGAGCGGCGTGGTGCCGTCCAGTTGGTACAGGGAAATGTACACGTAGGCGGAGAGGTTGATGATCGCGGCGCAGGCGGATTGCGCGGCGAGGAAGATCGCGAGGAACGCGATCCCGCCGAGCAAGCCGAACCTATGGAGGCGACCGGTCATGTGGGGTCAGGGCTTCATGTCCCGGGTGGGGGGCGTGTAGTTGAAGAGGTTCGTCCAGACCATCGGCGAGGACGCGCGGCGCTGGATGACGATGGCGTCGTCGGGGCGGAAGTAGTTGGTCGGAACCAGTGTGAAGGTGGGGCCGTTGTCGAAGCGCCAGGTCTGGTCGCTGGTGCGGTACCAGATCTTGCCGTCGGGCACCAACTGCGCCGAGCGGTTGTACTTCCAGACCCAATCGGACTGCGGGGGGATGATGCCGCCCTGGAAACCGGCTTGCAGCAGGCGCATCTGCGAGGGGTGCAGGGTTTCGGGCAGGTTCACGCTGACCAGCGAGTGGCCGTTGCTGCCGGGCACCACCTGGATCATCGCATTCGTGGGCACGCCGAAGATCATGGGCAGTTTGTGCATCGGCTGGTTGGTGGGGATTTCCACGCAGAAGCCGTCGGCGAGCGGCAGCGGCCAGGCATCGGCGCGCTCGCCTTCGCGCGGCGTCGGGTAGGAGCAGAGCCATTCGTTGCTGGAGCCGCTGGCGAGCCAGACTTCCTGCGTAGCCGCGAGATTCGGCTGCGTCTCGCGGTTGAACCACATCACGCGGGTTGAGGCCACGGCGCTGCCGGCCTTGGGCAGCACATCCTCGAGGATGTCGCGGATGGTGTTGTTGCAGGGGATGCCCCACGGGCGCACCCAGTTTTGGCCGGGGTGGATGCGGGCGACGCCGTAGGCCATGACTTCGCGGCTGCCGCGGCGCGGGTCCTGTTCCCAGAAGCCGGGCGCGGAGATGCGGTAGAAGCGCAGGGTGCCTTCCGCGAGGTTGATGGGGGCCGTGCGGGTGACGGAGCCGGTGTCGATCAGGCGCCCGCCCGCGCGGCGGTCCACGAGCTGCCAGTTGGTCAGGCCGGCGTGGAATCGGATGGCGTCGATGTAGAGCAGGTCATACACCTGCTCGCCGTTGAGGACCTGGTGGTAGATCTCCACCATGTTGTTCGTCACGACGTAGTCGCAGTCGGTGATGATGAACGGCGGCACGACGCGGACCGTGGCGGACGAGGTGTTGTTGGTCGGGTTGAAGTCGCCCTGCACCTGCGAAAGGATCGTCGCCGTGTTCGTGAGGGTCTGGCCCGCGGTGCCGGCGTTGACGCTCACGTAGAGTTGCAGTGTGGGCACGGTGCCCGTGGCGACGCTCGCGAGCGTCCAGCGGTTGCTGGCGATGTTGAACGTGCCGGCGGATGCGCTGTTGGATAGGTAGGTCAGGCCCGCGGGCAGGATGTCCTGCACCACGACGTCGGTGGCGGCGAACGGTCCGTAGTTGGTCAGCGCGATGGTGAAGGTGATGGTGCTGCCCTCGTCGGGCAGGGGATCGTTGACGCTCTTCCCGATGCCGGTGTCCGCGATTTCAACGCGGTCGGTGACCGACGCATACATCCACGCGACCTGCTGGTCGCTGGTGACGGACGCGGTGTTGACCACCTGCGTGACGAGCGCGGGATTGTCCACGACGGCCTTGTAGGTGATCTGCGCGTAGTCGCCGGGGCGCAGGAAGAGGTTCGTCGCGAGCCACGGCGGCAGGCCGCCGAGGCGGGTGGTGAAGGTATCCTTGCTGGCGCTGATGCGGAAGTCGTCGATCCAGACGATGTCGCCCGAGCCCATCGCGGTGTTCGTCGTCGCGATGCGGAAGGCGGTGTTGCTGGAGAGGTAGGGGCGGATGTCGAAGCTGACGGAGGTGTAGTCCGCGTCATCCGCGGGGCCTTCGAAGCGCTGCAGGGTGGTCCAGGTGCCGCTGTAGCCGTTCGAGGAGATTTGCATCAGGGCGACATCGCCCGCCTCGAGGCTCTCGCGGCGGTAGGAGAAGCTCAGCGTGCCGTTCGTGAACTGGCTCAGGTCGGCGCTGCGGCGGATCCACTGGATCGCGCTGCCGCCGAGGAAGCGCAGGCTGTAGGTCGATCCGCGGAACGGGTCATAGATGATCTGGATGTTGCCCGCGAGCGGGTCGTCGCCGGACTCGCTTTCGTCCCAGTTGTCCAGGAAGTTCGTGTTCGCGAAATTGTTGTTGTAGAAGCGGCTGCGGAAATCGTCGTACCACTCGAACAGGAAATATTCCGGCGCGCTGATCTCCGTGCTGCTCGCGACGTAGGTCATGCCGGTCGGCACCTCGTCATAGACCATGATCGTCGTGTGCGCGAAGGCATTGGGATTGGTGATGATGATGGTGTAGGTGTTCGTGTAGCCCGGCGGCGCCTGGCCGGGGCCCGCGGTAGAGCCGCCCGCGCTGGAGGTCTTGCTGATCTGAAGCGGGTCGGCGCTGGCGGTGAGGATCACCACCGTGCCCGTGTTGTTGAGCGTGTTGGGATCGGGTGTGCTGGCCGAGCTGATGTAGGCCCGGTTGGTGATATAGAGGCCGACCACGGTCGTGGTGACGGAGGCGTTCAGCGTGAGTGTCGCGCTCGCGCCCGACGTGAGCGAGCCGATGGTCCACACGCCGGTGTTGGTGACGTACGTGCCCTGGCTGACGGAGAAGGAGAGCAGGCGCAGGCCACCCGGCCACACCTCCGTCAGCACCGCGTTGGTGACCACGCTGGGGCCAAGGTTGGTGACCGAGACGACGAATTGCACGTTGGAGCCGAGCAGGGGCGCCACCTCGCTCGCGCGCTTGTTTACGACGAGGTCCGCCGCGGCGATCGTCACCGTCGCGGTCGCGCCGTTGTTCGTCTGGATCAGGTCCGCGAGGTTAAGGCCGGAGATGAACGCGACGTTTGTGATCGTCGCGCCCGCAAACGCCACATTCGTGCTGGCGCGCGCGGTCAGCGTCATCGTGACGGCGGTGTTGTTCGTGAGCGTGCCGATGGTCCACACCCCGCTGTTCGTGTTGTAGGAGCCGCGGGTCACCGTGTTGGTCACATAGGAAAGGCCGGACGGCAGCAGGTCCGTCGCGGTGACGCTGGACGCGGTGCGGGGGCCGAGGTTCGTCACCACGACGGTGAACACCACGTTGCTGCCCGCGTTTACACTCGGCGTATTGACGGTTTTCGAAATGCCGAGGTCCGTGGAAGCAATCGGGTCGCTGACCGTGGCCTGGATCGGCAACACCTGGTAGTCGCTCACCGCGTAGGCCGTGTTCACCACCTGCGTCACCGTGGCGGGATTGTTGACCGTTGCGATGAAAGTGACCGACAGGGTCTGGCCGGGCGCCAGCGTATAGCCGGATGCCAGGTTGGGCGGCGCGCCACCCTGCACCGTGTTTGTGCCGGCGACGGGCCAGGAGACCTCAATGTTGTCGAAATAAACGATGTCCGTTCCGCCGAGTGTCGAGGAACCCAGGAAGCGGATCTGCGTGTTGGTCGCGATGTAGGCGCTGATGTTGAAGTTCGTGAACTGGTAGGACCCGTCATTGGTGGGACCCTCGATGCGGTCCAGCTCCGTCCACGCCGATCCGCCGTTGCTCGACACGGAGATCGCGACGTAGTCGCTCGATGAATCGAGGCCCACCCGGCGGTACTCGAAGCTCAATGTGGCCTGCGTGGCGCCGGCGAGATTGACCTGGCGGCGCACGCCTTCGCCGCCGTTGTCGTTGTCCTGGATGCGCAGCACGCCGTTGCCGCCATCCGTCACGCGCGCAACGTCGCCCGCCGAGACGCCGTCCGACTCGCCAATTTCAATCCAGTTTCCCGACCAGTTGACGTTGCCGTTGTTGTTGCCGAAGGATGCGCTGTTCCACTGATCGAGCACGTTGTTCGTGGTGTTGCCGGGCGCGGTGACAAACGTGCTGTTGGCCACATAGGTGACGCCCGTGGGCAGGGGGTCGGTCAGGATGACGTTCGTGTGGGTCAGGCTGCCGGCGTTGGTGACGATGATCGTGTAGGTGATGTTGCTGCCCGGCAGCGCGTTGGAGACGACGCTGGACGACTTCGTGATGCGCAGCGAGCTGACCGCGATCACCGCGATGCTGGTGTTGTTCGCGCCGTTGCCGTCGGGCACGGACGACGAGGTGATCGACGCGCGGTTCGTAATGAGCTGGTTGACGGTGTTGGTGGACGCCTGCGCGGTGATTTGCAGCGTGGCCGACGCGCCCGCGACCATCGTGCCGACGGTCCAGATGCCGCTGACGTTGTTGTACGTGCCGCTGCTGGCGTTGTGGGTCACGTAGATCAGCCCGTTGGTCAGCCGCTCGGTCACCGTCACGCCCTCCGCCGTGGACGGCCCGCTGTTGGTCAGGAGCAGGGTGTACACCACGTTGTCGCCGGCGAACGGACCCTGCGTGCTGGGCGTCTTGGTGATACCGAGATCCGCGCCGAGCACGTTGATGATCACGCTGGCGCTGTCGTTCGCGGCGTTCGTGTCACCGAGCCCCAGCGTGTTCGCCGTCGCGGTGTTGGTGATGACGAGGCCGGCGCTGGTGTTGTTCACCCGCGCGGTGATGGTCAGGCTCGCGACCGCGCCGCTGGCCATCGGGCCGATCGTCCAGAGACCGTTGCTGACCGTGTAGCTGCCGACGGTCGCCGACGCGTTGCTGAACGTGATGCCCGCGGGGATCACGTCGGTGACGGTCACGTTGACCGCGTTGTCGGGCCCGCGATTCGTCACGGTGACGACGTAGGTGATGACTTCGTTGATGTCGGGCAGGGGATCGTTCACCGATTTGCCGACCGCGATGTCCAGCGCGCGCACGGTGATGACGACGCTCGCCGTGTTGTTCAGCGTGTTCGTGTCGGGCCGGTCCGAGCCGGTGACGCGGACGGTGTTGGTCATCACGAACCCGCCGCTGGCGAGATCCACCCGCGCGGTGATGGTCAGGCGCGCGCCCGCGCCGGTCGTCAGCGTGCCCACGTTCCACAGGCCGCTGGTGGGGATGTAGGAGCCGGCGGTCGCGAAGTGGCCGGTGTAGTTCAGGCCCGCGGGCAGCAGGTCGGTGAGCACCACATCCTGCGCGGTGAAGTCGCCGAAGTTGGTCACGCTCAGCGTGAAGACCAGGTTGGTGCCGACGCGCGGGTTGTTGTCCGTCACCGTCTTCGTCACGCCGAGGTCCGTCGGCGGCAGGAAGATGCCCGCGTCATGCTGGAAATTCGTCGTCCGGGGCGGCAGGAACAGGAACGCCGTGCGGGCGGTGTTGGTGTCGATGTCGCTGTCGATGAAATCGTCCGGGCCCACGTTTTGCGCGGACACGATCCAGTTCGTCGGCAGCACGACCTCCATCTGGTAGACGCCCGACTCGAGCGCATACACCGCGTAGAAGCCGTTCGTGTCCGTGCGCGCCTGGCCGGCGAGGTTCGTGCCCGTGCTGTCCCACACGCGCACCAGCACGTCGTACACGCCCGGCTCGTCCGCGTCCTGGATGCCGTCCTGGTCGAGATCGTTCCAGACATAGTCGCCGATGGAGGCGTTGTCGCGCTCGTCGAGCACCAGCGCGCCGCCGCTCATCAGGTCGAGGCCGCCCGAGGCGCTGCCTTCCGTCGTGTTGAGCGGGAAGCTGGAGACATCCAGCCAGTTCTGCGTCGCGGAAATGTCGGCGGCGGCCAGCGAGTAGCCGT
The DNA here is from genome assembly GCA_937996795.1 of uncultured Verrucomicrobiota bacterium. Lineage (GTDB taxonomy): Bacteria > Verrucomicrobiota > Kiritimatiellia > CAIVKH01 > CAIVKH01 > JAMLJG01. The sequence continues at coordinate 51,598 of CALKUH010000022.1, read as the reverse complement.
ACACCAGCGTGTTGGTCTGGATGCCGAATTCCGTCCATTCGACGTACTGGCCGGTCAGTTGCTGCGGGCCGACGTCGGCGGAGGGGCGGAAGTTTTCGTCGTAGCCGCGGTACACGATCGTGTCGAGCGAGATGCCGGAGTTGCCCCAGTTCGTCGTTGAGAGGAACACCGGGTTCGCGTAGGCCGCGGGATTTCCGTTCGTGTCGAGGGCCAGGATCGCGTTGATCCACAACGCGTCGTTGCCGCCGCGGTCCATCACCATGAATCCCTTGCGGTTCAGGTCGCCATACGCGGGATAGCCGTCGTCGAAGAGATAGTCGATGCGCTCGATGTTGTTGTTGTTGCCGTCGCCGTTGCCCGTGTTGCAGAACACGTTGTCCACGCCGCGGTTGATGATGCTCGCCAGCAGGATCTCCTCCATCGTGCCCGCGTATTGCGACGAGAGGGAGATGTTGGTGACGCCGACGATGGGGCCGTTCTGGTCGTAGAGCAGGATGTGGTGCGCGCCGGTGATCGAGGCGTTGTCCACGCGGACGATGGAGATTTTTTCCGCGAGCTGGCGGAAGATGAAGTTGTTCGTGCCGACGTCAAAGGACGTGATGATCAGGTTGTCGAACTGCCCCTCGGTAAAGCTCGTGCTGTAGGTGTTCGTGGCCGGGAACGCGCCGGTGCCCGCGCCGGGCGCCGCGAAATCGTTGGTCGGATCGCTGAGGCTGTCGAAGTACGCCTGGATCGAGGTGATCGGCTGCACCGCCTGCGCGGCGTTCCACGCGAACGGCCCCATCACCAACCCCAGCCAAAGCGCGGCCAACCAGCGAACAGTCCAGTGCTTCATGGGTCCCCCGTGCATGGCTCTTAAAAGAGCAAGATCAGTGCCAGCGCCTGTTCACAGGAGTTTGCACAGGCGCTTTTGCCGGAGCAGGATGCGGCGGCTGTGTCGCAACTGAAGCGCATAACCCGCGAAGGCTTGTGGAATCATTCCTGGCTGACCACAATCGGTGGGTCGTGCGGCGGGTAGCTGCTCCACTGAAATGTTTTACTTTCTCGCCTCATCCTCAGACAAAAGCCCTCGCTATGTTCAAATTTGAACGGAGAGGGGCCGGTCCGATTGTTCAAGTCTGCGTCGCGGAGGGGCCGGGAGGCGGTGTGGAGTGCTTTGGCATGGTTGATGCTGGATAAAGCCAGTATGAAAGGCCCCGAGTCTGTGCCCTTGAATTTGCGACCGGTGCGCGACGCGCAGCTGGCGTATTTGGATACGGTGTACGCCTCGTGGTCCGACCCGGGACCGCGCGCGCCAACCGTCGCATCGGAACCGCCCGAGGCGGCGAGGGCGGATATCTATCGCAAGGCGGTTTCACACGGGGACGACGGGTTCCGCCGCAGCCGGCGCGAATGGCCGTATCACTGACGCGCGTCCACGTCATCGCCTCACCCGGGCCGCAACAAGCATTCGCCGCGCGACGGCTCACCTTTCCACGTTGAGCGCTGGAAATTTCCGTCCGCGTGGCGCATCATGTGGCGAAATCAACCCCCTGCAAGGTGTCGAATATGAGAAAACTTGCCGCTGTTGCAATCGTTTGGATGGCCGCCTCCGTCGCGTCGCTCGCGCAGCAGCGTTATCCGTATTGCCAGATCATCGATGGCGGGGAGGCGCCCGCCTGGCGCGCCCAATTCGGGTACACCGCATCGGCGGATGTCGACGCGCCGGAGGGATCGGACGTGGCGCTGTGGTCGGTGAACGGCGGTGGCGGTCTCTACTACTGGCGCACCGGCTTCGGCGACCTCGACCTCACGGGGCTCTATGACCTCTGGCTGCTCGACGGCAGCGGCGGCATCGACCTGCCCGACCAACTCGCGGCGCTGCGCCTGCAGGCGTCCATGCTCTCGCGCAACTGGAATGGCGGCGCGCTGCAGGTGAGCGTGTACCCTGGCCTTTACTCGGACGTGCAGGATGTTTCGCTGGAGGATGTGTTCCTGCCGTTCCAGGTGCTGGGCATCCAGGCGTTTAACCCGCAGATTTCCGGCGTCATGGGCGTCATGATCTACCCCGGTTTCGACCGCACGTTCGATCCGCGCTTCGGCATCCGCGCCGCGCCGGCGGACACGGTGCGGGTGGACCTGATGTATCCTGAAAGCCGTGTGACCTTCCGGCCCGACAATACATGGGAGATTTTTGGCGGGCTCCGCCACTCCGCGGTCAATGAGTTCCGCCTGGAGGAGGACGATCCGCGGCGCCAGTTCTCTTTCAGCGAAACGCACCTCTACGCGGGCTTCGCGATGCCGCTGGAGGCGGGCGTCCGCATCAGCGCCGAGCTGGGCTACGCGTTGAACCGCGAAGTTGACTTCGAGCGCGTGGAGCCCGCGCGCGACCTCGACGAGGCGTGGCTCATTCGCGTCGGCATCGGCAGCGAACTCTAAACGGGATCCGCGCGATGCGCCTGGCGGTCATATCCGACATCCACCTCGTGGGCCCGGCCGAACTCGCGCTGGCGAACTCGAGCTACGGCACGTTGCGCGGGCACCCCGACCGCATCACGCGCGCCTGGCGCAGCGGCCTCTACCGCGTGCGCCGCCGCTTCTGGAACGGCCACCTGAAATGGCGCCACACCGCCTTTGTCCGCGCGCTCGACGAAGTGGCGGGGCGCCGGCCCGACTGGGTCATCGCCAACGGCGACTACGGCGGCGACCTCGGGGGCGTGGGCCTCAGCCACCACGCCACGCTGGACAGCGCCCGCCTCGTGGTGGACATGGTGCGCGGGCGGTTCGCCGATCGCTGCCGCTTTGTCTTCGGCGACCACGATCTCGGCAAATACAGCACGTTGTTGCGCGAGGGCGGCATCCGGCTGCATAGCCTCGAGGTCGGCGAGCGGCAATTGCAGATTCCCTCGTTCTGGCATGAGCGCGACGAGGACTATCACCTCATCGGCGTGAATTCCTCGCTGTTTACGCTCGATCTGTTCCTGCCCGAGGCGCTGGCGGAGGAGATTCCGGAGTGGAAGCGGCGGCGCGACGAACACATCGAGAGCGTCAGCCGCGCGTTCCACGGCCTGCCCGCGCGGGCGCGCGTGATCCTCTTCTGCCATGATCCCAGCGCGCTGACGGCGCTCGCGCAACTGCCCGTCGTGCAGCGGCGGCTGCCGCAGATCGAACTCACGGTCATCGGCCACCTGCACAGCCCGACGTTGCTCAAGCTCGCGCGCTATGCCGCACGGTTCAGCAACCTGAAACCGCGCTATCCCGTCGCGCGCATCGTCGCGCACGGCCTCGCGGGCGCGCGGTCGTGGAACGCGTTCCATCCGGTCGTCTGCCCCTCCACGTTCGGCACGGGACACCATGTCGCCGGCGGCATCCTGCTGATCCAGCGCGGCGCCCACGGACGGCTGGAGGCGCGTCGCGTGCGGATCGGCCGGCGCCAGTATCGCCTGCATCGCGCCGGCACCGGCCACGCGTAACCCGGCGTTTTGAGTGGCGGCGGCGCGCCGGGCGGGGTAGGATAAAACACTGTTCCACAAGCCCGGTGGTGAGCCGGGAGGAGAGCATGACATGGCGGCGCCGAAACAACGCAAGACACAGCGAACGGTCACCTTTGAAGTAAAAACCGCGCGAGCGCTCCCCGTGGGCCAGCAGGTCTTCATCGCGGGCGGCGCGAAAGTGCTCGGCCACTGGCGGCCCGACGGGTTGCCGCTGACGCGCATGGGCGAAAATGCGTGGTCCGGCTATGCGATCCTGCCGGTCAACGAAACCGTGGAATACAAGATCACGCGCGGCGACTGGGACGGCGAGGCGCTCAACGACACCGGCCTTGTGCCCGGCAACCACGTGCTGAAACCCGGCGGCGACATCACCGTGCGGCACGTCGTCCCCGCCTGGAAATCCGACCGCGCCTGACCGCGCCGCCGTCCCCGTTGACGATCCGCGGATTTTTTTGCCGCGGAGCGCACGGAGACGCGGAGAATGTTGAGGCGCGCTTGGGCTCTTGACCGACTGGCGTTCGCCTCCTATTCTCCAACGCTCGCTTGGAATTTGTCGCAGAAGGAGCCTCACATTTATGTCCAGCACCACCGAAGCCCAGACGACCACCGCCCGCGCCAGCGCGGGAACCCCGCCACCCGCCGCGCTGATCTTTGAGCTCGAGGGCGTGGCGCTCGCCACCCGCCAGGTGTTGTTCGAACTCGCGCGCGACTTTTTTGCGGCCCGCCGCCTCAAGCTCGACCAGGGCCTCTTTGCCCGGTGCGGCGGCACCATCGCCCACCAGGCCGCCCAACTCGCCGCCGCCGCCGGTTCCCAGATCAACGCGGCGGAGCTGACGCAATCACTCTCCGGCGGCCTGTCGGATCGCCTGAGCGCGAACGCGCTCAAGTTGAATTCCGGGTTGGACCGCGTCCTCAAAGCCGCCGCCGCCCGCAACCTGCCGATCGCCGCGGTCACGGGACTGCCGGAGTCGTGCGCGCGCCGCGCGGCGGACGCCGCGGGACTCGATACCCGCGGCATCGAGCTCTATGTGTTCAATGACGACGACAAGCCGTTCCCGCGGGCGGACGCCTGGCTCAAGGTCGTCAAACAGCTCGGCAAGACACCCCGCTTCTGCGTCGCGTTCGGCAGCAGCCATGCGTCCTGCAAATCGGCGCTTTCCGCGGGCATGCGCTCCGTGGCCGTACCCGACAGCTTCACGAGCCACCAGGATTTCGGCGGCGCCGACCTCATCCTCGACAGCTGGGACGACATCAGCGCGGCGGAATTGCTCGACGCCCTGATCCCGCCGCTGCGCTGACGCAGCGGCCTGCGCCCATGTCGGACACCCCTCCCGCCGGCCCGGCCCCGCGCCATCGCCCGCCGGAGGGCGCGCCGTTGCCGCGCCTGCTCGACATCATGCGCATCCTGCGCGGACCGGGCGGCTGCCCGTGGGACCACGAACAAACCCACGCGTCGCTCAAGGATCATCTCGTGGAGGAGAGCCACGAGGTGCTCGACGCGATTGACAGCGGCGACCGCAGCCTGCTGCGCGAGGAACTCGGCGACCTGTTGCTCCAGGTGGTGTTCCACGCGCAGATCGCCACCGAGGCGGGCGCCTTTACCTTCGACGACGTCGCCCGCGCCATCGGCGACAAACTGGTGCGCCGCCACCCGCATGTCTTCGGCAGCGCCACGGCGGACAACCCGGCGGAGGTCCTCAAGAACTGGGAGGCCATCAAGAAAGCCGAGCGCGGCGACAAACCGCGCCAGACGCTCGACGGCATCCCGCGCTCCCTTCCCGCCCTGCGCCGCGCGCACCTGGTCCAGCAGCGCGTCGCGCGCGTCGGATTCGATTGGGATCGAATCGACGGCGCGCTCGCGAAGCTGGAGGAGGAGCTGGCCGAAATCCGCGCCGCGCTCGCGGGCGGAAAAGAGGACGAGATTCGCGAGGAGATCGGCGACCTGCTGTTCGCCGCCGTGAATGTCAGCCGCTTCGCCGGCCACAACGCCGAGGAAGTGCTCGACCAGACCATCCGCAAATTCGTCCGCCGGTTCGACGCGCTGGAACAAAAAATCCACGCCCGCGGCCGGACCGTGTCCGACCTCCCCCTCGCCGAGCTGGATCAGGTGTGGGAGGAAGTGAAGGCGGAAGAGCGGCTATAGGGTTCGGGGTTCCGGAAAGCGCCGTTCAACATTCGATCCGGTGTTCTTCCCCGGCACCCGAAACCCGACACCCTCTTCCCCCTAATAAAACAGCTCGCCGCGGAACACATGGACCGCGGGGCCGGTCAGGGTGACGGCGTCGGCGCCTTCGGGGGTCAATTGGTAGTCCACTGTGAGCACATCGCCGCTGGCGGGGGTGACCTGCACGGGGGCCTGCACGCGCCCGGTCTTTCCGGCGAGCAGCCCGGCGGCGACGATGCCGGTGCCGCACGCGAGGGTCTCGCCTTCCACGCCGCGCTCATAGGTGCGCACGGCGAGCGCGTTGGGACCGGTGATCTGGATGAAGTTGGCGTTCGTGCCCTTCGGCGCGAAATCCGCGTGGTGCCGGATGGCGGCGCCGAGCCGGGCCACATCGACGGCGGCGAGGTCCGGGACCTGGACGACCACATGCGGCACGCCGCTGTCCACGAAGTCATACCGGTAGGTCGCGCCGTCGAGGATGAGTTCCCCGCCGAGCCGCCAGTCGTGCGGCGTGGTCATGGTGAGCCGCACCTGCTCCTCGAAGACCTCCGCGTGCACAATGCCCGCGCCGGTTTCAAAGCGCATCGGCGAGGGCGCGACGCCGAGTTCAAATGCGAGCCGTGCGATGCAGCGCGCGCCGTTGCCGCACATGTCCACCTCGCCGCCATCCGGGTTGTAGAACCGCATGCGGAAATCCGCCGCGTTCGAAGGTTGGATCAGCAACACGCCTTCGGAGCCGACGCCGATCCGGCGCGCCATCACGCCGCGCAGCCACGCGGGGTCGGTGGGGAATGTCTGCTCGCGGTCATCCACGACGATGAAGTCGTTGGCCGCGCCGTGCATTTTCCAAAAGGGGTACGCAGTGCTCATAGGCCGGCGAATCTAGCACGGGCTGTGGAAAAGGCAACGGAGGATGGGCGGGTGACGAGTGCGAGGGACGAGGGGGCTCTTTCACGCGTCCCTTGCCCCCGTCCAGCGTCCCTTCCTCCATCCCTTCTTCCAGATTGACGGGTTTGCGGGCGTGCCCGATAAAGGCGGGCCAAGGAGCACGTTGTTATGGCCGCGAAACCGGGTGGTGGATTGGGTCGGGGATTGGGCGCGTTGATCAAGGATTCGACGCCGGTCGCCCCGCCGTCGCCCGCTCCGGCGGCGCCGGCTGTGCCGTCGGACGCAGCCCCGGGTCCCGGCGTCGCGCGCCTGCCGGTGGGTTCGATCCGTGCCGGCGCATGGCAGCCGCGCCAGGTGTTTGACGAGGCGGCGCTCGCGGAGCTGGTGCAGTCCGTGCGCGAGCATGGCGTGTTGCAGCCGCTGCTCGTGCGGCGCTCGGGCAGGGGCTATGAGTTGATCGCGGGCGAACGCCGCTTCCGCGCGGCGCAGGCGGCGGGCCTGGCGGACGTGCCGGCGATCGTGATGGAGGTGTCGGATCGTTCCGCGCTGGAACTGGCGCTGATCGAGAACCTGCAGCGCGCCGACCTGAACCTCATTGAAGAAGCCGAGGGCTACCGCGCGCTCGCCGAAAAATTCAACCTGACGCAGGAGGAGATCGCCACGCGCGTCGGCAAGGCCCGTTCGTCGGTTGCGAACGCGCTGCGCCTGCTCGACCTGCCCGCGCTGGTCCGCCAGCTCGTGGCCGAGCAGCGGTTGTCGCCGGGCCATGCGAAGGTGTTGCTCGGGGTCGAAGAGGTGCGTGAGCAGGAGACGCTGGCCCAGCGCGCGGTGCAGGAAGACTGGTCCGTGCGACACCTCGAGAAGCTCGTGAACCGGCTGAAGCGCGGCAAGCCCCGGGCGCGCCCGCGCGCGGCGGACATCCCGGCGGAGCACATCCAGCACGTGACCGACGAGCTGCACCAGAAACTCGGCACCGCGGTTCGCCTGAGCCCGTGCCGCACCCTGCCGAATGGTCGCAAGGCGAAGGGCACGCTGGAGATCGACTACTACTCCTCCGACGACCTCGACCGCATCCTCGTCGTCCTCGGCGTGTCGGGCAATTTGTAGGCGGCGAAAACTCAATGGAAGGCCGCAAGAAGAACCGGCTTGCGGGTGGGTGGACTGAGTGCTTTATTGCGCCGCCTGTTTGGTGTAATATCAGGACCGACGAGAGGTTAGGCATATGAACTCGGGGAAAGTGAAGCCGATCGGGCTGGCGCTGATCATATGCGATCAGGTCATAACCGATCAGGATACAAAGAAGCGGAGCCTGATCGGAATCTTCAATAATGTGCAGGCGCGACAGTTTCCTTGCGCGCACCCGCATATGTGCGTATTTGTGTCCGTGACCGGTGGACATGGGGAAGTAGATGCGGAGGTCCGGTGCAGTCGAGAAGGCGACGGCTTGGATGAAGCCCCGTGCTTTGCTCTCAAGGGGAGAATTCGTTTCGACAGCCCTTTGCATATCGTCGAAATCAACTTTGATCTCCGGAATGTGCAATTCCATCAAGCCGGTGCATACAGGATTGATCTTCTTTGCGACGGAGTTCCTGTTCTGCAAAGGCCGTTCACCGTTAAAGAGCTAGAGGTGCGCAATGAATGAAAAGGTCCTGGATGATGCCGTTGTGCGCGTGGCCGATAGTCCGGATGAAATCGGTCGAAAGGCCGACAACATGACTACATTTACCACAATTAGCGTTGTATTTCCGACGGTTCCGACCATAGCCGAGATGACGGACGCGGATCTTCTTCATGCGGCGGCGATGGAAGGAACCTACCGCTTCCTGGATGCCGACGAGGAGAACATCTACGAGTTCTCCAAGTAGGCACGATGAAGAAGTGGGACGTGGTGTTGCTGGCTTATCCGTTTACCGACCTCTCCGCGATCAAGGTCAGGCCGGCGGTGCTTGTTTCTCCAGATGCCGAAAACAGGGTTCGCGAAGACGCTGTGTTTTTGATGATCACGTCGAATACGGATAGGGATTCGGTGTACGACATGGTCATAGAAGATAGTCATCTCGAGTTCGGGAGAACGGGGCTCAAAAAGTCCTCCGCAGTTCGGGCGAACAAATTGTTTACCCTAAAGAAGACGCTTGTGAAGACCGTTCTGGGCAGTCTTGGGCCAGACCTGCGACGGACACTGTCTGACAATATGCGGCGCTATTTCGAGTTTTAGGTCCCGGTCTTTTCTGTCCAAAGGTCGCGCGGCGTCCAGCGCCACGCGAGCGCCGTGATGGCGAACAGGCCGATGTTGCGCGCGATGTTGACCCAGGACATCGCCGCGCCTTCCCCCGAGACGGAGAAGCAGCCGCAGCTGATGTTCACGCCGCGGTGCAGGTTGATCGCCATCGCGGCGATGAAGACCAGGAGCATGAGTCCGACGCCGAGCAGCGCGCCCTTGCGAAAGCGCGTGCCCGCCACAAGGGCGATCGCGCACACGGCCTCGAACCACGGCAGGAAGACGGCCACGCCGTTCACCAGGGCGTCGGGCAGCAGGTGATAGCGGTAGACCACTTCGGAAAACGCCTCCGGGTTGGCGATCTTGGGCACGGCGGCAAACGCGAAGACCGTGGCGAGAAGGACGCAGCCGATCCACGCCACATGCGGGCGCCAGGGAGCAGGTGTGCAGGCGCCGTTCATTTTTCGACCGGGAGCCCCGCCTCCTGCCAGGCCTTGAATCCGTCCACGTACAACACCTGGTTGGTGTGTCCCTGTTCCAGCAGGAACAGGCTGAGTTGGAGGGACTCCTCGCAGGTCTGGCCCGAGCAATAGACAAGCAGTCGTTGTTCGGGGGTGAAGAGTTCGGCGTACATCGCATAGGCATTCGCGCGGTCCTCGATCGGGAAGGACAGCGCGCCGGGCAGCCGGCCCGCGTCGTAGTCGGCGGGCACCCGCGCATCGAGCAGGAGGGCGGCGCCGGATTCCACGAACGCGCGCGCCTCGCCCGTGGTGGCGAGCGCGAGACCCGCGCGCAGGGCCTTGGTCTGGACGTGCGCGGACCAGTCCGCGGTCCACGGGATGCGCCGGGGTGAAAACGCCTGGGCGGCGAGGCCGAGCGCGAGCGCCGCCGCAAGCAGGACGGCGAGCTGGCGCCAGGGATGGAGACGCCATCCCATGCGGCTTAGTTCCCCGCTCCGGCCACGCGGATCGGCACCTCGATGGGATCGCCCTCGCGCGGATGAATGCGCAGGACGCGCCCATTCAGGTCGGCGCCCGGCACGAGATTGTTCATGACGATGCGGAGGCCGTTCTGGCCGAAGGGCTGGGTGTCGAGGGTGACGCCCGGGAGGGGCGGTTCGACTCCGGTCAGGACGACGCTCTGGTTGTCGGCGTAGCGCACGATCACGAAGCGCGAGAGCGGCTCGGCCGAGGTGGCGGGCAGGCTGATTTCACGGGGGACCACGATCAATTCGCGCTGGGCGACGAAGGAGACCGGCACCTCGATGCGGCCGCGTTTGGGATGATCCGTCTGGATGACGACCTGCGCTGAAAACGTGCCCGCCTGCAGCGGGTCCTTCAGCGCGACCGTGACGCGATAGGCGCGGTTCTCCTGCATCGGCGTGACGGTCGCGGCGAGTCGGTCGGAGGTGGATTCCACGGCGGTGATGCGGAACGGCGTTTCGTCCGCGCCGGAGATGATGATGTCGGCGGACGGCTGCGAGCCGGGCTGCACGCGCGGCTGCATGACCTGGGGCGGCTGCGCATTGACCGCGTACCCCGCGACGCCTTTCATGGCGAGGATCATCTGCGGCTGCGCGGGATCGTTCGAGTCCACGGTAATGGTCTTGTGCTGAGGCCCCATGCGGCCCTGCAGGGAGAGGCGAGACGTGATTTTCGATTCGCCGCCCGGCGGCACGCTGCGCTCGGAAATATTGGCCACCGTGCAACCGCACGAGGCATGGACCCGGGAGATCTCGAGCGTCAGCGTGCCTTCGTTGCGGAGGAGGAAGGTGTGCTCGACCGGTTCGGACGGATCGCGCGTGCCGAAGTCGAACACCGGCTCGTCGCAGACGAGGCGCGGTGCATTGGTCGTCGCCGGGTGCTGGGCGGTGGCGAGTGTGGCGCCGAACAACGCGGCGCAGAGGAAGCAGATGTTGAAGTGGCGAATCGTCATGGGGCCCCCGCTAAAACACGTTAAGATACCAAAACGCGCCGCGCGTTCAATTCGCGAGTGCGGTTGATGCTGGAGTGGTTTGAATTTCGATGAGCACGGGAACTGCACTTCAATTCGCTGTTCTGAATAGTGGCCCTTGATGCCGGCGGTCATTGTTTGTGGGGGAATGCGACAGAAATTGAGGTTCATGGCGATAGGTACCTCGTGATTCTGGAATGTCTGTAAAGGGCACCTGCTCGTGCGGGCAGGCTGGCGCATGAACATGCGCATGGTCTGTTTTCGCCAGCTCCGCGTCTGATATGCCGATGTTCCGATGGTCGAGGTTGCCCGTGATACACACCACGCGAGTGCCCATGCACTTAGTCCGGATATAGATTTTGAGCGGGACCATTTCTGTGGAATTTCACAAGAGATGCGCGTAATCGATTTGTGAACCGAAGGCATTCTCGACTACGATCCGGTGTGTGTCTTGCGCCCGCCATGGTCAACCGGATGTTTTGAAGAAGGCGAGGAGCAAGATGGAGTTGGCATCTGCCGATCCGTGGTTAACGAATTCATATTGGGCCACACCATGCCTGTCGTTCTTGGGTGGGCAAACATAAATCAAATTGCGTAAGTAACGCCGGGCGCACCGAGTGGTGCGCCCGGCTACTCACGGCCTACGCCTTGACCCACATGGGGAAGACGCGGCCAGGTCCGGCGAAGACGATCTTCCCGTTCTTCGTCGTGAAGTACGGGCGAAAGATCAGGACATAGCCGGGTCCCGGGCACTTACGCATTTTCATGGCAGTGTCTTTCTGGCAAGCCTAGGCTTGACCGGAGCCCGAGGGGTAGGTAACGTACCTTCGACAGTTAAGCCCTTCGGGGCGGTTTCCGCGTGCTGCTTAGCCAATGCACGTTGGGAATTGGATAGAACCTCCCGGGCCGCGTGGTGCTGACGCCAATCAAGTCGCCACGCGGCCCGGTGCCTTTTTTATCGCGCTGGCCGCACTCGGCTCAAAATGCGGGGCGCCTTCTATATGTCTTTCTCATTTTTCGCCTCGACCTTTTACTGCTTGAAGCTTCTTACCGATCTTCGACCACAAGTTGCCACTCCAGCCAGTTCTTGATTCGCTCTAATTCCGTTTTGGTAATTGGTGGGGCATATACGACAACTGTACGTTTGGTCTTCGCGTCGAGGATAAGCGGGTACCGCTGAGAATCGACCGGAATGCAGTCTTCCCTCGTTGGAGCCTCTGACTCAATTTTGGTCGCTATTGGTGGTTGGGCGATCTGTTTGACAGAAGATGCGCCAACTAGGGATATGGCCCCGTGTTCATCGATCAAGCCGGCAAACCTGACAGACTCAACAAACGCCTGCGCACACACTCCGGCACAGCCATCCGTGATCGACAGGGACCGCTGGAAACTATTGCTGATAAGCTGAACATTAGGTTTCTTGCGCTCATAGCTGTCTAGGGTATCCGAATATAGCTTGATGCCCCTGATGGCAGATAAAAGTGCGATCTTGTCGCCATGTTCAACGTGCGGCTTGAAGTAGTCCAACGCACGCCCTGTAAGGCCAGCCCCGGAGGTGTTTACCAGCCCGAACAACCTAGCGGCGGTCATCTTTCGGTAGAATGGAGTGGATGTAGCGTTGGTGTATCCACACCCTTTCGCGACATCCAGCATTGGTGCGTTTTCGAGGCCTTTGTCGTGGATGGTCCTGACAAGGGCCACCGCATCGGGAAGAGACACCATCGGGATGTCTGATGTAGTGTCCCGTAGTTGTTTCGAGGAGGACGCTTCTTTGCGGAGTGACTCTTCGGAGTTCATAACGAGGAAGATACATGACCATGTTCATCCAGTCAACATAATCTGCATGTATTTGGCGTGGTGCTGAACGATAGGGCTCGCGTCAATTGTGTAATGTCTTGTAAATGAGCTAGATGCGACATTTTTTGTGAGCTCACGATCTATGTTTTTGCTCGGCGATTATTTTTTCACCTCGCGCATTCGGCGGTCTTGGCTTTGGTGGACAGCGTGATTTTGGACAACGCCCGTCCAGTGCCACCATGCGGTTCGCCCTAACTCCCGATCTCTTGCATTGCTTGGGAAATCATGGCGGCGCTTGGCTGACCGTCTGGCTTTGCCGCAATCTAGTCCGCGATGCCCTTGGCGATGGTTTTATGTCCGGATGCGGCTTGCTTGAGGGCTTATGAAAATGTCCGCCGTAAGGCGGGACGCGCGGTAAGTCAAAGGTTCTCCTGACCGCGCATTCTAAGGGACCAACGACCTTGCGAGTGGCCCCGGTCAGCGCACGGCGAGGCGTTTGGCGAGGACGTCGTCGTGCATGCGGCGGAAGGCTTCAAAGGAGGCGGCGTGCGTGAAGCGTCGGCTGTAGGCGCGCGCCGCCCGGCCCATGGCGCGGAGCGATTCCGGGCGTTCGCAGCTTTCGGCGAGGACGCGGGCCAGGCCGCCGGCGGAGAGGGCGGGCAGCACGAGGCCGGTGATGCCGTCCTGCATGCAATCCTTCGGCCCGCCCTGTCCGGAGACGATGACGGGAAGACCCGCCGCCTGTGCTTCCAGCACGACGTTGCCGAGCGTGTCGGTCTCGCTGGGAAACACGAAGGCGTCCGACGAGGCATACGCCGTCGCGAGCGCTTCGCCATGCAGCGCGCCGAGGAATCGCACGGGAAGCCCCGCGAGCGCGGATTCCATTTCCGCGCGATACGGCCCCTCGCCGACGACCAGCAGGCAGGCATCGCGGCGCTCGGAGGCGAGCCGTTTAAAGGATTCGCCGAGGAGCGGGAGATTCTTTTCGCGCGAGAGGCGTCCGACGTAGAGGAACGCCGTGCGATGCGGATGGACATGGGCGCGCCGGAACTCTTCGCACCGCCGGCCGGGGTGGAAGAGTTCGGTGTCCACGCCGCGACCGACGACGCGCACGCGCTGGGGCAGGCAGCCGTGGTCGATGAGTTCCTGCCGGATCGTCGGGGTGGGGGCCGCCACGGCGTCCATCTGCCGGTAGAACCAGCGCATAAACGCCCAGGTGAGTTCCTCCAGCGCCGGGTCGCGGAGCAGGCGCGCGGCGTAGGACGGGAAATGCGTGTGGAACGTGCTGACCACCGGGAGCCCCGCGAGGCGCGCGGCCAGCAGGCCGGTGAGGCCCATCGGGCCGGGGGTGGAGAGGTGCACGATGTCGAATTCGCACTGCTTCATGTAGCGCAGGACCTCGCGGACCGGCGGCACATGCAGGAAGAGCCCGGGATAGGCGGTCATGCCGAACGTGCCGACCGCCGGGAAGATTGTCATGGGTCCGCCCGCCGCCGGTTGCGGCGCGGCGCCGTGCATGCGCAGGCCCACGCCCTGTCGGTCCGCTTCGCGCTGCCAGTGGCCGAGCGTCCGCGCCACGCCGCTCAGGTGGTCGGGCGCGTCGACGAACAGGCCGATGCGCGGGGATTGCGCCCACGCGCCGGTGAGCGGCTCGGGCGCGGGTACGGTCGGGGCGGGTTGGGGGCGGTAGGAAAAGGCGTAGCGCGAGCAGATGCGCACAAGCAGGCTGAAGAAATTCGCGTCGGGTTCAAGTCCCGCCAGCTCCCGCAACGGCTTCACCATGCGGTGCCAGTTGACGCGGTCGACGGGGCGCCCCTGCGCGCGCAGGCCGGCGCGACGATCGTGTTCTTCGTATCGAATGCGGTCGTACACCATGACGAACCCTCCCGTGAAGCAAGTCCACGAAAAGGCCGTCAAACGACGGTGAGTGACCGGTTAGATTAGTGCGAGGTGGCGCGCCGCGTCGGCGTGACCGTCTGCGCCTCGAAGAAACAGGTGTCCTGGCAGTGCGGGCAGCTCTTCGCCTCGTGCTTGCAGTGGGTCTTCGATTTTTCGAGCAGTTTCTTGAAGGCTTTGGCGGCCTTGTCGTCGGACTGGATGCACTCGATGAAGTTGCACAGCTTCACGCTGCTCTCGATGCTGAGCAGGTGTTCGATCTTGCAGGCGTCCACCTCGGCCTGGTCCGGGTCCACCCCGAGCACGTCGCGCAGGAAAATCTCGAGCAGCTCATCGTTGCGCTCGACGATTTCCGCCATGCGGCGGCCCTCCTCCGACAGCGACAGGAATTTATTGGCGTCCTCCACCACGAGGCCGCGCTTCTTCAGCGGTTTCAGGCTGATGGAGCAGCTGCCGCGCGTGATGTTCAGCCGCTTCGCGATGTCCGTCACCCGCGCATAACCCTGCGAGGCGAGCAGCTCGTGGATCGTCATCAGGTAATGCGCCGCACTGTGCGTCAGCAGATTGTCTTCGTAGCTTTTCCAGACTTCGGTGGTCATTGGTGAACCCGTTGATTGATATATCAAACAGCATACGCTGCAAATGGCACGGGTCAAGTCCGGGCGCGATGCTTCGCCGGCGATGGCTATCGATTGGCGAAGAAGCGCAGCAATTCCGCTGAAAGCGCGGCTTTGGCGCGGTTGAGAATGTAGAGGTGGATGCCCGGCGCGCCGTGGGCGAGCAGGTCCTCGATTTGCCGCTCCGCCCAGCGGATGCCGACGAGTTCGGCGGCTTCCCCCTCGCCGCCCGCGGCTTCCAGCTCGCGCGCGAGCGCGTCCGGCAGCGCGGTCTTGCACATCGCGCACATGCGCTGGACCTGTTTCAGTGAAATCACCGGGAGCAGGCCGGGCAGGATCGGCTGGGTGATGCCGGCCTTGCGGCAGTTCTTCACGAAGGCGTAGTAGTGCGCGTTGTCGAAGAACAACTGCGTCGTGACGAACGAACCCCCGGCGTCGACCTTGGCCTTCAGGTGGCGGATGTCCGCCTCCGGGGAGACGGATTCCGGATGCGCCTCGGGATAGCCCGCGACGCCGCAGCACATGTCGGGATGCTCGCTCTTGATGAGCGCGACGAGTTCCGCCGCGTGGATGAAGCCGTCCGGCGCGGGACGGAATTGCGAGTAGCCGCGCGGCGGGTCGCCGCGCAGGGTCATGATGTTGCGGAACCCGTGCTGGCGCCATTCGCGGAGGATGCCCTCCAGGTCGGACCGGCTGTGGCCGACGCAGGTCAGGTGGGGCATCACCGGGCTGAAGCCCATGTCGCGCAGCAGGCCGCACACGTCGAGCGTGCGCTGACGCGTCGAGCCGCCGGCGCCATAGGTGCAGGTGACGAAATCCGGCTTGAGCGGGCGCAGCGCCTCGCTGGTGGCGCGGAGCGCCGCCCACGCGGTGTCGTCCTTCGGCGGGAAAAACTCAAACGAAAGCAGCGGCTTGCGCGCGCGCGCCAGCAAATCACTGATCAGGGTGTCGGCCATGCGCATCACGCTAGCGGATTAAGGTTCCGCGTCAACTGGCGATTCATGTGCGCGTGCGGCGGCGGTTGGCGCCGCACAGGAACACGAGCAGGAAGAAAACCGTGCAGACGAGCACGATGGCGGGGCCGGGCGCGATGCCGAAGTAGTAGGAGAGGTACAGGCCCGAGGCGCCGGACAACGCGGCGATGAGGGCGGCGGCCAGCATCAGGCGGGGCAGGCGCCGCGTGAGGAGCGACGCGGTGGCGGCGGGGGTCACCAGCAGCGCGATGACGAGCGCGACGCCGACGGCCTGCAGCGCGAGGACGACCGCCAGTGCGAGCAGGATGAGCAGCAGGTAATGCAACAGGCGCACCGGCAGGCGGAGCGTCGCGGCGAGGATCGGGTCGAACGTCAGCACGAGCAGTTCCTTGTACAGCAGCGCGACGAGCCCGAGCGCGCCCGCGCCGAACACGCCGATGCGCCACAAGTCCGTCGGGCTCACGCTCAGCACGTTGCCGAACAGGATGTGCGTCACATCCACGGCATAGCTGCGGCTTGTGGAGACGATGGCGATGCCGAGCGCGAACATGCCGGCGAAGATGATCCCGATCGCGGTGTCCTCGCGCAGGCGCGAGCCGCGGCTGATCGCGCCGATGCCGAGCGCCGAGAGGATGGCCGCGCCCAGCGCCCACCAGAACAGCGGGCCGCGCGCGCCGCCATGCACGAGATAGCCCGCGGCGACGCCGGGCAGGATCGCGTGCGATAGCGCGTCGCCCATGAACGCCATGCCGCGCAGGATGACGAAGGCGCCCAGCACCGCGCAGACCACGCCGACCATCATCACCGCCGCGAGCGCCCGCGTCATGAACGCGTACTGCATCGGCTCGGCGATCCAATTCCACACTTCAGCCACGGCGGGCCTCCCCCGGCGCGCAGCACGCGCCGTCGATGATGACCAGGCCGTCGTTTGTGCGGATGGTCCGCGCGTGGTGGCCAAAGGTCGCGGTCAGGTGTTCCGTCTGGAAGACGTGGGCCGGCGGGCCGCACGCGACGACGGTGCGGTTCAACAACAGGATCCGGTCGAAGTGCGCCGCCGCGAGGTCGAGGTCGTGCGTGGCGACGAGACATGTCACGCCGCGGGCGCTCAGGCGTTCAAGCAGGTCGAGCAGGCCGTGCTGGGTCTGGAGGTCCAACCCCGTGAACGGCTCGTCCAGCAGCAGGATCGACGCCTCCTGCGCAAGCGCGCGGGCGATGAACATGCGTTGCTGCTGGCCGCCGGACAGTTCGCCGATCTGCCGCCCCGCCAGCGCGCCGAGGCCGACGCAGGCCAGGCATTCGTCCGCAAAGGCGCGATCCGCCGCGCGCGGACGGCGGAACAGGCCGATCTCCCGCACGCGGCCCATCAGGACCACATCCCGCACGGTGACTGGGAAGTCCCAGTCCACCTGGCTGCGCTGCACGAGGTAGGCGATGCAGGCGTGCCGGCGCGGGGGCGACCCGAAGACCTGGACGCGCCCCTCGGAGGGGGTCAGCAGGCCGGACAGGGCCTTGAACAGCGTGGTCTTGCCCGCGCCGTTCGGACCGACGATGGCGAGGTGTTCGCCCGGCGGCACGCGCAGGGTGACCGCGTCGAGCGCGAGGCGTTCGCCGTAGCGCACGGCCAGGCGGTCGAGTTCCACCGCCGCCGAGCCCGGCGTATGCGTGACATGGCGGAACAGCAGCGGCTCGGATGGCGCGGGTTGGTTCACGGTCCGCCTTCGCGCAGGGCTTCCGCGAGCGCGCGCACGTTTTCGCGCATGAAACCGATGTAGGTCGCCGTCTCGCCGCCCGGCTCGCCGAGTGTGTGCGTGCGCAGGCGGATGACGCGTCCCCCGACATCCCGCGCCACCTGCTCCGCGAGGGCCGGGCTGGCGGAGTGGCCGACGACGAGCACGCGCGCCCCGGCCTCGCGCATGCGCGCCTGCAAGTCGGCGAGGGAACGCGCGGAAGCCTCCGCCACCGTGGTGACCGTCGGCAGCAGCGCGCCGACGACGGTGAGCGCATAGCGGTCCGCGAGGTAGCCGAATTCGTCGTGGTCCGTCACCACCACGCGGCGTTCGGCGGGAATGGACGAAAACTCCGCGCGAATCCACGCATCGAGCTGGTCCAGCTCCGCCTTATACGCGTCCGCGCGCCGGCGATAGTCCCCCGCGCGCTCCGGATCGCGCGTCGCAAACGCCGCGGCGATATTGTCCGCCCACTGTTGCACCCAGGTGGGATCGAACCAGACGTGCGGGTCGTGTTCGCCGTGGTCGTGCGCGTGGTGCTCCTCCGCCCCGCATCCGCGCGGCGTCCGGCCCTCGGACACGATGACGATGGACTGGCGGCTGGATGCGCCGGCCTCGAGTACCTTGTCCAGGAAGGTTTCGAGGCCCAGTCCGTTGGCCAGCACGAGGTCCGCCCCGTGAAGGCGCGCGAGATCGCGCGGCGTGGGATCGAACGCGTGCGGGTCCGTGTCCGGCGGGATCAGGGCGGTCACCTCCACGTCTGCGCCGCCCACCGCGCGCGCGACGTCGGCAATCAACGAAGTCGTGGCCACGGCGCGCACCGCGGCCGCTTCCGCGGCGCGGCCGCCGGCGAGCGCGAGGCAGCCGCCCAGCAGGAGACGGATGAGATATTGAGACATAATTCTCATTAGTAGGCGGCGGGGCGCGGGATCGCAAGCGCGAAATGCGGGGTCAGCGCAGCCCCAGTTCCATCGCGAAGCCCACGGCGACGCCGAGCATCAGGCCGAAGAAGACCTCGAGCCGGGTGTGGCCGAGCAGTTCGGCCAGCTTGTGTGTGGAGAGGTGGTGGGCCTTGAAGAGTTCCGCGACGATCTGGTTAAGCAGGCGCGCCTGCTGGCCCGCCGCGCGCCGCACGCTCTGCGCGTCGAACATGACGATGATCGCGAACGCCGTGGCGACCGCGAACACGGGGGAACCCAGGCCGGCGCGCAGGCCGACCGACGTGGCCAGGGCGCTGACCGCCGCCGAATGCGCGCTGGGCATGCCGCCGGTGCTGACAAAGAAGCGGAAGTCAAACTCGTGCGTCTTCCGCCACGCGATCGTCATCTTGATCGTCTGCGCCGCCGCCCACGCCGCCACCCCGGCCCAGATGGACGTGTTTCCCGCGAGCTGTGACCAGGCAGATTCCATGCGGCGCGTTTTCGAGTGTCGCTGCGTAGTGGCACCCCCAACCGGATTCGAACCGGTGTTACCAGGATGAGAACCTGGCGTCCTGGGCCTCTAGACGATGGGGGCGTCGGTGCAGGAACGGCTATAGAAAGCGCGGTCGGGGCGAAAAGTCAAGGTCGGGTGACGGCCGAACCTTGGGGCCGGGTTCGTCCCCGGGTCGCCGCCCATAGGCCTTCGTCATTTCACGTGCTGTTCCTTGACTTGTCCGCGCGCTCCGCGTTTTATGCGTCGCCATGTCACGGAAGCCCGAAAACGTTTACGACGAGAGCAAGATCAAGACCCTGTCCTCGCTGGAGCACATCCGCCTGCGCACGGGCATGTACATCGGGCGCATCGGGGACGGCACGCATTACGACGACGGCATCTACATCCTGCTCAAGGAGGTCGTGGACAACGCGATCGACGAATTCATCATGGGGCACGGCAAACGCGTCGACGTGGCCGTGGCGGGGGCCGAGGTGACGGTGCGCGACCACGGGCGCGGCATCCCGCTCGGCAAGCTGGTGGACTGCGTGTCCACGATCAACACCGGCGCGAAATACAACGACGAGGTCTTCCAGTTCAGCGTCGGCCTCAACGGCGTCGGCACGAAGGCCGTGAATGCGCTGTCCTCCCACTTCCTCGTCCGCAGCCACCGCGACGGCCAGTACGCCGAGGCGGAGTTCTCCCGCGGCAAGCTCGTGAAGGAGCGGAAGGGACGGACGGAGGAGAAGGACGGCACGCTCGTCCGCTTCACGCCGGATGCCGACATCTTTGGAGCCGTCGCCTTCCGCGAGGAGCACCTCCGGCGCCGGATGCACCTCTACACCTACCTGAATGCGGAGCTGGCGATTGTCTTCAACGGGGAGACCTTCGTCTCCGAAAACGGCCTGCTCGACCTCGTGAACGAGGAGACGGACGGCGAGGCGATCTACGCGCCGTTCCACTACCGCGACAAGATGCTGGAGATCGCGTTCACGCACAGCAACCGTTTCAATGAGACGCACTACTCCTTCGTGAACGGCCAGTTCACCAGCGACGGCGGCACGCATTTGAGCGCGTTCCGCGAGGGCATCCTCAAGGCCGTGAACGCGTTCAGCAAACGCACCTTCGACGGCGACGACGTGCGCGAGGGGTTGATCGGCGCGATCGCGATCCGCCTGAAGGACCCGGTGTTCGAGTCGCAGACGAAGAACAAGCTCGGCAATACGGAAATCCGGTCGGACCTCGTCAAGGAAACCCAGCGCGTGGTCGAGGACCTGCTGCACCGCGACCCGCAGCGCGCGGCCCTGCTCGTGGCGAAGGTGGAGGACACCGAGAAGCTGCGCAAGGAGCTGCAGGCGGTGAAGAAAATGGCCCGCGAGCGCGCGCGCGCCATCTCGATCCGCATCCCGCAGCTGAAGGACTGCAAGATCCACCTCGACCGCAAGCGCGGCAAGGGCGACACGTCGATGGTGTTCATCACCGAGGGCCAATCCGCCGCCGGGTCCATCGTCAGCTGCCGCGACGTGCATACGCAGGCGATCTTCGTGCTGAAGGGCAAGCCGCTCAACGTGGCCGAACTCAAGCGCGACGCGATCTACAAGAACGACGAGCTCTACAACCTGATGCGCGCGCTGAACATCGAGGACTCGGTTGAGGGCCTCCGCTACCAGAAGGTCATCCTCGCGACCGACGCGGACGTGGATGGCCTGCACATCCGCAATTTGCTCATCACGTTTTTCCTGCGCTTCTTCGGCCCGCTCGTGGAGCAGGGGCACCTGCACATCCTGGAGACGCCGCTGTTCCGTGCGCGCAACAAGAAGGAAACGATCTACTGCTACAGCGAGGCCGAGCGCGACGCGGCGATGAAAAAACTCGGACGCGGCTGCGAGGTTACGCGCTTCAAGGGGCTGGGCGAGATTTCGCCCGGCGAATTCAAGGCGTTTATCGGCAAGGAAATGCGGCTGACCCCGGTCGACGTGCGCGACCAGCACCACATCCCGCACCTCGTGAGCTTCTACATGGGCCGCAACACCCCGGAGCGCCGCGACTACATCATGAACAACCTGGTGGTGGAGGCCGAGGCATGAGCGAGGTGGAGCAACTCGACATGTTCGCCAACGCCGCGTCCGCGAAGCCCGCGGCCGGCGGCCACCCTCCGCCGCCGGACGGCGGGAAGCTGATGGTTCCCGCGCCGCAGGTGCCGGGGCCCTTGCGCGACCTGATGGACGGGAATTTCCTGAACTACGCGTCCTACGTGATCCGCGACCGCGCGATCCCGGACCTCGACGACGGGCTCAAGCCGGTGCAGCGCCGCATCCTCTGGTCCCTGCACGAACGCGACGACGGCAAGTTCATCAAGGTCGCCAACATCGTCGGATACTGCATGCAGTACCACCCGCACGGCGACGCCTCCATCGGCGACGCGCTCGTCGCGCTGTCGAACAAGGGCTACCTGATCGAAGGGCAGGGGAACTTCGGCAATCTGTTCACCGGCGACGCGGCCGCCGCGCCGCGCTACATCGAATGCCGCCTCACGCCCCTCGCGCGCGAACACCTGTTCCATGACGACCTGACGGAATTCGTCCCAAGCTACGATGGCCGCAACCAGGAGCCGGTCACGCTGCCCTGCAAGCTGCCGCTGCTGCTGATGCTCGGCGCGGAGGGCATCGCCGTCGGCCTCTCCACGCGCATCCTGCCGCACAACTTCGTGGAACTGATCGAGGCGCAGATCGCGATCCTCCAAAAAAAGCCGTTCAAGCTGCTGCCCGACTTCCTGCAGGGCGGCGTGCTTGATGCGTCGGAATACGAGAAGGGCAACGGCAAGGTCCGCGTGCGCGCGGTCATGGAGAAGAAGGGCGCGGACAAGCTCGTGATCCGCGAAATTCCGTTTGGCACGACCACCGACTCCCTCATCGCGTCGATCGAGGACGCCGCGCGCAAGAAGAAGGTCAAGGTCAAGTCCATCAACGACTACACCGCTGAAAAGATCGAGATCGATATCGCGCTGCAGCCGGACGAGGACGCGGACAAGGCGATGCAGGCGCTGTTCGCCTTCACGCAGTGCGAAGTGTCGCTTTCCACCAGCGCCATCGTCATCGACCAGCGCAAGCCGGTCGCGCTCGATGTGGATGAAATCCTGCGCCGCAACACCGCGCGCCTGCTCGACCTGTTGAAGAAGGAACTGCAGCACCAGCGGAAGCTGCTGCAGGACGAACTGCACGCCAAGTCGCTCGTGCAGATCTTTGTCGAGAACCGGATCTACAAGAAGATCGAGGAGTGCAAGACGCAGGAACTCGTCCACCAGGCCGTGTTCGAAGGCGTCAACGCGTTCCGCGACCAGTTGCGCCGCGATGTCACGCAGGCCGACATCGAGATGCTGCTCGAGGTGCGGATCAAGCGCATCTCGTTGTTCGACATCAACAAGAACCGGCAGGAGATGGACGACATCGTCCGCAAGCTGGAGGAGACGGAGAAGAACCTCGGCGAGCCCGTGCCCCACGCCATCCGCTACCTGCGCGGCCTGCTGCGCGCCTACGGGGAGCAATACCCGCGCCGGACGAAGGTGCAGAAATTCGAGGCCGTCGAGGTCCGCGAGCTGACCGCGAACGAGCTGACGCTGAAGCACGACGCGGCGACGGGCTACTTCGGCCATGCGGTGGACGGCGAGCCGTGTTTCTCCTGCTCGTCGCTCGACAAGATCATGCTCGCCTGGGCGGACGGCCGCTACAAGATGATGCCGCCGCCGGACAAGCTGTTCGTGGACCAGAACCTGATCTACCGCGACCTGCACCAGCGCGACCGCGTGATGACCGCGGTGTACACGGCGGGCGGCATCACCTACCTCAAGCGCTTCACGTTCGGCGGCGCGATCATGAACAAGGAGTACCTGTTCACGCTGCCCGACGCGAAGGTGTGGCTGCTGAGCGATGCCGACCCGGAGAACATCTACGTCATCTACGCGCCCGCGAAGGGCCAGCGCATCAATCAGCAGATCTACCACGCTCGCGACGTCGCGGTGAAAGGCGTCTCCGCGCGCGGCGTCCAGATGACCGTGAAGGAAATCAAATCCGTTTCCTCGACGAAACCGCGCAACTGGGACGACAAGGAACAATCGCCCAAGGGTTCGTGGATGAAATAGGAATCAACCACGAAAGGAACCTCATGAACTTTTCTGACTATCAGGCGGGCGCGGCGAAGACGGCGGTGTATCCGGGGCGGGGCGAGGGCAACTGGGTGTACCCGGCCCTCGGGCTCGCGGGCGAGGCCGGCGAGATTTGCGAGAAGGTCAAAAAGTGCATCCGCGACGACGGCGGGAAGATGTCCGACGAGCGCCGCGCGCTGCTGGCCAAGGAACTGGGCGACGTGTTGTGGTATGTCGCGACCCTCGCCAGTGAACTGGGCCTGTCAATGGATGACATCGCCGCCGGCAACCTCGCCAAACTCGCCGCGCGCAAATCCGCCGGCACCCTGCACGGCTCCGGCGACTTGCGCTGAGATTTGCTCGCCGGACCCGTTCGCGACTGCTACGCTGCCCCCGGAGTGAATGGAGGCGGCGGCGCGAGGGGTTGATATGGACATCGCGCATTTGTCGGCGGGGCGTTTGCTGGATGCGTTACCCGAGGGGGCGTACATCACCGACCGGGATCGGCGCATCTTGTATTGGAACAAGGCGGCCGAGCGCATCACCGGCTGGTCCGCGCAGGAGGTGATCGGGCGCTCCTGTTTCGAAAACATCCTCTGCCACATCGACAAGGACGGGCATCCGCTGTGCGGCAAGGAGTATTGCCCCCTCCATCGCAGCATCGTCACCGAGCAGCCGGGCGAGGCGCCGCTGCTGATCTTTGCGCAGACGAAAAGTGGGCGCCGTGTGCCGGTCGAGGTGACCGTGGCGCCGCTGCGCGATGCCGGTGGCCACATTGTGGGCGGTGTCGAACTGTTCCGCGATGCATCGGATTCCGTGTCCGACCTGCGCCGGGCGAAGCTGATCCAGGAGAATGCGCTGCGCTGTCCGCTGCCCGAAGACCCGCGCGTGGCTTTCGCCGCGCACCGCATTGCGCGCGACCTTGTCGGGGGCGACTACCATCGCCTCGAACACGTCGGCGGTTCGCTCTACGCGCTGCTGCTCGCGGATGTGGCGGGGCACGGGGTTTCCTCCGCGCTTTACGCCATGCAATTGCGGGCCCTGTGGGAGGACCTGCGGCACGAGTTGCGCGACCCCTCGCGCATGTGCACCGCCATCAACCGCCGCGTGCGCGCCATCGCCCCCGATGAGGGGTATTTCGCGACGGCGGTGTACGCCCTGCTGGATGTGGAGGACGGGCGCATCCGTTATGTCCGCGCCGGGCACCCGCCACCGTTGATCCGTCGGGCGGCGGGCGGCCTCGACGAACTGAATGACAACCAGCCCGCCCTCGGGATGATCGATGATTTCGTGTATGTCACCCACGAGGACGCGCTTCATCGCGGCGACACGCTGTTGCTCTACACCGACGGCGCGATCGAGGTCGAGGCCATGCGCGGCGGGGAGCTCGGCCTTTCAGGCCTGCGCGACATGATCGACCGGCTGCCGCCTCACGCGATGCCCGACCTGCCCGCGCTGGAGGAGGAACTGCTCGCCCACAGCGGCTGCATCCACCTGCCCGACGACATCACCTTCCTCGCCGCCCGCCGCCTGTAGGCGCGGGTTACGCGCCGGGTTTGGGCGCGAGGCCTTTGAAGGCGCGGCGCTCTTCGAAAAAGTGGAGGTCGCCCGTCTTCCGGCCCCGGAGACGCGCCGCGAGTTTCTCGCGCCATGTCGGTGGCCGCGCGGGCGGCTGCAAGTTCACGGCCATCTCCGCCAGCAGGCGCGGCTCAAGGTCCGGTTCCGTGCGGATGCGCTCGAACCACTGTTTCTGCTCGTGGCTCGGCCGCTGCTTGTACACATCCTTCCGTTTATCGGCCGGAAAGCGCACCACCGTCAGGCGCGGCACGAACCGGAACCGCGGGTCGGCCGCATGCAGCCGGTTCCACATATCCGTGTCGGGCCAGGTGTCGAGTTCGCGGTAGTGCCGCCAGCCGCCGATCCGCAGCGCGAGTTCGCGCCAGACGACCACGTTCGCGGGCGGGATTGCCTTGCCGGGATGATACTCATGCGCGCGGCGCGGGCCCGGCCGCGGCGCGGCGCCGTCGCGATCAATATAGGCCGCGAGTCCGTAGGCGACCGAGGCTTCCCGCTCAAGGCCCTTCACCATCACCTCAAGATGATGCGGCAGCCAGAGGTCGTCGTGGGCGAGATGCGCGATGATCTCGCCTCGCGCCTCGCGCAGGCCGTCATTGTACGGCCCCGCCGCCTGGCCCCAATTCTCCGCGCGATTGATCCACCGCGTGCGCGCATCGCCGACCCGCGCGACCACGTCGGCCGAATCATCGGTGCACGCGTCGCCGATCACCAGCAACTCGAAATCGCGGTACGACTGGTTCAGCACGCTGCCGATGCTGTACGGCAGGACTTCGCTCCAGTTGTACGTCGGGATGATGACCGTGACGCGCGGCATGAACTACAGCGGGCGCCAGGTGTACGGGATCACGTCGTTCTCCGGCGGCAGCCGGTATTTGTCCGGATTCGCGTGGTCGTAGAGCTGGTTCGGCAGGTTGACCATGATGAGGTCCGTGTGCCCGACATTGCGCACCGCGTGCCACACGCCCGCCGGGATGATCAGCATCGCGCGCCCATGCTCGTCAATGTTCACTTCCTGCACCAGGCGATAGGTCGGCGACGCCTCGCGATCATCGTAGAGCACGTATTGCGCCGCGCCGTACAAAATGCAAATGCGGTCGTCCTGCTTCTTGTGCATCGCGTAGCCGCGGATGCGTCCCGGCCGCACGGTGAGCAGCTTGGCGTACACCAGGCCCTCGGGATGAATGCCCCACGACTGGCGGTACAATTCAGTCAGCGACCCGCGCTCGTCGCTTAATGTGACCAGCCGGTGAATCACCACGCCAAAAATGCCCGGCGCGACGTACCGGCCCTGCGCGTCAACCGTTTGCGCGGCTTTCGTCGGTTTCATGGTTCCTGCCCCCCCGGCGCTCATCCTACACAACCGGAGCCCTTGAACAAGAAACGACTACAGGTTCGGATTGACCTTTTTCCACTCCGCGAGCGGCGGCAGCACGCCCATCGCGACGACCTCGTCGCGCAGTTTCACGAGGTGGCCGTAGGACGCCTTCAGCTCGGCGAGTTCCGCGTCCGCGCCCTTCGGCATCGCGTACGCCACGCCGTTGTGCGACAGCGTCGTCTCCATGGCCATCATGATCTGCGTGAACCCGTGCGCCGGGTCGTTGACGTAGCAGCCGACCGGCCACTCGTAGCCCTTGCCGTCCATCACCGCCTTGACCGAGAGCAGCGTCTGGTGCGCCGGGCTCTGGAACGAGCTGCGTCCGCGCAGTTCGATGATCTTCTTGCCGCCCTGCCGGACATGCTGCTGGATCGCCTTCCACTGGTCCTCCGTCAGCGCCGGCGTGCCGATGAGCGACGTCAGCGGCTTGCCGTCCACCTTCGCCGTGCTCGCGAACGGCGCCATCATCTCGCCGTGCCCGCCGTACGTGCGGCAGCCCGTGACCTTGTCCTGCGCGACCTTGAAGTGCTGCGCCAGCGCCGTCTGCAACCGCGTGCTGTCCAGCGCCGCGAGCGTGCCGACCTTCGACGGATGCAGGCCGCTGTGCACCAGCACCGTCAGGCCCGTGATGTCCGCCGGGTTGAAAATGACCGCCGCGAACTTCAGGTCCGGGCAGTGCGCGCGGATGTCGAGGCCGAGCTGCTTCGCGATCTCGCAGTTGCCCTTCAGCAGGTCCTCGCGTGTCATGCCCTCCTTGCGCGGCGCGCCGCCGGACGAGACGATGTACTTCGCGCCCTTCAGCGCCGTCGCGATGTCGGTCGTCCACGTCACGTTCGCGCCCGGGAACGCGCAGTGGTAAATCTCCTCCGCCGCGCCCTTCAGGCCCTTCTCAAACGGGTCGTACATGCAGACATTCGGCGTGAGCCCCATCGTCAGGGCCGCCTGCGTGAGGTTGGAACCGATGGCGCCGGCCGCGCCGAGAATGACGAGTTTGTCCTGCGTGATGTAGCTCATGATGCGGTCTCCTTAAAAGTTACAACGTCTGTAAAAAGTTTTCGGCGCGCCTGCAACGTCTGTAATTTGCAGACCCTGCAAAAACAACGCGGGCCACTGTACCAGCGTCCGCCCGTGCCGCAAGCGGAACTGGCGCATGAAACCGTTGCCGGGGGTGGGCATTTGTGTCAGATTCAGGCGTCGCTATCGCGACGGTCGTCATGGATGCTGTAACGCGTAAAACCGAAGTCGCCGCCGTCCCCAAAACCGTGTGGACCGGGCTGTTGCGCACGATGCTGCTCAGCCGGAAGACGGAGGAGCGGCTGATCCGGCTGTATCACCAGGCCAAGATTTACGGCGGCGTGTACACCGGCGTCGGGCAGGAGGGCATCGGCGCGGCGACGACGTCCGCGAGCGGGCCGGAGGATTTGTTCACCCCGCTGATCCGCAACATGACGGTGCACATCGGGCGCGGCGAGACGGCGCTGAACATCTTCCGCCAGTGGCTCGCGCGCGCGAACGGGCCGACGCGCGGGCGCGACGGCAACGTGCACTACGGGAATCTGAAGCACGGCGTCTACACCATGATCTCGCACCTCGGCGCGATGCTGCCGGTCGTCGTCGGCGGCGTGATGGCGAAGCGGCGGCGCGGGCTCGACGCGGTGGGTTTCGGCTACATCGGCGACGGCGGCACGAGCACGGGCGACTTCCACGAGGCGGTGAATTTCGCGGCGGTGTACAACGCGCCGGTCGTGTTCGTGATCGAGAACAACCACTACGCGTACTCGACGCCGAAACAGTTCCAGTACAAATGCGCGCGCCTCGCGGACCGCGCGGCGGGGTACGGGATTGAGGGCTACCAGGCGGACGGCAACGACGCGGTGGGGCTGTATCTTTTTTGCCGCGACCTCGTGGCGGACCTGCGCGCGAAGCCGCGGGCGGTGCTGCTGGAGTGCGACACGCTGCGCATGCGCGGGCATGGCGAACACGACGATGCGTCGTATGTGGACCGCGAACTTGTGGCGAAATACGCCGCGCGCGACCCGATCAAGCTGGCGCGCGAGCGGCTGGTGGCCGAGGGCGTGGTCACCGCGGCGGAGGTGGAGGAGATCGAGCGCGCATGCCTCGCGGAGGTGGACGCGGCCTACCAGCAGGCCTTGAAGGAGCCCGCGCCGGACCCGGCGACGCTGGCGCATGGAGTGTACGCCGATGCTTGAGATGACGTATCTCGAAGGCATCCGGAACGGCCTGCGCGCGGTGATGCAGGATCATCCGGAGGTGGTGCTGTACGGCGAGGACATCGGCCGGTTTGGCGGCGCGTTCAAGATGACGCTCGGGTTCCAGGAGGAATTCGGGGCCGACCGCTGCTTCGACACGCCGATCAGCGAGTCGGCGCTCTTCGGCAGCGCGATCGGCATGGCGACGCAGGGCTTGAAGCCGGTCGTCGAACTGCAGTTTGCGGACTTCGGCACGAACGCGCTGCATCATCTGTTGAACAACGCGGGCACGCATCATTACCGGACCGGCGTGCCGGTGCCGATGACCGTGCGCGCGCCGTGCGGCGGCGGGTTCGGCGGCGGGCCGTTCCATTCCGAGGAGCTGGAGTCGGTGTTCTGCCACATGCCCGGCATCAAAGTGGTGTACCCGGCGTTCCCGTCGGACGCGCGCAACCTGATTTACGCGTCGGTGCTGGACCCGAACCCGGTGATTTTCCTCGAGAACAAATACCTCTACCGCCACGTGAAGGAACTCGTGCCGCGCAAGGTGGAGCCGGTCCGGCTCGGCGCGGCGCGCATCGTGCGGCCCGGCCAGGAGGCCGTGGTGCTGACGTACGGCGCGATGGTGCACGAGGCCGTGCGCGCGGCGACGCGGCTGTCGGGGCAGGGGTATGAGGTGATGGTGGTGGACCTGCGCACGCTGAAGCCGTACGACGAGGATGCGGTGATCGCGGCGGCGGCGGCGACGAATCGCGTGCTCGTCGTGCACGAAGGCTGGCGCACCTGCGGCTTCGGCGCGGAACTCGCGGCACTGGTCGCCGAGCGCGCGTTCCATCTGCTCGACGCCCCCGTGATGCGCCTCACGGCCCCCGACGTCCCCGTGCCCTACGCCCCCGAACTGGAAAACGCCTACCGCCCCAACGCCGAGAAAATCGAGAAAGCGCTCGTGGAGTTGATTGAGTACTGATTTTTACCACGGAGACACGGAGGCACGGAGATGTTGCTGGAGGAGGAACTGACGCAACAGATCATTGGCGCCCTGATTGAGGTTCACAGGTTTTGGGGACCCGGACTGAATGAGGAGCTTTACGACAGAAGCATGGCGCATGAGCTGAGCCTCCGTGGGCTCGCGTTTGAGAATCAATTGTATTTGCCGTTGCTGTACAAAGGAGTCGAGGTTGGGGAAAAGTTGAAGTTGGATTTTTGGGTGGAGAAAAAAGTGGTGGTCAATTGAAGGTCGTCAAAGAGCTGCTCCCCGTGCATGAGGCGCAATTGCTCACGTATATGAAATTGACGAACAGCCGTGTCGGGTTGCTCGCAAACTTTAACGCAGCCGTCTTGAAGGATGGACTGAAACGCCTGGTGCTCTAACTCCGTAACTCCGTGTCTCCGTGGTGAAATTCCTATGAAAACCATTCCAATTTTGATGCCGCAGATGGGGCAGAGCGTGGCCGAGGGGACCATCGTCAAATGGCGCAAGCAGGTGGGCGAACCGGTGGCGGCGGATGAGGTATTGATGGAGGTCGAGAGCGACAAGATCACCGTCGAGGTCGAGAGCCCCGCCGCGGGCCGGCTCGGCACGATCATGAAGGGCGAGGGCGCCCGCGCGTCGGTCGGCGAGGTGATTGCCGTGCTGGAGACGGAGGCGGGGGCGGAGGGGGGCGCCGCGACGGATGCCGTGGAGCCGCCGAAGGAGACGCGCGCCAACCGTCCGCACGCCGGCGCGGACGGCGAGCAGATGATGGTGTCGGTGATGGGCGAGGACGACGACCTCGGGACCGGCATGCGCCTGCCCGAGCTCACGCGCGACTGGCTGTCGCCGTTCGTCCTGCGCCTCGCGATGCTGAACAACGTCTCGCTGAAGGAATTGCAGGAAATCCGCGGCAGCGGGCGGCAGGGCCGCATCACGAAGAACGATCTGCTCACCTATCTCGCGCGCCGCCCGGTGGGCGCGACCTCGCTGGCGCAGGCGACGGGCAAGCCGAAGCCGGGTCCGCGCGATGTCGAGACGCTGGGCCAGGTCGTCCCGATGACGTCGATCCGCCGGACGATCGCCGACCACATGGTGCAGTCCATCCACACCAGCGCGCACGTCACGATGGTGCATGCGGTGGACGTGACGCACATCGTCGCGCTCCGCGAGCGCGTGAAGCGCAGTTTCGAGCAGAAATACGGCGTCAAGATGACCTACACCGGCGTGTTGATCTACGTCACCGCGCGCGTGCTGAAGGAATATCCGACGATCAACGCCTCGGTCTTTGGCGACAATCTCGTGCTGCGCAACGAGGTGAACATCGGGTTCGCGGTGGCGCTGCAGGACGAGAGCCTCGTCGTGCCGGTGATCAAGAACGCGGACAAGCGCAGCTTCCCCGAAATCGCGCAGGAGCTGGACCGCCTGATCCAGGTCGCGCGCAGCAAGCAGTTGAAGCGCGAGGACGTCGAGGGCGGCACCTTCTCGCTCTCCAACTTCGGTGCGTTCGGCAGCCTCATCGGCACGCCGATCATCTACCAGCCGCAGGTCGCGATCCTCGGCATGGGCGCGGTCTTCAAGGCCCCCGCCGTGGTGGACGACACGATCTGCGTGCGCGACCAGCTGTACTTGAGCTTCTCCTTCGACCACCGCGTCATTGACGGCGCCCAGGGCGGCCGTTTCCTCAACGCCATCCAGACCCGGACCGAAGCGCTGACCGAGAAGGACCTGGGCGTCGAGAAGCTCTGAGGTCGTGGCCGTCTGCCGGTGATGGCCGCCGTTTCCTTTCCCCTTTACCTCCTCCGGCGGCTCTGCTACACCCGCCCGCATTATGGGACAGAATCTTCGCACTCGCGTCAAACAAGCCGCCCGTCTTCGCCGCAAGAAGCGCCTCAAGGCGCGCGCCCGCCAGCAGAAGAAGAAATAGCATCCGCACGCATCGCGTAGTGCGGATTTGCGGCGCGGCGCCGCTTTTGTTCCCGGCGTGACTTTCGCCTCCGGCTTCCCTACTCTGGTGCCGGAGCGAACATCATGATTCTTGTCTGCGACGACGAACACACGCTGGTCCAGTTCTGCCGCGAACTTCTGGAGAAGGAAGGCTATGTCGTGCGCACCGCGCGCGGCGCGGACGAGGCCTATCGCATCCTGCAGGAACCCGACTGCAAGGGGATGTTGCTGGATTTGTGGATGCCGGAATTCAACGGCGCCGGGTTGCTGATGCTGATGGCAGCCGAGGGCCTGCAGACGCCGGTCGTCGTTTTCGCGGACGATCCCTCCCTCGAGGAGGATGAAATGCGCCAGTTCCCCAACGTCCGCAAGCTGCTTCACAAACCCTTCTATCCGGAAGACCTGCTCGCCGCGGTGCGGGCGTTTATGCCGAAGGCGTAAACAGGAACCATGGAGGCCCGATTCCCGCAATGCGTTTCTCCCTGAAGCCGAGCCGGTGCATCCCGTTCTTGCTGGGCCTGATGCTCCTTTCCGGGTGTGTTGCGCCGGGGAGCCGGTCGGGCGGCGGATTCTTTTCGCGAACCGACGACGCGCTGAAGCCCGTGGTCGCGGTGGTGGATTTTGAGAACAAGGCGAGTTTTTCGGGACAGTGGAAACTGGGTTCGGGCATGGCCGATCTGCTGGTGAACCAACTCGTCGATTCGGAGCGGGTGGTGGTGCTGGAGCGCCAGCATCTGGGGGATGTGGTGGGCGAGATCGTGCGCCAAGGCCAGGATTTGTTCCGCGAGGAGGGCCGGGTCCAGCGGGGCCGCCTCAAGAACGCGCAGTATCTCATCCGCGGCACCGTCACGGATTTTACGGTGACGGGCGACACGTCGGGCTGGTTCGGTACGGAGAAGGCATCCATCCGGGGGCGCGGCCAGCGGGCGCGGGTCTCGCTGACGGTGAAGGTGTCGGATGTCGCGAGCGGCGAGGTGCTGACCTCCGTGAAGACCGAGGGCACGGCGTCCTCGTGGGGCCTCGGGTCCAGCATCAATTACAAGGGCGTCAGTTTTGGCGGCGACGCCTTTTTCCGCACGCCGCTGGGCAAGGCCACGGACGGGGCGCTGAAGCGGGCGGTAAAGAAGATCCTGCACGACCTGCCGATGGTTGCGTGGCAACCCCGTGTCGCGGAGGTGTTGGACGGCATGGTGATCGTCAACGGGGGCGAGGGAGTCGGCGTGCGCACGGGGGATGAATTCGTGGTGCGCGGCGGGCCGCGCGATGTGACGGACCCGGTGACGGGCAATGTCATCGATGTGATTCCCGGTAAGGTTGTGGGACGTGTCCGCGTCAAAGAGGTTAAGGAATCCGCCTCCTACGCCGAAGTGTTGGAGGGAACAGCCCAGCGCGGTGGTGTGCTGGAACGGGTCCCCTAAAAGGAAGCATGTTATGAAGTCGATCTCTCTGGCTGTGGTGCTTGTGTCGGGTGCGCTCTTGCTCTCCGCCTGTTCGCGTTCTTCGGAATCAGGCGGAAGTGCCGGCAAGGCCGCCGCCGAACGGCCTGCGAATGTGGCGATCATCACGAACCAGTCGCAATTCGAGCAAGTCGTGGCGACGCCGGGCCTGGTGGTTGTCGATTTCTGGGCGACGTGGTGCCCGCCCTGCCGCTACATGAATCCAATCCTGGAGGAAGTCGCCCTGGAGCAGGGCGCGGCGTTGATTGTGGCGAAGGTGGATGTTGATCAGGATGGAAACCGCCCGATCGCGGAGCAATACAAGGTGGAATCCATCCCGACGTTTGTCCTCTTCAAGGACGGCAAAGCCGTGGACATGAAGGTCGGCGCCTTCCCGAAAGAGGAATTGCTCGCGTGGCTGGAGCAGCACCGGGGGAGTTGAGGCCCGGCTCTATTTGGCCTTCGCCCAGGTGTCCTTGAGCGACGTGGTCCGGTTGAAGACCGGGGAGCCGGGTCTGGAATCGATGCTGTCGGCGACGAAGTAACCCACGCGTTCAAACTGGACGCGGTCGCCGGGATGGAGTTCGAGCAACGCGGGCTCTACGAAGGCCGTGGTTTTCTTCAGCGAGTCCGGATTCAGGAATTCCTTGAAATCCTTTTCCTCGTGCGCGTCGGGTTCTTCCACGGTGAAGAGCCGGTCGTACAGGCGCGTCTCCACCGCCGCCGCGTTCGCGGGGACCCAGTGGATGGTGCCTTTCACCTTCAATTCCGCGGCGGGCGGATCCCAGCGGCAGGTGATGCCGGCGACCGCGCCGGTCGCGTCCTTCTGCACGCCGGTGCAGGTGAGGAAGCCGGCGTAGCGGATGCGGACCGATTTGCCGGGGGCGAGGCGGAAATACTTGGGCGGAGGGACTTCGGCGAAGTCGTCGCGCTCGATCAGCAGCTTCGCGCCGAATGGAATCCGGCGCGATCCGGCGGAGGGGTCCTCCGGATTGTTTACGGCCTCGATGGAGGCGGGAACTTGGTCCGCATTTTCGATCGTCACCGGCAGCGGGTCCAGCACCGCCATGCGGCGCGGCGCGGTTTTGTTCAGCGCATCGCGGATGCAATGCTCGAGCAACGCCACATCCGTGAGGCTGTTGTATTTTGTGATGCCGATGATGTCGCAGAACGCGCGGATCGCCTCCGGCGGCACGCCGCGGCGGCGCAGGCCGGAGATCGTCGGCATGCGCGGGTCGTCCCAACCGCTCACCAATTTCGTCTGCACCAGTTCGAGCAGCTTGCGCTTGCTCATCACGGTGTAGCTCAGGTTCAGGCGCGCGAATTCGATCTGGCGCGGGCGGACGGCGAGCCCTTCGAGCTGGTCCACGACCCAGTCGTACAGCGGGCGGTGCACTTCAAACTCCAGCGTGCAGAGCGAATGCGTGATGCCCTCGAATGCGTCCTCCAGCGGGTGCGCGAAATCGTACATCGGATAGATGCACCACGTGTCGCCGGTGAGGTAGTGGTGTTCGCGCATGATGCGGTAGAGCACCGGGTCGCGCAGGTGGATGTTCGGCGACGCCATGTCGATTTTCGCGCGCAGGCAGAGCGAACCGTCGGGGAATTCGCCGGCGCGCATGCGGGCGAAGAGATCGAGGCTCTCCGCGGCGGGGCGGTTGCGGAAGGGGCTTTCCTTGCCGGGGCGCGTGGGAACGCCGCGGTATTCCTTCCACTGGTCCTGCGTCAGCTCGCAGACATAGGCCTTGCCGCGGCGGATCAGGTCGCACGCGACGTCGTACATGCGCTCGAAATAGTGCGCGGAATAGAAGAAGTGTTCGCCCCAGTGCCAGCCGAGCCAGCGCACGTCGGTCTTGATGCTCTCGACGTACTCCATCGACTCCTTCGCCGGATTCGTGTCGTCCATGCGCAGGTGGCAGCGCCCGCCGAATTCGTGCGCCATGCCGAAGTCGAGGCAGATGGCCTTCGCGTGGCCGATGTGCAGGTAGCCGTTCGGTTCCGGCGGGAACCGCGTCACGACCTGGCCGCCGTTTTTCCCGGACTGCACATCCGCCGCGACGATTTCGCGGATGAAGTGCATCGGTTTTTCGGGGGCGCTGGGTGCGGGCGTGCTCATGGATGTTCCTGAAAGCGCGTATTTCTAGCGATTGGACGGCGGCGGGACAGCAAAAAACGCCCGGCGTCCGCCGTTCAGGGCGCGATCCAGTCGAGCCGCAGGCGCCCGAATCCCTGCGTGTGCGCGGCCGGAAGGCCGTAGGTGGTCCACTCGTACCCGGCGGGGGGCGGCGGCAGGTTGGTCGGGTTCGCGACCTCCTGGACTGCTTCGCTCCATGCGAGCAGATCAGGTGCCGCGGCGGGCCGGTAGCGGACATTCCCGGCGTGATAGTGGCCGTCGCGCCAGTAACCGCCGGACAGTCGAAGGTAGGAGAAGGCGAACGCGCCGGGGCCCGGCAGACGCGCTGCGCGGAGGGGCGCCCACTCGCTGCCGGCCGGGTCCGTCCCGCCTACGGCGTATTCCGCGACATTCGGCTGCCCGTCGCCATCGGGGTCATCGAACGGATCGTCCGCGCCGCCGGGAAACGAGTGGGCCGCGGCGTAGTTGGCGTAGATCGGCAGCGACGCATGCGACGGCGCGGGGGCGGAGGGTTCGCTTTCGTCAATCTGCTGGAGATACGCCACGAGTTGGGCGAGCTGGCCGGTGGTGAGCCCGCTGACATTGGCGTGCGCGCCGCCGGGGTTGGCCGTCGTCAGCACGTCCATCAGCGTCGCGGCGGAGCCGTCGTGCAGGTAGGGAGCGGTCGCCCAGACGCCGCGCAACGTCGGGGTGTCGAGGCCGGTGAGCGCCGAGCCGAGCCGCTGGCCGGAGGAGGGCTTGAGGGTGCCGACGTCGTGGAAGCCGCCGAGCGGGCTGTCGGTGAAGTGCGTGCCTCCGTGGCAGGACGCGCACGCGCGGTCGATGAACAATTGCCGGCCCGCGAGCGCGTCCGCCGTGAGCGCGCCATCCGCCGCGCGATGCGGGCTGGGGGGCACGCGGTCCAGGGACGCGACATACGCCGCGAGCGCGTCGAGGTCGGCGCTGTGTCCCGCTTTCGTCAGGCCGAGCGGGTGGGCGCGCGTGCCGGCGAAAAAGGCCGTGTTGCTCATCAGGCCCGTGCCTGCGCCAAGCGCGCGGATCTGGCCCTCGAAATCCTGCACCTCGTCGAAGTTTGCGCTCCAGTGCAGGCGCCCATGCGCCATGCCCGCGCGGCCGCGCAGGTCGATGGTGTTGCGGAAGCCTTCGCCGCTGTCGGTGAAATCCCAGACGCGTCCGTCCTGCCCGCCGTCGAGGTGGCACGACGCGCAGCTCATGTAGCCTTCCTGGTTCAGGCGCGTGCTGGTTGCGTCGTAGAAGAGCTGTTTGCCGAGCAGGACCTCGGGCGCGAGCGGCTCCGTGGCCGTGAGCGCCAGCGGCGCGCCGAGCGGCACGGCGGCATTGTCCGTCGCGTTGACGAGCGCGGAGACATCGAACGCCGACAGCGAGCGCGCGAGGAAATTGAGCACGTAGAGGCGCTGGGCCACCGGGTCGTACAGCACGCCGGTGGGCGCCTGTTGCGCGGGCAGTTGCGTGACCTGCGCGCCGTTGTAGGTGTTGACCACCTGCACATGGTTGTTGCCCGGCATCGTCACGAAGGCGAGGTCGCCGAGGGAGCTGAAGGCGACGGCGTGCGCGCGGTCGCGGTTGTCGTAGTCCACGCGCTCGGCGGGCAATTCGTTTCCGGACGCGAGGTCGATGGACGACGAGATCGCGCGCACGGTGAGGTCGTGTGTGAGAGCGAGGCCGTCGCGTCCCGCGCCGCGCTGGAGATTGTCCTTCTTGGATGGCGCCCAGAGCCGCGTGCCGTCGGGGTTGATCGCCAGCGCGTTGAGATAGTTCGGGATGCCGCGCGAACTCATCGGCGTGTCGGGCCCGGGGTCGTTTGTCAGCGTCAGCGTGCGAACGAGCGACATCGCCACCGGGTTGATTTCATACACCTCGCCGCGTTGCGACGGGGAAATGAACCGGCTCACATAAACGCGCTGCCCGTCGCCGCGCACCGCCACGCCGCGCACGGCGGGACGCAGGCCGTCGGGATCCGCCGGCAGGTCCAGCGTGCCGGTGACGCTGCGCGACGCGGCGTCGATTTTCAGCACGCGCCCCAGGGCCTGTAGCGCGACGTAGGCGGTCGATCCGTCGGGCGCGAAGGCGAGGCCATAGGGTTGTGACGCGCGCGGCAGCGCGAGGTTCGTGACGAGCGTGCCGGCGGCGTTGAGGATGGAGAGGGACGCCGCGCCGTGGTTCGCGACCCACACCGCGCCATCGGGCGCGAGCGCCAGGGTCTCGGGTTGGTCGCCGACGGGATACTCCCCGAGTTTCGTCAGCGTGTCGGTGTCGATGGCCGTGACCGTGTCGTGATCGGGGTTTGCGACCCACAGCGTGCCGGCCGCCGCATTCAGGGCGAGCGGGCGGCTGTGTGTCGGGGCGGGCGAGGCGAGCGGGCGGTGCACGATGTGGACGAAACTCTGGACCAGCGGCGTTGCATTCGAGCGCACCACGGTCAGCGCGTCGAGGTTCGCGCCCGCGGCGCCCGCGGTGGCGCGCAGCTCGACGGTGTTTGTGCCGGCATTCAGCGCGACGTTCGAGTGGGTGAGCGTGATGTAGTTTGTCCACCCCGTGCCGGCCGGGAATGGGAGCGCGACCGGCGCGCCGCCGTTCACGACGAGATGGAGCGGGCGGTTCGTGCCGCTGCCGTTCGCGTAGCGGAACGCGAGGCGCACCGTGCCGGCGGAGAGCTGGTTCACCGTCCAGCGCACGAAGACATCCGACCCGGTGCTGCCGGGATAGTCCGCGAAGCCGGTCCCGCTGTAGCCCGCGTGTTCCGTCTGCACGGCGACCCCGCCGCTGAGCTGGGCCTGTTCCGCCTCGTGCAGCGTGTTGGTCTGCGAGGCGCGGAGGACGACGCTGTAGCGGCCGGGCGCAGCGTAGGTGTGCGAGGCGGAGGGGCCGATGTTGGTGAACCCGTTGCCGAAGTCCCATCCGTAGACGCCGCCCGGCGCCGGGCCCTGCGCGAGCGAAAAATGCGTGGGGCTGCCCAGCGGTGTCGGCGGCACGGCGGCCACCTGCAGGTCGCCGGGGAACCCGGTGACGCCGGACGCGGTTTGGAACGTGGAGCGGAATTGCGACGTGATGGCGTTGCCGACGAGGTCGCGCACGCCGCCCGCGGGCAGGATGACTTCATACGTCGTGTTCGGCAGCAGCGGCTCGGCGGGGGCGAAGTTCATCAGCGTGTACGTGCAGGACCAGCGGCCGGTGATCGGCTGGCCGCCCAGCGGACGCACGATGAACGAGGTCGCGTTCACCGTCGCGAACTCCGGCCACTCGGACAGGGAGAGCGCGATGCGCGTGCCGGTCGGCTGGTTCTGCGCGCCATCCGCGGGGAACGCCTTGAGCACGTGCGGCGGCTTCGTGTCGGGCTGCTGCGCGTGCACGACGAGGACCGCGCCGACGTATTGGTTGTTCACGAGCTGGTCGTCCGCGACGGCGAGCAGGTTGCCGATGGGGCAGGTGAACTGGTCGTCCCACGCGGGATTGCGTCCGACGTAACGGCCCAGCAGCACGGGGCTCGCCGCGTTGGTGATGCTGTATTTGTAGACGCCTTCCGTGCCGCCGCGCAGGCCGCCGAGGAACAGGGTCCGGTCCGCGAAGCTGACGTATTCGCTGGCCGGCACGTTGAATGAGCCGACGAGCTGGATGTTGCGCGGGTCCGTCGTCACGTCGTACGTGCGCAGCGGCGTGATGAGGTAGGCGTAGCCGTCGTAGAACCCGCCGATGTACGAATTCGCGCCGCCGGTCACGGAATCGAGCAGGCGCGGGTCGGTCGGGTCGGTGATGTCCACCGTGGCGATGCCGGACGTGTCCTTGGGCGTTGTGATGACGAGCAGGTTGCCGACCGCGAACAGCGGGCCCGCCGAGACGCCGCCGAGGTTGGCCTGGCTGACGGTCTTGATATGTTGGGGCGACGCGGGATTGCTCACATCAATGACGTACAGGCCGTGCACCGTCGCGCCGGCGAAGAGGTAGTTGCCCTGCCACGCGACGCCCCAGATCGCGCCCGCCACGTCGCCGTAGTTGATGTTCGGCAGTTGCAGGCTGCTGACGAGGACCGGGTTCGTGGTCGTCGTCACATTCCAGATGTCCACCCCTTTGCCGGAGATCGTCGCGAGGTACGTCGTGCCGTTCGGCATGCGGGCGTAGGTGACCTGGTGCGACTCCGCCTCGCCCGCGGCGAACGGGCTGGTCATTGTCGCGCGCTTCACTGGCGCGTAGGGGTTCGCGATGTCCCACACCTCGTGCACGCCGTTGCCTGCCAGCAGCAGGTAGCCGTTGAAGACGGAGGGCTGGTTCAGGTGCAGCGAACTGAGTTGCGGGCTGATCCGCGTGAAGACCTGCGTCGCCATGTAGGTCAGGTTCGGCATCGTGCCGTCCACCGCGAGCGCGGCGGGCGCGCCCGCCGCCAGCAGGCCGAGCAGACCGCTCCATGCCAGACGGACAGACCCCGACACCCTGCGTATAGTCGCGCGCTCCACCATCCAATGCCTCCCCAGGCTCGTGCCGAGTCGCGTGCAAGACTGACTCGTGTAAGTATTGGATAATTACCCACCATGCGCCCGGCTGTCCAGCACCGTCGTCAGGTGTGGGCGGGGCAATTCGGCTCTTCGGCGGGCAGGTAGATGGTGATGGCGCAGCCCTTGCCGGTCTGGGACTCCACCGCGATCCCGCCGTGGTGTGTGGTGACGACGCCGAGCGTCAGGGGCAGGCCGAGGCCCCGTCCGATGCCCTTGGTGCTGGCGAACGGATCGAACAGGCGCGCCTGGATTTCGGGCGCGAGTCCGCCGCCGTTGTCCGCGACCCGCAGGAATGCGTAGGGCCCGGCGGTGCGGGTCGCCGGCGGGTGCAGTCGATCCAGGTCGTGTCCGGAGAGGACCTGCACGCCTGTTTCGATGCGCAGCGTGCCGATCTGGTCGCCGATGACCTCGACGCTGTTCGTGACGAGATTCAGAAGGGCCTGCTGCATCAGGCGGAGATCCATGCGAACGCATGGCGAGGGGTCGGCCAGCGCGTAGATGACCTCCACGCGCGGCGCGGCGGCCACACCGATCAGGGATTCACACGAGTGGACCAGCTGGTTGAGCTCGCCGGGCCGCAGGGATGAAAAGGCGTGACCCGAGCAGGTCAGCAGTTCGTCGCTCAAGCGGGCCGCGCGTTCGGCGGCTTGCCGGATATCCGAGAGATAATCCTGCAAGGGACTTTCCTGCGGCAGATCGCTCGCGGCCAGTTCCGCATTGCCGAGCACGACGGTGAGCTGGTTGTTAAAGTGGTGGGCGATGTTGCCGCTCAGCCGCGCCATGCTTTCGAGGTGTTGCGCGCGCTGCATCGTCTGCCGCATGGAGTCGCGCTGCCGCTCGGATTCCTTGCGTTCCGTGATGTCGAGGATCGCCGCCATTTTGGCGATGCTGCCGTCCGGGCGTTTGATGGGCGTGTTCACGACATAGTACCAACGCCCGTCGAGCGGACTTTGCACTTCCCACCGCACCCGCTCGCCTCGTGCCACGCGCTCGTTCTGGCACCAGGGACAGACATGGTCGAGGCCGTGCAGCGCCTTGTGGCATTTCTCGCCCACCGCACAGCGCCCGGTGCGCTCGATGAGTTTCTGGTTCATGAACTCGATCTGGTAATCGTCCGAGCAGATGTAGATCAGGCCGTCGAAGGTCTCCACGATCGCGCGGTAGCGCGCTTCGCTTTCAGCCAGCGCGGCCTGGCTCTGCTTGAGCGCCGTGATCTCGAATGCCGCGCAGATCAGGCCGATGATGGCGCCCTTCCGGTCGCGCAGCGGCTCGGCGGCTACATTGAAACTGCGGGAGGCGCCTCCGATGGACACGTTGACTTCGCGCTGGGCGCGGCGCCCGGTATCGAGCACCTGCTGCTTGAACGGGGCGAGGCCCGGGTCATCGTCGCCGAACAGTTCGGCATCCGTCCGTCCGATCAGTTGCTCGATGTGGATGCCCGCGGGCGGGTTGAACACCCACGTGTAGCGCAGCGTGCGGTCCTGTGAGAAGAGCGTGATCGGGGCGGACCGCACGGCGAGGTGGAGCCGCTCTTCGCTTTCGCGCAGCGCATGCTCCGCGCGTTTACGCTCGAGAATCTCCCGCTCGAGCCAGAGCCGTTGGTCCTCCAGCGCCGCCGTGCGATCCGCCACCTGGCGGGCGAGGGATTCCCGCGCCTCATGCAGCGCGGTGACATCCTGGATAAAGCCCTGCACATGCGTGATCCGGCCCTCGGCATCGCGCAGGGTTTGCGTGCAGTCGTCCATCCACCGAACGTGCCCGTCCGCGGAGAGCAGCCGGTAGTGCTGGCGGAAATGGTCCCGCCCCTCGGCGAGGTACTGAGCCGTTTCCGCCTCCAGGCGGGGGAGGTCTTCCGGATGCGTGATCGAGCACCATTTCACGCGTCCGCTGAGGAAATCCTTCTTCGTGTAGCCGAGCTGCCGCACGTTCTCCGAGACGAATTCCACCGGCCAGTCCGGCGCCACGCGCCAGAGGAATAACATGGCCGGACCGTCGGCCCACAAGGATTCCAGCATCCGGAGCCGTCCCGCCGCCTCAAGGTCCGTGTGATCCCCCTTCACGGCGCGAGTCTAGCGGGACGCCCCGCGCCGCGAATATCATGGATACCATCAACACCGGCCTAGGGGAAATGCCGATAATCCTGTGTTGTGCCGGGCAGCGGCCTTGCCGGTGCGTTAGCTGTCGAGGCTGGCGCGGATCAGGCTGGCGAGTTGCTGCGCAGTGAAGGGTTTGGGCAGGACGGTGAGGCCGGCGTGGTGCTGTTCGGCGCCGGAGAGTTCCGTGCTGTATCCCGTCGTGTAGATCACCTTGAGCGCGGGCTTGTCCGCCAGTAGCTGCCGGGCCAGATCCAGCCCGGAGAGGCCATCCGGCATGACCATGTCGGTCAGCAGCAGGCGGATCTCCCCATGGTGCTCCTTCCACACGCGCAAGGCGCTGACACCGCTGGAGGCTTCGAGGATGCGATAGCCGAGTCGGACGAGGCTGTTGCGGACCATGCTGCGCAGGGCCGGATCATCCTCCGCGAACAGGATGGTTTCGGTTCCTCCGCGCACATCCGCGGGCATGTCGCTCCCGGGCGCCTGCGTGGCCGCGCGTTCAAGCAGGGGTAGATAGACATGGAACGTCGTGCCCCGATTCCGCTTGCTGTCCAGCGTGATCCATCCCTGGTGTTGTTGCACAATGCCGAGCGTGGTTGCCAGGCCGAGGCCCGTTCCTTTTCCGACGGCTTTGGTCGTGAAGAAGGGCTCGAAGATATGGGGCACGTCCTCCGGCGCGATCCCGCTCCCCGTGTCGCTCACCCGCAGGCAGGCGAAGCGGCCGGGTCTTGCCTGGGACGTCAGCGCCGCCGCGCGGTCGTCCAGCCGGACCTCCGCCGTCTCGATGGTGAGGCGTCCTCCGCCGGGCATGGCGTCGCGCGCGTTGAGCACGAGGTTCATCACCACCTGGTCCAACATGCCCGCATCGGCATTCAGGACCAGCGGGTGCGGCGCCGGCAGCAGCTGGAGGTGGATGTGCTCCGGCAGGACGCGCCTGAGCATCCTGCCGATGCCGCCCACGATGTCGTTGAGGTCGAGGTCGCGCGGCAGCATGGCCTGCCGGCGGCTGAACGTCAGCAGCTGGCGCGTGAGATTGGCGGCGCGTTCGGCGGCCTGCTGGATTTCGTCCGCCGACTCGCGCAGCGCGGGCGGAAGCGACGTGTCCGTTTGCAGCAGGGCGCAGTGGCCCTGGATGACGGTGAGGATGTTGTTGAAGTCGTGCGCGATGCCGCCCGCCATCTGGCCGATGCCCTCCATCTTCTGGGCCTGCCGGTATTGTTCCTCCAGCTTGCGTTGCTCGGTCATGTCGCGCTGGAGCGCGACAAAATGCGTGATGGCGCCGGCGTCATCGCGGAGCGGGGCGATCTGCCATTCCTGGATATATTCCGATCCATCCTTGCGGTAGTTGATGGTTTCGCCGTTGAATACCTCCCCGCGCGCCAGTGTTTCGCGCAGCCGTTTGATCACCGCGCGGTCCGTGCGGGGGCCCTGAAGGATGCGGGGCGTCTTGCCGACCACCTCGTCCACGGTGTAGCCGGTCATCTGCGTGAACGCGGGGTTGACGAAGTGGATGCGCGGCCCCGGCGGATCGAGTTCCGCGTCGGTGATGAGGATGGATTCCTTCGATTGCATGACCGCGGAGTGGAGCAGGCGCAGCGCTTCCTCCGCCTTCTTCCGCTCGGCGATATCCTGCTGCAGGGCCCGGTTGCTTTCCTCCAGTTGCAGCGTCTTCTCCTCCAGCTTGCGAATGAGCGTTTCGCTGTAGACCTTCAGCAATTCCGTCTCGTCCCCGACCGGCGCGTTCGGCGCCGTGTGGGCCGCGGCGTTCACCGCGGCCTGCACCGCGTGGATGCGGGAGAGGAAGGCGTCCGGTTCCGCCGGTTTCAGGATGAACGCATCGGCTCCGAGATCCAGCGCGAGCTGTTCATCCGCCGGCTCCGTATAGGTTGCGGTGTAGACGATGAACGGGATGGCCTTGAGCTGCGCGTCGGACTTCCAAATGCGCAGCAGGGTGTAGCCGTCCATGACCGGCATCAACAGGTCGGACACGATGAGATCCGGCGGCGCGCGGCGCGCCTTCACCAGCGCCTCCGCCCCGTGGCGCGCATCCTCCACCGCGCAGCCGTGGCCCTCGAGCAGGGCGCGCAGGTAGTACAGATTGTCCTCCTTGTCGTCGACGATCAGGATGCGGTTCATGGGTGCATTACCTCGCGGGCGGCAGGAAGCGTTCGATTTCGGCCACAAAGGTTTCCGGGTTGATCGGCTTCTCAATATACCCGTTGCAGCCCGCGGCGATCGCTTTTTCGCGGTCGCCGACCATGGCATAGGAGGTGACGGCAATGATCGGCGTGTCGCGCAGGGACGGGTGATCGCGCAGCGCGGCGGCCACGGTGTAGCCATCCATCGTCGGCAATTGAATGTCCAGCAGGATCAGGTCCGGCTTCAGGCGCGAC
Organism: uncultured Verrucomicrobiota bacterium; assembly: GCA_937996795.1. Taxonomy (GTDB): domain Bacteria; phylum Verrucomicrobiota; class Kiritimatiellia; order CAIVKH01; family CAIVKH01; genus JAMLJG01. The sequence continues at coordinate 7,690 of CALKUH010000022.1, read as the reverse complement.
GCGGACTCGATCCCGGCCCGGCCGTCCTCCGCCGCGACGACGCGGTAGCCATTTTGCTCCAGCAGGAACGTGGCGAGGTACCGGTTCTGCTCGTTGTCTTCGATCAGCAGGATCGTGGCTTTCATGTGCGCGGATTCTCCAGGGGAAGCGTGACGGTGAAGACGCTGCCTTTCTCCCATTCACTCCCGGCGGTGATCTCGCCGCCCAGCAACGCGGCCAGGCGGCGGCAGATCGCGAGCCCAAGCCCGGTGCCCTCGTGCTGCCGCGTCAGCCCGGAGTCGACCTGGCGGAACGGCTGGAACAGGGTGGCCAGGTCCCCCGGCTTGATGCCGATGCCGGTGTCGGATACGCGGATGCGCACCGACGGCGGGCGGGTGTTGTCGAGCCGCTCCGCGTCCAGCGCGACGCGGCCCCGGTCGGTGAACTTGATGGCGTTGTTGAGCAGGTTGAGCAGGATTTGCTCCACGCGCCGCCGGTCGCTGCGCATGGGCAGCGGCGCCGCCGGGACCGCGCCCTCCAACGCGAGGCCCTTCCGGTCCGCCAGGGGTTTCACCAGTCCCTTGACGCGTTCCATCGATTCGCACAGGTCGAACGACTCCGCGCGCACTTCGAGCTGCCCCGCCTCGATCTTGGAGATGTCGAGCACGTCGTTGATCAGGTCCAGCAGGTGCCGCGCACTGTTGCGCACCATGCCGAGCTGCTTCGTTTGTTCCGGATTGAGCGGCCCCGCGAGTCCCTGCAGCACGATGCCGGTGAAGCCGATGATGGAATTCAGCGGCGTGCGCAGCTCGTGCGACATCGTGGCGAGGAAGGCCGATTTGATGCGGTCGGCGGCTTCGGCGCGCTCCAGCGCCGCGCGCAGCTCCTCCGTGCGTTCGGACACCTTCTGTTCCAGGCTTGTGTTCAATTCCCGCAGCGCGGCTTCCGCGCGTTTGCGCTCCGTGATGTCGGTCACCATGCCCAGCAGGTTGCCGTCGGGCAGCATCGTTGCGCTGACCTGGACCGGGAAGAGCGTGCCGTCTTTCCGCCGGAACCGCCATTCCCGGTGGTGCGGGATGTGCGCCTGGATTTCCTCCAGCACCGGCGGGATGTCCGCCGTCTCGTCCAGGCTGATGATGTCCGTTGCATTCAAGCCGACGAGTTCCTGGTGCGTATAGCCCAGCATGCGGCACATGCAGGCGTTGGCGTCGAGGTAGGTGCTGTTCTTGTCGGCGATCAGGATGCCCAGGGGCGCCAGTTCGAACAGCGTGCGGTAGATCGCCTCGCTGGTCCGCAGCGCCGCCTCGGCCCGCGTGCGTTCCGAGATGTCCACGCCCATGCCGACAAGGCAGGTCTGGCCATTAAACATGACGCGGCGGCCGGTGAAGAAATAGGGCGTGGCGCGGCCATCCTTGGACCTGAACGAGGCCTCCACGAACGAGTCGCCCTTTTCAAAGACCTCCGCGATGCGCTGCGAAAGCAGCTCCTTTTCGTGTTCCGCGAAGAAATCCAGCGGATGCATCCGCGCGATTTCGTCGCCGGTGTAGCCGGACACCGCCTCGAAGTTCCGGTTCCAGCGCAGGAACCGCCCCTGCCCGTCGTAGAAATAAATGATGCCCGGCATGCTCTCGATCATCGTCGCGGAAAAGAGGCGTTCATTTTGGACCGCCTCCTCCACCTGCCGCCGGGCTTCCTTCTCCGCGAAATTGCCCAGGGCGAAGGAAATATCGCTCGCGGCCTCCACGAGCAGCGCGATCTCCTTGTCCTGGAAAAAGAAGGGTTCATCCGAATAGACCGAGAGCGTGGCGCACACGATGTTTTGGGCGCGGATCGGAAACGCGGCGGAGGAGCGGTAGCCGTGCTTCATCAGCGATTCACGCCAGGGCTGGGCGACCGGGTTGTTCAGGATGTCGTTGCAGATGTATGGCTCGCCCGACCGGAACGCGCGGCCCGTCGGCCCGCGCCCCTCCAGCCGGTCGTCCGCATAGACGCGGATGTTGCGGCTGTAGTTGTCCTCATCGCCCCAGGCGGCGACGGGCGCGATCTGCTGCGTCTCCGGGTTGTGCCAGCCGATCCAGGCCATGTGGAAGCCGCCCTGTTCGACGAGGATGCGGCACACCTTCTGGAAGAGTTCCTCGCGGGCCGTGGTCCACACGATGGATTGGTTGATGTGGCTCAGGGCCGCGTAGAGCCGCGTGAGCCGGTCGAGTTCCCGCTCGTGTTCCTTCTGCACCGTGATGTCGCGGGCGATGATCGCGATGCCCGTGATGGCGCCGGTGTCATCCTGCACGGGGGAGGCGGAAACCGAAACGGGGAGCGCCTGGCCCGCGCGCGTCAGGCGCACGGTTTCGAACGGCGCGACGGGCCGGCCCTGCTTGATCTTTTCGATCAGCCGCGCCTCCTCCTGGGCGCGGTCCCGGGGCAGCACGCGCATGATCGACGTGCCGAGGACCTCGTCGGCCGTGTAACCGAACAGTTGTTCCGCCCCGCGGTTCCAGTCGGTGATCGTCCCGTCGAGTGTCTTCCCGATGATCGCGTCGTTTGACGATTCGACCATCGAGGCGAAGCGCAGCCGCGAGACCTCGGCCGCCTTGCGCGCCGCGGCCTCGGCCCTCGCGTTGCGGAGCTGCGTCCACATCAGCCAGAAAACGAGCCCCGTCGTGACCGCGACGAAGATCAGGCCCTTGTAGGTTTGCAGCTGGTTCAGCGCGGCGGCATCCGTCGCGAGCGTGGCGAGAAACGCATCGGAATAGACAATCCACGCCCCTGCCACGGCGCCATACAACAGGCTGGCGCGCAGGGCCGGCCAGACGGATTTACTCGCGGCGGTTGTATTCATGGATGCGGACGCCGATGACGTTCCGATTGAACAGGCTCTATACCATTAGTCGCGCGAAAACGTCACCCCTAAATCCTGATTCTCGGCGGATTCCGGCGCCCCCGGTTTACGGGATCGACAGGGCGAGTGTGTCGGCGGCGTGGGGCGGGCGGGTTTCGCCGGGCGGGAGCAGTCCGAGTTCGGCGAGACGCGGATAGGGCACGGCCATCGTGTTGACGAGGCGGCGCTCCCACCACGCGAGCGGGCGCGCGAGGGCGGGGTCGGCGTCGAGCCGGTCGAGCTGGCGGAGGCGTCCGCTGTCTGAAAACGTCGCACGGTGATGCAGGCCGTCCGCGGCAAGGCGGCGAAAATGGGTCCACGAAATCACGAGGTCGCGCCCGGCGTAGTGCGCGAGCCGCGGGTGAGATGTTTCGTGCACATGGACCCATCGGTCCACGTACGGAAAGCGGCGTGCCTCCGCCGGGACGAGCAAATGATTGGTCCGCCCGCCGAGGTGCAGGTAGCCGCTGAACATTTCGTAGGAGGCGAGCGTGCGGAACCCGGCGTAGGGCGCGAGGCCGTTCAACGCCACCAGCGCTGCGAGCAACACCGTGCGCGGAGTCCAGGCGAGTGAAAACGTCGTGCCGCCGCGCGGGCTCGCGCGAATCAGCGCAACCATCCATGCGGCGAGCAGTACCGCGACAGCCAGCCAGGCCGCGATCAGCAGGCTGTTCGCAAGGGGTTTGGGAAAGAATCCCAGTTTGGGCAGTGCCACGATGGCCGCCAGGACGAGCAGGCCCCATTGCAGGAACCGGAGCGCGCGCGGCAGGCGCTCGCGCCACCGCGCAAGTCCCTCCTCGGGAATCCACAGGCTGCACAGGGCGAGCGCGAGCATCGGGAAGTTTAGGGAGGGCGGGATGACCCGGAAGGCGAAGACGATGTGCATCGCCACGTCGAGCGCGATGGCGGCGAGGCGCAGGCGCGGGACCAACAGGCAAAGCGGAATGAGGAACTCCGCGGTCACCGTCAGCACGGCGACGGCCAGCACAACGGGGTCCGAGGCCGTCGACGTGAGCAGCGGATGTTTTTCCATGTATGCCCGGACGGGGCTCAATGCGGGGTCGAAGAACGTGGCGTTGAGTTTGATGAAGGCGGCGAAGGCGTAGATCAGCGCCAGCGCGAGCAGGGTCGCGGTTTGGAACTGGACGATCCGCCGCGGATCGTCGCGTCGCCCTCCCAGGCACACGACGGCGGCGAGGCTGGTGAACGCCGCGGCCGTGTGGAAATTCGAGTAGTGCGGCGCCGCGCAGGCGAACGCCAGCAGATGCAGGACGTGCGCGCCGAATTGCACCGCGGCACGGCCCGGAACCAGCAGGCCCGTCGCGACCGCCCCGAGCATCAGCCCCCAGGTCCACGATGCGTCAAACCCGTCGACCCCAAACCGCGCCAGGCTCACCAGCAGCGCGCCCCAAAAGAGTGCGGCGAACAGGGCCAGGCGCCCGCGCCCGCAGGAATCAGATGACAAATCCGGCCGCATCGCCGCGAGGATAGCCGGTCCGCGCCGGCAAAACATCCCCGATCGCGCCCGGCGGGCAGGTGAAGAATGTTGTTTACAAATGATTTATTAATAGAAAACTATGGTCAAAAACATAGTTTCTAATAGAAACTAGAGCGGGGGTTATGCGCGGATTGTTTTGCGGTGCGATTCAATGGGGTCGGGCGGCGCGCTGGCGCGCAGCGTATGCGGCGCTGGGGTTTGCGGCCGCCGCCGCGGTGGCGGTGTTGTTGCTGTATTCCAGTTTCTGCGCCTTCACGCATTTCAAGTTCGGCACCTCGGGCGACTACATTCACTACACGAACATGATCTGGAACTCCGGCCACGGGGATTGGTTCTCCTACGGCGCCGGCGCCTACACGTATCTGAAAACGCATCTGGCGTTTTCATTGGCCGTGCTGGGGCCGCTGTACTGGGTGTGGGACGACCCGTTCCTGCTCTCCGTGGCGCAGTGGATGTTCATCGTGGCGGGCGGCTTGATCCTGCTGCATGTGGGGCGGCGGCGCGGGCTGCCCGTCGAGTTTGGCGCGGCGCTGCTGTTGTTCTGGATTGGCTATACGTTCACGCAGTCGGTGCAATTGTGCGAGTTCCACAGCACCGCCGCATACTACCTGTTGCTGCCGTGGGTGTACGCCTGCCTGGCGCTGAACCGGCGGTGGCTCGCGTTGCCGCTGCTGTTGTTGTGCGGATTGCGCGAGGAGGCGGGCCTCTATGCCATTCCGCTGTTGTTGATGTTCGCCGTGCGGGAGCGGTGGTGGCCGGGCTATGCGTGGGCCGCCGCCTGCCTGGCCTACGTGGCTGCGGCGGTTTTATGGATGTTCCCCCATGTTCATGGCGGCGCCTCGATCTTCGCCGTGCGCGACGAGGTGTTCGCCGGATCTCATGCGGCGTATCTGGAAAGTCTCAAGCCGCGGTTCATCGCGCTGGCGTGGGCGCTCGCGCCGTTGATCGCGCTGCTGGGCCGTCCGCGCGCCCTGCGCGTCTGCCTGTGGCTGCTGCCGCTGCCGTTGCTGGTGAATCTGCTCAGCCACTGGGACTGGCAGTACACCATGAGCATCCATTATCCGGCGGCGTTCATGGCGTCGATGGGCGTGGTCATGGTCGACCTGATGGCCACCGCGCGGAAATCCACGGACACGCAAACGGAAACGCCGGCCGGCCCCGCGTGGTGGCGCGCGCCGGCGCTGATGCTGGTGACGGCGGCAAGCTATGTGATGACCGGTTTCCTGCCCGGCACGCTGCGCGAGCGCGGAGCCATATACTCGACGCTCAACCGCGAAGGCCTGCATGCGCTCCATGTGGCCCGCCAGTACATCCCGCGCACCGGCGTGCTCACCACGGAATGGCCGCTGCTGGGGTTTGTCGCGAATCGAAAAGACGCGATCTATGGACGGCTCCACACCCCGTCGCGCTCCAAAATTCCGCTGGACGTGGCGTTTTTCCGGTTGGAGCGGATGCCGGCCGAATACGGCGAACTGCTCGAATCGCGCCGGTGGGGCGTCCATTATTATGACGCGCGCTTCGTGGTGCTCGACCGCCGCCGCACGGGCGAGTTGAACGATCTGTTCCTCGATTGGCAGCGCCAGGATCGCATTTTGTTCGGCCACACCCGGTGTCGCGAGGGGCAGACCTATTTTGAAACCGGCTTTGGCCCGATCCGCTACTGGGCCGGACGCAAGAACGCCCGCCGCGTCCCGGTCTCCCTCGGCGGCGAGCGGGACGTGGAGCCGGGTCGCTACCACTTTGACATCCGCTATCGCACCCGCCAGCCGGCGGATCTCGCCCTTGCCACCGGCGCCTTCATCCTCAATGACACGAAACGCGCGCAGCATGTGCTCACCGTTCCCATCGAGTCCTCCGTGGATACGAACTGGCGCACGGTGCGGATCGAATACCAGGTCGACGCCCCGACGCGTCTGGAGCTGCAGGTGATGGGCGGCGCCTATCCCCTCTGGCTGCGCGACGCCGTGGTGAGCCGGGATGACGACGAGCTGTCCGCGCTCTAGTCGTCCAGCCGGAAGGGAACGACAAAACGGTCGAGTTCGTCCGCCCGCAACTTTTCCTCCAGTTGTTTCTCGGTCATTTGCGCACGACGCGCGGACATGCGTTGCGCGCGCTGCTCCGGCGTCAGCCGGGGAGGGGGCAGTTCGCGGTCGTCAAACACGGGCAGTTTGAGCAATGTGTCGGTCATGGTCCGCCTGACAGCTTCTTCAGGTATTCATACACCCGCTGGCTGGCGTATTTCAAACACGCATCGCGGAAATCCGGGCCTTGCAGGTCGATGCCCCGGAGCCGGGCGATTTCCAGGATGTCGCCAGCATCCTTAACGCGGCGACCTTCATGTCCATGTTGCAGGGCGTGCAGTTTCATCGCGATCAAATGCATCGGCGCGGGAAAGGGTTGGACATGCGCGCCCCACGGCAATTCGCAACGCTCGCTCCACATGCGGTTGAAGGTGGCTGCGTCCGCGAATATCAGGTCGACAATCGGAAGCGTGGGATCGCCCGGGCGCAGGCGGCTGACCAGGGGACTGCGCGTGCCCTCGCGGTATCCATAACGGGCCAGCGCCGCCACCGCGCGGTCCGCCGTGTGGTCCTCAATAAAAACATCCACATCGTCCGTGAACCGATCGACGCCGTAGGCGTTGGCGGCGTTTCCACCCACCAGCAGGTAGCGCACACCAGCTTGCTTCATCTGTTCGTAGATGATGTCGAAAATCGTCATGACGGGAACGGGCGGTCGAGGCGGGCCAGCACGCGGTCGCGGCCGAGGACTTCGAGCAAATGGAAGAGGCTGGGGCCGCCGGGCAGGCCGGTCACCGCCACGCGCAACGGATGGATCAGCTCGGACGCGTTGACCCCGCGCGCATCGGCGGTCGCGCGCAGCGCGGCCTCCGTGGAGGTGGCGTCGAACGCGGGCAGTGCCGCATAGGCCGCGCGCAGGGCGGCGAGGTGATCGCGCGCGCCGTCCTTCTGGAGGCGCTTGCGCACGGCGTCGGCATCGAAGGGATGCTGTTCCGTGAAGAAATAGCCCGACTGCGGCGCGACGTCGGCCCACAGCTTGATGCGTTCGCGCATCAGCGCGCAGACCTGGTCGAGGTAGGCCTCCGTGAATGCGGGCGACCAGAGGCCGTGCTGTTCCAACTCGCGGCGGAACCGCAGGCGGTAGGCGTCGGCGGGCTGTTTCTTCAGGTATTCCGCGTTCATCCACTCGAATTTCCTGAAATCGAATTGCGCGGCCTTGGACTGCACGCGGTCGAGCGTGAACGCGGCGATCAACTCCGCGCGGCTCATCACCTTGCGCCCGAACACGACCTGCCGCGCCAGCCCGGCGCGATC
>CALKUH010000021.1 GCA_937996795.1 uncultured Verrucomicrobiota bacterium | reverse complement strand
GTTCGTCCCCCACCCCGTCACCACCGTCATCGCCCCGTCACGCGCCTGCCCGTGACTCCCTCTCCCGGAGGCGTCCACCACCTCATTGCTCGTGCCATTCCAAAGCGCCTCGTTCATCAGATACGCGCCACGCATCCCGCCAGGACGGCTGTTGGCGTCGCGAAAACTGGTCCCCTCCCAGTATTCCTGATGATTGCTGTACCCGTCCTCGTCCTCGTCCGCCAACGCATCCGCACCGTTCGTCGGATTCAACCCGTTCGCCACCTCCCACAAGGTCGGCAGCCGATCTCCGTCCGGGTCATAGATCGCCGCCACCTCATTTGAAGTCCAGGCCCGATTTTCGATAAAGACCTCATCCATCAGGCCTTTCAGACGATACCCGATCGACACCGACGATCCGCTCGCCGTCGGCCATTGCAAGACATTGGTAGAATACGTAGTCGAGGAAACCAGCACTCCGTTCACATACGCCCGAACGGAACGGTTCGAAAATGTTCGCGTAAACGCCACATGATACCATTGCCCGTACAGCGGAAGAGTAGCGACGGATAAAGCCTGCTGGCTGGCCGGACTACCCTGATAAAACTGAAACTGCAATCCACCGTTGTAATACAGACCGAACTCGCCCTGATGGCCGTTCTTCGACAGGAAGCTGTACGTCCATGTCGAGCTGTTCGTCACATTCACCCAGAACGACAACGTCAAGTCCCCCGTGATTTGCAGGTTCGTTGTGTTCGGCACCGTCACCCAGTTTGTTCCGTTGAACCACCCGTTCGTCCCCCACCCCGTCACCACCGTCATCGCCCCGTCACGCGCCTGCCCGTGATGATCGTATCCCGACGTATCCACGACCTCGTTCGTGGTCCCGTTCCACAAAGTTTCGTTAAAAAGATAGACACCCACGCGACCGGGGCGGCTGAGCGACAGCCACGGATTCGTGCCGGCCTGATGCTCGAGAAGGTTCGAGAACCCATCCCCGTCGGCATCCAAGGCGGCATCAGCGGGATCAGTGGGAGAAAAGCTATTCTCGATTTCCCACCCATCCGGCATCCCATCGCCATCAGAGTCGGCGGCCTGCGGGTTTGTCTGGTAAATGAAGGTTTCGCGCGGGTCAGGAAGTCCATCGGAATCCGCATCCAAATCCGCCCTACCCACGAGGTAGAAGCGTGCATATGCCTGATTTGCGAGCGGACGTTGCCCCGATCCGAGATCACTCCAGAGGAAGGTATTTGTTCCGCCGACCGAGATGTTCGCCGCAGCCATCAGCCACCCGCTGGTTGCGGAGAAAGCTCCGTCGACGCCGACATCCTGATAGTAGATGTCAAGATACTCACCGGTCGTGCCAAGCGTCTTGATGCCCAGAACCACCTCTGCTCCATTCGCTAAGAAGGTAATGCTGGTCACCGCGGGCGGCTGCGTATTCGCGGGAAACACATCAGGATAGGGCCGCGATTCCGCCCACGTGAAGGGGGCAGGGATCCGGCGGTTGTACCAATACGCCCGGCCAATGCGTAGATCCTCATTCGCCAACACACTATCCTGATCGACCCATTTCTGGTGATGGGCGGAGTTCGTGTCCGACAAGAGCCAATACTGGCGGTTAGAGACAACCTCTGTCACCGTATCCGACGAGAGAAGATTCGTGCCGCCTTCGGCGCCATCCAGCGCCAGCTGCGTGTCATTCAGCGCGATTTTGCTGCTGAAGGGATAACTGAACACGTTGAGTGCCTCAATCAGATCAACCTCACGAACTCCATCAAGAATCACTTGTCCCGACAGGAAGACGAACTGCGTGGTGCTCTGCCGGTTGTCGATCCAGAACCCGTCAGAGGGTGACAGGGTCATCGCCGATGGGGTCCAGGACACGTCGTCCGAGAACCATTCGCCATCTCGACCCGGAACACCTGTCCCATCCGCCTTGAATGCCACCGAGAAAACCTGGGACGTCGCAACCCACTTGATGACTTGATCCGCAAGGGGCGCATTCGTCCCGCCTGTCAACTGGCCCTCAAACACATCGGCCAAATCAGAGGCAAATGGGATGTAGGGAATGGAGGTCAACGTGCTTTGGCCTGGAGGCAAAACGATTCGCACAAACCCAACGGGGCGGGATACGGTGTTGGACGCCTCGGAATGCATCGGCGCCAAAATCAAAAAGCAGGCAACGAATCCCATCCAGAAGGCATGCCCTATCGATCCAAACTGTGCCCTCATATCAACCTCCAGAGGAGTGTGTCACAATCAAATCACAAACGGTACTGACCGGGATGGAACATAACACGCGAACCGGAGAGCCCCTCACGGAATACAGTGCGTGGGAATAGGCCGAACACACTGGGGCTGACGAGGCGACGCAAAAGTATCGGTCGAACGTAGTCACGCGCGTGGTCAGCGTAGGAGTCATCAATAAGCCAATCACGATTGTTTTCGCAGAATAGAGGGAGCGGATGCGTCCCTTCAAGATTTTATTCATATCTTTTCGTTTTAATTTGAGATCGCTTGCTCCGCCCCACACCTCGACCCACATGCAGACGATCTCACGGGAATAAGTCGTGTGCAGTTTCCTTCTTCAGCTTGATGAGTTACAGACGGGAGAAGGAGATGATTCAGCGCACCGCAAGTGCCCGGGCGTTGCGACCATTCCTTCATCTCGACGGGGCTTCGGCGTTGGGACCGGTGAGGGGGACGAAGACGACGGGGATCAGGTCGTCCTCCTCCAGCGTGCCGTCCACCCGCTTGACCAGCAGGCGCAGGGATTGGACGGCGCGCGTGGGACCGACGGGGATCACCATGCGACCGCCGGGCTTCAATTGATCGATCAAGGGTGCGGGCACGTGCGTCGCGCCGGCGGTCACGAGGATGGCGTCGAACGGCGCCTCCTCCGGCCAGCCGAGGTAGCCGTCGCCCGCGCGGATGAATACATTTGTATACCCGAGCGTGGCCAGATCCGCCCGCGCGCGGTCCGCCAGCGGTTCGACGATTTCGATGCTGAACACCCGCGCCCCCAGTTGCGCGAGCACCGCGGCCTGGTAGCCCGAGCCCGTGCCCACCTCCAACACGCGGTCGCCGGGCCGTACCCGCGCGCACTCGGTCATCAGCGCGACGATGTAGGGCTGCGAAATGGTTTGTTCCCACCCGATCGGCAGCGGCCCGTCCTCATACGCCAGACGCCGCATATCGGGCGGCACCAGTCGATGACGGGGCACCGCGCGCATCGCGTCCAGCACCGCCGGGTCACGGACACCGCGCGCGGCCACCTGGTGCGCAACCATCGCCTCGCGGTGCGGGGCATACGGGTCGTGGGTGCCCGGGGAGGATTTGCCGCAGGATGCACTCATCGCCAGTCCTCCCGCCACCACGCCGCACGCGATGGCACGCCCGATGTTCATGATGAATGATCTCTACACCCGCGCCCGGCAAAGGGCGAGCTTGAAAGAGGACACGCCTCTGTGCCACCTTTTCGCGGTTCGCATCACGGAGGAACTGCAATGATTGAAGCTGGAAAAACGTACGTCGTCATGGGCCTGCTCAACAGCGATTCCATCGCCTTCGCCGTTGGAAAAGTTATCGAACAGCACGGCGGCAAGGTCATCTACACGGTCCAGAACGAGCGCCTGAAGCGTATTTTCTTCGACCGCAGCAAGGACCTCACGCGCGAACAGATCGACGCCATCGATATCCGCTATTGCGACGTCACGGTGGAGGAGGAGCTCAAGACCTTCTTCGGCGGTCTCGGCGAAATCGCCGGCCTCGTCCACTCGATCGGCTACGCCAATCCCAAAACCTGCCTCGGCCCCGAGTTTCACACCGACGCCATCGACGACCTCAAACAGGCGTTCCACATCAGCGCCGTCTCCCTCGCCTCCGCCGTCCGCCACGCCTACCCGCACATGCCGGGAGGCGGCGGCGTGGTCGCGCTGACCTTCGAATCGCGCCTCGCCTTCCCGCACTACAACTGGATGGGCGTCAACAAGGCGGCGCTCGAGGCCACCGTGCGCGCGCTGGCGCGCCGCCACGGGCGCGACCTGATTCGCGTCAACGCGGTGTCCGCCGGCCCGGTCGCGACCAAAGCCGCGACCTCCATCCCGCACTTCGACATGCTCGCGAACACCTGGCAGAAGATCAGCCCGCTGCCGTGGAACGTGTACGAGGAAAAAACGGAAGTCGCCAACGCCACGGCCTTCCTGCTCGGCCCGCTGTCAAAGAAGATCACCGGCCAGACCATCTACGTCGACGGCGGCGCCTCCATCATCGGCGGCGAAATGACCCCGGAAGAACGCGCCCCGGCGACCTGATCCGCCGCGCGGAGTTGCAACGTCTGTAAAAACGATTTGGGGCGCGTGCAACGTCTGTAATTTACAGACGCTGCAGCCCTACTCAACAACCTTGGCGTCGCGCCAGAGGCGTTCCAGCTGGTAGTAGTCGCGGCGTTCCGCGGTGAAGAGGTGGACGACGAAGTCGAGGTAGTCCGCGACGATCCAGCCGCTGTCCGGCGTTCCGGCATGGCGGTAGCAGGTGGCGCCGTGTTTCTCCATGACCTTCGCCACTTCACCCGCCAGCGCCTTGAGGTGCGGCGTGCTGTTGCCCGTGGCGATGAGGTAGAAGTCGGTGACCGGGGAGAGCCCCGTGACGTCGAGCAGCGTGACCTGCTCGCCTTTTTTCTCCAGCAGCGCGTCGCGCGCCTGCTTTGCTTGCGATAACGTGTCTATCGGGAAGTCTCCTGTGGCATGTACAACCGGTGCGAAGAAATATACCGCTCCACTCCCTCCGGCACAAGATATCGAATGCTCCGTCCGCGCGCGAGGCGCGACCGGATGTCGCTGGAGGAAATCTCGACGAGATGCCCGCCCACCACGTTCGCCGCAAGGCGGGCCGGCCACGGGTCCGGCAGACGCAGGTTTTCCGAGGTCAGGTTGTCGAGCGGAATTCCGGGCCGCCCGACGGTGACGACCTCGGCGAGGCGCAGGACCTGGTCAATGTCCCGCCAGGTGTGCAGTTCGCGTATGGTGTCGCCGCCGATGATGAAATACAGCGACGCATCGGGCCATTTTTCGCGAAGCCGGCGCAGGGTGTCCACGGTGTAGGAGACGCCGCCGCGCGCGATCTCCTCGTCCGACACCTCGAAGCGGGGATGACCCGAGAGGGCGATCTTCAGCATTTCGAGGCGGTCCGCCGCCCCGGCCATGGCGGCGCCGGGCTTGTGCGGCGGCTGGGCGGCCGGGACGAAGATCACGCGGTGCAGCCCCATGTGCTCCAGCGCATCCTGGGCCATCACGAGATGGCCCAGGTGCACCGGATTAAACGAGCCGCCGAAAATGCCGATCCGTTCGCTCATGGCCATCAGCCCGCGCGCGGATGCTGCACGCTGCTGTAGAGTTCCTCGCCCGTCTGCGCGTGGGTGATGGTGAACTCCTCGACGTGCATGTTGGAGTTGGCCACGAAGGTCATGTGCCCGTGGTAGCGCTCCTCCATCTGCACGAGGATTTCCTCATCCTCGCTCCGCAGGCGTTCAAGCACGGAGGGGCTGATGGTGATCTTGATGTTCAGCGGGTTCGAGGTGGACGCCTTCTTGCGGCGCATCACTTCGGCGATGCGGCGCTGGATCTCGACGCTCATCGTCACGGCGGACTTCACCTTGCCGCGGCCTTCGCAATACGGGCAGTTCATGTAGGTCACCGCGCGTACGCTCTCCTCCTGGCGCTGGCGCGTCATTTCAAGCAGGCCGAGCTGGGACAGCTGCAGCACGTTCGTGCGGGCCTTGTCCCGGCGGAGCGCCTCCTTGAGGGTGCGGTACACCTGCGTCTGGTGCTTGCGGGACTTCATGTCGATGAAGTCGATCACCACCAGGCCGCCGACGTTGCGCAGGCGGAGCTGGCGGGCGACTTCCTCCGCGGCCTCGGTGTTCACCGCGAAGATGCCGTCCTCCTGGTTCTGCGCGCCCTTGTGGCGGCCCGTGTTGACGTCGACGGCGACCAGCGCCTCCGTCTCGTCCACAATCAGGTAGCCGCCGCTCTTCAGCCAGACCTTGCGGCTGAAGGCGTTCTCGAGCTGGCGCTCGACATCGAAGTGCTCGAAGATCGGCGCATCGCCCTCGTACAGCTGGATGCGCGTGCGCGTGCGGCGCGCGTATTTCGCCACGACGCTGCGGATGCGGTCGTACTCGTTGCGGTTGTCCACCACGATGCGGTCCACATCCTCCGTCAGCGAATCGCGGACGGTGCGTTCGATGAGGTCCGGTTCCTGGTAGAGGCGGCACGGGGCGGGCGTTTCCCGCATGCCCGTTTCGATCTCCTTCCAGATCTCCGCCAGCGCGCGCACATCGCGCGCGAAGGAGACGGCGCGCGCCCCCTCGCCCGCGGTGCGCACGATCAGGCCGTTCCCGCCGGGGGACGGCAGGCGCGCGAGGGCTTTTTTCAGGCGCTCGCGTTCCTTCGCGTCCTCGATCTTGCGTGAGACGCCCTTGAGCCGCGTGCCCGGCATCATGACGAGGTAGCGGCCCGGGATGCTGAGGTTCGCAGTCACGCGCGGGCCCTTGGTCCCGATGGCGCCCTTGGTCACCTGGACCACGATCTCGGAGCCGACGGGGAACTGGCGCGCCATCTCGCCCGGCGCGAATTTCTTCCGGCGCGCGGGACGGCGGTTCTCGATCCCCTCCTCCGCCTCAAGGCGGGCCGTATCCTCCGGGATCATGTCCCAGTAGTGAATGAAGGCGTTTTTCTTCATGCCGATGTCCACGAAGGCGGCCTGCAGGCCGTCCTCGAGGTTCTGGATGCGGCCCTTGAAGATGCTGCCGACGATCCGGTCGTCGGCGGTCCGCTCGATATAGAAATCCTCGAGCTTGCCCTCCTCCAGCATCGCCACGCGGGTCTCCAGGCTTTCCGCGTTGATGATGATCTCCTTCTTGATCTTCTTCCGTGTGAACAATTTGAGGAATCCCCACATATGCTCTTCTCCTTTCAGCGCCGAAACCGGCGCGCGTAAACGCTCTGCACCAGACCGAGTCCGGCCATGGTGCAAATCATGAATGACCCGCCGTAACTGACCAGCGGGAGCGGCAGCCCGGTGATGGGCACGAGCCCGACTGTCATCGCCATGTTCACGAACACATGGAAGAACAGCAGGGCCGCGACACCCACCGCGAGCAGCCGCCCGAACTTGTCCCGGGAGGCCAGGGCCGCCCGGATGCAACCTGCCAGCAACACCGCGAAGAGGAGCAGCAGCACCGCGCTGCCGACAAAACCCGTTTCCTCGGCGATCACGGAAAAAATAAAATCCGTGGGCGCCACTGTTCGCGGCAGGAAACCCAGGATGTTCTGGGTTCCCATCATATACCCCTTGCCCGTCCATCCGCCCGAACCGACCGCGATGCCGGACTGGATGCTGTTCCAGCCCGTGCCGCGCGGATCCCGGCCCGGATCAAAAAAGACGAGCACACGCTCTCGTTGATAGTCATCGAGAAGGAACCAGCCCGGCACCGCCGCCATCGCGCCGACGATCGCGACGATCGCGATGTAGCGGAGCGGCAGTCCGGCCACGAACAACATGGCCAGGGCCAGCGGCAGCAGCGTGGACGCCGTGCCGAAATCAGGTTGTTGCAGGATCAACAGGAAGGGCAGGCCGACCAGGGCAAGCGCGATGCCGAGCGAGCGCAGATGGGCGACGTCGCGCGCGGGTTCGCTGAGGAAGCGGGCCAGCAGCAGGATCGTGCCCAGCTTGGCCAGCTCGGACGGCTGGAGCTGGATGCCGAACAGGCTCATCCAACTGGTCGCGCCGTGCACTTTTTTCCCGATCACGAACAGCAACAACAGCAGGACGATGCAGCCGGCATACACCGCCCAGGCGACGCGACCGGCGCTCCGGTAGTCCATCGCCACGGCGCCAAAGAAGACCGCGATGCCCGCGAGGGCCCAAACGATCTGCCGCTGCGTCAATTCGCTCAACTGCGCATCATCCTGGTGCGAGGCGCTGAAGATGAAGAGGATGCCGACCACGACCAACGCGAACATGCTCGCGGCGGTGAGCCAGTCCATGCGTTTCCACGCGGCGACGATGTGCGTGCCCGACCTCATCCGCGCGCCTCCGAGTCGTCGGCCTCAAAAATCCCGCGCATCAGTTCCCGCATGCGCGGGGCAGCCGTCTCGCCGCCTGAAATGCCTTCGTCGACCAGCAGGGCGACGGCATAGCGGGGCGCATCAAACGGGGCGAAGGCGATCATCCACGCATGGCGTTTCCGTTCATCCTTCCGTCCGAATTCGGCCGTGCCGGTCTTGCCCGCGATGCTGATGCCGGGCAGCGCCACGCGCCGGGCCGTGCCGCGCGTGCCATTGACGACGTCGCGCATGCCTTCACGAACCAGCTGGATGTGGGCGGGATCCCAGTTCATGTCGCGCACCACTTCGGGCGGTTGTTGCGAAAAGGGACCATCGCCGAATTCACGAACGCCGCGGACGAGGCGGGGGCGGTACAGTTTCCCGCCATTCGCGATGACGCTGGTGAGCGAGGCCATCTGCAGGGGCGTGACCACGAGCGCCCCCTGCCCGATCGACACGTTGCAGGTGTCGCCATCGCGCCAGGCATCGTTCTGGGTGCGGCGTTTCCATCGGTCGTCCGGCACGAGGCCCGCGATTTCAAAATCGAGATCGATGCCCGTCTTTGCGCCCAGCCCCATCCGCGTCGCCATCTCATGCAGGCGCGGCTGGCCGATCTCCAGGCCCATGTGAAAGAAGTAGATGTTGCAGGACTGCTCGATCGCGCGGCGGAGCGGGATGGACCCGTGGCCGGCGTGATACCAGCACCGGAACGTGGCGCGGCCCAGTTGAAAATAGCCCGGGCAGTTGTGATGTTCATTCGGATCGCATCGTCCGCTTTCGAGCCCGGCGAGCGCGGTGACGGTCTTGAACGTGCTGCCCGGCGCATAGCCGCCCGCCACGGCGCGGTTCAACATCGGCGCGCGTTCATCGGTGTTCAACGTTTCCCACAGGCGGGCCGGGATGGAGGGAACGAATTCATTGGGATCAAACCCGGGATTGCTGGCGAGCGCGAGCACGTCGCCGTTCCGGGGATCGAGCACGACGACGGATCCCGCGTCCTCGCCCAGCACGCGTTCCGCTATCTGCTGGATGCGCATGTCCATGGTGAGCATCACATCCCGGCCCGGCTGCGGCTCGCGCTGCTTGAAGTCATAGCGGCGATAGCCCGTCGCATCGACACGCAGCAGGCGCCCCCCTTCCTCGCCGCGCAGATACGGGTCGAGCACCTTCTCCAATCCGCTGCGCCCCGCGACTTCGGGCAGGTAATAATGATAGGGCTCCTCTTCGTTCTGCTCGATGTCCGCCCGCCCCACATAGCCCAGCGCATGGGCGGCGGCCCGTTTGAAGGGATAGACCCGGACGCTTTCGGCCTGGATCTCCACGCCGGGTTTGCGGCCCGCCTGTTCCGCGAAACGCGCCACGGCTTCCGGGCCGAGGTCGCGCCAGGCGACCAGCGGCAGCGGCAGGCGGCGGTGGATGTGCGTGCGGATTTCCTCCCGCGAGAGCGAAGCCGGAACACCCAGGACGCCCTCCAGTTCCTGGACCAGCGCCTCGACGCGGTTGATGGTCTTCTCCCATTTGCCCGGCTGACGCAGCTCCTCCAGATAGATCGAGACGGTGTAGCTCGGACGGTTGTCCGCGACGATCTCGCCGTGCCGGTCAAACAGGCGTCCCCGCACGCCGGGCAGGCGCACGCGCCGCAGGCTCTGCTTGAGCTGGTCCTGCTCGAAACTGGGGCCGCGCGTGACCTGCACATGCCAGAGGCGGCCGCCGAGCACGAGGAAGAAAAGCATCATCACCGCGAGCACGACGCGCACGCGCAGGAATTCGTCATCGAATGGGCGGTTGCGCTTCACGCGCCGGCCTCCGCGTCAACGTGGCCGAGGGTGCGGTCCATATGCTCCAGCGCCGCGAAGACAAGCGGCGTCACCACGGCGCCCAGGAGCAGCGCGCCCGCCAGCCGCAGAATCAGGTGGAGGAACGGCGGCTCAATCAGGCCGTCCTTCAGCAACATCAGCATGGCGAAGAACGTCACCGCGGCGTTCACCAGCGCGCCGAACACGACATGCGTGGTCCACTGCCGCACCACGACGTCGTCGCGGAAATGCTCGATGACAAGCCCGGCAACGGCATAGCCGAAACTCGAGGTGCCGAGCGGAACCTGGCTCAACCCGTCCTCGATCAACCCGGCCAGCAGCGCCACCTCCAGCACGAGGCCGCGCGGACGCACCAGCGCGTAGTGCACGACGACGGCGCCCAGCACGGGCGCGGGCGCCCAGCCGGTCCAGCCGGTCGTGGGGACGAGCGCCTGGATGACCGCGCCCACCATCAGCGCAAAAATCAGCGCGAGCTGGTTCATGGCAGGGCCTCCGCATCGCCGCTGCGCGTATAGGCGGCGCCCGGGGTGGCCGTGCGGAGCGCGAACACATACTGCAACGTGCCGAGATCGGCCTTGGAAATCACGTCCGCGGACTGGTACAGGCCGGACCGGTCCGTGGTCACGCGATCCACGTAGCCGATGAGCAGGCCGCGCGGGAAAATGCCGCCCAAGCCCGAGGTGATCACCTCGTCGCCCGGCTGCACCGGGATGTTTTTGTTGATGAAGTCCATACGACAGATGACGGTGCCGTCCCACTGCGGTCCGCGTCCGGCCACCACGCCGAACGCGCCGGAGCGCAGGATCTGGGCGGACACCTGGCAGGTGGGATCGGACACCAGCAGGACATCCGCCGTCTGCGCCGACACCGAAATCACCTTGCCGACAAGGCCGTCCACGGAGATCACCGCCTGGTTCACCGCCACGCCGTGGGCGCCCCCTTTGTTGATGCGCAGGGTCTGCCACCAGCCGTCGCGCCCGCGCGCGATGACTTCCGCGGGGATCAGGTCGCGTTCCGCGCGGCTCGCGAAGCCGAGCACGGCGCGCAACTGTTCGTTCTCCCGTTCAAGCGATTTCAAGTCGCGCACTTCCGATTGCAGGCGCGCCACCTCGACCGCCATGCGCTGGTGCTCGACCGCCATGCCGCCCAGTCCCCGGACGGTCGCCCAGCCCTCCCGCAGGCGTGCGAGGCCGCCGCTCGCCGATTCCTGCAACGGCGCGAGCGCGGAGCGCACGGCGTTCTTGATGGCGAGGCTGCGGCCCGCGGGCAGGTTGAGCAGGACCAGCAGGAGCAGGACCAGCAACACCCAGATGGTGAAACGGCGCTCCCTCACGGCCCCCTCGGGGTGCTTGCGTTGGAAAAGGTCGGTTGCATGACCGGAACCTTTGTGATGTCCCCGTGCGATGCGGGGACGAGGCTGTGCACCACCCGCGCGATGCGCGCGTTAGTACACCTTGTCGGAACGCGAAACCTTGCGCAGGAAGTTGAGTTCGCTCAACACGATGCCGGTGCCTTCCGCCACTGCGCTCAAGGGGTCATCCGCCACATGCACGGGCAACCCGGTCTGTTCCGCAATCAATTTGTCCAATCCCCGAAGCAGCGAACCGCCGCCGGCGAGAATCATGCCGCGATCCACGAGGTCCGCCGACAATTCCGGCGGGCACCGTTCCAACGTGATGCGCACAGCCTCCACAATGGCGGACACCGGCTCCTGCAACGCCTCACGGACCTCCTCGGAAGTCAACGTGAGCGTCTTGGGCAGGCCGGCCACCAGGTCACGACCCTTCACCTCCATCGACATTTCTTCCTCGAGGGGGTAGGCCGAGCCCAGGGAAATCTTGATCTCTTCCGCCGTGCGTTCGCCGATCAGCAGGTTGTAAACCCGCTTCAGGTACTGGACAATCGCCTCGTCCATCTCATCGCCACCGACCCGCACGGAGCGACTGAACACGATGCCGGCGAGGGAGATCAGCGCCACCTCCGTGGTGCCACCCCCGATGTCGACAATCATGTTGCCGGCGGGGTCCTGCACGGGCAGGCCCACGCCGATCGCAGCGGCCATCGGCTCTTCGATAAGGAAAACCTCACGCGCGCCGGCATGGACTGCAGAGTCCTTGACGGCGCGTTTTTCCACCTCCGTAATGCCGCTCGGCACGGCCACGATGACACGCGGCCGGACCAGTTTGCGGCGATTGTGAACCTTGCGGATGAAATACCGCAGCATGGCTTCCGTGATCTCGAAGTCGGCGATGACGCCGGCCTTGAGGGGACGGATGGCCACGATGCTGCCGGGCGTTCGGCCCAGCATCCGCTTTGCTTCTTCACCCACCGCCAGCACCCGG
This sequence comes from uncultured Verrucomicrobiota bacterium, assembly GCA_937996795.1. GTDB lineage: Bacteria > Verrucomicrobiota > Kiritimatiellia > CAIVKH01 > CAIVKH01 > JAMLJG01. Next base: position 25,944 of record CALKUH010000021.1, on the reverse strand, counting down.
CTGGTGCCCGCCTGGATGGCGACCACCGAAGGCTCGCGCAGCACAATGCCGCGGTCCTTCACGTAAACCAGGGTGTTGGCCGTGCCTAAATCGATGCCGATGTCGTTGGAAAATAAACCGAGAAGACTGTTGAGCATGAAGAGCGACTCTTAACGAGACGAATTAATTTGAAAGAGTTTGGGCCACGCGGGTTGCATGCGTCAAGAGGGAAAGCGAACCATCCGCCGCCCGGGCTTGCAGCACCCTACCCCTCCGCCTCCACCAGATGCCGGGCGGCCAGCTCCGCCGCGGGCGCGCCGTCGCGGGTCCGGCGGACCATGCGCTTGAGCAACTGGCGGACGAGGACCGAGCGCCGCTCATCGAGCGCCACCCCGTCCTCGGCGCCGGTGGGAATATAGCCCGCCGCCATCTGGTCGTGGCCGCCCGCCGCGCCCTGCCGCCCCACGGCGGCCCGGAGGATCCGGCTGCAGCGCGCGCCGCGACGGCTGCTGCGCAAGGAGACAAACAGGCGGCCCGGCAGTTCGGCCGTGCAAAAGGACCAGCGCACCCCGTCCATGCGCAACAGGAGATCCGCGACCTCCGCCACGATCTCCGGCTGCTCGACACCGCTCAAATGGGTCCACGCGGTGTCCCGGTAGAGCCGCGCGCGGGCGAGCGCCTCCTGCAGGTGGACGAAATACTTGCGATGCAGCGGGGCGTGCCGGATGCGTCCGATCAGGCGCAAATCAGCGTGGGCCACGAGTTCGAGATAGGAACGCAGGTCGGGCGCCGAGGCCTCGCGGGAAAGATCCTGCGTTTCCGAAACGATCGCATACGCCATCAACGAGGCCAGCCAGCGGGGCGGCTCCAGGGCGGCGGCCTGCAGGTATTGGTGCGCAATGGTCGTGGTCGCGCCCACTTCGTGGCGGATGTCGAAGAAAAAGGCGCCAGGCGCCGGGGCCGTCTTGAGTTCATGGTGGTCGAAGACCGCGCGCACGCGGCACCCTGGCGGCAGCGTCACGTTGCGCGAGCCGGGCGACGTATCGACCAGCACACAGTCGTGGTCCGCCTGGCGGCGCAGGCGCAGATCGCCGAGCTTGTGCCAGCGGCAGCGCATCTGGCGAAGCAACTCCTTGTTCTCCGCCCGCGACACTTCGCCGCTGAACGCGATCTGGCTCTGGAGCCCGAAGTGCTTGTCCAGCAGCAGATGGAAGGCGGCGGCCGCGGACAACGCATCCGGATCGGGAAAGTCATGCGGGATGATCAGGATGCGCCTGCGTTCCGGCAGGGCCGCACGCAGGTCCGCCAGCCGGGGCGCAAGCGCCTGGAATTCAGACTCCGTCATCAACGGGTCTCGCGGCAATAGGTTGTGTGCATCGTACGCACCCGCTGCTCGCGTTGCAGCGGCCCGGATCAGCCCAGGGCCGTGAAGCAGAGCGAGGCATTGTGGCCGCCGAAGCCAAAGGAGTTCTTCAGCGCCGCCTTGATCTTCAATTCACGCGCCTGGTTCGGCACGAAGTCGAGATCGCATCCTTCATCCGGATCTTCGAGGTTGATCGTCGGATGCACCACGCCCTTCTCGATCATGCGCGCCACGGCGACGGACTCCAGTCCGCCGGCGGCGCCCAGGCCGTGGCCGATCATGGATTTCGTGGCACTCAAGGCGATCTTCTTCGCGGCGTCGGCGCCCAGCGCCGTCTTGATGGCTTGAATCTCGCACAAATCGCCGAGCTGCGTGCTCGTCGCGTGCGGATTCACATAGGTGATGTCCGACGGCGTGAGGCCGGCGTCGGAGATCGCCTGCGTCATCGCGCGCGCGGCGCCCGCCCCGTTCTCGTGCGGCGCCGTGATGTGGTACGCGTCGCAGGTGCGCCCGTAGCCGGACAATTCGCAATAGATCCGCGCGCCGCGCGCCTTGGCGCGCTCCAGTTCCTCCAGCACGAGAATGCCCGCGCCTTCGGCGATGACGAAGCCGTCGCGGCCGCGGTCGAAGGGCCGCGAGGCGCGCGTCGGCTCATCGTTGCGCGTGCTCAACGCGCGCATGGCGCAGAACCCGCCGATGCCCAGTTCGCAGATCGATCCTTCCGCGCCGCCCGCCACCATGACATCGGCTTCACCCGCGCGGATGAGGCGCATGGACTCGCCGAGGCAATGGGTCGCCGTCGCGCAGGCCGACGTAATGCAATAGTTTGGGCCCTGCAGGCCGTATTCGATCGCGACATACCCCGCCAGGATGTTCGTGATCATCTGCGGGATCATGAACGGCGAAAAACGCGAGGGGCCTTTTTCCGCCAGGATGCGCATCTGCTCCTGCAGGATCTGGAGGCCGCCGATGCCACTGCCCATCAGCGCGCCACAGCGCGTCGGGTCTTCCTTCGTGAAGTCGATGCCGGCGTCCGCCACCGCCAGCTTGGTCGCCGCAATGCCGTACTGGCAGAACGGGTCCATCCGGCGGGCTTCCTTCTTCGGGATGTATTGCTCGGGGTCGAATTCGACCACCTCGCCGGCAATTTTCGATGTGTAGGCCGACACATCAAACGCCTGCACATGCCGCACACCCGACTGCCCCGCCAGCAACCGCTCAATAAAGCGATCGTGGTTGCAGCCCAGCGGCGACACCACACCCAGACCCGTAACAGCTACGCGACGACGGCTCATTCAATAATCCTCCGCGGCGCCCGCCGGGCTCGCAAAAGCCCGCCGGTGCCGCGTCGGGGTCCGCAAACGGACCCGACGGCTTACTTCTCGCCGTATCCCTTTTCCTTCAGATAACTGACCACCGCGCCGACCGTGGTCAGCTTCTCGGCGTCTTCATCCGGGATTTCAGCGCCAAACTCTTCTTCGAACGCCATCACCAGCTCGACGGTGTCGAGGGAATCGGCGCCCAGATCGTCGATGAAGGACGCTTCAGGCGTCACCTGCTCGGCGTTGACGCCCAGCTGCTCGACGATGATTTCTTTTACTTTTTCTTCCAGTGCCATGGTCTTTCTCCTTCAGTCTATGTTCACATTACCATACCGCCGCACACCTGTATCACCTGGCCGGTGATATACGCCGAATCATCGCCCGCCAGGAATGACACCGCCGCGGCGACATCTTCGGGTTTACCGTAGCGAGCGAGCGGAATCATCTCCAGCATCTTCTTCTGCAAATCGTCGTTCAACTGGTCGGTCATCCGGGTGCTGATGAACCCCGGGGCGACGGCGTTGGCGCGCACGCCGCGTGACGAGAGCTCCTTCGCCACGCTCTTCGTGAACGCAATGATCCCGGCCTTGGAAGCCGCGTAGTTGGCCTGGCCGGGATTGCCTATGAGCCCGATGATGGAGGAAATGTTGATGATCGACCCGCTGCGCTGTTTCATCATCGTCCGCGCGGCGGCTTTGGTGAACAGGAACGTGCTGCGCAGGTTGACCGCCATGACCTCGTCCCAATCCGTCGCGGACATGCGAATCAACAGGCCGTCCTTGGTGATGCCGGCGTTGTTGACCAGGATGTCGATGCGGCCCCATGCCTGCTCGACTTCCGAAATCGCCGCCTGCACCGCCTCGGCATTCTTGGAGTCCACCGCGTGCACGCTCGTACGGCGGCCAAATTTCGCCAGTTCCGCGATCGTTTCCTGCAGGCGCTCAACATTCTGGCCAAAGCACGCCACATCCGCGCCGTCCGCCGCAAGGCGCACGGCGACCGCGCGGCCAATGCCGCCGCTGGCGCCCGTCACAATTGCCGTTTTGCCCGAAAGAGTTGCCATAATCGAGTTGGTGTCCGCGTGATTCACCACAAGTGGTTGTGTATCCCCCGCCTCAAGCCCCCTCTAATCCAGAGAGGTCCTGTATGCTATGGTGGCGCGCGCCCTTGTCAATACGTTTGCCCAGCCCGGAAAGCACTTTGCCGGGGCCGCATTCCAGGTACTCGGCCACCCCCTGCCCCTTCATCCATTCGATGCCGTGGTACCAGCGGACGGAGGAGTAGACCTGCGCCACCATCAGGCGGCGGATTTCATCCGGGCTTCCGTGCGGCGCGCCGGTGACGTTCGAGAGGACGGGGAAACGGGTGGGCCGGAACTCAATGCGACCCAGCTCCGCCTCCAGGCGCAGGGCCGCGGGACGCATCAGGGTGGAATGGAACGCGCCCGCGACATTCAGGCGGATCGCCTTGCGGATGCCGATCTCCTTGGCCAGCACCTCGGCCTTGTCCACGCCTTCGCGCGGACCGCTGAGCACGGTTTGCTCGGGCGAGTTCAGGTTCGCCTGCTCGATCCCGGTCACCGAGCACAGGTTCTGCAACTGCTCCGCCGTCGCGCCAATCACGCTCAACATCCCGCCCGGACGCTCCTGGCAGGCCTCGGTCATGTAGCGACCGCGCGCCTCCAAAATTTTCAGGGTGTCTTCATAGCCCACCACGCCCGCGAGGTGGAGCGCGGTCCATTCGCCGGAGCTGAGCCCCGCGGCATACCCGAACGCCCAGTCCGGATGGCGCTGCGTCCACGCCGTCCACGCCGCCACGCTGTGCACAAAAATCGCGGGCTGCGCGTGGGCGGAAATCGTCAGCTTCTCGATCGGGCCGTTGAAGCAAATGTCCGCAAGGTCGTAGCCCAGCACCGCCGCCGCCCGGTCGAACAACTCGCGGCAGGCGGGAATCGATTCCGCCAGGTCGCGGCCCATCCCGACGAACTGGGCGCCCTGGCCCGGAAACAAAATCGCGCGTGTGCTCATGTGCGTTCTCCTTGATGGAATCAGCCCGGCGTACCCGTCCGGCGCGTCACCATTCCAAAACCGTGGCGCCCCAGGTGAAGCCGCCGCCGAAGGCGACCAGCAGCACGCGGTCCCCCTGCTTCAACCGCCCGGCCCGCGCCGCCTCGTCCAGCGCGAGAATCACGGAGGCGGCCGACGTGTTGCCGTAGCGGTCCAAATTGATGAAGTACTGCTCCGGCTTGCCGCCCAGCCGCTCGCCGATCGCATTCACGATGCGCAGGTTCGCCTGGTGCGGGATGATGAGCGTCATGTCGTCGACCGTCAGCCCGGCCTTCGCCAGCGCACGCCGCCCCACGTCGGTCATGCTGTGCACGGCATGCTTGAAGACATCGCGGCCATCCATCTTCATGTAATGCAGGCCCGCGGCCAGCGTCTCCGTCGTGGTCGGGTGCCGGCTGCCGCCGCCGGGCAGTTTCAGCAGATCCGACAGCGTGCCGTCGGAGCAAAGGACCGACGCCAGGATGCCGCCGCGCGCGTCCGGCTTCGCCTGCACCACCGCCGCGCCCGCGCCGTCGCCGAAGAGCACGCAGAGCGAGCGATCCTTCCAGTCCGTGATGCAACTGATCTTTTCCGCGCCGATCACCAGCACCGTTTTCGCCGAGCCGGTGCCGATGTATTGCCGCGCCAGGTCGAGCGCGTAGACAAAGCCCGAACAGGCCGCCTCGATGTCGAAACAGAAGGCGTTCTTCGCGCCGATCTTCGCCTGCACGAAACACGCGGTGTTCGGGAAGCCCATGTCCGGCGTGATCGTCGCGACGATGATCATGTCCACCGCCTCGGCGGAAATCCCGGCCTTCGCGAGCGCCCGGCGCGCCGCCTCGGCCGCCATGTCGGAGGTCGCCTCGTCAGGGCGCGCGATGCGCCGCTCGCGGATGCCGGTCCGCGTCACGATCCATTCGTCCGTCGTGTCGACCAGCTTCTCGAGTTCCGCGTTCGTCAGGATGCGCTCGGGCACATACGAGCCGGTGGCGACAATGCCCGCGCGGGGAATGCCCGGCAACGTGGAGGAAGATGCTGCTGCGTTCACGGCGGATGCCCTCTCTGAATCAGCTCGCGCTGGACGTTTCGGCGCTGATGCGCGCCTGCACTTTTTTCACTTCATCAACGATCAGGTGATTGATGTCCTGCTTCACCGCCTCCGCCGACGTGCGGATGCCGTTGAACACCGCCGTCGCGTTGGACGAACCGTGGCCGATGATGCTCACCCCGCGAACCCCCAGCAACGGCGCGCCGCCATACTGCGAGGGGTCCAGCTTGCGCTTGAGGCTCTTCAGCGCGCCGACGAGGCAGATCGCGCCGAAAATGCGGATGAGGTTCGCCTTGAACTCCTGCTTCAGCCAGACGCTCACGGCGTGCGCCACGCTCTCGCTCGTCTTCAACACGACGTTGCCGACAAAGCCGTCGCAGACCACCACATCCACTTCGCCCTCGAACAGGTCGTGCCCCTCGATGTTGCCGGCGAAATTCAGGCCCGAGCGGCTCAACAGCGTGAACGTTTCCTTCGTGGTCGCATTCCCCTTCGCGTCCTCCTCGCCAATGCTCATCAACCCGACACGCGGGTTCGGCACCTTAAGGATTTCGCGCGAGTACACCATGCCCATCACCGCGAACTGCAGGAGCATTTCGGGCGTGCAATCGGTGTTCGCCCCGGCATCCAGCAAGACGAACGGTTTCGTCGGCGACGGGAAGACCGTCGCGATCGCGGGACGCTGGATGCCGTCGAGCGTGCGGAGCTTCAACTGGCTCGATGCCACCTGCGCGCCGGTGCTGCCGGCGGAAAAGATCGCGTCCGCCTGGCCCTCTTTAACAAGGTCGATGGCGCGGTTGATCGAGGAATCCTTTTTGCGCCGGACGGCCGTCGCCGGGCTCTCGCCCATTTCGATGACCTCGGAGCAGTGATGGATGCTGATCAACGGCGGCGTCGCCCCGTGGCGCGCCAACTCCGCCTTGAGGCGGGTTTCATCGCCCACCAGGATCAACTTGGAGAGGGTCTTGAGTTCCCGCGCCGCACGCACCGATCCTTCGACCAGTGCGCCCGGAGCGAAATCGCCCCCCATGGCATCAACAGCTACACGCATAAGCCAGCCGGTATTCCCCGGGCCACGCTAGCGCCGGAGCAACTCACTCGTCAGCCGAGATGATCAGGACCTGGCGGCCCCGGTACATGCCCGTTTCGGGATCCACCCGGTGCGGCTGGTGCCACGACCCGGTCTTTGCATCACGCGCCGCGCCCGCCATCGGCTTGCGGTGCGAAGCCTGGCGCTGGCGGCGTTTCATTTTCGACGTTTTTCGCTTCGGGACGCCCATGGTCTCTCCTCAATAATGGCCGGGCCGGCGGCATGCCGGTCTATCCCAGCTTTACGTTATCCAGGGCGCTCCAACGGTTGTCGCCTGGTGGTTTGCAACTGCAACTCCCTTTGTTCAAGTTGGTTCCGCATTGGGGACACAGTCCCTTGCAGTCCGTTGAACACACGGGGTAATGCGGCATTTGCAACAGGATGTCCTCCCGCATATCGGGCGTGACATCCACCGTCTCGACGGCTCCCGGAATGTCGTAAGCGCGCAAGAATGAGGATTCCGCGATGATTGTCGAGAAAAATTCCGTACACCGGCCACACTGCACCTGGAGCGGCAGGCGCAACTCCCCCTTGACCACCAATTGGCCCGAAACCGCCTGCACGAAAAGGGAATAGTGAATCGGTTCACTCACGCGAACCGTCGGGTCCGCGGCCAGATCCAGCACCTCCGCCGGCTCGTCCCCCTCAAACCACTCGCCCTCCGGGCGCAGTTTTGGAATTTCGATAATCATTGTTTCGGTTACCGGACACCGGTCACTGACCACCGGTCACGTCCGCTTCAACTCGGCCAGACGCCGCACGATCGCCCGCTGCACGATGGCCGGCACCAACGGCGCCGTGTCGCCACCCAGCTCCGCCACCTCGCGGACCATGGTGGAGCTGATGTAACTGTGCGACTCGGACGTCATCAGGAACACCGTCTCAATGTCCGGCGCGATCTTCCGGTTCGTCAGCGCCATCTGGAATTCGTACTCAAAATCCGTAAACGCCCGCAACCCGCGCACCACCGTCCGGCACCCGCGCGCGCGGACGTAGTTCATCAACAGGCCGGAAAACGACTCGACCGACACATTCTTTAATCCGCGCGTCGCCGAGGTCAGCAGGCGGATGCGCTCCTCAATGCTGAACCACGTCTGCTTCTTGCCGCCAATCACGACGGCGACCACGAGGTGATCAAACACCTTCGCCGCGCGCCGGATCACGTCGAGATGCCCCAACGTGACGGGATCAAACGTCCCCGGATATATCGCCGTCGTCTTCATTTAAAATTCCACCCACGGTCACCGGCCACTGATCACCGGTCACCCTCTTAAACATGCACACCCGCGAGTCCCCATAGGTCCGGTCCCAGATCAGCTCCCAGCCCTCGCGCGCGACCGGCTGTTCTGCGGCGCTCATCTCGAACACCAAGACACCACGGGGCGTGACGATAGAACCCGCCTCCAACAGGGGCAAGGTCTTTTCCAGCCAGGCGCGTTCCCCGTCGCGATCATAAGGCGGATCGGCCAGGACCAGTTCATACGCCCCCTGCCCCGCCGCGCGTTTCAAATAGGCCAGCGCATCCGCATTCACCACGCGCCCCGCCTCCGGACACAGCGCCTTCACCGCCGCGCTCAACGTCGCCGCGGTGCGCGGATGCTGCTCCACCCACACCACCGACGCCGCGCCCCGGCTGTACGCCTCCAGCCCCAGCGCGCCCGTGCCCGCGAACAGATCCAACACCCGCACGCCGGCAATCGCATCCCCCAACGCCGAAAAAATCGCCTGCCGCACCTTGTCCTGCGTAGGCCGCACCCCCGCGCACACCGTCAGCCGCCGCCCGCCCAACGTTCCACCCGTAATTCGCATGCGAGGACTTTAACCACGAAACACACGAAATACACGAAATTCACTGCGCATACTCCACGTAGAGTCGGCTTCACGTCGGCGAGCACTCTTTTCCATCAATTCCCCATTCGTGTATTTCGCGTTTTTCGTGGTTAAATCTCCCTTTCCGCGCCCCTCCGCGCCTTCCGTAGTTTTTTTCCTTTCTCCCCCTCTGCTTCCACTTGTCCCCGCCACGCACGCCATGTACGATCTTTCCGGAGGTCGGCACACGTATGGATGCGCTTACTTTAACGTTTACAATATGCGCCGTCTTGGGCGGCGCGCTGTTCCTGGTTCGACTCATCCTGCAATTCATCGGCGGCTTCGGCGTCGCGGCGGATGAGATTCCCACGGGACACCACGATGTCTCCGGCTCGGACTTCAGCTTCAAGGTCTTGTCGTTTCAGGGCATCACCGCGTTCCTGCTGATGTTCGGCCTCGCGGGCCGAGCCCTCCTGCACGGCAGCGCGCTCGCCCCCGGCATCTCCATCCTCGGCGCCAGCATCGCCGGGTTCGGCTCCGTCTGGCTCATCGCCAAACTCTTCCGCCTCGCGAAGGGTCTCCAATCCAGCGGCACCCAGTCGCTCGGCGACGCCATCGGCGCGGAGGGCACCGTCTATCTCAATATCCCCGCCGGCGGTATCGGCCAGGTCCAGGTCTACGCCCACGGACGCCAGCTCGTGCACGACGCGCAGGCCGAGGACAACGGCGCCATCCCCACCGGCACGAACATCAAAGTCACTGCCCTGAATGGCAGAACGTTTGTCGTGAAAGCGACCTGAAAAGAGAGATTTCACCACGGAGACACGGAGAACACGGAGTGGGAACTATGTTTCGGCCTGTCCCCCTTCCCCCAAAAAATTCTCATACGTGAACTCCGTGTCTCAAGCGCAGCGGGTGGTTAAATAATTCCCTGATCGATAGAAAAAACCTCAAGGAGATCCCGACCATGTTCGAATGGCTCTACTTCATCATCGCGTTCGTCATCATCGTCACCTCGACGATCATCTTCCTCGCCTCGCGCTACCGGCGCTGCCCGTCGGACGCGATCCTCGTCATCTACGGCAAGGTCGGCGACCAGACCGCCAAGTGCATCCACGGCGGCGGCGTCTTCGTCTGGCCGCTGATCCAGGAGAGCGCGTTCCTCAGCCTCACGCCGATGACGATCAGCATCCCGCTGCAAAACGCACTCTCAATGCAGAACATCCGCGTCAACGTGCCCAGCGCCTTCACCGTCGGCATCAGCACCGACCCCGGCGTCATGACCAACGCCGCGGAACGCCTGCTCGGCCTCGCCCCGTCGGAAATCGAACAGCTCGCGCGTGAAATCATCTTCGGCCAGCTCCGCCTCACCGTCGCCTCACTCACCATCGAGCAAATCAACCAGGACCGCGAAAGCTTCCTCGCCTCCATCCGCCGCAACGTCGAGCCCGAGCTGAACAAGATCGGCCTCTACCTCATCAACGTGAACATCACCGACATCACCGACGTGTCGGGCTACATCGACGCCCTCGGCAAAAAGGCCGCCGCCGAAGCCATCAACCGCGCCATGGTGGACGTCGCCGTGCAGGAGAAGACCGGCTCCATCGGCCAGTCCGAAGCCAACAAGGAGCGCGACATCCGCGTCGCCGAGAACCTCGCCGAATCGGTCAAAGGCCAGAAGCGCGCCGAGGCCGACCAGCGCGTCTTCGTACAGGGCCAGGAAGCCACCGCCGTAGGCGGCGAGAACAAGGCCAAGGCCGACATCGCCGCCTACCAGGCCGAACTTGCCGTCAAACAAGCCGAAGCCCTGCAGCGCGGCGAAGTCGCCAAGCGCCTCGCCGAGGTCGAGATCCAGAAGGCGCAATACAAGGCCGAGATCGAGCGCATGACCGCCGCCGACATCTCCGCCAAGGAAATCCAGAAACGCGAAATCGAAATCGCCGCCGAGGCCGAAGCCGAGCGCGTCCGCCGCATCGCCGCCGGCGAAGCCGACCGCATCCGCCGCACCGCGCAGGGCGAAGCCGACGCCATTCTGGTGAAATACGCCGCCGAAGCCGAAGGCGTCCGCAAGCTGCTCGACAGCAAAGCCGCCGGCTACCAGGAACTCATCAAGAGCTGCGGCGACCCCAAAGCCGCCGCCACCCTGCTCATGGTCGAAAAGATCGAAGAGCTCGTCGCGAAACAGGTGGACGCCATCAAGAACCTCAAGATCGACAAAGTCGTCGTCTGGGACGGCGCCAGCGGAGAAGGCAAATCCTCCACCGCCAACTTCGCCTCCTCCCTGATCAAAAGCATCCCCCCCTTGCACGACCTGGCCCAAATGACCGGCATCGAACTCCCGAGCTACCTGGGACAAGTGAAGCCCGAGCCGAAGCCCCCAAAACCCACATCCTAACTCCGGCCCGACTATCCTGCCATTTGGGATGATAGGATGAAGCAATTTGGCGCAAGTAGTTGCAAAACAGGCCAACCTTTGCGAAACGGCGGGACAGTAGAAACCGACTAATCACTTGTTGGGCATAAAAAAAGAACACACAATGATCTCGTTTCTTCGCAAGCTTCTACTTGGGAAATCGCAACCAAACTGGGTATCACTTGTTGCGTGGCTGCTTGCAACTGGTGCGGCAATCTTTCTTTATGTCCAACAGACCAAACAGGAATCAATCGTCGCCATCAATGAGTGGCATGGCAAAATGCTAGAAGCGATAGAGCAGTATGAGGTTGGCGATGAGGTCAGCAGAAGTCGCCTTAATATGGCAGTCGCGTCTTACCTTGACACACGCCGAAATCTTTCGCATGCCATGGGCAAGACATTGTCTGTGGATGCTCCACAGGAACTCTACAAGTGGCTTCAGTCCAAAATACTGCTATCATTAGCCGACACAAACCAGATAGCGTTTCACTGCGCGGTAAAGCTTGCACTTGATCGTCAGGTACAGGCACTAACAATCAGCGCAAAGGCAGTCGAGTCCCAAATTACAGCCATAAAGAAAATGCCGGACATGCTTTCAATGGGGCTACAGGAGGTGCCGAACCCTGCAAAGTTCACTTTGCCAGTTCTTGGAGGGCAGCAAAAGGCATTCGCCGAAACACTTGTTTCCAATAAGCAACAACGAGTAATTGCTGAGAAGAAGTGGCAGGCGTCTCTCAGCAACTTTGCGAATCAGGCCGAGATAGAGCTGTCGTCAATCTCCACCGCGTTCGACATGACCGATAGCTATCGAACAGCAATCGACGATACGGTCAAGCGTCTTGCACCATGCCAATAAGCCCAACATGCGCCTCCAGTGGCACACCGAAGACGGTGGCCCTGAGGCTTGGCGTTGTGCATAAATAATGAGCAAGTCAGACACAATCCAAAGACGACTAGACATAGCAGCATTCGTAATTGCGATTGTTGCCTTGTTGTTTAGCTTTTTTACCTTTTACTATTCCGATCTGCGACTAACCGACAAACTGTCTGCCGTTATAATAGCAATGACAACCAGACAGGATGACAACAAGCAACCAAACATCATTATTGAGGCCGCATTGCGGAACGAGGGTAATCGACCAGCACTTATCAAGAGAATTAAGCTGGTTCTTTCTGAGACCGAAGATTTCCAATTACGCATTAATCACATCGCAACCAATTATACATCCTACATCATTCAACCAAGAACGACCGAAATTCTAGACCTGACATTTGGTGAGGGATATACGAACAATCCAATAATTATATCTCGTGGATATGACGAACCTAATATTTATGCACGATTATCGTTCGAGGTAATTGATTCGAGTGGAAAACTGCGCGAAATTAACGAATATATCGGACATTTAAAATATGAGACATCTCTCAATATATTTTGGAAATCACCTCCTCCGTGGACAGTGAAGCTTCTTCCATCTTGCGCAAAGCCCCCATTTATACCTACAGCGAATTCATCGGGAACAAGAGCAGAAGTGGAAATCCCTATTTCTAATGGTGTTCAACGTGCAGTCATTATTGATGGCCCATTGAGCTGGAGATATGCGGGTGTGTATACCAACGACCAACCCGGATCATGGCAAGTCAAGCCTTTTGAATTGAAATCGCGATCATGGAGAGTTGATTAAGATGCACAACATGTGCCGCCAGAAGCACGCCCGAAGTCGGGCGGCTCTGCGGCTTGTTCGTGTCGGGGTCGTGTCGGGGTCGTGTCGGGGTCGTGTCGGGGTCGTGTCGGGGTCGGACCACGACCGATGCGTGATACCAACGAGTTACGCCGGAATTGGGCTGTTTTGGGCTCCTTAGCGGCTCCGTGGAGGCCGGAAATCGGCTTGTAAGCGCGATGGGGCGTGGGATTCTTGGGCTATGCCACGGGCGAACAGATATTGGGTGGCGGGTGCGGCGTATCATCTCACGCACCGCTGTCACAATCGGGAGTTTCTCTTCAAGCGTGCGCAGGAGCGCGACGGCTATCGGGAGTTGCTGCGGCAGGAGCTGCGGGAATCGTCCGTTTCGCTGCTGAACTACACCATCACCTCCAATCACGTCCACCTGCTGGTCACGGCGGAGGCCCATGCGTCGGTGGCCGCGTTGATGCAGCGTGTGCAGGGGCGCTTTGCCGAGGACTACAACCGGCGGAACGGGCGCCAGGGTGCGTTCTGGTCTGATCGTTACCACGCCACACAAATTGACGGCGGCGACCACCTGTGGGCCTGCCTCACCTATATCGACCTGAACATGGTCCGGGCCGGCGTGGTGCGTCATCCCCGGGAGTGGCCGTGGACCGGCTGGCACGAGCTGACTGGCGAACGCGCTCGCTATCGCCTGCTCGACCAGCAGGCGTTGTTGCATCGCCTTGAAGGCCAGCACGCCGACAGCCTCCAAAGCGCCTATCGCGCCGCGATTGACGAGAGGATCGCCAACGACATCGGCGGACTTCATCGCGAGCCCCAGTGGACCGAATCCATCGCGGTCGGCAGCCGCGCTTTCGTCGAGAACGTCGAAGCCCAGTTACTCGCCGATCAGGTCCGGACCAAGACCACCCGTGTTCAAACCTCTAGCGGCGCATGGACCCTCCGCGAAGTACCGCCCCCTTCAGCTTACAGCCCCGATTTCCGCCCCGTTAATGCCTTCTAACACCCGCTTTTCGCCACATTTCTGACACAACCCTTTGATTATCAACGCCGCTCGTGGTCCGACCCTAGAAATAGCCCTAGAAATAGATAGAAATAGACTAGAAATACTGAAATAACATGCATGTATCTTTTCCATCCCTAGGCGTCCGCGCGCTGGCCACGTGCCTGCTCGCCGCAATCGACGCGACGGGCCAGATTCCCCTCAGAGGCTACGCCCGTGTCGACGAGAAGGTTCTCGACACGGAAACCTCCATCGAAAGGCTGCCCACCCCAATCCCTTTCCGCTCATTCCGCTACCCACACGTGAACGTGACCTACGACGCGACGTTCATTGCCGACGACAACAACTACTACGTCCAGTTCCAAGGCGAAACCAAACTGCTCGGCACGATGAGCGGCATCTACCGCAGCCTCTCGCGCTCGGGTGAGATCGTCCCGCTCGCAGTCGAGGGGGGCGCGACGCCGATCTCAACGAACAGCGCGTTCCTCTCCTTCAGCGGACTCCAGACACACGAGAAGAGTTATTGCTTCATGGGTGCCGCGAAATCCACGACCGGGCCGGAGGTTTTTGTCGGGCTCTTTGCCTCGTTCTTTGGCGGGCCCCTCAAATGCATTCTCTATACGGGCCAGACGATTCCCGGCGTCACCGACCGGGGCACAAACCCGGATTACTGTTCGATCTACCTCGACGACGCACTGTACACCGTCAACGACATCGGCAATCGCGCGTTCATCGTCCTGTACGACAGCTTGGCCGACACGCACAAGGCCGTCCTGAAAAGCGGCGACAAGGTCCCAACCTCCGCAGGGGTCGACGCCGCGTGCGTCAGCTTTGCGCGCAACAACTGGATACACGACCTCGACGTTACAGCCCACGCCCACCGAGATGACAACGGCAGCGGACTGTACCTAATTGACGTCACCGACTTCAAAAAGGAGGGTGCGCGCGGCATCACGCTCATCGCGGACACCGGCATGCATCCGCCGGACTCCCCTGCATCCCGTTTCACGCGCTTCTACAGCGCACCTGTCGATCACCAGCGTGTGGCCTTCGTGGCAGATGCCCAGGTGCCCGGCGAAACGCATCATACCAATCAGGGCGTTTACATCTGGGCCAATGACGAACTCGTCACCGTCGCCGATCTCCGCGATACCATCCCGGGGCATGACATGCCGTTCGCGGGATTCAATCCATGGGTGGCTATGGACAAGGGCAAGCTCATCTTTCGCGGGTTCGGACCGAATGGCTACGAAGGCCTGTTCTTATTCGACCCGGATCTCGACGCGCTTTTCCTGCTGATCGACAATGTTCAGCAGCTCGAGGGAAAACAGATCGCCAGCTTTGAAATCGGTAGCAACTGCATAGTCGGTGGACGCATGATCTTCCTAGCGCGTTTCGCGGACGACAGCATGGCCGTTTATATGGCTTTGACCCCCGCCCTGCTCACGCCGCGGCTGGATATTCCGCTCTCCGCACGGTAGCGGGTTCCCATCAACGTCTGCGTAAAAACAAGGCACAGAGAGATCGTCGGGGACGCTTATTGGCGTTTTCGCCAAGTGCAGACAAAGAAGTTTCGTGCGGGACCAAGCGCGGTTCCCCCATCCCCTACTTCTCCAGCATGTACTCCACGCCGGTCCAGGTTGCGGGGGGTGGGGATTCGGTGAATTCCAGGATCCGTGTGAGCACGTTTTGGATGGCGGTGTCGGCGGGGCATTGGCGCGCGGCGGCGCCGAGCAGGTCCATCGCGCGGGCCCAGTCGCGGGCGAAGTAGGCGGCCATGCCTTCGTTGCACAGGCGGACGACTTCCAGCCGGTCTGCGGGCACCTCGCCGGTCCGGCCCACGAGTTCGAAGACGTCGATCCCCGCGGAGCGGCCCTTGACGGCAATCCGCCCGAGATGACGGTACACGAAACGCGGGCCCGCGGCCTGCGCGGTTGATCCGGCGATCAGGATCTCCGTCCCGAAAAACCGGTTCAATCCTTCAAGCCGGCTGGCGAGGTTCACGCCGTCGCCCATGGCCGTGTAGTTGAGCCGCTCGCTGTAGCCCACGTTGCCCACCAGCACGTCGCCCGTGCAAAGCCCGATGCGTATCCGCAGCGGCGGCAGCCCGCGCTCCTCCCACGTCCGCGAGAGCGTCCGCGTGAAGGTGATGCAGGACAGGGCCGATTCACAGGCTTTTTGCGCGTGGTCCGGAATGGCGGACGGCGCGTTCCAGAAGGCCATCACGGCATCTCCGATGAATTTGTCCACTGTTCCGCCGGTCTCGAGGATGAGCTGGGTCATCTGGTCGAAGTAGGGCGACAATTCACTCACCAGTTGTTCAGGCGGCAGTTTTTCGGTGAAGGAGGTGAAGCCGACAATGTCCGCAAACAGCACCGTCAGTTCGCGCTTTTCCGCCCCGAGCACCGCCTCCTTCCGGAGCCGGATGAGTTCCGCCACCAGCTCCGCGGGCACATAGCGTCGGAAAGAGAGCAGGCCGACACGCATATTCTCGGACGCCACCGCCATGCGATGGACCTCCGTGATGCGCGAGGCCGTGTGAATCGGGCGGCTGAGGTCGAGGTTCTGAATGCGGATCATGTCGCCTTCGAGGCGCTGGAGCGGCTGCGAAATCTGGCGGGAGATGCGCCGGCTCATCAGCAGCACAAGTCCGGAAATGAGCAGGCAGCCCAGCAGCACGATCGAGAGGTAGCGCCGTTCGTAGGCAATCACCTTGTCGGCCGCCATATCAATGCCCAACCCCGCCACCACGCCGTGCGACGCGTCGCGAATCGGCGCATAGGCGGAGAGCCACGTGCCCCACCGGTCCGTGACAAACGCGCGCTCCACCGTCACCGTTCCATCCGCAAGCGCGGCCCGCATGGCGGCACTCGCCTCGGGGTACGTCTCGCCGGGTGGCGTGATGTCGTCGATGCTGGTTTCCGCATCGACGACAAAATACACGCCACCCGTGGCATCCATCCGGTAGGTGTAAATGTAGTGGATGTCGGTCGTGAGCGCGCGAATGCGCTTCAGCCGGGCGTGCAGCCGCTGGTACGCCTCCGTCTGGACATCCTCCGGACGCAGGATGCGCTCGTGGTCCGTCGGATCCACCTGCATCGCCGCAATCGCCGCGATGTCGCGCAACCGCGTCTGGATGCCCTCGCGGATGAACGAGCGGACGCTGAGAAACGTCATGACGCCCAGGAGCAGCAGGGTCAGGGCCGTGACGCCCGCAAACGCGGCGCCAATGCTGACACGCAGCGAATACCGCCGGACCTCCGTCATTCCATCACGCATTCGATCATCAGCTCCTGCCGGGAACGTAAAGCGTGGACAATAGAGCCCCGCACCGGCCCGACGCAAGCGGTTGTGTCGCGACGTGATGTTCGCTTATATGATGGAAAACCCCGAACGTCCCATGGCTACGATTTATTACACGGCAACGTCACTTGATGGATTCATCGCGGATGAACAGGACGGCCTGGACTGGCTGCTCCGACTGACGAATCCCGACGAATCCGGGTTTGCCTCGTTTCTCGCAGGAATCGGCGCGATCGCCATGGGGGGCAACACCTACCGCTGGCTGCTGCAGCATCACCGCAATCCGGATGGGTCGCGAGCGGCGTGGCCCTACGCGGTGCCGGGTTGGATCTTCAGCCGCAGGGAAATCGAACCCTACCCCGGCGCGGATCTCCGCCGGGCGCACGGCCCGGTCCAGTCGCAGTACCCCGCCATGCGCGACGCGGCCGCAGGAAAGCATCTGTGGATCGTCGGTGGCGGTGATCTCGCAGGACAGTTCTTCGACGCGCAACTCCTCGACCAACTTCACGTCACGGTAGCATCCGTGACCTTGGGCCGGGGCAAGCCCCTGTTGCCGCGCCGCATTGAAAACGCGCTGCGCCTGGAGCAGGCGAAACCCATGGGGGCATCGTTCGTCGAACTGACCTATCGGGTTTCGTACCCGTCGTGATCCCCCGCTTGCGAGCCGGGGCGCGTTCAGACATTGTACGCGGCGTATGCAGACGCACGGCGCACAACCCGAGCTAAAAGGCTTTGAGCACTTCCTGGCCCGTTCCCCGGACGATCCGCTCGGGTGGGCCGCATTTTTTTCGGAGCGGGACATCTGGGTCAGCCGGGTCCCCGCGCGACTCGATGTCATGGGCGGGATCGCTGACTATTCCGGCGCGCATGTCTGTCAGGGCTTGCTGGGGTGCGGGCTTCTGGCCGCGCTGCAACCGCGCCCCGACCGCGTGCTGGCCCTTCGCACCGCATCCATGGATCCCGCAGGGCTGCCCGCGGAAACGCGCATTCCCCTCGCCCGCTTCGAGCGCGATGGGCAGTGGACGTCCTACGCGGATGTGCGCGCGCTTTTCGCGGCCCATCCGCTCGTCGACTGGTCGGCCTATGCGGCCGGAAGCGTGTTCTCACTGCTGAAGGAAACCGGGGCGCGCCTGCCGCACGGATTCAACCTGCTGCTGCTCGGCAGCGCGCCGATGGGCGCGGGCATCGCCAGTTCCGCCGCCGTCGAGATGGCCACGCTCATGGCGCTTGCCGCGGCGCTGGATCTCAACGCGTCGGAGCATCCCCTCGCGGAATACGGACAGCGCGCGGAGAACGAGGTGGTCGGCGCCCCGTGTGGGCGCATGGACCAACTCGCCGTGACCCATGGCCATGCGGGGCGGTTGACCCACATCCTGTGTCGCCCGGGCTCCATCGTCGGCGACGTCGCCATTCCGCCGGGCACGGCTTTTGCCGGCCTCAACACCGGCGTGCGCCATTCGGTCGCCGCCGCGCCCTACGCCGACGTGCGCATCGGCACCTTCATTGGGCGCCGCATCCTCAACGCGCGGCGCGCCGAGCGCGGCGAAGCGCCGCTGGCCCACCTCACCGAACTGGGCGTGGCGGACTTCAACGCGACGTATGCGGCGCTGCTGCCGGAAACGATGCGCGGCGCGGAGTTCCTTGAGCGCCATGGCTCGCACGAAGACACGGCCACGACGGTCCAGCCGCAAACGCGCTATCGCATCGCGGGTCCCACACGGCACGCGATCGAGGAAAATGCGCGCGTGCTCCGGTTCATCGAATCCCTCTCGCGCGCCGGCGCCGGTGACGACGCGGCCTGCATCGAGGCGGGCCGCTGCATGTTCGACGCGCACGAGAGTTACCGCACGCACGCGCGGCTCTCGATTCCGGAGGCCGATTTCCTTGTCGAGCAGGTGCGTGCGCGCACCCGGTCCGGCCTCTACGGCGCGAAGATCACCGGCGGCGGCGCGGGCGGCACGGTGGCGGTCTTCGGGCGGATCGACGCGCTGCACCAGGCCATCCCGGAACTGTCCGCGGCCTACACGCGGGAAACCGGAAGAGTGCCCGATCTCTTCGAGGGCACCTCACCTGGCGCCCTCGAACATGGCGTTGTCCGCTACCGGCGATCCGGGAACACATGGTTTGAAGCCTCATGAGCGCGCCCGTCATCACCAAAGCTGTCATTCCGCTGGCGGGCCTCGGCACGCGCCTCTTCCCCGCCTCGCACGCGATCCAGAAGGAACTCTTCCCCGTCGTCGGCCCCGACGGGCTCGCCCGCGCCATGCTGCATTATCATCTCATGGAGTTGCACGCCGCCGGATTCACCGACGTGTGCCTGATCGTGCAACCCGGCGGGGAGGACGCCATCCTGCGCTATCTGCGCGGGCCGGACGCGCAGACCGTGGCGCGACTCGCCGGCAATGAACGACTCGCGGAGGAGATGCGACGGATGCGCGCCTACGCGCAGACCCTCACCTTCGTCCATCAGCACGAGCAACTCGGCTATGGCCATGCCGTCCATCAGGCCGCCCGCTTTGCCGCCGGCGCGCCCGTCCTGCTTTGCCTCGGGGATCATCTCTTCCGCGGCGCCGCCTCTTCGCCGCATCGCGAGCTGGCCGACGCCGCGGCCTTCGCCGGCGGCCGCTCCGTCTCCGCCGTGAACGCCATCGGACCCGATGCGCTCAAGGGCTATGGCGTGGTGGCCGGCACGCGACGGCCCGGTCAGCCGCGCGTGATCAAGGTGTCGCGCATCATCGAGAAACCCGACCTGCAAACAGCCCGCGCGCAGTTGCGGGTGGACGGGACGCCCGACGACGTCTTCCTTGGCTGGTTCGGCATGCACCTGCTCGCGCCGTCGATCTTCGACATCCTCGCCGAAATGATCCGCGACCGCATCCTCGATCGCGGCGAAGTCCAGCTTACCCGGGCGCAGGAACTCCAGCGCCAGCGTGAGGGCTATCTCGCCATGGAAATGGACGGCGCGCAGCGCTTCGATTTCGGCACGCCGGACGACTACCTGCGCGCGCTGCAGGCGTTCCGCGCATCGGGACCCGCACTTTCGATTTGAACTCATCCCCGCCGCTCCTCACACTGCGCGTCACCAACACGGAGGCCCCTATGAACCGCATGCTTGTCGCCATCGCCGCCTGCCTGATGGCCGCCCACCCGCTGTACGCCGAATCCGCGCCGCGGATTGCGCAAGTGGACCTCAATCGGGTGCAAAACGAACTCGGCTATCAGCGCCTCTTTATGGCCAACGTCCATCCGGACGTGAAAGCGGAGATCATCAAACTGAAGCAATCTCTGGACACCCTGCTGCTCGAAGTCGTGCGCGAAGAGGACGAGAGCAAGGCGACCCTCCTGCAGGCGCGCGTCAACTCAATCAACAACAAGCTGAACACCATCAGCTCGGCGATGGGAAACCGCGGGGTCGATCACCGAAAAGCCGCCAGCAAACTTGTGGCGGAACGCTTCGGCAGCACCTACCCGCTCATCATCGACTCCCAAATGATGCGGGGACACCAGTTGATTGTCTGGAACAGCAAGGATGTCGTCGACATCACGGACGAAGTCATCCGCACACTCGACAGCGAATTGCCCTGAACCCGGGAGCCTCCGCCATGAAAAAAGTACTCACACGAATCGGCGTCTTCAAAACCAGCCTCGTGGTCGCAATCGTCTATGCCTTTATGTCGCTGCTCTACACGGTGATCGGCGTCGGCATGATCGCCTTCGGTTCGGATGCCATGAAGATCATGGGGTTCATCTACGCGTGTATGCCGATCCTGATGCTCGTCCTGGGATTCCTCGGCACTGCGCTGATGTGCTGGCTCTACAACGTCGTCGCGGGTTGGGTCGGCGGAATCGAAGTGACGGTTGAAGATCGCTGAGCCACGCGGGAATCGTCGGGATGTCGTTTGATCTGCACAAGTTGCTCCGGGATGTTTTCGATCCCGCGCCGGACGAACGCGTGCTCGTCATGGTGGATCTGCCCCGGGCGGGCGTTCCGGACGATGCGGATTGGGCGGATCGCCGGGCGATGGCGGAGGAATGGCGGCGCGCGTTTGCCACCATCGGCGCGGCGCCGCTCCCGCTCCTCCAGTTTCCGGCCAGCAGCGGTAACAACGCGGATCTCCCGGCAACGGGCGAGATGGACGGCGCGCCGGTTTCCGTGGCGGGCGTCATCGCGCAGGCGACACTCGTCCTCGCCCTCACGCGCCACTCCGCCACCGCGCCTCTCTCCGCCCACGTCAAACGCCGCACGGATTTGCGCGTCGCCAGCATGCCGGGCGTGCTCCGGCGCATGGAGCGCTCGGCGCTTGCGGCGGATTACCGCGAGGTCGCCCGCCGGGCGCGCGCACTGGCGGAGCGGCTCGACCGGGCGGAAGGCGCCGAGGTCTGTTTCGACACGGGACATCGCTGCCATTTCGATCTGCGCTACCGGGGCGGGCACGCGGACGACGGCGTCTGCACCCGGGACAAAAAGGGCTTCCGCCTCATCAATCTGCCAAGTGGCGAGGCCTTTATCGTTCCGTACGAAGGCGAGCGCCTCAACGAACCCAGCCGGACGTCCGGTGAGATACCGATCAACTGGCAGGGTGACCTGGCGGTGCTCACCATCCGGGAGAATCGCATCGCGGAGATCGTGGGCGGCGCCTATGCGGACAAGCTGCGCCAGCACTTCGACGTCGACCCGGCTCGCCGCAACGTGGCCGAACTGGGCCTGGGCTGCAACGACGCCGCGGTGGTGATGGGCAGCGTGCTGGAGGATGAAAAAGCGGGCTTTCACTGGGCCTACGGGCGCAGCGAACACCTCGGCGGGGTCACGGGGCCCGAGGCCTTCCGCGATCCCGCCCACGTCGTGCACCACGACATCGTCTACGCGCGCGGCTGCCCCATCGGTATCCGCCAGCTGGACCTGCGGTATCCCGACGGCGCGTGCGAAACCATCATGAAGGACAATTGCTACACGCTGTTCGACTAGCTTGCCGCGCCTTCCGGTTCCCGCTACTCTGCCCTCAACACGAGGAACGTCATGGCGCAACACATCACCGAAGAATTCGTCCGCCGCATCCCGAAGACTGAACTGCATGTCCACCTCGACGGCTCGCTGCGCATCCCGACGCTGATCGAACTCGCCAGGGCCGGCAAAGTGAAGCTGCCCTCCTATACCGAAGCCGGGCTGCGCGCGAAGGTCTTCAAGGATTTCTACAAGGACCTCCCCGATTACCTCGCCGGCTTTGCCTACACCTGCGCGGTGATGCAAAACGCGGAGAATGTCGAGCGCATCGCCTACGAACTGGCGCAGGACCACCTCGCCGAAGGCGTGCGCTATGTCGAGGTCCGCTTCGCCCCGCAGTTGCACGCGCAAAAGGGCTTCTCGATGGAGCAGGTCGTCCGCGCGACGGTGAAGGGCTTCGAGCGCGCGCAGAAGGAACACAACCGCTCGCCCGAGGTGAAGGCGGGCCGCGACATCCCGTTCCATTTCGGCGTCATCCTGTGCGCCCTTCGCTTCTTCAACGAATACATGTCGCCCTACTACCAGTCGATTTCCCACCTCATGGCCTACGCGCCGCGCAAGCAGGTGTTCGCGGCCGCCTCGCTTGAACTCGCGCGGGCGGCGGCGGTGATGCGGCACGAACTGGGACTGCCGGTGGTGGCGTTCGACCTCGCCGGCGCGGAGGCGGGGTATCCGGCGGAGGACCACAAGGCCGCCTTCCAATTCGCCCACAGCCACTTCATCCGCAAAACCGTGCACGCGGGCGAGGCCTATGGCCCCGAGTCGATCTTTCAGGCCATCACCGATTGCTACGCCAACCGCATCGGGCACGGCACGTGGCTCTTTGCGGACGAAATGATCCGGAACCCGGCCATCGAAGAGCCCAAGGCCTACGTGCACAACCTCGCGGAATACATTGCGAGCCAGCGCATCTGCATCGAGGTCTGCCTGACCAGCAATCTCCAGACGCTGCCGCACATGAAGACCATCGCCAAGCATCCGCTGCGGAAGATGCTCGACGCGAGCCTCTCCGTCAGCATTTGCACCGACAACCGCCTCATGTCCAACACCACCGTGACGCGCGAAATCATGCTGGCGGTGGAACACCTGAAGCTGACGCGCCGCGAGCTGCGCAACGTGGTCGTCGCCGGCTTCAAGGGCAGCTTCTTCCCGGGCGATTACACGGAAAAACGCGCCTATGTGCGCCAGGTCATCGACCGCTACGAGCAGATCGAAAACGAACTGCTGGCCTGAACGCCGCGCGAGGAATCCGCCCATGCTTGAACGATTTTCCGTCTCCCTCGAAGACCGGCTGCTCAAACAGTTCGATCACTTCCTGAAGGCGCGCAAATATGTGAACCGGTCGGAGGCGGTGCGCGACCTCATCCGCAAGGCGCTTGTTCACCAGGAAGTCGAGGCGGACCGAGAAGTCGTCGGCGTGATTTCGCTCGTCTACAACCATCACCAGCGCCAGTTGCAGGACCGGCTGACCGAGATCCAGCACCAGTTCCACCACGACGTCGTTTCGACGACACACATCCACCTGAACCACGACGACTGCCTCGAAGTCATCATCGTCCGCGGCAAAGCCTCCCGCGCCAAGGCCCTCGCCGACCAGCTGATCGCCCTGCGCGGCGTCAAGGACGGCTCCCTCAACATGAGCGCCGCCGGCCCGCATCTGCACTAGGTGATATTTTCTTCTTGCGCGCGGCGCGCGGCATGATATTACGAATTCATATTTCGTAACACCACCGGCGACTTCCCCTGTGCACTTCATGAAGAAACCAATCGGACTCCTCCTCGCCGCATTTCTGCTGCCCGCCAGCGGCGCAGCCGCGCACCACGCCCTGGAGTTTATCGAACTCGAGAGCTATTCCACCTCGCGCAAGGGCGAGTGGCTGTTCCACCTGCACTACGACTACATGAGCGAGGACAAGGACGATCCGCGCCAGGACCATTGGGAGCTTACCCCCGGACTCGCCTACGGCATCACCGACCGGTTGATGTTCGATGTGCATGGACACTACGCCAAATTTGAAAACGGACTCGTGGTGGAAGAGCGTCAGGCGGAATTTGAACCCCACGGACCCTCCCCCTTCTTCGAGGCGATGGCGTTTACATGGCAATATCGTCTCACCGAAGGCGCGCCGGTGGATGTCGCCGTGTCCGGAACATTCGAACTGCCGATGGACCGCGCCAAGGACCTGCTTGGGAGCGAGGAAGTGTACGCCGCCGGGTTGATCTTCACCCGGAGTTTCGGCGTACACGGGAACATCACGCTCAATCTGGGATCGGAGTGGGAAGACGGCGAGGATGCTCAGCACTGGGGCATCGGTATCCGGGAGTCGCTCACGGGGCAGGCGCATGGCGCCGCGGCCGGGATCGAATTCCTCGGCGATTTTGAGGATGCGGAGGATTCCTGGTCGATCCTGCCCGGCATCTACATCCCGCTCCATGAGCAGACGATTCTCAAGACGGGGTTTGAAGTCGGCAACAACGCCGACTACACCCGCGCCAACATCACACTGATGCATCGGTTTTGAACCTTAAATCGCCAATCCTGATGGTGTTGGTGGCGGCCACGATCCTTGGCGGACCGGTCGGCAGTCACGCCCATGAATTCTGGCTAGATGCCAGTGAGTACCGACCGGACACCGCCGCCGAAATCACGATCTACCTCCGCGGCGGGCACTACTTTCCCGCCAGCGCACTGGCGCCCGCGGACCGGGTGATCCACCGCCTCACGGCGACCAGCAGCGCCGGCACGCGCGATCTCTCCAGCACGACAGAAAAGCGGGAACGCAGGGCAAGCCTTGTGATTTCGGACCCGGGCCTGCACCGCATTGACCTCGTCCTTCAGCGCCCGCAACTGGAAAAACCAGACGCATGGGCCCGTCTCTTGCTGGTTCCGAGTGGATCGACGTCAGACCCCGCGCAATACGCCAGCGGCAAGGGGTTGGAAATCCTCCCGCTCATGCCGATCGAGACCGCGCGCGTGGGGCATTCCCTCCTCATCAACGTCATTCGTGATGGCATCGCCGTTAAAGCGCGCATCCAGATCGTGGCCGCCGGGGGAGGCGTCGCGTGGGTCGATTCCATGCCGGAGCAACCCGCCGCCTTCACGCCGCGCAAACCCGGACGCCATCTCGCCACAGTCACAGACGGCGGCCAGACCGCCACCCTCATGTTCGACGTGCAACCATGAGCGGTATCATTTTTTTCCTTTTCTTCTTCTCGACAGGCGTCGCCTTCGCGCATTCCATCGAGGTGCAGCCAATTGAGGGCGACCCCGGCATCGTGGCGCGCTACGCGGATGGCGCGCCGGCCGCCTTCGTGGGGGTCAACATCATCGCGCCAGATAGCGACCGCGTGTTCCAGGAGGGACTCACCGATCGCGAGGGCCGATTTGTGTTCCTTCCTTCGACGCACGGCATCTGGCGTATCCATGTGGATGACGGAATGGGACACACCGCACACACGGAGGTTCCGGTCGGGACGATTTCATCCCCGTCAACACAACCAGTGACGCACCTGCCGCGTGGCTGGGCGCTCGTCACGGGCATCAGCGTGATCTGGGCGTTGTTCAGCACCTGCGGTTGGTGGCGCGCGCGGCGGAAATAATCGTGCATCTCTCGGAAGGCATCCTGTCCGTTCCCGTCCTCGCCGGTGGCGCGACCCTCGCCGCGCTCGGCGTGGCCAAAGGGCTCCGCGACATGCACGATGACGCCATTCCGCGCACCGCCATCCTGACCACGGTGTTCTTCGCCGCCTCCCTCATCCACGTGCCGGTCGGCCCGTCGAGCATCCATCTCATCCTGAGCGGCCTGTGTGGACTCCTGCTCGGCTGGCGCGCGTTCCCCGCCCTCCTCGTTGCGCTTTTCCTGCAGGCGGTGCTCT
>CALKUH010000020.1 GCA_937996795.1 uncultured Verrucomicrobiota bacterium | reverse complement strand
CGCTGCCGAAGAATGCGAATCCGCCCCCCTCGTCGACGGGCGCTTCCTCTTCCCCCGACCCGGGGGCGGGGGTCGGTTTGTCCGTCGGGGTCACGGTGGGCGCGGGGGCCGGGGCGGGTTGGGGCGTGCGCGGCACGGCGAGGAAGCCGGCGGCGAGCAATTCCTTCGCCTTTTCATCGCGCGCAAGGCGCTCCGTGCAGCCGAGCACGACCGCGATGATGCGAACGCCATCGCGCTGCGCCGTGGCGACGATCGAGTAGCCGGCGGCGCGGAAGTAGCCCGTCTTGAACCCGTCCACGCCGTCCACCACGCCAAGCAGGTTGTTGTGGTTGCGCATGATGAACGTGTCGTTGCGGAATCCGCGTTCCTTCACGGACGTGTAGCGATAGACGGCGGGGTGGCGCGTGAGTTCGCGGCCCAGCAGCGCGAGGTCGCGCGCGGTGGTCGTGTCCGGATCGCGGTCGGCGGAAGGCAATCCGTGCTCGCTGACGAACTTCGTATTTTTCATGCCCAGCGCCTGCGCCTTCTGGTTCATCAACTGCACGAACGCCGGGCGCGACCCCGCGACATGGAGGGCCAGCGCCGTGGCCGCGTCGTTCGCGGACTGGATCATCAGGGCATAGAGCAGGTCGTCGATCGTGAAGACCTCCTTTTCCGCGAGATACACCTGCGAGCCGCCCATTTTCGACGCCTCGGCGGTCACGGTCACGCGGTCCTCAAGTTTCAGCACGCCCTGGTCTACCTTCTCCAGCACGAGCAGCAGGGTCATCAGCTTCAGGACGCTGGCGGGATAGCCGATGGCGTCGGCCTTGTCCTCAAACAACACCTGTCCATCGGCGGCGTTGAGCACGATGGCGCCGCGGTAAGGCAGCGCGGAGAGGGTTTCCGTTTTGGCGGTGGCGGGCAGGGCCAGGAGCCCGCACAGGACGGTTGAAACAGCGAAGGTGATGAAGCGCATGGGAATCTCCAAACGTTGGCCGTACCGTCCGGCAGGCGGCGTTTGCGGTCAAGACGGAAGAGTCCTGCATATTCCGCGATTGCACCGGGCCCCTGCTTGTGTATGCTCGTACTTCTCTGTCGTGTCGAATTGTCTCGTGCCTGGGGTGTCGGGTGGGTGTTCCGTTCACACAGAAAATGCTGATGGATTGGGCCGGGTCGGCGGTGTTCCGCGACGCGCAGACCCTGTATGACCGGGGGGCGGTGCAGGAGGCCACCTTCGAGGCGCCGCTGATCAAGGGCACGCTGTCGTTCGGCAACCGCACGATCACCACGCGCGCGAAGGCGCATCCGGACGGTACCTGCGAGAATTTGTGCCCCTGCCGCGACAGCACGGAGCGCGGCATCATCTGCGCCCACGTCATCGCCGTCGGCCTCGCGCTCGTCAAACGCCACGCGGATCCGGATCGCGAGCGCAAGCACCTTGAGGAGGCGCGCAAGGCGGCGCGGCTTTCGCGCGTGGACGAGGCGACCTATCTCAAACGCGTGACCACCCCCCAGGCCGGCGCCCAGCCGGCGCGCATCGTCTTCAGCCTGGTCGGCGGATGGCAGGCCGTGTGCCGTTCGTTCCTGCTGGGGCAGGCGGGGCGTGTGCCGGTCCAGTGCCTGCTCGAGGTGAAAGGCGAACGCAAACCGGTCGATGCCGCCCAACCGGGCGTGACCTATTTCCTATCGAAGAAAGACGAGTCCCTGCTCTTCGTGCTCGAGGACATCTGCGAGGGGCCCGCGCGCGCCTCGGTTGACCTGGGTCCGGCGGATTTGATCAACGTGCTGAACCTGCACACGGGCAAGCCGTTGCTGGAGGAGGGTCGCGGCGAGCCGCTGGTCGTCAACGCCGTGCCGATGCAGTCCGTCCTGAAGATGGACCTCGACCCGAAGACCGGCGAGCTGGTGCTCGACCTGCAGACCGCGCTGCCGTTCAGCCCCAACGGGCACCGCCCCACCTACATCGTCGCGGGCAAGGCGGGTTGGGTGTACGACAACGGCCACTTCTGGCCGCTGCAGGGCCTGCTGCCGCCGCCGTTGCGCACGATCTACGTCGAACCCGTGCGCGTGCCTCGCGAGGCGGTGCCGCGGTTCCTGCAACACGAACTGCCGCTCCTGCAGCAGCATCTCAATGTGCAGACCGATGTGTCGATCGACCTGTTCACCATTGAGCCCGCCGCGCCGCGATTTCGCGTTGCCGTCAAAGGCAGCCCCGCCTCGCTCGCCGCGACGCTGTACGCGGAGTACGGCAAGCATGTGCTCGTGGCCGGCCGGCAGGATGCCGCCGGGCACTTCGCGCTGCCCGATCCCGACGACCTGCTGCGCTTCACCGTGCGCAATCCGAAGGCGGAGTCCGCCGCGCTCGCGCGCCTCGGCGAGTTGGGGCTCAAAGGGTCCGCGGGCGACCAGTTGGAGCCGCTCGTCGGCTGCCGCGAGGTGTTGAATTTCCTCGGACGCGACCTGCCGGCGCTTCGCCGAGCGGGCTGGCGGCTCGACTTCGAGGGCACGATCCACGACCTCGTCGAGAATACCGCGTCGGTTACGCCCGTGGTCCATGTGCGCGAACAGCAGGGCGCCGACTGGTTCGAGGTGGATTTTGAATTCGACGACGGGCAGGGCGGCACGCTCAGCCCCGCCGATGTGCAGCGCGCGCTGCTGAAGGGCGAGTCCTATATCGAGCGCGGCGGCCGCACGATCCTGCTGGATACCGGCGCGGTGACGTCGATGAACGAGGTCTTCTCCGACTGCGCGGTCGGCGAGGGCTCGCGTCCCGGCAGCTTCCGGCTGGCGGGCATCTATTCGTCCTACGTCAAATCCTCGCTCGATGCGCTGGACGGCGTCGATGTCGAGGCGAACCCCGCGTGGATCTCGTCGGCGCGCCGGCAGAACCGGGAACTCAAACTCGAACCTGTCACGCTGCGGCCGGAACTCAACAACCTCCTGCGCGGCTACCAGCGCGAGGGCATCCAGTGGCTCCGTTTCCTGGAGGCCAACGGGTTCGCGGGCATTCTGGCCGATGAAATGGGCCTGGGCAAAACCCTGCAAACGCTCGCGTGGCTCGGCCTCGCGCGGCTCAACGCCGAGGCGAACGGCAAGCCGGCCCTCATCGTGTGCCCCACCAGCCTCGTGGAAAACTGGGTGCAGGAGGCGGCCAAGTTCACGCCGGAGTTGCGCGTGATGTCGATCTCCGGCAGCACACGCCACGAGAAATGGGGCGAGATCGCGCAGCAACACATCGTCGTCACGTCCTACGCGCTGTTGCGGCGCGACATCGACCAGTATCTCGAACACGACTTCGCCTGCCTCGTGCTGGACGAGGCGCAGCACATCAAGAACCGCTCCACGCAAAACGCGATCTCGGCCAAGCGCCTGCGTGCGTACCACCGGCTCGTGCTCACCGGCACGCCGATCGAGAACAGCGTGTCCGACCTGTGGTCGATCATGGACTTCCTGATGCCGGGCTATCTCGGCTCGCACGAGAATTTCAAGGGGTCCTACGAGCAGCCGATCTCACGCGGCGAGCGCGAGGGCGAACAGGCGCAGGCGCGGCTGCGTCGCAAACTGCACCCGTTCCTGCTGCGCCGCCTGAAGCGCGATGTCGCGACGGACCTGCCGCCGAAGATCGAGAAGCTCGCGCTGTGCAGCCTCACGCAGGACCAGCAGACCGTGTACAAGGAGCTGCTCGAAGCCTCGCGCCGCAAGGTGTTCGACCTCGTGATGAAACAGGGCTTCCAGCGCTCGCGGATGGAAATTCTCAAGACGCTGCTGCGCCTGCGGCAGGTCTGCTGCCACCTCGAGCTGCTGAAGCTGCCCGGGCTCGACAGCAAAATGCCGTCGGGCAAGCTCGACCTCTTCTTCGAGTTGCTCGACGAAATTCTCGACGGCGGCCACCGCGTGCTCGTCTTCAGCCAGTTCACGTCCATGCTCGCGATCCTCAAGCGCGAGCTCGACGCGCGCCAGGTGGCGTACTGCTACCTCGACGGCGCCACGCAGGAGCGCCTGAAGGTCGTGCACGAATTCAACACGAACCGCCGCATCCCGATCTTCCTCATCAGCCTCAAGGCCGGCGGCACGGGCCTGAACCTCACCGGCGCAGACACCGTCATCCACTACGACCCGTGGTGGAACCCGGCGGTCGAGGACCAGGCCACCGACCGCGCATACCGCATCGGCCAGAAGCGCACCGTGTACAGCATGAAGCTCATCACCAAGGGCACCGTGGAAGAGAAGGTCCTCGACATGCAGAAGCGGAAGAAGGCCGTGATCGACGCCACGCTGGAGACCGACGAACAGGTCATCGGCGCGATGAGCTGGGAAGACGTGCAGGAATTGTTGAGCCTGTAGCGTGAATGACGGAATGACACTTCGTTTTCTTCTGTAGACGCGGTCGCTGGCCGCGTCTGGATGAGCCGCGCCCGGCGTGCGCGGCTACAGGGTTTGAATCATCGCATGAACGTGCAATTCCTTTCGGCTGAAGTGTTGGATGAAGCCGGCCGCGTGCTGTGTTCGACTCCCGTTGCGGAGTGCGGCGCGTTCGTCGAACAGGCCGGATGGACGCTCGCGGTGCGCGGGTCGCCGGTCGCCGATCGTTCCGGTGCGTGGGATGTCGAAGTGCGGGCGGAATGCACCGCGCCCGGCGCGCCGCGCGTCTGCGTGGCGCTGCGGGAAACCATCGCATCGTGGAGCCGCGACGTGTATGTGCTCGCGCCCGGCTGCGTGTATGCCGGGAATCGTTTCCAGGCGCGGGCGATGCGCTGGCCCGTGCAATATACCGGGCCGGACGACCTCGGGCGCGCGGATTTCCCCGTCACGGTGTCGAATTGCGCGCAGCTCAATCCGGGCGACGGCCCTTCATCCTTCGTATTGAACAGCGGCGACGTGTCGACGCCGGCGATAGGCTATTTCGATCCGGGCCGGCGCGAGGGCTGCGTGTGGCTGACGCCGCAAGTCGAAGACGCCGGGCCGTATGGCTACGCGCTGCGCGAAGCGGACGACCGCGCGTCGGCGGAGGTGAGCGTGCACATGCCCGCGTTGCGTCCCACGGTGCCGGGAACGAAACGGCCCAGCGGCGATGAGGGCGCCCGGCTCGGTCCCGGTGAAACCCTGGTGTTGCGGGCCCGGGTGCATCGGTTCGCTGCGCCGGATATTCCCGCATTCATCCGGGAGTTCCTCCGTGTGCGAACGGAGCTGACCGGACCCGCGCAGCCACCCTGCGTGTATCCGTATCGCGCCGCGTTCCGCGCCATCGAGGCGCGGTTCAACCGCCAGCACTGGCACGAGGATCATCAGTTGTACGGCCTGCTGAAGCGCGAGGATCCGGCGGCGTCGCCCTTCGGCTGGGAAGGCATCTGGCATACGGGCTGGATCCAGGGCGGACTCAGCCTGCCCGCGCTTGTCGCGATGGGCGAACCGCTGTCACGGGAGCGCGCGTGCGAGACGATGGACAGCATCTTTTCCCTGCTGCAGGCGCCGACCGGACTCTTCTACGCGCATGTGAAGGACCGCCGGCCCGTCGGCGATTTTTTCAGCGACAAAGGCGCGCGGGTCGGCGCCTGCCTCGTCCGGCGGCAGGGCGACCTCGTGCACAGCGTGATCAAGACGATCGAAACACTGCGCGCGGACGGGCGCGAGGCCGACGTGAAGGGCGCGTGGCTCGACGGCATCCGGCGGGCCTGCGATGGACTCGTCCGCGTATGGCGTACACACGGGCAGTTGGGCCAGTTCATCGACGTGGAGACCGGCGCGCTGTTGCTCGGCGGCAGCACCAGTGGCGCGAGTGCGGTGTTGGCGCTGGCCGAGGCGTCGGTCCTGCTGGATGAGCCTGTATATGGAGAAGTCGCCGCCGCGATCGCTCGCGTTTTCAACCGGACCTTTGTCGAGCGCGGGTTCACCTGCGGCGGGCCATCGGAAGCCGGGCAGGCGCCGGACAGCGAAAGCGCATACGCGCTGCTGGAGGGCTGCTGGGCGTTGTATGTGGCGACACGCGATGCGGGGTGGCTCGAACGGGCGGCCCAGGCAGCGGACCTTTTTGCGACCTGGTGCGTCAGCCATGATTTCGTTTTCCCGACGGGCAGTTTCTTCCACCGGATCGGCATCCGCGCATCCGGCACCGTGATGGCCAACAGCATGAACCGCCACTCGGCGCCGGGCATCTGCACGGCGAGCGGCGACGCGTTGCTGAAGCTCTATCGCGCCACGGGCGAGCGGCGGCATCTCCTGCTCGTCCGCGACATCGCGCGCGCGCTGCCGCAGTTCGTCAGCCGGCCCGGCGCGGAGTTTCCGCTGCAGGAGCTGTCGTGGATCAACGAGCGCGTGAACCTCAGCGACTGGGAGGGCCGCGACAAGATTGGCAACATGGTGTTCCCGGGCACCTGCTGGTGCGAGCACAGCGTCACCCTTTCCGCGCTCGACCTGCCGGGCATCTATGTGGATGTGGAGCGCGGCGATCTCCATTGCTTTGATCACGTCCGCGCCGCGTGGCACGGCGCGAGCGCGGCGCGGGTTCTCCGGGTGGAGAATCCCACGCCATTCGATGCGGAAGTCCGTGTGCTCGCCGAGGACGCCCTGTCGCGCGCGCGGCCCTACGGATGGGCGCTGTTGCGCGCCTGTCCTGTTGTTTCCGTTCCCGCGGGTGGACAAGTCCTGCTGGACCTGTCGTGTGCCTGAAGCAAGCGCTGTCCGCACGAGTGCGCAATCGTTTTCGGTGGCGCACTCTCCATCGGATACAGTATCAAACTGCGACGGGGCCGCGCCCCGCAACCGACACACGCTCATGTCAGAGGCATCGACAAAAGGACCCGATCTTCCGCTTCGCAAACCCATCGGTTGGGCGGATGTGGTGCAGACCCTGTGGTCGATTCGCGGCCTTTCCCTCGACGCCTCCCGCAAGCGGAGTTTGCGCCGAACCTGGTTGTGCACCTTCTGGATGGGCCGTGTGGATGCCGCGCGCCGCTGCGCGGAAATCGCGGGGTTTCGCGTGTCGTACTGCACCTATCGCAGCCTGCACCATTTGTTCCGGGAACTCTTTGTCGGCCAGGAATACGGTTGGTCGCTGGACACGCCGCGTCCGCGGATCGTGGATTGCGGGAGCAACATCGGCATGTCGGTGCTCTACTTCAAGTGGATGTATCCCGAGGCGGAGATCACGGCCTTCGAGCCGGACCCGGAGGCCTTTGCTTGCCTGGAGGCCAATGTGCGCGACAACGGGCTTTCCGGTGTCGACCTGCACCGGAAAGCGGTGGCCGGGCAGGCCGGCTCGCTCGACTTTTTCGTCGATCCCGGTCATCCGGGGTCGCTACAGATGAGCCTCAATCCCGGGCGGCAGGGGCGGGAGACGCATCGCGTGGAAGCCGTCGTGTTGTCCGGCTTCCTCGACCATCCGGTGGACTTGCTCAAACTCGACGTCGAAGGGGCCGAAGTGGACGTGATCCGCGAACTGATTTCATCCGGCGCGATCCGGCGCGTGCGCCGCATGGCCATCGAATACCACCATCACCTGGACGCCGGGCAGGACGCGTTTTCCGTACTCCTGCGCATGCTGGAGGACGCGGGCTTCGGTTACCAACTGCACGCCCGCCACGGCCGTCCGGTCGAACCGCGCCGTTTTCAGGACGTGCTCGTCTTCGCCTACGCGAAATAGAAAGGGCAGGGCGTGCGAATCCGCCCTATTTCTTGATCAGCCCCAGCACGAACAGCAGCACGACGGAGCCCGCCGTGGCGCTCACGATGGCGGCGGCGATGCCGCTGCCGACGCGCAGGTCGAAGAGATTGAACAGATAGGCGCCGATGAATGCGCCGATCACGCCGACCACGATGACTCCGATCAGCCCGAGGCCCCTTTTCATGATCAGGCTGCTGATCCAACCGGCCACCGCCCCCACTACCAACGTTACCACCAGACGTTCGATGTCCATGAGCACGCCCTCCGTCTAACTGCTGTAGCAGAAAATCACCGGGGAACCAACCGCAGAGTGCGAATCGTTTATGACGCGTCGTGCAGGCGCTTCTCCAGCGCAAGCAGTTCGTCGTGCAATTCAACCGGCACCCGTTCGCCCATCGACTCGAAGTGACGGCGAAGGTGGTTCAGCCCGGAGAGCCAGCCGGGCGCGTCCACCCGCAGCAACTCTTCCAAATCCTCCCGCGCGATGCGCAGGCCGACCGTGTCGATGTCCTCCGGCGCCGGCATCGGGCCCAGCGGCGTATCGACGGCGTTGCCGAAACCCTCGCAGCGCTCGAAGATCCACTTCAGCACGCGGCTGTTTTCGCCAAACCCGGGCCACAGGTAGCGCCCGTTGGCGTCGCGCCGGAACCAGTTCACGAAGAAGATCCGGGGCAATTTGTCGGCCTCCGTCTTTCGGCCCATGTCGAGCCAGTGCTGCAGGTAGTCGCCGATGTTGTACCCGCAGAAGGGCAGCATCGCCATCGGGTCGCGCCGCACGAGGCCCACCTTGCCGGTGGCCGCCGCCGTCGTTTCGGAGGCCTGGATGGAGCCGAGGAATACGCCGTGCTGCCAGCTGAGCGACTCATACACGAGCGGGATCGTTGTGGGCCGGCGGCCGCCGAACAGGATGGCGGAGATCGGCACGCCGCGCGGCTCGTCATAGGCGGGATCGGCGATCGGGCACTGTGACAGCGGCGCGGTATAGCGGGCGTTCGGATGCGCGGCCTTTTTGTCGCCGCCCGGCGCCCACGGCTCGCCGAGCCAGCTGGTTGCGCGCGGCGGCGGTTCGCTCATGTCCTCCCACCAGACATCGCCGTCGGGTGTCTCGGCGACATTCGTGAAGATCGTGTTCCTCTCTATGGTCCGCATCGCGTTCGGGTTCGACTTCGCCGAGGTGCCCGGCGCGACGCCGAAGAAGCCCGCCTCGGGGTTGATCGCCCACAGGCGGCCGTCCGCGCCGATCTTCATCCACGCGATGTCGTCGCCCACGCACTCGGCTTTCCAGCCGGGCAGGGTGGGGGTGATCATCGCGAGGT
The DNA here is from genome assembly GCA_937996795.1 of uncultured Verrucomicrobiota bacterium. Classification (GTDB taxonomy): domain Bacteria; phylum Verrucomicrobiota; class Kiritimatiellia; order CAIVKH01; family CAIVKH01; genus JAMLJG01. The sequence continues at coordinate 2,468 of CALKUH010000020.1, read as the reverse complement.
TCGTTTTGCCGCAGGCGCTGGGAAACGCGGCGGCGATATAGATTTTTTTGCCGGCCGGATTCGTCAGGCCGAGGATCAGCATGTGTTCCGCCATCCACCCCTCGTCGCGCGCCATGCAGGAGGCGATGCGCAGCGCGAAGCATTTCTTACCCAGCAGCGCATTCCCGCCATAGCCGCTGCCGAAGGACCAGATCTCCCGCGTCTCGGGAAAATGCACGATGTATTTTTGCTCCGGGTTGCACGGCCACGGCACGTCCCTCTGTTCCGGCGCCAGCGGGGCCCCGACGGAATGGATGCACGGCACGAACGGGCCGTCGCCGAGCGCCTCCAGCACCGCCGTGCCCATGCGCGTCATGATGCGCATGTTCACGACGACGTATGGCGAGTCCGTCACTTCCACGCCGATGTGCGAAATGGGGCCGCCGATGGGGCCCATGCTGAACGGGATCACGTACATCGTCCGCCCGCGCATGCAGCCGCTGAACAGTCCGCGCAGGAGTTCGCGCATCTCCGCCGGATCCTTCCAGTTATTTGTCGGTCCCGCGTCCCCCGGGTTCGCGCAGCAGATGAAGGTGCGGTCCTCCGAGCGCGCCACGTCGCCGGGGTGGGAGCGGCACAGGAAGCTGCCCGGACGGCGCGGGACGGGAACGAACGTGCCCGTTCGGACCAGCAGCGTACACATCGCCTCGTGCTCCGCCTGCGAACCGTCGCACCAGTGGATGTGCTCGGGTTTGCAGAGCGAGGCGATTTCGTGGACCCACGCGCCCAGTTTCCTGTTCGTTGTCATCTCACGCCTCCCCCAGGGCGCGAAGGGTCTCCCCGACGGCCTGTTCCGAATGCTGATAGAGCACGCAGCGGAATCCGAGTGCCCGCGCCGCGTCCACGTTCTCCGGCCGGTCATCAATGAACAGGCTGGAAGCCGCGTCGACGCCGAATCGCTCCAGCGCGCGGGTGTAGAAGGCGGGGTCCGGTTTCGACGCGCCGATGTAACACGAGCAGGCGTAGTCCTTGAAGAAGCGAAGCCGCGGATAGGCTTCAAAAATCCACGGCACATGCAGATCGCTCGCGTTCGTCATGAAATACACCGGATAACGCGCCGCGAGTCGGTGGCCCAGGTCGATCATCGGCGTGTTCTCGCGAAAAATGCTGCGCCAGATGCTGGCGAACTCGTCGAGGCTGCCGCGGAACCCCGTGTGCGCGACGAAATGATCGAAAAACTGGCGGGCGTCCAGCTCCCCGCGCTCGTAGGCGTCCACGATCGGCGTGCGGCCCAGCAGGCGGAGGAAATCGCCGCTGGCCGCGAGCCGCGCCGGGTCGCAGTGCGCCAGACACGCATCGCGCGCGGGCTCGTACTCCAGGTGCATCAGCACCACCCCGAGGTCAAACATCACCTGCCGTATCGGTCCCATGGAGCCAACTATAAGCGGGACGCGGGAAGACACAATGCTCCATAATCGTCCTCGTCCTCCTTCTCGTCCTCGAAATAACCTTCACCACGGAGGTCGCGGAGATGCGGAGCAAGCTTCCCGCCGCCGATTCCCGCATTGCCGCGTCCGCGGGCGTGGGGTATCGTATCCGCTTCGCTGAAAGGAAGTGCCATGTACGCTCGCCGTTTTCTTGCCGCCGCCGTTGCCCTGCCGCTGGCTCTCACCTTGTTGACCACCGGGTGCGAGGTCGATTCCGCCGACACGTTCATTCGCGACGTGCCTGTCGATTTTTCCGGGTTCTACACCGCGTGTGACGGCGACAACGCGATCGTGCAGGCCAACAGCGGGAACCGCATCCGCACGCTCGACCTCCGCCAGAACGGCGACCAGTTGGAGGCGTTTGACAACAACGGCGCGATCTGGCGCGGTTCACTCGGCGAGGTGCAAAACGGCCGCAGCAGCTTCACCCTCGAAGGCCGCACCAGCACCGGCGTCGAGGGTCTTTTCTCCGGCACCCTGAGCTCCAGCGACGGCGGCTCCAGCAACACCAGCGGCTCCGTCAACGGCAGCATGACCGGCACCTATATCGAACCCGACCGTTTCAGCACGTTCTGCGGAAACGCGGACATTCCGGGAAGTATCGGCGGAGACGATGATGGTTCTGGCGGCGGGAGCGGATCTCTGGCCATTTCGCCCTCGGGCAGTCAGACCATTTCGGCGGCCAGCGGGCAGATTAACTTTACCGCCAGTGGCGGTTCGGGCAGCTACTCGTGGAGTGTGAACACGGCATCGCTCGGCAGCTTGAGTGCCTCCAGTGGCTCCAGCGTCACCTACACGCGAAGCGGCACCTCCGTCGGCACACAGACGGTGACGCTGACCGACGGTAGTTCCACCCGCACCGTCAGCATCGCGCAGACGAACTGACCGTCCCCGAGGTGGGGCCTGCCATCCGTAGCTCAAGCCCGTCCGCGGGCGCAGAGGGAAGGATGGCGGTGTCTCTTGAACCTCGTGCGAACCGCCGTACTTGGGCCAGAGTAAAGC
>CALKUH010000019.1 GCA_937996795.1 uncultured Verrucomicrobiota bacterium | reverse complement strand
CATGCGCGCCAGCGCCGTCGTGCCCAGCAGCAGGCCCGTGTCGGTGAATCCCGTGCCGAGCTCGCGCCAGGTTTCCTCGAATGCCTCGACAATCCGCTCGTCCGGCGCCACCGGGATCACGTTGCGCGCCGGCGTGCCGCGCAAGAGGCGCACGAATTCCGCGGCGCGCCGTCCGCCGAGGTGCGCCCAGTAAATGTTCCACGGCGCCTGCGCCGACGCGCCGTACTGGTGCGGCACGCCGGCCGGCAGGACCGCCACGTGCCCCGCCGGCACCGGGAGGCGGCGCGCCCGCCCGCACTGGATCCAGCCTTCGCCCGCGACGCAATAAATCAGAATATGCTGCGCATGGCCGGCGGGCCGCGAGACCCAGTGGTGGCGGCTCTCCGGGAAATGACCGAGGTCGGTTGGATATAAATCGCCAATAAATGAAGAGGAATGGGCGCGCCGCACCGCGTCCATCGGCAGGCGCAGCAGGCGCTGCGCGCGAAATCCCTCCCGCACTTTATCCATAAGAATATGCATGTTTATCAGAAGCGCGGGTATGGACGCAAGGCGGCGGCGCGCGCAGGCTATTGGCGGTTGATGGGGCTATGCCCCGGGAGCGTGGGCAATGAGCGGAAGCGTTCGCGTGTGGTCCGAGACGGTGAAGATTCCCACCTACGGCGTCGCCGCGCCGAACCGGAACCCGATGTTCCTGGAAAAACGCGTCTATCAGGGCAGCAGCGGCGCGGTCTATCCGCACCCGGTCATCGAACGCGTCGCGAGCGAGCCGCGCGACGAGGAATGGACCGCGGTTTTCCTCGAGAACGAGTTCATCCACCTGATGCTGCTGCCGCAGCTCGGCGGCCGCGTCCAGCGCGCGCTCGACAAGACGAATGGCTACGAGTTCGTCTACTACAACCGCGTCATCAAGCCCGCGCTGGTCGGATTGACCGGGCCGTGGATCTCCGGCGGCATCGAATTCAACTGGCCGCAGCACCATCGCCCCAGCACCTACGAGCCGGTGGACTGGTCCATCGAGCAGCACGCGGACGGCAGTTGCACGGTCTGGTGCGCGGAGAACGAGCGCATGTTCCGCACGCGGGGCCGCCACGGGTTCACGGTGCATCCCGGGCGCGCGGGGTTCGACATCCACGTCCGCCTCTACAACGGCACGGCGACGCCGCAGACGTTCCTGTGGTGGGCGAATCCGGCGGTGCATGTGAATGATGAGTACCAGTCGGTGTTCCCGCCGGACGTGCATGCGGTGATGGACCACGGCAAGCGCGACGTGTCCGCGTTCCCGATCGCGACCGGCGTCTACTACAAGCAGGACTACGCGCCGGGCACCGACATCTCGCGCTACAAGAACATCCCCGTGCCGACCTCCTACATGGCCTATCACTCCGACTATGACTTCGTCGGCTGCTACGACCACGGCCGCCGCGCCGGCATGCTGCATGTCGCCGACCACCATCTCGTGCCGGGCAAGAAGCAGTGGACCTGGGGCAACGGCGAGTTCGGGCAGGCGTGGGACCGGCAGCTCACGGACGCCGACGGGCCGTACATCGAGCTCATGTGCGGCGCGTTCACCGACAACCAGCCGGACTTCACGTGGCTCATGCCCGGCGAGGAGAAGCGGTTCACGCAGACCTTCATGCCGTACCAGGCGATCGGCCCCGCCTCCAACGCGAATCGCGACCTCGCCGTGCGGCTGGCGGCGGCGGACGGCGGCGTGGAGCTCGGCGTGTACGCCGCCATCCGTCTCGCGGCGCGCGTGGAGCTGTGGCACAACCCCGGCGCACCGCGCGGATTCCACAATCACAAGAACATGCGCCTGCACGCGCCGCATACCGAGCGGTCGGCGGACGCGCGCCGCCTGTTCGAGGAGGCCATCGACGTGGACGCGGCGAGAAGCTGGACGCGGCGCGTGGCCCTGCCCGCGGGCGTTCCGGTGGACGAGCTGTTGCTGCGTGTGGTGGATGCCGACGGGCGCGAGCGCCTGGCGTTTGCGCCGCCGCGCGGGGAGAAGCCGGCCATCCCGTCGCCCGCCGTCGCCGCGAAGACGCCCGCGGAGATCGCGTCGAATGAGGAGCTGTTCCTCAACGGCCTGCACCTGGAGCAGTACCGGCACGCAACCTATGCGCCGGAGCCGTACTACGAGGAGGCGCTGCGGCGCGATCCGGGCGACAGCCGTTGCCACAACGCGCTGGGTCGCCTGCTGCTGCAACGCGGACGTTTCGCGGAGGCGGAGGTGCATTTCCGCGCCGCGATCGACCGGCTGACCGCGCGCAATCCGAATCCCTACGACGGGGAGCCGTACTACAACCTCGGCCTCGCGCTGCGGTTCCAGTCGCGCTTCGACGAGGCGTTCGACGCGTTCTTCAAGGCCGCGTGGAGCGAGGCGTGGAAGGCACCCGCGTATTTCGAGCTGTCGCGGCTCGCCGCGCGCGCGGGTCGTTTCGACGAGGCGCTCGCGCACGTGGAGCAGACGCTCGCGCTCAATACCCGCCACCAGAAGGCGCGTCATCTGCGGATCGCGCTGCTGCGGCGCACCGGCGGGCTGGAGGCCGCGCGCTCGCTCGTGCAGGCCGCGCTGCGGGAGGATCCGCTCGATGCGGGCGCGCGCGCGGAGGCGCAGCGGCTCGGCGTCGCGCCCGGGTCCGCCAGCGAAGGACACCCGCAGTACAACGCGCTCGAACTCGGGCTCGACTATCTGCACGCGGGCCTGCTCGCGGAGGCGGACGAACACTTCGCGCGGGCGGCGGACGGCGAGTTCCTCGCGCGCTATTTCCGCGCCGAAACCCTGCGCGCGCTGGGCGATGCGCGCGCGGCCGATGCAATGGACACGCAGGCCGCGGCGCAACCGCTGGAGTTTGCGTTCCCGAATGTGCTCGAATGCGTGCCGCTGCTGGAACGCGCGCTCGCGCGGAATCCCGCCGATGCGCTGGCCGCCTACGCGCTGGGCAACATCTGGTACGCCCGCCGCCGCGCGGAGGAGGCCATCGCCTGCTGGGAACAGTGCACGCGCGTGCGCCCCGAGTTCCCGACCGCATGGCGCAACCTCGGCCTCGCCTACGCCAACAAACGGAACGACCGGACCCGCGCCGCCGCCTCGCTGGCCCGGGCGTTCGCGGCCGATCCGTCCGACGCGCGCGTCCTATTTGAACTGGATCAGCTCGACAAGGAAACCGGTGCGGACCCCGCGCAGCGGCTCGCCCGCCTCGATGCGCATCGTGCGCGGGTGCTGGAGCGCGACGATTTGTGCGTGGAGTATCTCAACCTGCTTAACCTCGCGGGTCGCGCGGAGGAGGCGCTTGCCCTGCTCACCACGCGCGTGTTCCAGCCGTGGGAGGGTGGGGAGGGCAAGACCACCGCGCAGTATTTGCGCAGCCTGTTTCTGCTCGCGGAGAGGGACGAGGCGCGCGGGAATTTCGACGCCGCGCTGGCACGGCTGGAACAGGCCGGCGTGTTGCCGGATAACCTCGGCGAGGGCCGGCTCGGCGGGGCGTCCGACAACGAGCGGCACTATCGCATGGGCCGCCTCTTGCAGCGCATGGGTCGCGCCGCCGAGGCGGAGGCGCACCTGCAGGCCGCGACGCGCGGACAGGGCGAGCCCGCGAGCGCGATGTATTACAACGACCAGCCGCCGGAGAGTTTCTACTTCCAAGGTCTTTCGTGGCGGTTGCGCGGCGACGAGGCGCACGCGCAGGCGGTCTTCGCCAAACTCACCGCCTACGCCGACGCGCACATCGACGACGAAATCCGCATGGACTATTTCGCCGTGTCTCTGCCGGACTTCCTTGTCTTCGACATCGACCTGACCGAGCGCAACCGGCGGCACTGCCTCTTCATGCGCGCGCTGGGTCAGGCCGGGGCTGGACACGCGGATGCCGCGCGCGACGCCGTCCGCGACCTGCTTACCCGCGTCCCCGACCACCTCGTCCGCCACCTGGTGTCCGGGTAGAACGCGCGGTTCAGCTGTACGCGTCCGGCTTTGTCAGCTCCTGCTTGGGACCGGTGAAGGCGTCGAACAGTGCGCGATGGCGGCGCAGGCCGAACTCGTCGTCGCGGCGTTCGTAGTCGCGCACCCACGCCACCAGTGATTCCAGGTATGCGTGTTGCGCGTCCGGCGACGCGAACTTGTCCGGTTCCCACGGACGCGCCCGGCAGTGGGCGACGCAGGCTTCGACGCCGGGATTCAGGAAGATCAACTGCGTGCAATGCGGAAGCAGTTCTTCCGCGAGGTCCGCGTAGCAGCCTTCGACGATCCACGCCGGATGCCGCGCGCGGAATTCATCAAGCGCCCGTCGCGATTCCTCCAGCGGCGCGCGCTGTGTCCCTTCACCCCACGCCACGGCATCCATCGACAACACCGCCGCCCTCCCGCCCGCCAGCCGCCGCGCCAGCGTCGTCTTGCCCGATCCTGAATTCCCGATGATGACCACTCGCATGTGTACGTGCTCGTTCCTTTGATCCTGTTGTGTGCCCGCTCCTGGCGTGTAGCCTCAAAGCGGAGGACCCACGATCTCAATGTCGAACCGCCCGGCCACGCCAGCAACCGCGGTGAGATCGGGTGGACTTCCCGGAGCGAAGGCGATTATGGACATCGCTTCAAAGAAGGCTTCGTATCCGCCCGGTGCGACGATCACGAGCAATCGAGCCGGCGTGCTTCCGGCATTCTTGTAGGTGTGCGCCGTTCCCTTGCGAAACAGCACAAAGGTGCCCGCGGGCGCCGTGGACCTGCGGTCTCCTTCCTGAACCAGCAACTCTCCGCTCAACACATAAAACGCCTCATCCTCGTTGCGGTGGATGTGCAACGGCGCGCCACCGCCCACGGGGCTCGTGACTTCAAACAGTGAATACGCGCCATTGGTGTCGTGGCTCAGCGCTTTGCAGGTGACCTGCTCGCCCAACACACTCCAGCGATGTCCGGTTCCGGCTGCGACTTGCATGATCGAACCTCCTCAGGTTGTCTTAAGGTGAACGGATCTAGGCGTCATCGTGATGCTTATAGCAATTCGACTCGTTCCGGTCCCATTCGTTTTCGGCGCGCTGAAGGATGGAGCCCGTCATGAGGACGTGCGCCGTCCCCCAGGCGGGGCTGCACCTTGCCGTGAAGGCGGGCTTCCTGCCTTGCCTCGCGAGGGGCGCTGGTGGTATCAAGGACGTGCTCTCGCCGGAATTACCGCACCACGCGGTATAGGGCATGGTGCCCGCGGCTAGGAATGCTGGGAGATCGTCATGGCCAAGGTTGTGTTGGAGAACGTCTACAAAATCTATCCGGGCAACGTCACCGCGGTGAACGATGCGAACCTGGTCATCGAGGATCAGGAATTCGTGGTCCTGGTCGGCCCCTCCGGCTGCGGCAAATCGACGACGCTCCGCATGGTCGCGGGTCTCGAGGAAATCTCCAAGGGCAGCATCTACATCGACGGCAAGAAGGTGAACGACGTGCCGCCGAAGAACCGCGACATCGCGATGGTCTTCCAGAACTACGCGCTCTACCCGCACATGAGCGTGTACAAGAACATGGCGTTCGGGTTGAAGCTCCGCCGCTATCCGAAAACCGAAATCGACGCCCGCGTGCGCGAGGCGGCGGACATCCTCGGCATCCAGCACCTGCTGGAGCGCAAGCCGAAGGAACTCTCCGGTGGCCAGCGCCAGCGCGTCGCCGTGGGGCGCGCGATCGTGCGCAAGCCGAAGGCGTTCCTCTTCGACGAGCCGCTGTCGAACCTCGACGCGAAGATGCGCGTCCAGATGCGCACGGAAATCAGCAAGCTGCACACGCGCCTGTCGTCCACGATGATCTACGTCACGCACGACCAGGTCGAAGCCATGACGATGGGCGACCGCATCGTCGTCATGAAGGACGGGTTCATCCAGCAGGTCGCGCCGCCGCTGGAACTGTACGACCAGCCCGCGAACCAGTTCGTCGCCGGCTTCATCGGTTCGCCGCCGATGAATTTCTTCAAGGGCCGCATCGAGCAGAAGGGCGGCGGGCTCTGGTTCAATGAGGGCAAATTCACCGTCCGCCTCGAAGAGCACCAGGCGGCCAAGCTCGCGAGCTTCGCGGGCAAGGACATCGTGTTCGGCATCCGGCCCGAGGACGTCGCCGACGTGTTGTTTGTGACGAACCCGAATCCGGAACACCAGGCGAAGGCGCGGGTGGAAGTCGTCGAGCCGATGGGCGCGGAGACCTACCTGTACCTCAACACCGGCAACCACTCGTTCATCGCGCGCGTCAATGGCTCCGAGAAGGCCGACGTGAACCAGGAGCTGAACCTGGTGTTCACGATGAAGAAGAGCCACTTCTTCGACGCGACGTCCGGGGTGACACTGGTCTAGCGGCGTTCCGCCGGGCCCTGTGCGTTCGCCATGATCATCGCCGCCGTGCTGGATGGGCTGGTCGCCGCAGGCCAGTCGCTGCTGGTGGGCGTGGTCTGCTTCGTGGTCGTGACGCTGCTCGCGAGCCACTTGCGCTACCAGCATCTCACGCGGCGCTCGGGCGAGGTCAAGCAGCACGGTCCGGCCGCGCGCACCGCGTTTGAGCTGCTCGTGGCGCAGCGGCTGGGCACGGCCCACCGCAATCCCGAGCCGTTCGCGATCGCGCGCCTGACGCCGGTCGGCTGGGCCGCGCTGCGCGAGCTGCACGGGCCCGCGGTCACCGAGGAGTTGATGCAGGCCCTGGAAATACGCCTGCGCGGCGCCCTGCGCGCGACGGATGTGGTCATGCGCCTGCAGGAGGACGAAGTGGGCGCGCTGATCCACGCCTCGCGGACGGCGAGCAACGAGGTCATCCGGCGCGTGTTGCAGGAACTGTGCTCGACGCCGATCACCGTGCCGTCCGGCGCGTCGGTCCGCGTGGATGCCGTGGCCGGGCTGGCGGCGTATCCGGAGGACGGCGATCGCGCGCCCGAGTTGTACGCAAAGGCCGAGACCGCGCTCGACCAGGGCCGCGCCGCGGGCCGGGGCTGGCACTGGCCACCCGATACCGTGGCGCCGGAATTGCCGTCGCGCGCGGCGCACACCGGCGAGGCGGACGCATCCAGCGCGCTGATCGACGAACTCACCGGCGTGCTGCGGCCCGAGCGCATGGGCGCCGCCCTCCAGAAATTCGTCGCGAACCGGCGTCGCGATGACCTGCCCGTGGCGATGCTCGCCCTCGATGTGGACATGCTGCGCCGCTACAACCAGCAATACGGCCGCGAGACCGGCGACGCGTTGTTGAAGGGCCTCGCGCAGTTCCTCCAGAAAAACACGCGCGAACAGGACCTCATCGCGCGCTGGCAGGAGGACCAGTTCATCGTCGCGTTCGACTGCGATCCGCAGAAGGCCTTCGCCATCGCGCAGCGGATCTGGAGCGGCGTGCGCAAGAACTCCTTCGGGCGCGCGGGCCTGCGTCTCACCGTAACCATCGGCGTCGCCGGCTGGCCCGGCCACAGCGGCCACGCGCGCGGCCTGTTCGAGGAAACCCAGCTCGCCCTCCGCGTCGGCAAGAGCAAGGGCCGCAACCAGTGCATCCTGTTTGACCCCGAAATGCGCAAATTGAAGGTGGCCGCCGCGCCGGTGGAAGTATTCTAGGAAGGCACAGGGGGACCATGGGCATGAGGTTGGGCGTAAACATCGATCATGTGGCGACACTGCGGCAGGTGCGCGGCACCTGCTATCCCGACCCCATCGACGCGGCGCGCATCTGCGCGCGGGCGGGCGCGCACGGCATCACCGTTCATTTGCGCGAGGACCGGCGCCACATCCAGGATCGCGACGTGGAGCGTCTCGCGGCGGAGCGCGTGTTGCCGCTGAACCTCGAGATGGCGAATTCCGCGGAGATCCTCGCGATCGCGCTCCGCCTCAAGCCGGACGAGGTCTGCCTCGTGCCCGAGCGCCGGCAGGAACTCACCACCGAGGGCGGACTCGACGCTGCCGGCCAGCGCGCGGCGCTGGAGTCCACGGTGAAGGCGCTTTGCGACGCGGGGATTGTCGTCAGTTTGTTTATTGCTCCGGACCCACGCCAGATTGAAGCCGCGGTGGTGCTGGGCGCGCCATACATTGAGCTGCACACCGGCACCTACTGCGAAGAGCAGGGCGATGAAGCGGCCGCGGAACTCGCCCGCCTTATCGACGGCGCCCGCATCGCGCATGCCGCGGGACTAAAAGTCAACGCGGGTCACGGCATCAACCTCCAGAACCTGCCCGGCATCCTGCGCATGCCGCACCTCGACACGCTGAACATCGGCCACAGCATCATCGCCCGCGCCGTCTTCACCGGCCTGCACGAGGCGGTCGCCGAGATGCTGCGGGGGATGGCGGGGCGGGGAGCGGGGAACGGGTAGCGGGGAGCGGCTGCGATCCTTCCGCCTCTTGTTTCCCGCGCCGGCCGGGTGTAATCTCGACTCCCACATCACCACCGGAGGCACCAGATGAAGAAGAACAAAGCGATACTCGCCGCCCTTGAAGATGCCTACTGGAAGGAACTCGAGACGGTCCAGAACTACATCGCGAATTCCATCAATCTCGACGGCGTGCGCGCCGAGGAAATCAAGGCGGCGCTCGCGGCGGATGTCGCCGAGGAGCTCGGCCATGCCCAGCAGCTCGCCAAGCGCATCAAGGTGATCGGCGGGCGCGTGCCCGGCTCGTTTGAATTCGAGGCCCGCCAGAAGCACCTCCAGCCGCCGCGCGATACGACGGACGTGCTGGCCGTCATCCGCGGCGTCATCGCCGCCGAGGAGGACGCGATCGCGGGCTATAACAAACTCATCAAGCTCTGCGACGGCGTGGACTACGTCACGCAGGACCTCGCGATCACACTACTCGGCGACGAGGAAGGCCACCGCGAGTTGTTCAACAGCTTCCTCAAGGAATACGCGAAGAAATAAGACTGGGCGCTGCCATTGTCGGTTGTAGACGCGGTCGCTGACCGCGTACCGCGCTCAACGAGCGCGGCTACAGCGCATGGTGATTCTGCTTTGGCGCAATACATCATGACCTCCTCCATCCAAGCCGCCGTCCTGCTGATCAGCTGTCCCGACCAGCCGGGCATCGTCGCCGCCGTCACTGCGTTCATCGCGCAGCACGGCGGGAACATCATCGACCTCGAGCAGCACTCCGACGAGGAGTCGCGCGCGTTCTTCATGCGGCTGGAATGGGACCGCCGCGCGTTCGACCTCGCGCTGGACGACATTCCCACCGCCTTCGCCCCCGTCGCCGCCCGCTTCGGCATGACATGGGAGGTGCGCCGCCGCGACCTCCGCCCGCGGATCGCCCTGTTCGTCACGCGCGAGCCGCACTGCCTCATCGAACTGCTCGCGCGCCAGCAGGGCGGGGAATGGAATGCCGACATCCCGCTCGTCATCAGCAACCGCGACGAGCTGCGCGGCGTGACGGAGCGCTTCGGCGTCCCGTTCCATCACCTGCCCGTCGATCCCGCCAACAAGCCCGCGCAGGAAGCGAAGGCCCTCGCGCTGCTCGCGGAGCACCGCATCGACCTCGTCGTGCTCGCGCGCTACATGCAGGTCGTGACCGGCGGTTTCATCCGTCACTATTCGAACCGGATGATCAACATCCACCACTCGTTCCTGCCCGCCTTCCCCGGCGCGCGCCCCTATCACCAGGCCTATGCGCGCGGCGTAAAGGTCATCGGGGCGACCTCGCACTACGTGACGGAGGAGCTCGACGCGGGCCCGATCATCGCGCAGGACATCGCGCGCGTGTCGCACCGCGATTCGGTGGAGGATTTGATCCGCAAGGGCCGCGACGTGGAGAAGCTCGTGCTCGCCCGCGCCGTCGCCGCGCACCTGGAGCACCGCGTGCTGGTGTATGGGAACCGCACGATCGTTTTCCAATGAACGGAATGTTTGCAACGTCCGTTAAATCGAATGAAGCCGCCTTGCAACGTCTGTAATTTACAGCCTCTGTAAAAACGCCGGAGCCGCCCATGACCATCATCGAACCGCACATCCACATCCTGTCGCGCACGACGGACGATCTGCAGGCGATGTACGAGAACGGAATCCGCGTCTGCGTGGAGCCCTCGTTCTGGCTCGGTTCGCCGCGACGCTACGCGGGGACGTTCTGGGACTATTTCCAGCACATCCTCGAATTCGAGACGGTGCGTGCGGCGCGGTTCGGCATGGACCACTACGCGTGCATCGCGGTGAACCCGAAGGAGGCGGACAACCTCGCGCTGGCGGAGGAGACGCTGGCCGGGATCGGGCCGTACTTCGACCATCCGCGCTGCGTCGCGGTCGGCGAGATCGGCTACAACCTCATCACGGCGAACGAGGAGCATGTGTTCCAGCGGCAGCTGGAGATGGCGAAAGCGCGCAACATGCTGATCGTGATCCACACGCCGCACGACACGCCGACGGTGAGCAAGAAGAAGGGCGTCGAGCGGACGATCGCGGTGTGCCGCGAATTGAATTACGACTGGGATCGGATTCTGATCGACCACAACACGGAAGAGACGATGCAGTTGACGCGCGACTCCGGCGCGTGGGCGGGCATGACGGTGTATCCGTATTCGAAGCTCAATCCCGAACGCTGCATCGGCATCCTCAAGAAATGGGGCATTGAGCGGACGTGGGTGAACAGTTCCGCCGACTGGGGTTCCTCCGACCCGTTGAGCCTTGTGAAAGTCGCGGGCCACATGAAGGAAAACGGCTTCGGCGAAAAGCAGGTGACGAAGCTGCTGTTCGACAACCCGCTGGCCTTCTACAAGCAGAGCGGACGGTTTAATCCCGACCTGAACATCCCGTTCATTCATCCGCGCGAATACCAGCGGTAACGCGTGAGCGGCCCGAATCCAGAGCCCGGTCAGTCGAATGCATGGCGCGATTGGTTGAGGCTGTTGCGTGTGCCGAACCTGTTCACGGTGCCGGGTGATCCGATCGCGGGGTTCCTGCTCGCCGCGGGCGCGGACGTCGCGCCGGATGTGAGCGTGCTTTGGATTGTGGCTGCGAGCCTGTTGTTCTATGCGGGTGGCCTGATCATGAACGATCTCGTGGATCGGCCCGTGGATGCGCGGGAGCGCCCGGATCGCCCGCTGCCTTCCGGCCGGATTCATCCGGTGGCGGCCCGTGCCGTGCTTACGCTTTGTTTTGTTGCGGGCGTTGCTTGCGCGGCCTCCGCGGGCCGGATGCCGCTGTTTGTCGCGCTGATCCTGATGATCGCCATCACGGGTTACAACCTGCTGCACCGGGCCGGGCCGGCCGCCGCGTTGCTCATGGGGGCGTGTCGCGGACTGAACGTGTTGCTGGGCGCTGCGCTGGTCAGTGTCTGGGCCGCGCCGGCGCTGGCCGCCGCGGTCCTGATCCTGCTGTTTATCGTCTCCGTCACGATCCTCGCCCGGCACGAAATGACGGATCATACGCCGGGTGTGTGGGCGTGGGCGCCTCCGGGCGTGCTGCTGGCGGGGCTGGCGGTGTTTGCCCGGCTCGCGGATCTTCCGCGCGACACGGAGTTCCGCATGGCGGGCGCATTTTTCTTTGCGTTTGCGCTGGCGGGCCTCGCCGCGTGGCGCTTGCGCGAGGGCGGGCATGCCATGGCGCCGGGCAGCATCGGGTTGTTGATCAGCGCGCTGATCCCGCTTCAGGCGGCGCTGTGCCTCGCCTCCGGCGCCGGCGCCTGGAGCATGGCCGCCGCGTTTCTGCTCATTCTCTTGTGGCCCCTGAATCGATGGCTCGCGCGCTCGTTCGCGGCGAGCTAATCTTCACCGACACCTGAAACCCGACACCCGCTTTCCCCATGTCCCGAAACAAACTGCTCGTCATCAATGTCGCGGCGCTCGGCTGGAACCAGGCCGAACGCATGTCTGTTCCAGGCCTGGCCTTCCGATCCGCCGCTCCGGTTTTCCCCGCGGTCACCTGCGTTGCGCAGGCTACGATGCGCACGGGCGCGTTGCCGTCGACGCATGGGCTGGTCGGCAACGGGCTGTGGTTCCCGGAATTGAAGAAGGTCCTGTTCTGGGAACAGTCCTCGTCGCTGGTGGAAGGCCCCCGCATCTGGGAGGACTTTCGTGCGCGCGGGAAGAGGGTCGGCATGATGTTCTGGCAGCAGAGCCTGGGGGAATCCGTGGACCTCGTCCTGTCGCCGCGCCCGATCCACAAACATGAAGGCGGGATGATCCAGGATTGCTACTCGCAGCCGGCGGATTTGTATGCGCGGCTGTGTGCGAAGACGGGACGCTGCTTCAACCTGATGCATTACTGGGGCCCGCTGGCGTCAAAAAAATCGAGCGAGTGGATCACCGACGCGACCTGCGCCGTGATGGGCGATGCGGCGCTCGCGCCGGACCTGCTCTTCACCTATTTGCCGCACCTCGACTACGACCTGCAGCGCCACGGACCGGACAGTCCGCAGGCCGCGCGTGCGCGCGACGTGCTGGCGGGGTTGCTGGCCAAACTGAAGGCGGCCGCCGAAGCGAACGGCTACGAGTGGATCGTGTTCGGCGACTATGCGATTGGGGAAGTGACCGATTCGGCGGTGTTCCCGAACCGCGCGTTGCGCGACGCGGGGTTGTTTTGGACGCGGTCGATCAAGGGCATGGCGTACCCGGATTTCTTCAACAGCCCGGCGTTTGCCGTGGTGGATCACGAGGTGGCGCACGTGTTCACGCGCGATGCGGAGGCGAAGGCGTCCGCGCGCCGCGCGCTGGCCGCCCTGCCGGGTCTTGAGACGGTGCTGGAGGGCGAAACGCGTCGCAACGCCGGGCTCGATCACCGGCGCGCGGGCGACCTGGTGCTGGTGGCGAAGCGCGGGACCTGGTTTGCGTATCCGTGGTGGACGGATCGCCGCGAGGCGCCCGACTACGCGACGCACATCGACATCCACAACAAGCCCGGTTACGACCCGTGTGAACTGTTCTTTGGCTGGCCTCCGTTATCGGTCAGCCTGAACACCGCAAAGGTAAGGGGGTCGCACGGTCGCGCGACGGGCGATGACGGAATTGCGTGGGCGACCTCGCTGGCGGTCGACCCCGCCCCGCGGAGTCTCGTGGACCTTGCCTCAACGATACGCGCCTGGTGCGATCGAACCTGACGGCCACTACAGCCGCACCAAATCCACGATATCGGTTTCCGGAGTTGGAAAACCCAGGCGGGTCACGATGGCGGAAATCTGGCCGCGATGGTGGGTGCCGTGGTTGAAGACGTGCAAAAGGGCTTCGCCGAGACGGACGGTGGTGAGTGCGCCGCGCATGCTGGTGTACGTAAACGGTTGTGCCAGCTCGGATTCAGGATATCCGTCCACGAAGGACTCCCACGCGGCTGTTTCGCGACGCAGCGAGGCCGCAAGCGTGGTGAAGTCCGCGTCCACCTCCTCGGCGAGGTCCCGGACGGGATAGGGCGTTCCGGTGAAGCGGCCGAGCCACAGGCGATCCACCAGCAGCAGGTGATTCAGCGTCCCGTGGATGCCGCGAAAATACAGCCCGGCGTCCGCTTTGCGCGCATCGTCAGGAATGGGTTTGGTCGATTCCAACACCCGGTCGGTGGCCCAGTGGTGATAGCGCGCGTATGTGAGCAGGAGGTCTTTCATCGCGAGGTCTTGCGTGATTGTTTTTGCGCCAGATGTCCGAGGATCGTGAGGGCGCGTTCGTGTTGGGGCGACCAGGGTTCACCGCAATTGAGGCGGATGAAGTTGCGGAAATTGCCCCGGGCGGAGAACAGCGGGCCGGGTGCGATGCTGATGCGCTCGGCGGATGCCTCTTCGTGCAGGCGCACGGCGTCAACGCCGCGCGGAAGTTCCACCCAGAGCACAAGGCCGCCCTGCGGACGCGTGATGCGGACGCCCTTGGGAAAGGTCTGGGCGACCGCTTCGCTGAGGCGGCTGACCTGCCGCTGCAAGGCCGTGCGAAGGCTGCGTAGGTGATGGTCATAGCCGCCGTTGGTGAGGAATTCGGCGACCACATGGGCGGGCAGCGTCGCGGATGCGACGCTGGTGCTGCGCTTCACGCGTAAGACCGCATCGCGGTAGCGGCCCGGCGCAATCCAACCCGTGCGCAAGCCCATCGCAAGCGTTTTGGAAACGGAGGCGCACATCAGCACCAGGCCTTTGTTGTCAAACGTCAGGGCGGGGCGGGGGCGGGTGGGGCCGAAATAGAGTTCCCCGTAGATATCGTCTTCGATGAGCGGGATGTCCCGTTTCCCCAGCATCGCCACCAGCGCCTTTTTATGTTCCTCGGGCATCAAGCTGCCCTGCGGGTTGTTGAATTGGGGGATGGCGACGCATGCGGCGATTCGGTGCCGCCGGATGGCGCGCTCCAGCGCCTGCAGGTCCATGCCCGTTCGGGCGTGGCAGGGGATCTCGACGACGTTGAGACCGAGCACGTCCATGACCTGCAGGATGCCGAAGAACATCGGAGACTCGATGGCGACCACATCGCCCGCCTTGCACACCGCGCGCAGGGCCAGGGTCACAGCCTCCTGGCCTCCCGTGGTGACGACCAGGTCATCCGCCGCCATCGGGCATCCCGCGTGCAGGTAGCGCCGGGCGATGGCGCGGCGCAGGCGGTCCGTGCCGGGCGCCATGTCGTAGGCGATGGCGCGCGGGCCGAGGCGGCGCGCTTCCGTTGCGGAGAGCCGGTTCAATTTTTCCCACGGCAGCAGGGCTGGAGCGGGGATGGCGGCGCCCAGGTGGACGACGTCATCCCGGGCGGAATCCGTGAAAATCCGGGCGCTCGCGCCGGACAAGCCGATCGGCGTGGCGGAGCCGGACATGCGCGGCGCCTCCGGTTCCGGCACCTCGTCGGCGCGGCGGGGCCGCACGTAAAATCCGGAGCGCGGGCGGGCCTCCAGCCAGCCCTGATTCTCCAGCAACATCAGGGCGCTGATGGCCGTGCTCGCGCTTACGCGGTGCTGGTGCTGGAGCGAGCGAACGGAGGGCGCGCGATCACCCGGGCGCAAGACACCCGACGCCATCGCCTCCTGTAGCGCGCCTGCGATTTGTTCATAGCGGAGTCCGGTGGTTGAGTTCATGCCGCAATCCTTGCGCCGTTCGTCCGCGGGCGGACAGGCACAGTTGTGTGCCTGTCTGGCCGGTACAGATGAGCCAAGTCTAAATCTGTACCGGTAATAATGCAAGTTGACTGAATCTGTGCTTGTTGTCGGCGTCGTGCAGGATGTGGGCATGAAAACGACATGGAGTGCGGTGTGGCGGCGGATGCGCGGGATCACGCTTCACGAGGCCGCATATGAACTGGCGCGGGGGCGGGCGATGACGCTGTACGCCGCCGACGCGCCCATGCGGTTGCGGGTGGCGCGCGGGCGGATCTGGGTGACCGGCGACCGGTTGGCGGGGGACGTGCTGCTCGCCGCCGGGCAGGAGGTGTGCGTACCGCGCGGGGCGTCGGTGGTCGTGGAGGGCTTGGGAGACGCCGGCGTCCGTTGGGCGGCCGCGCCGCGTCAGGGCTGTCCGAGCAGCGCGAGGACCTCGCCCGGATGGTGGACGATGGCGTGGGCACCGGCGTCGCGCAGTTCGGATTCGGGGCGGAAGCCCCAGGTGGCGCCGACTGCGAACATGCCGGCCGCGCGCGCGGTTTCCATGTCGGTCGCGGTGTCGCCCAGGTAGAGGACCTTATCGGGCGCGACCTGCATCAGGCGCGCGGCTTCAAAGGCCCCCGCGGGATTTGGCTTCCGCGCCACGTCGTCGCGCTGGCCTAGCACGCAGGCGAACGGCCAGGCGGCGAGGTAGCCCTCGACGCATTTGATCGTCATGCGATGCGGTTTGTTGGAGAGAATGCCGAGGGCCATTTTTCGCGCCGTCAGGGCATCCAACAGGGCGGGGATGCCGTCATACGGGCGGGAGTGCACGTTCCAGAAGCGCTCGTAAACCGCGCGATATTCGGCCAGCCCGGCGCGGACGGAGTCCGGGTCGCGCCGGTTCTCCGGGAAGGCGCGCTCCACCAGCAGGGAGGCGCCCTCGCCGACGAAATAGCGGTAGGCGTCGATCGGGTGCGTGGGGAACCCGCGCGCGGCGAGGACGGCGTTCATGGATTCGCCGAGGTCGCGCAGCGTATCGAGCAGTGTCCCGTCGAGGTCGAAGAGGCAGGCGCCATAAGCCGTTGTCTGGTTCATGTCGGCGAGGGGTACGGCAACACGCGCCGGACGTCAATCCCGTCGCGTGTTAGGGGGCTCACACCCAAGAGAGGCCCGCGTCGGGCCATCCGCGCGTCCCGACCGATCGATTGCACTTATGCGCATATGCGCATAAGTGCAATATTGACCAGGGGCCTGTCGGGTGTGAGCTGTTTGAGCTTGGGGTCAAGGGGCGTGGCCCCACGCGAGGACGTGGCGGTCGCTGGGCAGGTCGATGGCGAAATGGGCGAGGCCGGCACGATGGAGCTGTGCGCGGATTTCGTCCGGCTCAAAGGCCGCGTGCAGCGAGTGGTAAAAATCGCGTCGCAGGACCTCCGCCTCGCCGGCGGTGTACAGGTCGGTGAGCCGTCGCGCCTCGTCGGACGACGGGGGACGGCGCAGGTCGGCGATAAAAACCGGCGAGCCCGGCGCGGCCCACTTCCGCACGCTGCGCCACAGCACATCCGGATCATGCAGGTGGTGCAACAGCGAATTGCTGATCAGGATGTCGTACTGTGCGTGGGGCAATGCGCAGCCAGGCAGCATCCCGCACAACAGGCGCACGCGGCCGCGCAGCCCCGGATGGCGTCGATGGCAGATATCCGCCGCCGCCAGCATCGCTTCAGACCCATCCACGCCGTCGATCTGCCAGTCGGGAAAGGCCGCGGCGAACCTCAGCGCGACATCGCCCGGCCCGCAGCCGAGATCCAGGACCCGCGCCTCCGGCGGAGCGTCCGGAAACCGTTCGCGGAACAGGTCCACCAGCCGGCTGTGCGGCGCCTCGAAGTCCGCCTCCGCGTAGGCCCGCGCCTGGTCGGCGTCCGACATCAATTCCGGTTCAAGTTGCCGTTGCATCGCGTCCTTTGCTGCAATCCGCGCACGGCATGGTACATTGCCACGCTGACATGACAACGCCAGACACCCTGCTTCAGCAGATTTCCGTTCCCTTCGAATATCCCGTGGCCTTTACGCGCGGCTTGTTTCGCGCCGACAACCGGCTGCTGGTGGACACCGTACGGCGACGCGGCGAAAAACGCCGGCACCGTCTGCTCGTGTTGATCGACAGCGGCGTCGCGAAAGCCCGGCCGGCGCTCGCCGCGGAAATCCAGACGTATGCCGCCGCGCATGCCGAACACCTCGAACTCGTCCAGCCGCCCCGCACGGTGCCCGGCGGCGAGGGCATCAAGAACGACCTCATGGGGCTGGCCGGTTTCATTAACACCATGGTGGAGCGGCGCCTGTGCCGGCATTCGTACGTCATGGTCATCGGCGGCGGCGCGGTGCTGGATGCGATCGGATTTGCCGCGGCGCTCGTGCACCGCGGGCTCCGCCTCGTCCGCGTGCCCACCACGGTGCTGGCGCAATGCGACAGCGGGGTGGGGGTAAAGAACGCAATTAATCTCAACGGGGTAAAAAACCTCGTCGGGACCTTCGCGCCGCCGTTCGCCGTGCTAAACGACCTCGACCTGCTCGACACCCTGCCCGAGCGCAGCTGGACCGACGGCATCGCCGAGGCGTTCAAGGTGGCGATTATCAAGGACCGTGTGTTCTTTGACTGGCTCGTCGCGCACGCCGCGGCGCTGCGCGCCCGGGACAAGGCGGCAATGGAGCACCTGGTGCGGCGCTGTGCCGAGCTGCACCTCGAACACATCCGCGCGCACGGCGACCCGTTTGAGTTCGGCGCCGCGCGCCCGCTCGACTTCGGCCATTGGTCCGCGCACCGATTGGAGGCGATGTCGAACTACAAGGTCAGCCACGGCCATGCGGTCGCCATCGGCCTGGCGCTCGACGCGGCCTATTCCGTGTCGATGGGCTGGCTGGGCCTGGAGGAATTCGAGCTGCTCTACAAGGGGCTGGCCGAGGTCGGGTTCGTGCTCTGGCACGACCTGCTGGGCCGCGAGCGGAACGGGGAGCTGGACGTGCTGCGCGGCCTGCACGAATTCCGCGAGCACCTCGGTGGCGAACTCTCGCTCACGATGCCCAAGGGCCTCGGCGCGTCGCATGAAGTCGGAGAGGTCGATCACGCGTTGATCGCCCGCGCCGTCGATCGTTTGAAGTCCCTCGCACACGCATGATCGACGCGTCGTCCCATCTCTCGTATTGCCTCAATATTCATCCCGGTGAGTCGTGGGCCGAGCAGGAGGCTGCGATCCGGCGGTACGCGTGCGCGGTGCGGGACCGGGTGGCGGAGGGCCGTCCGTTTGGGTTGGGGCTGCGCCTGAGCGCGGCGTCCGCGCACACATTGTCGGACCCCGCGGTGCTCGCGGCGTTTCGCGAGCTGCTGGACCGCGAGCGGATGTACGCCTTCACGATCAACGGCTTCCCGTATGGTGCGTTCCACGCCACGCGTGTGAAGGAGGCGGTGTACCGGCCTGACTGGCGCTCGGAGGAGCGGCTGACCTACACGTGCCGGATGGCCGACCTGCTGGCGGCGCTGGTGCCGGTCGGCGTGGAGGGCAGCATCAGCACGGTGCCGGTGGGGTTTGGCGCGGATTTCGCGGATGCGCCCACGCGCGCTGAAGCGGCGGACCGGCTGATCGCGGCGGCGCGGCACCTGGCGGAACTTGAGGTTAAAACGGGGCGCTTGATTCACCTCGGTCTGGAGCCCGAGCCGGCCTGTGTCCTGGAGACGTGCGACGATGCGCTGGGATTCTTTACCTTGCTGCATGAACGCGCTGGAAAAGATCAGGAGCTGGTGCGGCGCCACCTCGGCATCTGTTTCGATACCTGCCACGTGGCGCTGGCGTTTGAGGATCTTGCCACGACCTGGCGTCGCTATCGCGCCGCCGGCATCCGGATCTCCAAGGTCCAGCTGAGCGCCGCGCTGGAGGTGCGTGGACCTGCGCCCGCGGGCCTAGCCGCGTTTGTCGAGCCGGTGTACCTGCATCAGGTCCGCATGCGGCGTGGCGGCGGCGCGGCGGCGGCATGGCTCGATCTGCCCGACGCGATCGTGGCCTGGCCCGCGGATGCGGATACGGCGCGCATTCACTTCCACGTGCCGCTGTTCTGGTCCGGCGACGGCGCGCTGCGCTCCACGGTCCACACGCTGGACGACGCGTTCCGGGCGTGTCTGCGCGACGGCGCGTGCCCGCATCAGGAGATCGAGACGTACACCTTTGACGTGCTCCCGCCGGAGTTGCGCGCGGGCGGTGTCGTGGATAGCATTTGCCTCGAGTTCGCCTGGGTGCGTTCGCATCTGGCCTGAAGGAGTGTCCCATGAGTTTTATCGAGTCCCATCTGATGGATGGTGAAACGGTGGTCTATCGCACGCGGATGCACGGGATCGTGTTTCTCGGGCCGATCATCTGGCTCTCGATCGCCGTTGTGATCGCGCTGAACGGCAATGCGTGGTTCGATCACTACATCTGGCAACAGATCCCCCGCGAGGCGCAGCGCGCCTTCTCGCCCGAAACCCTGCGCTGGGTGCGCGAGGGCTGGCACGGCTACAACCTGCTCGGCTTGCTGCTGCTCGTGTTCTCCGCGCTGCCCGGCCTGCTTTCCGCGTTCGTGAATTTCTCGACGTCGGAATTCGGCGTGAGCACCAAGCGCGTGCTGATGAAGACCGGTTTCATTTCGCGCCATTCGCTGGAGACGCTGCTCGGCAAGGTCGAGAGCATCAGCGTGCACCAGGGCGTGCTCGGCCGCATCCTGGGCTATGGCGTGATCATCATCGGCGGCACGGGCGGATCGAAGGAGGCCTTCTTCGGCATCCGCGATCCGCTGGAATTCCGCCGCCAGGTCCAGGAACAAATCGTAAAGGCTTCCACATGACATTCGTGCTTCGCAGCCGCCGCGTCGTGTTCCCCGACGGCGTCCGGCCCGCTTCGCTTCGGATCGAAGGGGAACGCATCGCCGCGATCCTGCCGTATGAACCGATCCCGGTGAGTTGCCGCGTCGAGGATGTCGGCGAGCGCGTCGTGATGCCGGGGCTGGTCGATCCGCACGTCCACATCAACGAACCGGGGCGCACCGCGTGGGAGGGTTTTGAAACTGCGACGCAGGCCGCCGCGGCGGGCGGCGTCACGACACTGGTCGACATGCCGTTGAACAGTTCCCCCGTTACCGTCACGCTGCCGGCGCTGCACAAGAAAATGGCCGCCGCCGAGGGGCAATGCTGGGTCGATGTCGGCTTCCATGCCGGTGTCGTGCCGGGCCACGCCGGCGAGCTGGAGGCCCTGTTGCGCGCGGGCGTGCTGGGCGCGAAGGCCTTTCTCGTGCATTCCGGGATTGATGACTTTCCCGCGGCGACGGAAACGGAGCTTCGCGCGGCGTTGCCCGTGCTGGCCAAACATGGTGTTCCACTGCTGGTGCACGCCGAGCTGGAAACGGCGAAGCCGCCGCCGCGCGGCGATGCCCGCGCCTACGCCTCTTGGCTCGCTTCGCGGCCCGCTGCGTGGGAGCTGGACGCCATCGAGTGGATGATCCGGTTGTCCCGCGAGTTCCGCGCCCCGATCCACATCGTGCACCTCTCCGCCGCGGGCGCGTTGCCGATGCTGCAGCGCGCGCGCGTCGAGGGCCTGCCGGTCACGGTTGAAACATGCCCGCACTACTTGTTTTTTAATGCCGGGGAAATTCCGGACGGGGCGACCGTGTACAAATGCGCGCCGCCGATTCGCGAGCGCCTGAACAACGAACAACTGTGGGGCGCGCTGATGCAGGGCGCCATCGACTTCGTGGCGACCGATCATTCGCCATGCCCGCCGGCCCTGAAGGCGGTCGAGTCGGGCGACTTCTTCGCAGCGTGGGGCGGCATCGCCTCGCTGCAGTGGAGCCTGCCGGCGGTGTGGACCGCGGGCCGCGACGCGGGCGTGACGTTCGACCAGCTTGCGCGCTGGCTCAGCGCAGCGCCTGCGAAACTGATGGGCCTCGCGGGGCGAAAAGGCGTCATCGCGCCGGGCGCGGACGCGGACCTCGTGGTGTGGGAACCCGACGCGTCGTTTGTGGTCCATCCGGAGAAGACCTACCACCGCCACAAGCTGTCGCCCTACATCGGGCGCACGCTTTACGGCGTGATCGAAAAGACCTATCTTCGGGGCCGACTGGTGGCGGAAAAAGGAGTTGTGCGCGCCGGGGCCACGGGCCGGCTGGTGCGCGGAAGGGGGAGGTAGCGTCCGTATGGCAGCACCCATTTCAACGGCGGCGGCATTCGCCGGACTGGTGGACCTTGCCGCCGAGCGGCTGGGCGGCCGCGCGCTCGCGGCGAGCGATGAGTTTTTCGCGGAGAAGGAGAATCTCCTCAAGCCGGGTCGCGGCGTTTTTATCGAGGACAAATACACCGACCGCGGCAAGTGGATGGACGGGTGGGAGTCCCGCCGAAAGCGCACGCCCGGCCACGACTGGTGCGTGATCCAGCTCGGCCTGCCCGGCACGATCCGCGGCGTGGATGTGGACACGAACCACTTTCTCGGCAACGCGCCGTCGTTCATCTCGCTCGATGCCGCGAACTCGGCCGACGGACCGTGGACGGAAATCCTGCCGCGCAGCCCGGTGAATCCCGGCGCGCAGAACCTGTTCGGCGTGATGAGCGCGGCCGTGTGGACGCATGTCCGCCTGAACATTTATCCCGACGGCGGCGTCGCGCGCTTCCGCGTGTACGGTGATGTGCAGCCGGCGAAACCGGGCGCCGGTGCGCTGGTGGACCTCGCGGCCCTGGTGAACGGCGGCCGGGCGGTGGCGTGCAGCGACATGTTCTTCAGCTCGATGACCAACCTCATCATGCCGGGGCGCGGCGTGAACATGGGCGACGGCTGGGAGACCAAGCGCCGGCGCGGGCCGGGGCACGACTGGGTGATCCTGCAACTCGCCCGTGTGGGACGCGTGCGCAAACTCGAAATCGACACCGCGCACTTCAAGGGCAACTTCCCCGACACCGCGTCCGTGGACGCCTGCCACGCGCCCGGCCAGCCGGTGGACGGCCTCACGTGGCCGAACTACACGTGGAAGGAACTGCTGCCTCGCCAGAAGCTGCGCGCCGATGCCGTGCACACCTTCGCGGCCGAGCTGCTGGATGTGGGACCTGTCTCCCACGTGCGGTTGAACATCCACCCCGACGGCGGCGTGAGCCGGTTCCGGGTGTGGGGGGAATAAGGGGAAGGGTTTTAGGATTCGGGATTCGGGGAAGAAGCCGAATATGTGTATACTTCGTCACATCCCGACACCTGAAACCCGACACCCTCTGCAACGCTTATGAAACTCGCCGAATTTAATGCCCTGTCGACCGACGAAGCGATGAAGGACTTGATGCGCTGCTGCGGGTCGCGGCGCTGGGCGAGCCAGATGGCCGCGCGCCGGCCCTACAACACGCTTGAATCCGTGCTCGCGATGGCGGACGAGGTGTGGGCGAAGATGGCGCGCGCCGATGTCCTGGAGGCGTTCAGCCATCATCCGAAGATCGGCGACGTCGCGAGCCTGCGCACGAAATTTGCGTCCACCAGCCAGTGGGCATCGGGCGAGCAATCCGGTGTGCAGGCGGCGGGCGACGACGTGTTGAAGCGGCTGGCCGAGGGCAACGACCTCTACGAAAAACGCTTCGGCTATATCTTTATCGTCTGCGCGACGGGCAAGACCGCGCCGGAGATGCTGGCGTTGCTGGAGGAGCGGCTTCGCAACAAATCGGACGTCGAGCTGCGCATCGCCGCGGGCGAGCAGGCGAAGATCACGCGCATCCGGCTGGGTAAATTGTTCCAGGAGGAAGCGTTGGGAGGGGGCGCATGAAAAGCACATTAACACCGGACGTGCTGGATCCCATTGAGCGCGAGCTCGGGGCGGCGATCGCGAAATTCAACCAGCAGTTTCCCGGCGAGTCGCCCGCGCGGCAGCCGGTGCAGACCGTCTACGGCGGCGCGCAGATTTTCAAGGCCGACACGGCCGCGAAGCTGGGCGCCGTGGCCCTGCGCGCGCTGGAGGAAAACGCCCCGACCCCGGCGGCGTTCGCGAAGGCGCTCGGCTGGAAGGGCGGCGCGGCGTTTCACAAGACGGTGTATGCACGCGTGGTCGAGAAGCTGAAACGCGAGGCGGTGGAGGATTTCCGCATCGATTTCGAGGACGGCTACGGCAACCGCCCGGACGCGGAGGAGGACCACCACGCGGTCTTCACCGCACAGGAGGTCGCGCGCGGCATGAAGGAGGGCACCTTGCCGCCCTTCATCGGCATCCGCACCAAGCCGCTCTCGCAGGAACTGAAGCACCGCGCGATCCGCACGCTGGATTTGTTTGTCACGACGCTGGTGAAGGCCTCGGGCGGGAAGCTGCCCGATAACTTCATCATCACGATCCCGAAGCCGGTGATGGCCGCGCAGGTGACGGCGATGGTGAAGTTGTTCGCGGTGCTGGAGCAACGGCTCGGCCTGCCGCCGAAATCGCTGTTGATCGAACTGATGGTCGAGACGCCGCAGTCCATCATCGGGGCGGACGGCGCCTCGAACCTCTCGCACTTTGTCGAGGCGGCGGACGGCCGCTGCCGCGGCGCGCATTTCGGCGTGTACGACTACACCGCGTCCAACAACATCACCGCCGCCTACCAGAGCATGACGCATCCCGTGTGCGACTTCGCGCGCGAGATGCAGCGCGTTTCGCTGATGGGCACCGGCATCTGGATTTCCGACGGCGCGACCAACATCATGCCCGTCGGGCCGCACCGCCCGTCGGGCGGCAAGCCGCTTTCCCCGAAACAGAAGAAGGAGAACCTCGCCGTCGTGCATCGCGCGTGGCGGCTCATGCACGAACACGTGCAGCACTCGCTGTACACCGGCTACTACCAGGGCTGGGACCTGCATCCCGCGCAGTTCCCGGTGCGCTACGCGACGGTGTACAAGTTCTTCCTCGAAGGGTTGGAGGCCGCCTCGCTGCGGTTGAAGACGTTTGTCGAGAAGGCGGCGCAGGCGACGCTGATCGGCGACGTGTTCGATGACGCGGCGACGGGGCAGGGGCTGCTCAACTACTTCCTGCGCGGCATCAACTGCGGCGCGATCACCGAGGCCGAGGCCCAGGCCACCGGCCTGACCATTGACGAGTTGCACGGCCGGTCCTTCGTGAAAATTCTCGATGCGCGGCGGGGGAAGACGGAAGACGGAAACCGGAAGACGGAAAAAAGCACATGAAGAGTCCGATCACAACGCATGTGCTGGATACGGCGCTGGGCAAGCCGGCGGCGGGGGTGCATGTGGTGCTTCAGTTCTGGCAGGCGGGGCGCGACTGGACGCCGCTGGCCGAAGGGCTGACGAATGATGACGGGCGCATCCTGGACTGGATGCCCGCGGGCGCCGTCCTGACCCCCGGCACCTATCGCGTGATGTTCGACACGCGCGGCTATTTCGAGCGCCAGAAACTGACCGCGTTTTTCCCCTGCGTACCGATCATGTTTGAAGTGCGCGACCCCAAGCAGCACTATCACATACCCCTCTTGCTGTCGCCGTACGGATATTCCACGTATCGCGGCAGTTAAGAACAAACCAACAAAAGGAATGAGCATGAAATATGGGATGATGATCGCAGCGGTGGCCGTGTCGGCCGCGATGTTGACGGTGGGTTGCGGCCAGAAGAAGGACGCCGCGGTGCAGCAGGCCGAGGAAGCCCTGCAGAAGACCCAGCAGGCGGTGGACGCGGCGGTGAAGGCCGCGCAGGAAGCCGGCGCCGCGGGCGCGGAAAGCGCGCGCGAAGCGGCGGCGAAGGCCGAGGAAGCGGCCAAGGCGGCGGCTGAAGCCGCGAAGCAAGCCACTGCGGCGGGCGTCGAGCAGGCCAAGGAAGCCGTTCACAGCGCCGCCTCGGCGGTTGCGGACGCGACGGCCACGGCCGGCGCCGATGCGCAAGCTGCGGCTTCGGACGCCATGAAAGCGGCCGAAGGCGCGCTGGAAGATGCGTCGAAGCAGGTCGAAGCGGCGCAGTAATCCAGTCGATCTCTTGGGTGGAGGGGCGTCCCGGCAACGGGGCGCCCCTCATCTTTTTTTGCCGCGGCCGCGCGTGCTACCAGACGAGGCCGAACTGCACGCCGGCAATGGACCCTTCGGATTCCGGCTGGAACACCTCGAGCTCGCCGAACGTCTTGGAGTCGGACTCCTTGAATGAAAGCGTCTCGTAGAAGGCCGAGAACGAATAGCGCCCCGCGCGGAATCCCGCCTCGGCCTCCCAGGTGAAATCCCGGCCCGGCGTCAGCGAGAAGTCCTCGTCGTCTTCCAACTCAATGCTGTAGTACGTGCGATTGTAGATCGCGGGGCGCGCCACCATCCGCGCGAAAACCAGCACATTGGGTTGCGCCTGCCACTCCACCTGTGCGCCGGCGCGTCCATAGAACATGAACCAGCCCTCGTCGTAGCCGCCCTCGTCCGTGTCGCCCTCCGCGATGCGGCGCAGCCAGTAGCGCGCGCCGGCGCCGAGCAGCGGCTGCACGCGAAACGCCGCGCCGGAGGCGGCGCCGAACCGCGCGTCAATTTCGCCGCGGATGCCGAAATAATCCGTATTGTCCGTGACCGGATCGCCGCCGAACGTCTCGCCGTCATAATCCACGCGCCCGAGCGTCGTCTCCGCGAGGGCGGCGAGGCGCCAGGTCCCGTAGTCCTGGAGGACGCCGCGCAGCCCGATGCTCGCGCGCGGGCCTTCCTCCTCCAACAGGCGGTCGCCCGCGACGAATTCCTCCCAGTGGAAACGCTCCGCGCGCAGGTACAGCTCAAACTCCTCCGCCGCCCCCGCGCCTGCCGGAACCAGCGCGGCGAGCAGCAGAAGGATTTTGCAACGTCTGTAAAAACGTTTTGGGGCGTTTGCAACGTCTGTAAAACCTTTTTTCATGTCACGCTCCGGGTCCGGTTCCAGGTTCGGGCAGTTCGCGGAAGACGCCCTTTTTGCGGAGGGCGAGTTCCCACAGTTTTGCATATTTCATGAAGACGCCGAAGGAGCTGATGCAGGCGATGATGAGGCCGTGCCAGCCGTCGAGGAAGCCGTGTTTGAGCACGTAGCCTTTGAGAAAGCGCAGCGGCGGGCGCGTGAGCAGGTCGAGCGGGTGGAAGCGCGGGTCCTGCACGAATTTCTGGCGCGCGGAGATCGTGGAGAAGCGGTCGAGCGTGTCGAGGTGGTCGCGCAGGTCGTCGTAGGTGTAGTGCCAGAGCGGGTTTTTCAGGCGTTTGACGGGGCCGTTGACGACGACCTTGTCGTGCGGTTCCTCGCCTTCGGAGCGGCCGTAGTCCTTGTGGAACAGGCGGAGTTTGACGTCGGGGTACCACTCGCCGTGGCTGATCCAGCGGCCGAGGTAGTAGACCTGGCGCGGGAACTCGTAGCCGAGGTGCGCGGGGGTTCCGTTCTCGAATTCCTCGAGGATTTCGTCGCGCAGGCCGGGGGAGACCTCCTCGTCGGAGTCGATATTCAGGATCCAGTTGTAGCGCGCGAGCGTGCGGACCTTGTTGCGCTGGCCGACGTAGCCGAGCCAGACATGCTGGAAGACGCGGTCGGTGAAGGAACGGCAGATGTCGAGCGTGCGGTCGGTGCTGAAGCTGTCCAGCACGACGATTTCGTCGCACCAGGTGAGGCTTTCCAGGCAGCGCTGGATTTTCTTTTCCTCGTTGAAGACGATGACGCACGCGGAGATGCGTTCGCGGCTGGGGGCGGCTTCGGTCACGGCGCGGGTTCGGCGGCCAGCGCGCCCGCGGCGTCCGGCGCGAGGTCGGCGAGCAGGTTGCGCGGCTGGGCGGTTTCGTCGAGGAGCTGGTCGCGATAGAAGACGCGCACGTGGTAGCCGTGATAGGCGCGCGCTTCGCCGGACTCCGCCTGCCGGGCGCGCAGGCCCTTCGGGATGACGCAGGTGGCGGAGAGGACGTGTTCGGTGACCGAGCCCCAGGCGGGTGCAGCGTCGAGCGTCTGCTGCGAGATGCGGCCCTCGGTCGGGGCGATGCCGTCGGTGGCGAGGCCGCGGTCGTAGAAATTGATTTCGACGCGGACCGCCTCGGGGTCGATGCGCTGGCCGGGTTCCGCGGTGGCGAGGACGATTTTCAGCATGCGCATCTCGTCGTAGTCCTCGGCCTGTGGAAAGCGGTTTTGTTCGACGGACGCGATGCGCAGGGCGGGGGCCGTGGATTCGGGCGGGGCGGCCTGGCTGAGGCGGATGCGTTCGGCGACGGCTTTCTGGTAGATCGGCGATTCGATGCTGCGGCGCAGGATTTCGGACCATTGCGCGGCGGCTTCGCCCTTGCGGCCCTGTGCTTCGAAGAGCGCGGCGCGTTCCTCGTAGGCGGGCAGGAAGTCGGGGTCGATGTGCTGGATGTGCGCGAGCAGGCGGTCCGCCTCCGCGTGGTGGCCGCCCTTGCGCGCGTCGCGCGCGGCGCCGATGAGTTCCTCGGCCTCCTCGCGCGGCGAGCGGGGCGAGCGCGGCGGCGTGAGGGTGGGAAGCGTTCCCGGCGCCGCGGGCGCGGGTGCGCCGAGGGTTTTGACGGTGTCCTGGATGGCGCGCAGATCTTCGCGCAGGATGCGCAGGTCCTCCGTCAGCGCGGGCGGGACCGGGGCCGCGGCGCGTGTGACGACCGCGGTGTTGGTGGGCGCGGGCTGCAGGCCGGAGGTCTCGATCGGGGCGTCGGGTCCGCGCGGCACGTAGCGGGCGGAGAGGGCGAGGACAAGGCCGACGAGCAGCGAGGCGGCGATGGCCCAGGTGGCCTGCCGGCGTTTGCGGCGGCCCGCGGCGCGGCCCTCCACCTCCGCCTGCACGAGGGCCTGGACGACGAAGCGCGTGCGGCCGAGCTCGAATTCGTCGCCGTGTTTGAGGCGCGATTCCTGCACCTCGCGCTTGTTCACGAGGATCTTGTTCATCGAGCCGAGGTCGCGGATGAACAGCTCGTCGCCTTTCTGGAAGATCTCCGCGTGGCGCCGCGCCATCTCCGCGTCCTGCACCATGACCGTGCAGTCCGGGTCGGCGCCGAAGCACATCGGCTGCTCGGCGACGGTGATGCGTTCGCCGGTCCGGGGGCCGTTCAAGAATATGAGCCGATAAATCATACACGCCGCACGAAGGCCGCGCGGATCTGGTTATCCGCCGATTCCTAGAATCCGTCCATCAGGATCATCGATTTGATGCCGTTAACTTTGAGGCTGACCGGCTGCCCCCCCGCGATGGGCGGGAATCCGGGCAGGCCGTCGAGATTGATGTCCTGATGGTCGCCGATGACGCGCCACTTGCCCGGCGGCAGGGTGAAGGTGAAGTCGACCGTGCGGTCGCTGCTGTTCAGCAGCACGACAAAGCCGTTGCCGGGGTGGCGGCGCGGGGCGTTCACGATATAGCCCAGGGCGCGCGGCTCGTCGGGGTTGATCCAGGTGAAATAGCCGGGCGGCGGCGTCTGCGTGACACGGAACGCGCGGCCCTGTTCGCTTTTCCGGAACGCGATGAGCGCCTTGTAGTAGTGCAGCGCGGTGGCGGCGAGCGGCGCCTCGCGGTCGTCCCAGCGGATGGCGTTCACCGCGTCGCCCTTGTCGAACGTGTTGCTGATGCCGTATTTGCTGCGCAGGAATTCCTGGCCTTCGTTGATCATCGGGATGCCGAGCGACGTGAACAGCACCGTGACGGCGAGCTTGTTCATGCCGACTTCGTAGGACTGGACGTATTTTCCGTTGCGGTCGGGGCGCAGGCTCAATTCGTCCACCAGCGCCATGTCGTCGTGGCTCTCGACGTAGTTGAGGGCCTGCAGCGGGTTCGCGGTCCAGATGTCGGTCGAGCCGAGGATGACCTTCTTGAGCCACTCGCGATCCGCCTTGCCGCGCGCGAAATCCTTGGCGGCGTAGCGGAATTCGTTGTTCCACGCGGCCCATGTCGTGCCGCGGAGGCGCTCCTTGTTCTGGCCGCGGATGCTCCACGGTTCGGAGATGAGCAGCACGTCGGGGTTCAGCGCGCGCGCCTCCTTCTCGATCTGGCGCATCGTGCCCATGTCGATGAGCTCCGCGAGGTCGAAGCGGAACCCGTCCACCTTGTGCTCGCGCATCCAGTAGAGGACGTTGTCCACGATGAAGCGCCGCATCATCGGCGCCTCGCTGCGCACGTCGTTGCCGCAGGCGCTGAAGTTGATGAACCGGTAGTCGGGCGTGAGGCGGAAGAAGTATTTCTTGTCGATCAGTGCGAGGATGTTCGGGCCGCCGACGTGGTTGTAGACGACGTCCTTCAACACGGCGAACCCTTCGCGATGCAGGCCGTCCACCATGCGCTTGAACTCGTAATACTGCGAGCCGCGCAGCGGCTGGCGCCCGTAGGAAGCTTCCGGGGCGAAGTAGTTGACGGTGTTGTAGCCCCAGCCGAAATCGCGCGTGTTGTTCTCGAACTCGCAGGTCGGCAGGAATTCGATCGCGTTGACGCCGAGTTCCTTCAGGTGGTCGAGGCCCGTGCCGGTGCCGAGGGAGGCGAGGATGCCCTCGTAGGTGCCGCGCAGGTTCGGCGGCACGCCGGAGGAGGGATGGATCGTGAGGTCGCGGACGTGCGCCTCGTAGATGATGATGTCCTCGTGGCGCGGCATCTTCCAGTTCGTGTCCGTCCAGCCGCCGAACCACTGGTTCGTCGCCTCGCGGTCGATCACGATCGAGTTGTTGTGCGAGTGCGCGACCGCGAAGGCGTAGGGATCGCCGGCGAACGCCTGACCGTTGAAGCCCTCGCCGTCGCCCTGCGGGCCGTCGACGTTAAAGGAGTAGTATTTGCCCGCGTCGTTGCCGAGCAGGCTGATTTCCCACACGCCATCCGCCTCGTCCTTCCACATCGGGTAGCGCTCCGCCGGCTGCAGGCGGCGGTAAACGGGACGGTGCACCTCGTACTCGGGCGTCGTGAAGAAGTTGAGGTGGACCTTTGTGGCGCGCGGGGCGAAGAGGCGGTAGGTCGTGATGCCGCGTTCCTTGTCGATGTGCGCGCCGAGCGCCTTGGTCGTCGTGATGGAGTCGAGCCAGTTGCCGACGGAGACGACCTGGCGGACGCGTCGTTCGGCGATGCCGTCGATCACGACGTTGTAGGTCTGGGAGAGCTTCATCGGTTCCGCCGTGCGGACCTTGAGCAGGGAGACGCCGATTTCGTTCCGGTCCAGCTTGAGGTTGACGTTGCCGTTGGCATCGCGCACGCGGTTGGCCGCCTCGGCGGGCGGATTCATCCACTGGTCGCCGCGGAGGACGAAGCGGAACATCGGGAACGGTTCCGTTTCGGGATAGGGCAGGTCGTCCACCGGCACGGACAATTCCCAGACGTCGTCGTTGTCCTCGTCGTGCAGGCGCCACACGCCGCCGCGTCCGCCATCGCCGTTCCACCAGTTGAAATTGCCCGCGACGGCGACGAGATCCGTGGGTTCGAGGCTCGCGCCGTAGGTGCGTTCGTCAAAAATAAACGTGAGGGTGTGGCCGGCGATCACGTAGCCGCGCTGCAGTTTGTCCGGGCGTCCCGGAATGAGTTGCACCTCGCGCACCGGGACCTCCGGTTCGAGCGAGGCGCGGATGGTGCGACCGGCGGTGAGCGGGCGCTTGAGGAACACCGTGATTTCATCGCTGGCGTCGAGCCGCGCCGCGAGCACGACATCGGGCGGGCGCTCCAGCATCCGGTTGTCGTTGATCACCAGGACGCGGTTTTCTCCCGTTTCCCAGACGCCATCGACGATGAATTTAAACTCGTAGCGGCCGGGCTTCTGCACCGGCAGGTTGCCGACATCCAGCACGAACAAATTGAGGTTCGTGCGGATCAGGGCCGTGCCGCCGGACCATTGGTTCCATGTCCCGGCCACCTCGACCTTCGACGCGGATGGATGCGTGTAGCGCAGCCAGCGCGTCGCGCGTTCCCCCGGGACCAGTCGTGTTTCCGGAGACAGCGGCGGTTCCTGGGCTCCGAGCCCGCCCGCCCACAATCCCCCCATCAGTATTGCGAGTGCCACCCAACGCATTGGAAATCCCCTCGACGTGAAGTCTGCATTCAACCACGCCGGCAGTCCGCAATCAAGGCCGGGCGCGGGCTTTGCGGAGGGAGGAATATACCACGGAGTGCATGGAGGCGCGGAGGAGGAGATTTCGATTGGAAGAGGTCTTCCCGGTCGACTCCGTGTGCTCCCTTGTCCCGCCGCAGCCTTGGCGACGGCGGTGGTTAAGTAGATCTCGTCAGGCGACGGCGACGCGGGGCATGGGGGGCGGGTCGTTGGTCAGGCTGTCGCGCGGGATGCGCGCGAGCAAATCCTGTTTCAGCGCCTGTGCGGAGGGCTCGTTCCAGAGGTTGTTGAATTCGCCGGGGTCCGCCTCGAGGTCAAAGAGTTCGCCGTAGTCGCGGTTCTTGTACACCGTGATTTTGTAGCGTTTATCAATCCGCGTCAGCAGGTGCAGGGTGTGCGGCTGGTGGCGGTTCTCGACGAGCACATGGTCGCGCGCGGCGTTTCCGCCCCGCCAGGCGTTCCACTGCGATTTCCCGTCGAGGCCGGCGGGCACCGGCTGCCCCACGGCGTCCATCATCGTGGGCGTGAGGTCCACCAGCGACACGAGGTCGTCCGTCACGCGGCCCTGCGGGATGGCGCCGGGCTGCGAGGCGATGAACGGCACGCGCAGCAGGTCCTCGTAATGGAACGCGCCCTTTGCGAGCAATTCGTGCTGGCCGAAGAGGTGGCCGTGGTCGCTCGTAAAGACGACGAGCGTGGAGTCGGTGAGGCCGAGCGCGTCGAGCCGGTCGAGGATCTGGCCGATGTATTTGTCCATCAGCGTGATCATGCCGTAATAGACCTCCATCGCGCGGCGCCGGTGTTCGGGGGTGTCGCGGTGGGCGTGGAACCCGTGGATGATGTGGCCGCCGGGCTCGTCCCAGGCCGAGAAGTCGGGGTTTGCCTGCTGCGTCAGCTGGAAGTGCGGCGGATTTTTGTCGTGTTCGCCGGGCCGGCCGTGCGGCACCGTAAGGGGCGCGCCCGCGTAAAGCGTGTCCCACGGTTCCGGCGCGAGGTAGGGCGGATGCGGGTCGAAGAAGCTGGCCCAGATCAGGAAGGGCTCGTTGTTGCGGTGATGCTCCTCCATCCGCGCGATCGTGCGATCCGTGATCCAGCGGTTGTAGTGGTAGCGTTCGGGAATGTTCCAGCGCCACTTCTGGCGTTCGTGCGTGCCGCCGGGCGGCTGGAAGCACTTGCGCCAGTCGGCGAACCCCTGCTGCTCCATCCACAGCGCGTAATGCTGGCCGACCCAGCCCTCATCCGCGTGGTTGCGCGTCAACTCGACGTGGTCGAAGCCGTAGAAAGGGCCGTTGAAGGCGCGCCAGAAGTCGTAGTCATGGATTTCGGGCGGCGACTCGAGCGACGGGTACTCCGGCGTCGACTTCAGCTGCTGGAAATGCGCCTTGCCGATCAGCGACGTGCGATAGCCCGCCGCGGAGAGGTGTCCGCCAATCGTCGGCACGGACTCGGGCAGCTTCGTCCCCAGCGTGTACGCGCCATGCCGGCTCGGCATCAGCCCCGTGATGATCGACGACCGCGTCGGCGTGCAGGTCGGATTCGGGCAATACGCCCGCCGGAAGAGCGTCCCCCGCGCCGCCAGCCGGTCCAGCGCCGGCGTCTTGATTTCAGGATTCTGGACGCCGAGCGTAAACCAATGCTGCTGGTCGCTGGTGAGAAGAAGCAGGTTGCGTGTGGTCATGGACGTCAAAGGTTTACGAACTCCGCGTCGGAATCAATGCGAGAATCGCGGATCACGTTGTGGTATAAATTTGCAGGTATTCTGATTATCCTGAAAACGTTATATATTTGCATGAATGTAAATATGTGAATAGACTCGTTTTGGGGTGTAGTGATGTGATTTTCTTTATGTTCATGAGTTTTGGCCATTCGGGAGGGTAATCGTGACTGTTGTACTTATTGTTCTGCTGGTCGTCGGTGTTGCGCTAACAAGAAAGTTTGCGCCATCCATCATGACCCCGGTGCTTTATGCTCTGCTGGCGCTGGCTATGGCTCTGTCTACCGTGCGTTTTTTTCAAACGGAGGAGCGGGCCGAGCAATCTGCTCGCATCGTGTTTGCTAAAGCCGTCGGAGCTGTGCTGGGACGTGAAATTGCCCTAGCGCTGCCTGATGGGGGCGCGTTGGCGGTCGTGCGGCTTCCGCCTGTTTTTACAGAGGGTGCCTTGGAAATATTCGATGCCGAGCTTGAAGGGTTACGCAGCTCGTTGGACCCTGCCCGCTACCCTATGCAAATTGTAAACATGCCCGATTCGCCGGGTTCGGAGGAGCTTGAGATTTCGATAATGTCCGAGGCCGAGTACAGGGGACTGTTAAATCAGGTGTCCGGCGTGAAGGCCGTTGTTCTTCAGCGTGCGGTTTTTGATCCGGCGGCCCGCTCGGAGCCATCAACGTTTCCTCCAGCATTCCTGCTTCTTGGAGAGGGCAACCCCGTGGATCGGTTGGTGCGCGAAGGGTTTGTTCTCGCTGCGGTAGAGCACAGATCCGACGGAGATTTCAGCCGGACCCCTTCGCGGGGAATGTCGGCCCAAGAGGTGTTCGACCTCCGTTATCGAATCGCACGCCCTTGATAGCTTTAGTCGTCCGGATTGAATGTCCACATGCCCAGAGGGTTGTTTGCGGATCCCGCCCCCCATGTGGTGCGTACATCGCGCCGCTGAACGTGGCCGTCCAAGAACAGGAAATTGTTTTGTTTGCGATGCGGGCTGATGGGGTTGAAGAGCGGCACGGTGGTGAGAATGGTATTCGGGTTCATCTCGGTTGAGTTGTTGGCTAGGAAGCAGTGTTGCGAGTGTCGTGCATCCGCTACAACGAGCGTTGTAGCCGGCTTGAGAATTTCGGCTGGCTTAACGAAGTTCTGAAAGGCGTTGCTGACGTTGTTGATTTGGTAGGACATTCTTGAGCCGGCATTTCCGGTTCTGCCCCTGTAAACCGCGGGACAGGAAAACTCAGGGCCTGTCATCGCTTGTGGCGGAACCTTGGCGCCGGTCATGTAAGGATAAACTTGTTCTGCCCACGTCTCGTCCCCCCACATGGAAGGCACCGGCTGGCTGGGGATCGCCTCTCTCGGGTACGTCCCCATATCCTGTGCATGAACGTTGAAGCCCGTCATGATGTGGCGAAGTCGCGAGGAACAGCCTACCTCGAATGCGGAAGCGCGCGCGTTTCGCAGCGATGGCACCAGGCTGGAGAGGAGTACGGCAATAATTACAATAACTACGAGAAGCTCCACCAAGGAAAAGCCCCCGCGAAATCGCAAAACATAATGTCGAAAAATGACGCTCATTGGACCGAAATATAACCCAAGCAGCCGAATTATGCAATTAATTTCAACGGCATTGCTTCGTATCGTTTTCGCTTGTGATTGAACTGCGCCAATCTTCAGAAAAGACCGCCTGAAATCGTGTCCCCGGTTCGTCTAGAGCCGTTATCAATGCTAGTCGTTCGGGTCAATGGACCAATATTTGCGGGGGTTGGCGTTGTCTCTCGGCTGCCGACAGGTGTCCTCCACGTTTAGTGTGGCGACATGTCCGTCGGCAAATAGCCAGTTGTTTTTCTTTAGATGAGGCTGGATTCCTTGGCCATTCATCGATTTATCGCGGAGGATATCCTGAGGTGAGATCAAGTCGTGGGTGTTGTGATCCAGATAGGTCCACTCCGCTTGCCGACCGTCCGCGATGACAAATGTGGTGGAGGGGCTTGGTACCGCCGCCCGGGGCACTGGTGGACCCTCGCCCTTCGATCCCATGCGCAGGTTGTACTGGTATGAAAGGAGCGCCGTGCGATCTCCAACATTGTCCTGTCGGGCGGCCGGACATGTGAATTGTTTTTTTGCGAGACGTCGCGCCTTTGGAGGCGGGGGCGCTTCATTGAACATATAGGGATAAATTACGTAGGCCCACGCGATCGTTGTGACGTTGGTTCCCGATATAATGTCGTAGTCTGTTTTGGGGTAATTCCCCGTATCCGCCCCGTACAGGTGTATTGCGGCGCCCATGGCGCGTAGTTTGCCCAGGCAGCCCATGGTCTTTCCATCGGCGAACGATCTCTGAAGAGCGGGCGTCAGGAGTGAAGCCAGAAGAGCGATGAGCACGATGACCACCAGAAGCTCCACGAGGGTGAAGCCTGTTGTTTGCGTGACGCGTTGTATGGTCGCTCGAATTCGCATGACGCCGGGAGGCGTTGTTTGACAACTTTACCCTGTAAACATCATTGCGCTTTGAGCCCGGTTTTCAACCGGCAATGCAGGGCAAAAGGAAATTATATCTAAATACAAACGTTGCCTGGGCATGGGCGTGCGTGCAGGATTTCGTACCAAATTGAAGGGGTTGAAATGTCCTCATCATCCATCCTGATTCTCGGCGCGCTTGCCATCCTGATCGCGATTTTTCGGGGTCGCAAACCGGCGGTGTTTACCCCTGTGTTGCTGGTTGTTCTGGCCGTCGCGTTGTACGGCGCGTTAAGCCGAATGATCGTCACGGAGGAGCGAACGGAGCGGCAGCAACAGCGAACCATTGTAGATGCCATCGGGGTGATGATGGGGCGCGAGATCGCGGCTGCTTTCCCGACGGGCTGCACGCTTGCAGTGGTCCGAATGCCGGAGGCACAATGGGTGGGTCATGCGCATCTGCTCGAAGTCGAGCTGAACGGGCTTCGGAAGGAATTAGACGCGAAGCGCTATTCACTCAATATTGTATTCACTCCGATGCCCGAGGCTGAGACGGAGCCGCCGCCGGAGACGCTAACGTTGGCAGATTTGCGCGCTCTATTGGCGGACGCCCCGGATCCTGATGCAATTCTCTTGCAGCGGGTGATGCTGGATCCTGAAATCAAGGCCAAGCCCGAAGAGATGCCGCCGATTTTTTTGATTCTGGGATCCGATGCACAGGAGTGGCTACAGCGCGGAATTATTCGCGCGGCGGTGGACTTGAAGACTGGGGCGGAAGGGGCGGCGATACCCGCGGGGAAGATGTCGCCAGAGGAGGTTTTCGGGCTGCGCTTCCAGATTCTTCGGCCCTGAGGCAGGAAGCCGCTCCCGGTCGGCTGTGGCCGCGCATGATGGGCGCGGAACCAAACTCCGAACCGCGACAAGCGGTCGCGGCTACAGCGCAATACAATCAGAGCGGATTCCCCCGCAGAGCGTCGACCGCGGCATCGAAGGCCTGCTTGGGATTCCCCGCGCGGTCGAAGATCAGCGGGTAATCGGTGCGGCCTTTGATGGGCCAGTTGTTCAGCCAAGAGTCGCCGTCGGTGACGTTCCAGAAGGTGACGCGGTCGATCTTGTCCGCATGTTTCCTGAAGACGCGGAACAGCGCGCAGTAGCCGTCGGCCTGTCGGCGCGCCACGTCTTCCGGCAGTCCGTCGCGATAGGCGTCCAACTCGCCGCGGTACTCCTCCAGGTCGGTGATGTTCGCGCCGATGCGGTTGATCGCGAGGGGCAGCACCGAGAGGTCCAGTTCGGTGATCATGACTTTCATGCCTTCGGCTGCAAACGCAACGATGCTGCGCTCCGTGTTCTCGACGTCGAGTTGCGTAAGCCGGTAGTGGCCCTGCATGCCGACGCCGTCAATGCGGAGGCCGGCGGCCTTGAGGCGGCGGATCAGCGCGATGGATGTCTCGCGCTTGGCCGGGATCTCCATCGAGTAGTCGTTGTAGTACAACTCCGCGTCCGGGTCCGCCTCGTGCGCGAAGCGGAAGGCGTGCTCGATGTAGTCGGGGCCGATGATGCGATGCCAGGGGCTCGCCTCCTTGATGATGCCGTTGTTTTCGATCGCTTCGTTCACCACGTCCCACGCCTTGATGCGCCCGCGGTAGCGCCCGGCGACCGTGTGGATGTGGTTGCGCATGCGCGCGAGCAGGGTCTCGCGCGTGGCGCCCTCGAACACCCACTTCGGCGTCTGGTGCTCCCAAACGAGCGTGTGACCCACGGGCCAGAGTCCGTGCTGCTCGGCGAACGCAACGAAGGCGTCCGCCTTCTCAAATGTGTACACGTCCGGTTCCGGGTGGATCGGCTCCCACTTCATCACGTTCTCCGGCGTGGCCGTGTTGAAGTGGCGCCCGACGAGCGCGCGGCGGACCGCCGCTGCTTCGGAGGCGCCGAGCACAGTCTCGTGGCCGAGCGACGCGCCGATGCGGAACAGGCCCGCGCAGGCATCCTTCAATGCGACGGGGGCGCTCATTCGCCCCTCAGCACCTTCACCACGTCGAAGAAGGCGCGCTTCGGTTTCTGTTGCCGGTCGAACAGCAGCGGGTAGTCCGTGCGGCCCACGACCGGCCGATAGTTCAGCCACGAATCCGCGTCGGACACGCACCAGAACGTGACACGGTCAATTTTATCCGCGTGTTTCACGAAGAGCCGGAAGAGCTTTGCGTAGGATTCCGCATGCACGGCCTCAACCTCGGGCGGCAGGCCGTTCGTGTAGGGATCTAAATCCGCGCGCCCTTCGACGATCTCGTTGATGTCCTGGTCGACAAAGTTCCAGGCCGCCGGGAGCACGGAGATGTCCACCTCGGTGAACGACACGCGCATGCCAGCCTTGGAAAAGGCGATGATGCTCTTCTCCACATTCTTGAAATCGGGCCGGATGTTGAAGAAGTGGCCCTGCATGCCGATGCCGTCGATGCGGATGCCTTTGGACTTCAGGCGCTGGATCAGCGCGAGCGTGGCCTCGCGTTTCTTCGGCAGGAACATGTGGTTGTCGTTGTAGAACAGCTGCGCGTCGGGGTCCGCCTCGTGGGCGAATGTGAAGGCGAGTTCGATGTATTCCGGGCCGATGATGCGCTGCCACGGGGATTTGTGGAACCGCCCCTGTCCGTCGATCGCCTCGTTGACCACGTCCCACTGCTTGATCCGGCCCTTGTAGCGGCCGACGACGGTGTGGATGTGTGTGCGCATCCGCTCGATCAACTGGTCGCGTGTCACGCCTTCAAAGACCCACGCGGGATCCTTCAGGTCCCAGAGCAGCGTGTGCCCGACGGGCCACAGGCCGTTCTGCTCGCAGTATGCGACGAACGCGTCCGCGCGGGTGAAGTCGATCGGGCCCCGCTCGCGCTGCAGGTGCCGCCATTTCAGCGCGTTTTCACAGGTCGAGGTGTTCGCGTGGTAGTTGATGATGTCCCGCAGGCCGAGCGGGTCCGGCTCTTCGGGGTTCGTCAGCTTGTCGCTGAGCGACATCCCGATCAGGAAGCGGCCGCCGGCGAGGTCGCGCAGGCGGGGCAGGGGTTCCTCCGCCCGGGCGGCAAGGGCCAAGAGAACGAGGGCGGCACAGAGGGTGGCGGCAAATTTCATGGTCAGTTCCTCATGCAGGTTGAACGCGTTCCAATCGGATGCAAACAGGCAAGGCGCGCCGGGTGAGCGCGCCTTGCCGGCGTTTCATCAGGCGCCTATTTCGACAGTACCTCCACCACCGCGTGGAAGGACTTCTTGGGCTGGGCCTGGCGGTCGAAGAGCAACGGGTAGTCCGTGCGCCCCCTGATCGGGCGGTTGTTCAGCCAGGAGTTGGCGTCCGTCACACCCCAGAAGGTGACGCGGTCGATCGCGTCGGCGTATTTGGCGAACAGGCGGAACAGGTCGGCGTAGGCCTTTACCTGCAGGGCTTCGATCTCCGGCGGCAACCCCTTGGTGTAGGGATTCAACTCGTCGCGGTATTCGATGATGTCGTTGATGTCCTGGTCGCGGAATTTCCACGCGGCCGGCAAGGTGGAGATGTCCACCTCGGTGAAGGAGAGGCGCAGGCCGGTATTGGCGAACGCGACAATGCTTTTTTCCGCCTCCGCAAAATCCGGGGTGACGCCGAAGTAATGGCCCTGGTCGCCGATGCCGTGGATCGGGGCGCCCGCGGCCTTAAGGTCATTAACCAGCTTCACCGTCGCGTCCCGCTTCTTCGGGTTGTGCAGGTTGTTGTCGTTGTAATAGAGCTTCGCATCGGGGTCCGCCTCGTGCGCGAACTTGAACGCCATCGCGATGTACTCGGGGCCGATGATTTTCTGCCAGGGGGATTTGTGGAGATTCCCCTTTCCGTCGATCGCCTCGTTCACGACATCCCAGGTCTTGATGCGGCCCTTGTAGCGGCCGACGACGGTGTGGATGTGTGTGCGCATGCGTTCGATCAACTGGTCGCGGGTCACGTCCTTGAACACCCAGTCCGGCGTGCGCAGGTCCCAGATCAGCGTGTGGCCGACGGGGTACAGGTTGTTCTTCTCGCAGAACTCCACGAAGGCGTCGGCGTCCTCGAACCGGTAGGGCCCCGGCTCGGGCTGCAGGTGATACCACTTCAGTTCGTTTTCCGTGGTCGCGGTGTTGTAGTGATAGGCCACGAGGTTGCGTGAAGCCACGTTCTCCGGCAGGCCCCCGTCCACCACGGATCGACCGAACGCGGCGCCGATGAGGAAGCGGTCGCCGACGACGTCGCGCAGGCGGGGGATCTCGGATTGGGCGGAGGCCAGGGTGGCCGTTGCGGCCAGGACGGCACAGGCGGCAA
This sequence comes from uncultured Verrucomicrobiota bacterium, assembly GCA_937996795.1. GTDB lineage: Bacteria > Verrucomicrobiota > Kiritimatiellia > CAIVKH01 > CAIVKH01 > JAMLJG01. The sequence continues at coordinate 70,460 of CALKUH010000019.1, read as the reverse complement.
GGTTGCGGATCATCGGGGTGTTTCCTTCTTTTTCAGGGCTTCCACGACAGCGTGAAAAGCGGGTTTGGGTTGCGCGTTCCGGTCGAACAGCAGCGGGTAATCGGTGCGACCCCTGATGGGCCAGTGGTTCAGCCAGGAGGAGGCGTCGTCGAGTCCCCAGAACGTGACGCGGCTCATCTTGTCGCGGTGCTTCACAAAAAGCGCAAACAGGTCCCGGTACACATCGGCCTGCTGGCGGGCGACGGCGGGCGGAAGGCCGTCGGCGTACGGATCAAGTTCTGCGCGGTATTCAAACATCGCGGCGATGTCCGCGCCGATGTGTTGCCAGGCGGCGGGCAGTACGGAGATGTCCAGTTCCGTGACCATCACATCGACCCCTGCGGCGTGCAGCGCGACGATGGTCTTTTCCGTCTCCGCGATGTTGGCCTTCAGGCCGTAATGCCCCTGCATCCCGACGCCATCGATCCGGAGGCCCGCGGCCTTGAGCCGTTTGACCAGGCGCAGCGTGCCCTCGCGCTTGGCGGGCATTTCGAGCAGGTAGTCGTTGTAGTAGAGTTCCGCGTCGGGGTCCGCCTCGTGCGCGAAGCGGAAGGCGTGTTCGATGTAGTCGGGGCCGATGATACGGTGCCAGGGGCTTTCCGTTTTGAGTTCGCCCTGCTGGTTGATCGCCTCGTTGACCACGTCCCACCCCTTCACGCGTCCGCGGTAGCGTCCGACGACGGTGTGGATGTGGTCGCGCATGCGCCGGAGCAACACGTCGCGCGTGGCGTTCTGGAACACCCAGTCGGGCGTCTGGTGCTGCCAGACCAGCGTGTGGCCGACGAGCCACGCATCGTGTTGTCCGGCGAGGTCGGCAATCGCGTCGGCCTGCTTGAAGGTGAACACGCCCTCATCCGGTTGCACGCTGGCCCACTTCATCGAATTTTCGGGGGTCACGGTGTTGAAGTGTTGGCGGAGCAGCGCGGCGCGCGCGGGGACACCATCGAGGTGCGCGGCCTCCATCGCGACGCCGATGCGGAAGGCGGGCGCCGCCAGTTCGCGGAGGGACGGCTCGCTTTTCTCGGCGCGGGCCAGGACGGCGGTCGCGGCCAGCAGGAGGGCGGGGACGCCGAATCGCGTCAGGGTGGCCAATGAGGACGTTGCGGCACGGGCGGAAAGACTGCGAATCATCAAGGTTTTCCCTTCGCTTTCAGCGCTTCCGCAACCGCGTGGAAAGCGGGTTTGGGTTGAGCGTTCCGGTCGAACAGTAGCGGGTAATCGGTGCGGCCTTTGATGGGCCAGTGGTTCAGCCAGGACAGGCCGTCCTTGAGCCCCCAGAACGTGACGCGGCTGATCTTCTCGTGGTGGCGGACGAAGAGCGAAAACAGATCCCCGTACACCCGGGCTTGTTGCTGCGCGACCTCGGCGGGGAGCCCGTTGGTATAGGGATCGAGCGCCGCGCGCTTCTCGAAGTTCGCCGAGATGTCAGCCCCGATGTTTCCCCATGCACGCGGCAACACGCTGATGTCGAGTTCGGTGAACATCACCTGCACGCCGGCTTGATGAAAGTCCAGAATGCTCTTCTCCACGGCGCGGGTGTTAATTTCCATGCCGTAATGGCCCTGCAAGCCGACTCCGTCGATGCGCAGGCCGGCGTCTTTCAGGCGTTTGACGATGCGGAGCGCCCCTGCGCGCTTTTGGTCTCCCTCGAGCCCGTAGTCGTTGTAATACAACTCGGCATCCGGATCGGCCTCGTGCGCGAAGCGGAAGGCGTGCTCGATAAAATCGGGGCCGATGATCTCGAGCCACGGGCTTTTCCGGCGCAATTCGCCGTCGCCGTCCAGGGCTTCGTTGACGACGTCCCAGCCCTTGACGCGGCCGCGGTAGCGCCCGACGACGGTGTGGATGTGGGTCCTCATCCGCGCCAGCAGTTGCTCCCGGTCGGCGCCCTTAAAAACCCACTTCGGCGTCTGGTGATGCCAGACGAGCGTGTGGCCCACCACGTCGAGTTTCGGGTTGTTCCGCTCCGCCACGGCGATCAGCGCATCGGCCTGTTCGAAGGTGAACTCGCCTTCGCGGGGCTGCAGGCTCTCCCACTTCATCGAATTCTCGTGCGTGACCGTCGCGAAGTGGCGGAGCAGCAGACCTTCCCGATCCTGGGCCTGTCCTTCCGGGCTGGCGAGATGCGCGTGCTCAAGGGCGGCGCCGATCTGGAAATACGGCGCTGCCAACTCCCGGAGGGCTGGTTCGTTTGCCTCTGCGTGTACCAGATGTGCGGTAACGGCGAGAAGGAGGGTGAATGGTGCGAATCGTATCATGGTTCAGGGCTCCAATTCGATGCCGATGCGGAAATAGGCGGACGTTGCGGCGGGTGCGGGCCAATCGATCCAGTCCGACGCGGAGGAGGTCACGGACCCGGCATCGTGCCACGCGCTGTCCGTCAGGTCGGCGCTCCACTGCAGGCGGTACACGCGGCCGCTGTGCCCCCAGATCGTCACGTGCGGTTCGGCGTCGCCGGGGCGCGCCATCTGGCCCCGCGGCAGGTCCGATCCGTCGCCCGCCGGGTCCGCGCCCATCACGAAGAGCGCGTAGGGCGTGTGCCATTCGCCATTGAGGAAAAGCAGTTGGTCCTCGGTGAGGCCGTGCTGGTCGAGCCAGGCGGCGAAGGTCGTTTGCGTAAGCGTCGCCGACGTCACCCCGGGCGCGTGGGCGACGGCGTTGGCGTGAAATCCGGTGGCGGCGATGTGGTAATCCCCGTGAAACGCGGTGGTGAATTCGGCCCAGCCGTTGGTATCCGTCACGGCGATGCGCTGGTCAGTCCACCACGCGCCATGCACCAGGCTGCGCCAGACGTCGAGCGCGGGCTTTTCCGTCCAGTCCTTGTGATAGAACGGCGAGTTGCCCTTCCACTGCCAGCCATCCCAGAACCCCCACATGATGAAACCATCGACCATCTGGTGCGAGAACAGCAGTGTCAGCAGGTCGCGCAGGTAGGCCGCCTGGACCGCCTCGTCCTTGATGTCGTGGTCGAACTCCGTGATCCGGATCGGCAGGCCCAGCGACCCGTACCAATCGAGCGTGGCCCTCAGCTGGTTGATCCCCGGCACCTTGTTGGCTTCCGACGGTCCGCCGAGGCAGAAGTGCCCCTGCATGCCGATGCCGCCGATGGGCGCGCCGCTGTCCCGCAGCCACTTGATCATGTTGAAGAATTCGGTTTTCCGGGTCGTCGTGAGGCGGGGTTCACTGAGGATGTTGTTCTCGTTCAGCGTGAGGCGCGCGTGGGGATCCTCCTGGCGCGCCCAGATGAAGGCGTTGCGGATGAGGTTGGAGCCCAGCAGCGAGATGAAGTCCCGGCTGCCGATGGGTTCGTTCAGCACATCCCAGTCGTCGATGATCCCCGCGTAGCGGCGGGCCTCGTCGCGGATGTGGGCCTCGATTTCCGCGGCGAGTTGCGCCGTGGTCAGGCTCTGCAGGTAGGCCGGACTCTTGTTGTAGGCGGCCCAGAGCAGCATGTGGCCGCGCTGTTTGAAGCCCATCTCGCGGAGCCGGGCCACGGCCGGCGGACCGAAGTCATACACACTCGTCCCCGGCTCCCAGCCGGGCCAGTCCATCGACCACCACTTCAGGGAGTTTTCGATGACGCCCCATTGGAAATCCTGGGCGAGGTTCTCCGTGTAGATGGCGTGGTGCGCGAAATTCGTGCGCAACAACGGCTGCGCGTTCACCGCGGTGCCGAACGCGAACCGGTGGTTGCGCTGGTTGATCGTGATGGGGACGCCGGCGAGCGGCTGGCCGGCCGGATCGATGGCCCGGATGCGCATTTTCGAGGTGCGCCGGGCGAGGATGTTGCTGAGCGCCGTGGCGCGCCACGCGGCATTGCTCTCCATGCCCTCCCACACGATCGGCGACTGGGGCAGCGCGCTGGTCGAGGTGCCCGACGGATGTTTCACCAGTTGCAGCTGGCTGATATAGAGCGTGCCCTGGAGCTGGCCGAGGTGGAGCACCACCTGCGCGTTATTCGTCGGGATCGCGTTCGTGACGATGCCCATCGCGATCTGCTCGTTGCTGGACGTGATAAACCGGAAGCCGTTGTGGGCGATCTTGGGATAGGGGGCAACGTTCTGTTCGACCATCGCCGGGAAGTTGATGGCGTCCGGCCCCTGGTTGCTCGCGACCATCCGCAACCAAACGACCTCCCCCGTCGCATGCGCGCCCGGGATCGTCCAGCGCAGCGTGCTGTTCCACACATTCGCGTCGTTCACCGACTGGAGGGTCACCCGCAGCGTCCCATTCGATTGCATGGTCGTCGTGACCCCGCCGGATCGCACGAAGTTGCTCAAAACGAGGTTGACCGGCGTCCCCGTGCTCGCGCATGCGCACTGGCAGGCCCCGGCCCAAATCAAGACACCCATCACGTGTCGGCAAGTCCTGGATATTGGAATTACCATCGCAATGTTGGATAATAGCCAAAATTAGATCTTAGAACAATGGAAACAGGATTTTTGCTTAGTTTTAATATATTGAAATAGATGGTGATTCGGCAGATGCGGACGAGATGGAACGGATCAGGGGCTCAGCTCGATTCCGATGCGAAAGTAGGCGGAGGTGACGGTGGGAAGGGTGGGCCATTCGATTAATTCCGATGCGGCGGACGTTATGGAACCGGCATCCTGCCATGTGGCATTGGCCAGGTCGTCGCTCCATTGCAGGCGGTAGACGCGTCCGCTGTTTCCCCACAGGTGCACCTGTGGCGCGGCGTCGGCGGGGAGCGCCATCCGCGCACGCGGCAGGTCCGAGCCGTCGCCCGCGGGGTTCACGCCCATGATGAACAGCGTGTAGGGCGCGAACCATTCGTCGGCGAGCCATACCGGTTGGTCCTCGGTGAGGCTGTGTTGGTCGAGCCAGGCGGCGAAGGGTGTTTGTGTGAGGACCAGCGAGGTTACGCCGGGCGCGTGGGCGGCGGCGTTGGCGTGGAACCCGGTGGCGGCGACGGCGAAATCCCCGTGGAACACGGTGGTGAATTCGGCCCATCCGTTGGTGTCGGTCAGGGCGGTGCGCTCGCTGGTCCACCACGCGCCGCGCACCAGGCTGCGCCAGATCGCGAGCGCGGGTTTTTCGCTCCAGTCTGCGCGGTAAAACGGCGCATTATTCTTCCAGTGCCAGCCGTCCCAGAACCCCCACATGATGAAACCGTCGACCATCTGGTGCGAGAACAGCAGCGTGAGCAGGTCGCGCAGATACGCCGCCTGCGCGGCCTCGTCCTTGATGTTGTGATCGAACTCCGTGATCCGGATGGGCAAGCCGAGGGAACCGAAGTGGTCCAGCGTGGCGGTCAATTCGGAAATGCCCGGCACTTTGTTGGCCTCCGCGGGTCCGCCCAGGCAGAAGTGGCCCTGCATGCCGATGGCGCCGATCGGCGCGCCGCTGTCCCTCAGCCATTTGATCATGTTGAAGTATTCGTTCTTTCGGCTCGTGTTGAGCGTGCGCTCGCTGAGGATGGTGTGCTCGTTGATCATGAGGCGCGCGTGGGGGTCCTCCTCGCGCGCCCAGATGAAGGCGTTGCGCAGGAGGTTGGAGCCCAGCAACGTGATGAAATCGCGGTTGGCGACGGCCTCGTTGATCACATCCCATTCTTCAAGAACGCCTGAGTAGGTTCGCGCCATGTAGCGCACATGCGCTTCAATTTCCGCCGCGAGCTGCGGCGTCGTCAGCGTTTGCAGGTAGGCCGGGCTCTTGTTGTAGGAGGGCCAGAGCATGGTGTGGCCGCGCTGTTTCAGGCCGAGGCCAGCCAGCGTTTCCACGGTGGCGGGGCCGTAGTCGAACAGCGAGAGGCCGGGCGTCCAGCTGGGGGTGTCCATCGACATCCACTTGAGCGCGTTCGCGCTGAGGCTCCACTCGAAATCACCGCCCGACAGCCGCTCGAAGTAATTGGCGTGGGCGGCGATGTCCGTCCGCAGCACGGGCTGGTCGCTGACGGAGGTGCCGAACGCGAACCGGTGGTTGCGCTGTGTGATCGTGATCATCACGCCCGCTCGCGGGTTGCCGTCCGGATCCACGGCGCGGACGCGCAGCGTCGAGGTGCGCCGCGCGAGGATGTTGCTGAGCGCGACCGCGCGCCATGCGGCGTTGCTCTCCATGCCCTGCCAGACGACGGGCGACTGGGGCAGGGCGTTGGTGTCCGTGCCCGCCGGATAGCGCAGCAGCTTCAGCTCGCGGATGTAGAGCGTGCCCTGGAGCTGGCCGAGATGGAGCACGATCTGCGAATTCGTCGCCGGGATGGCGTTGGTCGCGATGCCCATGGCGATCTGCGTGTTGCTCGACGAGAGAAAGCGGAATTCGTTGTAGGCGATTTTCCGGAACGGCGAGACCGTATGCTCCACCATGGCCTGGAAATTGATCGCCTCCGGACCCAGGTTGCTCGCGACCACGCTCAGCCAGAGCACGTCCCCGGTGTTCAGCGCCGCGGAGACCGTCCACCGCAGGGTGCTGCTCCACGCATTCGCGTCGCCGGCGCTCGCAATCGCCGCCCGCAACGCCCCGTCCGCCTGCATCGTCGTCGTGATGCCGCCCGTCCGAATCACATTGCTGAGCACAATGCTTACGGGTGTGCCCGCACTGGCGCCGCGCTCGCCGAGGGCCAACGCCAGAAGGAGGGTGCCAAACAGGAGACGGGCTCGTTTGGACATTATAATTAGCATCAGAAGGATAAAAATAACCCAGCATTCAAAGATATGGCAACAATATCGGAAATAAATTGCATGTCCGAATAAGTTGGAATAGGCTGTTTGAGGAGTTTCCGATCATGAGCTGGCCCACGCTGAAAGCATATTCCGGACCCGCGCTTACACGAGTGGCGATGCCGTTGGGGGGTATCGGGACAGGCACGGTTTCGCTGGGCGGGCGGGGAGATCTCCGCGATTGGGAGCTGATGAACCGTCCGGCCAAGGGGTACATCCCCGAGGCTGCCGGTGTCGGGCCGTTTTTCTCGCTCTGGGTCAAGCCTGCGGGCGGACCGGCGGTCGCGCGCATTCTCGAAGGCCCGTTGCGCGCGGATGAGTACGAGGGATCGTCCGGGTGCGAAACACCGCAGCACGGGTTCCCTCGGTTTGGCGAGGCGCAGTTCCGCGCCGCGTATCCGCTCGGCACCGTGGAGTTGACGGATGCGGCCGTGCCGGTGCGGGTCACGTTGCAGGCGTTTAACCCGATGATTCCCGGCAACACGCCGGACAGTTCGCTGCCGGTCGTCATGCTGCGCTATGTCGTGCACAACCCCGGCTCCGCACCGGTGCAGGCGACGGTGTGCGGCTCGCTGCCGAATTACATCGGGATCGACGGGAGCGTCATCGGTCCGCCGGCGCCAAACTGGGATCGCCCGTACATCGGGGCGAAGAACAACCGCATCGCGTTCCGGAAGGGCGCGTCGGTACAGGGGCTCTGGATGACGTCCGAGGGCGTGGACCCGAAGGCCGAGGCCTGGGGCACGATGGCGCTGACATGCGCGGCGGATGCGGACACGTCGCACCGCACGAACTGGCCGGTCCAGAAATGGGGCTACCACAAACGCCATTTCTGGGAGGACCTGCTGGCGGACGGGCGGCTCGAGAATCCCGGCGGCCTGTCGAACATGCCCATCGGCTCGCTCGCGCAGCACCGCGAGATTCCCGCGGGCGCGTCGGCGGAGTTCACCTTCTATCTCACGTGGCATTTCCCGAACCGGATGACGTGGACGCAGGACCCGGCGCGGCCGTACGACAACTTCGTGATGCACTGGAGCGCGGAGAATCCGTGTCCGCCCGACAACATCGTCGGCAACTTCTACTGCACGCGTTTCGCCGATGCCTGGGCCGCGGCGGAGCACATCGTTCCCCGCTTCCCCGAGCTGGAGGCGGAAACGCTTCGCTTTGTGGAGGCGTTTTGTGAGAGCAGCCTCCCGGTCGAGGTGAAGGAAGCCGCGCTGTTCAACACCAGCACGCTGCGCACGCAGACGTGCTTCCAGACGGCGGACGGCAAGTTCTACCAGTGGGAGGGCTGCCACGACCGGATTGGCAGCTGCCACGGCAGTTGCACGCACGTGTGGAACTACGAGCACGCGACGCCGTTCCTGTTCGCCGACCTCGCCCGCTGCGCGCGCGAAATCGAATTCGCCCACGCGACCAACGCGCAGGGCCACATGCCGTTCCGCGTGCCGCTGCCGCTTGCGCGCATCGCCGACCCGTCGAAGATCTATGGCGTCGCCGCGGCGGACGGGCAGATGGGCTGCCTGATGAAGCTCTATCGCGAGTGGCAGTTGTGCGGCGACGACGCGTGGCTGAAGGCCCTCTGGCCGCACGCGCGCCGCGCGATGGAGTTCTGCTGGATTCCGAACGGCTGGGACGCCGACCAGGATGGCGTGATGGAAGGCTGCCAGCACAACACGATGGACGTGGAGTATTTCGGGCCGAACCCGCAGATGGCCTTCTGGTACCTCGGCGCCCTCGCCGCGTGCGAACGCATGGCCGCGCGCGTCGGCGACACCGCATTCGCCGCGCGCTGCGCCGACCTGCGCAAACGCGGCTCCGCGTGGGTGGACACGCACCTCTTTAATGGCGAGTACTACCGGCACGAGGTGCGCCCGCCGATGTCGGTGGACCGCATCGCGCCCGGCTTGCGCACGAAGATGGGGACCGACGACCTCGCGAACCCGGACCTGCAGCTCGCGGACGGCTGTCTCATCGACCAGCTCGTCGGCCAGTTCACCGCCCACGTGCTCGGCCTCGGTTATCTCGGCGACGCGGGGAAGATGCGCGCGACGCTGAACAGCATCCTGCGCTACAACCGCCGCACGCAGTTCCATGACCACTTCAACCACATGCGCAGTTATGCGCTGGGCGGCGAGTCCGCGCTGCTGATGGCGAGCTATCCGAAAGGCCGCCCCGAGCGTCCGTTCCCGTACTACAGCGAAGTGATGACCGGCTTCGAATACGTCGCCGCGATCCACCTGATCTATGAGGGCCAGGTGGAGGAGGGGCTGCGCTGCATCCGCGACATCCGCGCGCGCTACGACGGCGAAAAACGCAACCCGTTCGACGAGGCCGAGTGCGGGCACCACTACGGCCGCGCGATGGCCGCGTGGGCCGCGGTGCTCGCGCTGAGCGGCTTCCGCTACAGCGCGGTTGAGCAGACAATGGAATTTTGCGGCTACCCCGGCACCTATTTCTGGTCCACAGGCACCGCCTGGGGCCAGGTCGTGATCCACGAACTCGGCGCCGAGTTGCGCGTGTTGCACGGCGAATTAAAGCTCAAAAAATTGGAAGTCAACGGGCTGCGTGTTGCGACGCCCTGAACAGGCGTGCGGTGTCGTGGCCGTCGTTGCCCCGGAAAGGTTCCCATGAGTGCTGCCAGGAAAAAGGCGTCCACCCCATCCCCCGACACCGCGTGGTTTGTGGACGCGCGGTTTGGACTCTTCATCCACTGGGGCATCTACGCCGTCGCCGGCCGCCACGAGTGGCTGATGAACCGCGAACAGATGACGGAGGAGGCGTACCGCCGGTATTTCAACCACTTCGAGCCGGACCTCTACGATCCCGCGGCGTGGGCCCGCATGGCGCGCGAGGCGGGCATGAAGTACATGGTCATCACCACGCGGCACCACGACGGGTTCTGCCTGTGGGACAGCAAGCACACGGACTTCAAGGCGACGAAAACGCCGTGGGGCCGCGATGTGTTGAAGCCGATGGTGGATGCGTTCCGCAAGGAGGGCCTGCGCATCGGCTTCTACTACTCGCTGCTCGACTGGACGCATCCCGACTATCCGATCGACCGCTTCCACCCGCGCAAGAACGACGCCGCGTTCGTGGCGGCGAACCAGAACCGCGACGTGCGGAAGTACGCGAAGTACATGCGCAATCAGGTCACGGAGCTGCTGACGCAGTTCGGCAAGATCGACCTGATGTGGTTTGATTTTTCGTTCCCCGGCGAAAACGGGAAGGGGCACCAGGATTGGGAGTCCGAGGAACTGCTCGCGCTGGTTCGCAAGCTGCAGCCGGGCATCATGGTGAACAACCGACTCGACCTGCCGCACGAACCGGACTTCATGACCCCCGAACAATTCCAGCCGCACACCATGCTGCGCGACCGCGCGGGCAACCCGGCGGTGTGGGAGGCGTGTCACACGTTTTCCGGCTCGTGGGGCTATTTCCGCGATGAGCTGACCTGGAAGAGCGTGCCGCAGTTGTTGTGGATGCTGATCGACGGCGTCAGCAAGAACGGCAACCTGCTGCTCAACGTCGGTCCCAACGGGCGCGGCGAATTCGATCCGCGCGCCCGCGAGCGGCTCGCCGCGATCGCGAAGTGGATGACGCATCACCAGCGCTCGATCCACGGGTGCCGCCATGCGCCGGAGGGACTCGTTGCGCCGCCCGATTGCCGCTACACGCACAACCCGCGCACAAACCGGCTCTACCTCCACCTCTTCAACTGGCCGCTGCGCCACGTCCACCTGCCCGACCTCGAGGGACGCGTGGAATACGCGCAATTCCTGCACGACGGGAGCGAGATCCGGCTGCGCGCCCCGACCCACCGGGAGCACGCCAACCTCCACGCCGCCACGCCCCCGGGCATGCAGACGATCATTGTGCCGGAGGTGCGTCCGGATGTTGAAGTGCCGGTGATCGAATTGTTCCTGAAGTAACCCCCGAAAGGTCCGCCATGAATCGAATCCGTCACGCCCTGTTTTGCTGTGCGGTCCTCCTCGCGGGCGCCGTTGCCGTCCCCGCCCAGGTCGAACACAAGCAGCTGTTCAAACCGAAGACGACCGTCGCGGAGCAGGCCGATCCGGTGTCGAACCTGGCCGAGCGCCGTGCCGCCTTTGCCGCGCGCACATCCCCGGAGCAGCTCAAGGCGCTGGCCGATGAGTTGTTCGGCATGATGCGGCTCGACTGGAAGCCGGAGAGCGAGGCGCTGCGCAAGGCGTTTGAGTCGGCTGTCGCGGCCTATCGGGCGGGGGACCCTGCCGGGGCGCTGGAGGGCTACAAGCGCTTTTCCATCCAGCGCATCATGGAGTCGAAGGACAACGGCCGCGACCCGGCCTCCCGCACGTTTATCGAATATTTTTCCGAGGCGGACGAACTGATGCGCGGCGTCGCGAAGATCGCGGTGTTCGATGTGCCGTATCCGCCGGAGGTCGAGTCGGCGGGCGTGGATGCGATGATCCACTACTATCGCGGCGGCAAACACGACGCGCACCACCAGTTGCTTGACCTCGCGATCGGCGAGCCCGGCGAGGTGAACTGGACCTATTCGCTCAAAAAGCATCACGGCACCACGTGGCACATGCCGCGCGACGCGTCCTACCTGTCGTTCGTGTTCGCGGGCAACGACCTGTTCACGCCGCTGCTGGCGGATTACCTCAAGTCCGGCGATCCCGCGTACCTCAAGCGGTGGGCGGCGTATGTGGATGATTTCCACCTGAATTTCATCCCCGATGTACAGCGCACGCCGTGGGCGGACCAGCTAAACTGGAGCAACATCGGCGGCCCGAGCGCCGCGCCGCTCGTGTTTATCCTGCGCCAGAAACCGGAGGCCATGGAGCACGTCCCCGCCGCGACGCTTGCGCGGATGGCGCTGCACGGGTGGCGGGCGGGCATCCCGAACATGATCCAGCTCTCGCGCACCGGCGGGCCGAACCGCCGCCTCACGATGTACGGGCGCAACATGAACGGCTATTTCTTCGGCAATCCCGAGCTCGCCGAGCGCGACTACCTGCTGCGCCAGCGCCGCCGCACGCTGGAGGACCACCCGCGCGTCGCGATCCACCCGGACGGCACCGACCAGATCCTCGCGCTGCCGTACTATGACCAGTACTACACCACGCCGCCGATGGACATCGCCGAGCTGAAGGGCCTGCCGCAGGCGTGGTGGCTCACCGACCGCTGGCAGCAGGAGCTGCGCCGCAACCAGAACCTCGTCGGTTCCTACATGCTGCGCGGCAAGGACCCGGGCGGACGTCAACCCGCGCACCGCGATCCGTTCCGCCGCATTTTCGACACGAAGGGCATCGCCCAGAACCTCGCCAACCAGGTGCCGGAAGTCATGGCGATGCCGGAGAACCAGGCGATCCTCGCGTGGCATTCCGGCGACAAATCCGCCCAGCCGCCGCTGCGCTCCTTCGCCTATCCCTACGGCGGCTACTACTACATCTGGTCCGACTGGTCGGCGTCGCCGCAGTACATGCACCTGACCTCGCAGCGCCCCGGCACGCGGAACCGCTGGCGCTTCAACAACAACATCTGGCTCACGGCGTACAACCAGCTCATGCTCTTCTACAGCGCGCACGATTACGTGCTGGAAGTCGATGGCATCGGCGGCGTCGCGGAGACGGATGTGCGCGCGATGCCGGAGCAGACGCCGCAGCGCAACCGGTGGATCTCGTCGGAGCATTTTGACTTCGTCGAAGGGTCCATGACCGATGACAGCCGGATGCGCGACAACAAGCCCGTTGGCACGGTGGAGCACGCGCGCCAGCTCCTGCACGTCCGCGACGCGGGCATCTGGATCGTGACCGACCGCGTGGCCGGGCAGAAGCCGCACGACTTCCGCTTCATGTGGCCGTTTCGCGGCAACTTTGAGTTTCCCGCGGGCTACATCGACGCCCGCCAGCGGGAGCGCGTGGCCCCGACGAATTCCCACTTGAACGGCTACCGGCCCGCGGAGGATTTTGAATTCGACACCAAGGCCAACGTCATCCGCACGGTCAGCCCGCACATTCCCAACCTCAGCATCTACCACGCGTCGGACCGTGAACTCGTCCTGCCGAAGGGCGAGTTCGTCCAGCACAACTGGCGGTTCGGCAACGCCATGAACACCGGGCCGCGTATTCTGAATGCCGACCGCGCGGTGCTGGCCAGCCTGATCTACCCGCGCGTCAAGGGCGGCGAGGATCTTGCATCGTTCGAGGCGGTCGACCAGCCGGGGCTCGCGGGATTCAATGCGGTCACCAAGTCAGGGCATCGTGTGGCCTACCGCGTGTCGTCTGACGCGGCCGCATCGCTGTCGCTTGGCAGCATTTCCGCGCGTGGCGAAGCGCTGTTGCTCTCCGAGGCCAAGGGCTCCGTCGTCCAGCGCGGTGTGTTGCTCGGTGGCACGGAGTTGTTTGTCGGCGCAAACGCACAGACACTGCCCGGCCCGGATGTCGCGTTCGCGGTGACACGCGACGGCAAGGTTTCATTCGAGCGCATCCATTATCCGATGGAGATGGTGACGATCTTGCCCGCGGCCGATCGTTTCGTTGGCAAGCAGACGATCACGCTGTCGCACCCGGAATCCGACGTGGAGATCCGCTACACGCTGGATGGCTCGATGCCGAACCTGAAGTCGCCCGTCTACACGGAACCCATCACGATCACCGACACCACGTGGATCACCGCCGTGGCCGTGCGCAAGGGGCTCGACCGCTGGATCGATTCGACCGACAGCACGAAGTACTCCCAGCCGCACTGGGCGATCTACGAAAAGGAGGCGTACCGTGCGCCCGCTGTCGCTCAACAGCCCGCCGAGGCGAACCCCGGCCTCAAGGCCGTGTACAAGGAGACGGCGCAGCCGATTTCGATGATCAACTTCGCCGTCGTGCCCACGAAACGCGAGGGCGTCGTCCCGACGCTGTTCGATGTGTCGCTGCATGAAGGCGCGGATCCCTTCCACAACTACGGGTTCCTCTACACCGGCTATCTCCAGGTCCCGGAGGACGGGGTGTACAACTTCCACGCCCCGGAGGAGTTCGTGAGCTCGACGATGGAGGCGTGGTATGACCTGCGCCTCTTTGTGAACGGCGAGGAGTGGTATCCCGCGACGCGCCGGCAGAACTTCGGCACGTGGAGCGTCCCGCTCAAGGCGGGCGCGCATCAGCTCGAAGTGCGCTGGGCCGACCAGCGTCCCTCCATGGGCATCCTGCGCGGGGGCCGCGACAGCGGCAGCTTCTCGTTCTGGCTCGGCAAGGCGCCGCAGTTGGAATTGTCCGGCCCGGACCTGCCGCGCGGCCCGATCCCTGCGTCCATGCTGTGGCATCGGTAGGGCGGGCGATGGGATCGACGCCCTCCTATCTCGCGGAGCAGGCCGGCGTGTATGCGCGCGATCCGCATGCGGCGGCGCTGGCGTGGTTCCGCGACGCGCGGTTCGGGCTCTTCCTGCATTACGGGCTGTACAGCCTGCTCGGACGCGGCGAGTGGGCGCAGTTCTCCGAGGCGATCCCGCTCGCGGAGTATGAAAAACTGAAGGAGCGCTTCACGGCGGAGCGGTTTGACGCCGACTTCATCACTGACCTCGCGTGCGACGCCGGCATGCGCTACGTCAACCTCACGACGCGGCATCACGACAGCTTCTGCCTGTTCGAGTCGCGCCACACGGACTTCCACAGCGTCAACAGCCCCGCGCGACGCGATCTCGTCGGCGAACTGGCGGAACAGTGCCGGAAGAAATCGCTGGGTCTTTTTCTCTACTACTCCTACGCGCTCGACTGGCGGCACCCGTATTTCTATCCGCGCGACTATGCGTGGATCGCGCGGCCGGACTATCCAACGCCGGAGCCGCGCTACCGGTGGAGCGGCGACGCCGACTTCGCGCGCTACATGGACTTCGTGCACGCGCAGTTGACCGAGCTGCTGACGAATTACGGCCCGGTGGCGGGGCTCTGGTTTGATCCGTTGATGTCGTTCTATGCGCGGCCCGAATTGTTCGCCATCCGCGAGACCTATGCGCTGATCCGCCGCCTGCAGCCGCAGGCGCTGATCGCCTTCAAGCAGGGCGCGACGGGTGACGAGGATTTTGCCGCGCCCGAGCGCAAGGGCCAGTCGCTCGCCGAGCGGGTGCACACCGAGTTCGGCCCGGAGCGCGCCGACCTGCCCGCCCGCATCTGGGCAATGAACCAGTCGAAACACAACGAAATCTGCGACACCCTCTCGCCGCGCGCGTGGGGCTATCACGCGAAACAGGCGGATGCACACATCGGACCCGACGAGGTGCGCCTGCGGCTCGCGCGCGCATTCGGCCAGGACTGCAACCTGCTGATGAACACGGGGCCGCTGCCGGACGGGTCGATTCACACTGGCGACGTCGCTACGCTCCGCGCGGTCGGCGCGCGGATTCGCCACGAGGGCTGGCCGTCGCCCGTTCGCGAGGCGTCAGCCGTTGCCACCCCATTGAGGAGTGATGATGCTCAAGTGGAATAGACACAGGATCCGTTGCACGGCCGGAGTCCACGTTTGGGCGGCCGGCGTCGGGCTGCTCCTCGCGTCGGCGCCGGGCTTCGCGCAACCGGCTGCGCCATCGCAGCGGACATTGTCCGTCTCCTTCTCGGCATCCGCGGCGACACCCGTGCAACAGCATGTGTACGGCATCAACTGCGAGTTGTTGTGGTGGCCGTTGCCCTATACGCATCCGTCCTTCATCGCCCGCTACCAGGAGGCTGGTCGTCCGATCATCCGGTATCCGGGCGGCACGCCGGCCAACTACTTCAATCCGCTGACGGGCCTGCTCGAGGAGCGCCCGGGCCACGAACGCCGCGCGGTGAACAACGCGCGCATCCGCGCCAAATACGGCGGCAAGGGCCACGATTACCGGGAGTTCTTCCGGTTCGTGGACACCGCCGATGCGCCATACAGCCTGACGCTGAATCTCACGACCATGACCGTGGAGGAGAACATCCGGTGGCTGGAGGAGCTGGCCGCGCAGGGGATCCGTCCGCGCTATTTCGAGATGGGGAACGAGCTGTACTACAACGAGTACAAGGATTTGATCGGTGGCCCGGACGCGTACGTCCAGCGATCCGCGCGCCTGGCCGCGGTCATCCGCCGCCTGTTCCCCGGCGCCCGGATCTGCGCGATCCTGCCGAGCGATCCGTATTCGAAGGTGGAGTTCCTGGAAACCGACAAGCGGGCCGGCAAGGACACGGGTCCGTATGACCGGTGGCGCGCCGCGCTCAAACGCGCCGATTTCTTCGACGCGGTCGCGCTCCACGTCTATTCAGAATACGGCATGCCCGGCAACATCAAGGAGGCGGACTACTGGCCCTTCGAGCGGGCCTACCGCTATGCGATGGCCCAGCAGGATGCGCAATTGATCCCGTTCCTCGAGGCCATGCGGCGCGCGTTCCCCGGCAAGCCGATCTGGATGACGGAGTATCACCTCGGCGGGTGGACGGCGTCGCTGCGCGCCTACAAGTTGATCGAGGCGTACCTGGGATCGCTGCACTCCTCGGCGATGCTGCTGAAACTCGCCAAGCACCCGGCGGTCGAGATGGCGAACCGACATACGTTTGTAGCCTTCATGCAGTGGTATGACTTTGACCGCATCACCAATGGACTGATTCCGGACGAGGCTCCGATGTCGCCCAACGCGCATTTCCATCAGTTCCGGCTCATCGGCGAAGCGATCCGCGCGGCGCGCACCGTGGTCGCGCCCGAGCTGCCCGGGGCGGGTACCTACGCGGGCGCGCCGCCGCGCCGCGGCCCGTTCCCCGATGTCGAGGCCGCGGTTTTCCTCGCGGGGATCTCGGGCCACATCGTGCTGCTGAACAAGATGGACACGACCTATCGTCTCGGTGCCGTCGCGATGGATGGCCGTCCTGTTGCGCTGGGCGCCACGGTCCAGCAGGGGCCCCGCGCGGATCTTCCGGTGGCGCAGGTGGTGAACGGAACCCGGCTGGAGGAAATCGTCCTCGCCGAGTGGCCGTCGCCTCCGGCGGACTTCACGCTGCCGCCGTATTCGGTGACGCGCATCGCGTTCCGGGCTAATCCCCAGCTGCAATGAAGGATTTCTGCGGATGCATCTCCTGATGATCTGCGTGGATGACCTGCGCCCGCTGCTCGGCTGCTACGGGCATCCGCGCATGCACACGCCGAACCTCGACCGGCTGGCGCGCGAGGGCGTGCGGTTCGCGCGGAACTATTGCCAGGTCCCTGTGTGCGGGGCGTCCCGCGCGTCGCTGTTGACGGGGCGGTTGCCCACACGCGAGCGCTTTGTTGATTTTGCGTGCGCCACGCGGGAGGAGGCGCCGGGCGTGCCGACCCTGCTGCATGTGCTGCGCGAACACGGCTACACGCTCGCCGGCAATTCGAAGGTGTTTCATCATCCCGAGGATTACGCCGAACTGTGGGACACGTTCCTGGGGGCCGACCTGCCGGGCTTTCCAGGGCCGTATTACAATCCGGAGGCGCTCCGGATGATTCAGGAAGCCGCGTCCACCCGCGCATCGGAAACGCCGTCATGGGTGAAGGGCGGACCGGCGTGGGAATGCGAGGCCGTGCCGGACGAGGCGTATCACGACGGGCTGCACGCGCGCCTCGCCGTCGAGGCCTTGCAGCGTCTCGCGCGCGGCGGGAAGCCATTCTGCCTCGCGTACGGATCAATCAATGTCCACCTGCCGTTCAAGGCGCCGAAAAAATATTGGGATCTCTACGATCCGGCTGCGATCGAACTGCCCGATCACACGCGCACGCCCGCCGATGTGCCGCCGCAGGCGCTGCATCACTGGCAGGAACTGCGCAATTACATCGGCCAGCCGGAGGCGGGGCCGCTGGATGATGCGGAGGCGCGGCGGCTGATCCACGGGTACATGGCCGGTGTGTCCTACCTGGACGCGCAGGTGGGCGCGCTGCTCGATGCGGTCGACCGCCTGGGCCTCGCGGATGACACGATGGTCGTGTTGTGGGCGGACCATGGGTTTCACCTCGGCGACCACGGGTTGTGGTGCAAGCACTGCCTGTACGAATCCTCGTTGCACGTGCCGCTGCTGATGCGGCTCCCGGCGCGGTTCAGTGTGCGCGCGGGGACGGTGGTGAATACCGTTACGGAGAATCTCGACGTGCTGCCGACGATTTGCGACGCACTCGCCCTGAACCCGCCACCGGGTCTCGACGGGCGCAGCCTGTTGCCGCTCATGCGCGGCTTGGAGGATGCGACGCGGGGCGGACGCGCCTACTCGCGCTACCACGACGGCGCGACGATCCGGACGGATCGCCATCGCTACGCGGAATGGCGCGACAAGGCGGGCGCGCTGCTGGGCCGTGTTTGTTTCGACCTGCGGGAAGATCCCGGCGAACTCCGCAACCTCGCGCACGATCCCGCCTATGCCGAACTGTTGGCCGCACTGGCGGCTGAACTGCGCGCGCGCGAGGGTGTCGTTCGATGAGCGAAATGGCGATCTTTAGTGCGGGACGAATTCGTAACGGCGTCCGGCCACGCCGGGAAAACTCACGAGGCCGTCTTTCAAGGATTCGCCCGGGATCGCAAGCCCGTTGACCCGCCAACGCCCGGCGTCTGGAAGCCACAGGCGGCAGGTGACATCCCGGCGGGGACGAAGGACGATGCGCGTGGGCTGGCGGTTCGACCACGCTGCGTCGACCTCAATATCGCCGCGCGCGACGAGGCCGCTGAAGGAGCCGCCGGCCCACGCCGCGGGCAAGGTCGGCAGGATGCGGATATAGCCTTCGTGGCTTTGCATCAGCATTTCCGCGATGCCCGCGCTGCCGCCGAAGTTGCCGTCGATCTGGAAGGGCGGATGCGTGTCCCACAGGTTGGGCAGCGTGCCCTTCGCGAGCAGGTTTTGCAGCAGCGTGTAGGTGCGTTCGCCGTCGCGGATGCGGGCCCACGCGTTGAGCCGGTGCGCCATCGCCCAGCCAGTGCTCTCGTCGCCGCGCAGGTTCAGCGTGACGCGTGCGGCGGCGAGGCGGTCGGGTGTGTTCGCGTTGATGAGGGAACCGGGGAAGAGGCCGACGAGTTGCGAGATGTGGCGGTGGTTCGGTTCGCCGTATTCGCCGTATTTCTGCTCCTGCCGGAATTCCTTGATCTGGCCCGACGCGCCGATCTGGATCGGGTCAAGGCGCGGCAGTTGCGCGCGGATCGTTTTGAGCAATTCGTCGTCGTCGATGCCGAGCCGTTTCGCCGCCTCCAGCGTGCGCAGGTAGCCTTCGTAGATCAGCGACTGGTCGTACGTCGTGCCGGGCAGGTTGACGTGTTTGCCGTCGTGCATCAGTTCCGGCGACCACGAGGGCGAGCAGAGCAGCAGGTCGCCATACCCTTCGATGGTCCGGACGATCTTGCTGGTGAAGAGGCTCGACGCGCGCAGGAACGGCCAGATGCGCCGCAGCACCGCGTCGTCGCCTGTGAACGCGTAATACTCCCACATGTTCTGGACGATGAACGGGCCGGTCCCGAATCCGGACACCGTGCCGGGTCCCTCGGCAAAGTAGGGCGAATTGGCCGTGCCCGCCGTCCAGCCGCAGTCATCGGACAGCGCGGCCGGATGGTGCTTCGCCACCTCGTTGCGCGCGGCGCGCATGCCGGAGGGCATGGCGGCTTCCCAGAAGGCCATGAACGGCTCATAGGTCTCGCGCAGGTTGGTGTTGAACGCCGGCCAGTAGTTCATCTGGATGTTGATGTTCGCCCAGAAGCCGCCGGTCCACGGCGCGGCCTCGTGCGCGTTCCACGTCCCCTGCAGGTTCGCGGGCAGCGCGCCCGCGCGGGAGGAGGCGATGAGCAGGTAGCGGCCGTAGTGGAAATAGAGCGCCTCCAGGTAGGTGTTGCGCGCATTCTTCTGATAGCGGCGCAGGAGTTCATCCGTCGGCGTCTTGAGGTCCGGCGCACCGCCGAGGTCGAGGGTCACGCGATTGAAGAGCGGCCGCACGTCGGCGAGGTGCCGGTCGAGCAGCTCGTCCCACGACTTCGCGCACGCCGCGTCGAGGGCCGCGGTGAGTTCCGCGCGCGGATTTGGAAAACCATTGAGTTTCTTTTGGTTGTCCGGCTCGAGAAATACGTCGGGCTCCATCCGGTAATTCGTGCCGAGTGTCGCGCGCAGGATGACCTCGTCCGCGCCGGACACCTCGATGCCGTCCGCGAGCGTCCGGGTTGTTCCGCCGACGGCTCGCACGTCGCAGAGCCCTTCGTATTGAATCCCGTAGGTCGTGATCCGCCCGCCGAAGCGAAGCCGGTTTCCGTCCGCCTCCACGGCGCCCGAACGGAACTCGTTGAGAAACGGAAGCGCCGGCTTCACGGTGACGGCGACGCGGCCCGGCTTGTCCGCGCGGATGCGGATCGCGAGCACGCGGTCGGGGTAGGAGGCGAAAAGTTCGCGGGTGAACGTGACGTCCCCGTCGCGATAGGTGACGCGCGCGATCGCGTGTTCGAGGTCCAGCGTCCGCTCGTAATCCTGCGGCGCTTTCGGAGCCGGCGACTGGAGCATCAGGTCGGCGAAGCTCGTCAGCGCGCGCCGGTTCCACGCCGTTTCCGGTTTGCCCGGATCGTCCACGTAAAGCGATTTGTCCGTCAGTTGAATCCGTTCGACGCCGACGCCGCCGAACACGGACACGCCGAAGTATCCGTTGCCGAGCGGCAGGGAATATTCCTCCCAGCCCTTTAGATTCTGCGGCGCAGGCTTGTCATAGCGGAGGACCCAGCGGGAGGCGGATGCGGTCATGGTGGTTTCCGTGAGTGAGATTAACGTGGCCAAGGCGAGCAGGGACGCCGATTTTATCATGCGGAGGCTTTCAGTGAAGCAGCCAGTCGGAGGGAATCGCCTGGCGCGTCAGGCCGGGTCCGCTGATGTCGAGCGCCGGCGCCTCGCCGTCCCAGATGCGGTGTTCCCACATCAGGCGATCGCCGATGCGTGTCGTTTCATCGGCATACCAGTAGACGCGGCCGGTGGTCTCACCGGGTCGCATGTCGCCGGGTCGCATGTCGATGAAGTCCACCTCGATCCGGTGCAGGCCCGCTTCGAGCGGGATCGACCAGCCGCGGAAACCGGTGCGCTGCGTCGCCGGTTCCCACAGTTCGCCATTGATGCGCACCTTCAGGTCGCAGGCCGTGTCCACGGCCCAGTGCATGAACTCATCCGGCGCCCAGATGGTATAGAGGCCGCCCGTCGGCACGCGCAGATAGCCCGAGTAGCGGAGGCCGTAGTTCATCGTCGCATCGGCGGGCTTCACCGGCACGGCGACGAGCCGGTCGACAATTCCGGTCTGCGCCAGTTTTCCGGCGAAGGGGAAGGTGAGGCCGGTCAGGCGGATGTCGCCTTCGAAGAGCGCATAGCGCAGGCCGGGTGCGAGCGCGGGCGGCGCGCTGACGGCTTCCATCGGTGCGCGTTTCGTGAAGAGCGCGGAGGCGGTGATGGAATAGTCCGTGCTGTCGGCCTGCCAGCCGATGTGGCCGCGGTAGTCCGCGCGCACGGCAACGGCTTTGAGCAGCGTGGTCGCGTCCAGCGTGATCGGTCCGGTGTAGCGGGGCGACTCGATCGTCGGGTCCGAGCCATCCGTCGTATAGACAATCGAAACGTTCGTCTGTGAATGCGAAAGCGTCACCGCGAGCGTGTCGGCGAACGTGGTGGCCTCCGCGTCGATGTGGACGAGTTCCAGCGGGCGATGGATGGGAAACTGCGACACGCCCTCCGGGTCGGCCATTTCCAGCACATCGCCCTGCGCGCCGCCGATGAGCAGCCGGTTCTCCCCGGTGGTGAGCGAGAGGGCGGCCTTCGGGTTTGCGAGTGGACGGCGGATGGCCACGCGCTGGCCGGAGGCGGTTTCCGCATCGAACCCGATTTCGGTTTCCGTGCGGACCGGCGTAAAGCGCGCGAGCGGCGGCTCGCCGGGTTTCCGCGTGTGCAGGACGGTGAGCACGTGCGCGTCGGCCGCCGGGCCGTAGTGGAAGACGAGGTTCTGCGTCTTGATGTCCTGCCCGAAGCGGCCGCGCCAGTTGATTTCCTCCAGCCGCTGCAACGCCTCGCCGCTGGCCTGCGCGCCGCCATAAATGCCGGGCACGCTGGATACCTGGTAGAGCGACACATTCGCCTGGCCCTCGCTGCGGGTGTGGATGGCGCCCGCGGCCTCGTCGACGTGGAGATCCGCCGCGTTGACGCTCGCGTGCAGGCCCCACTGCAACGTGTACAGCCGGTTTGTGGCGGATTGCAGGTGATCCGCCACGACCAGCAGGCCGGCCTGCTTCGCGAGCGCCACGCTGCGCGCCTGGCGCGTGTCTTCGATGACCTGCTTGCGCTCCGCGTCGATGAACGGCGCGGTGTAGACGCCTTCCGCGAAGTCGAAGACCGGCGACGTGTGGAAGCGATAGGGCAGCACCACGTCATCGCCCATGTGCCACTGCGGCGGGCCGTAGGGCGGGACGCGCCAGTTCGTGAAATAGGAAGCCGGCAGCAAGTGCGAACTCTGCGATTCAACCTTCGGCGCGCCGTCGACGGAAAGTTCGCCGCCGTACCGGTGGTCGATGAAGGTCCGGCCGAAGGCGAAGAGCTTCACGTGTCCCCACACGCTGGGGCCGTGGTAGTGGAACGGGCGGTAGGGTGAGAAGAAGGCGTCGATGTCCTGCTGCGGATTCCAGCCGGTGCGCAGGTGGTAGAAGCCGGTGAACGGAAACGCCTCGGATGTTGCATAGGGTGAGCCGGCCCAGCCGTTGCCATATACGGTGGATGTGATGCGCAGGATGTCGTCGTGCTGCGCGAGCCAGTCGGGCATCTTGTCGTCCGCCTGCCGGATCCCGATCTTTCGCCAGCGGACGCCGTAGTCCTGGTCGGGCTTCGCCCAGCGCGGCGCGGTGCCGTTGATGAACAGCGAGTGGGCGAGGGTGCGGATGCGGCGCACCATGTGGTCGCGGTGGAACTGCACCCATTCCGGTGTGTGGTAGCGAGCCTTCGCCGGGTCGGCCTGCATCATCTCGATCGTGTTCTGGCTCGGATAGTTGAAGGCGTAGTTGTAGGCCCAGTTCACATCGTGCCCGTCGGGATAGCCGCTGGCGACGGGGTAGACCTCGAACGAGCGCCGCTTCTCGCGGACGAGGTAGTCGCTGAAGACGAATTCCGGGAAGCTCAGGCCGATCGTGCCGAGGCGGTGCGAATACATGTGCGAGAGCCGGTTTCCGGTGATGCAGCGCACGAGGCGCATCTGCACCGGCAGGTACACCTCGTACATGCGTAGCAGTGCGAGGGCCAGCGTAAGCGGCGGGAACGCGCGGCGCGATTCGGGGCGATGGATCGCGAGGTGGCGCAGCGCGCCGAGCAGGCTCGCTTCGAGCCCGATCTCGCCCGCATAGCCCTCGGAGTCGTTGACGCCGATGTAGAGCCCGCGCCCGGATGCGAGCACATCGCCGAGCCAGAACATGTCGCGGTCGTCGAGCAGGTCCGCGTAGCGCGCGAGATATTTCGCCTCGCCGGTTTCCTCGTAGGCGCGCAGCAGGACCGAGCCGAACAGCACGTCGCCGAGGTGATATTCCAGCCAGCGCTCCGGATACCACGCATTCACCGGCGTCACGTTGGTCGGGGTCCACGTCCAGTTGAGCGTGCCGGGCGTGCCCAGCACGAGGTTGAGTCGCTCCACGCGATCGCGGTTGGCCTTCACGAACGCCTGCCAGTCCGCGCCCGGCGGCAGCGGTTCGGCGACAACCGGATTCTGGAACACGACCGGGTCGGACAGCCAGCGGCCGGCGCGTTCCAGCACTTCTTCCCGCGCGACGTTGGGCATCAGCTTGCGCGGTTCCTGGAAGAGGCGGCCCGCTGGCGCGGCAAGCCGGTCCATGAATCCGTCGCGGTACGCCTCCAGCGCGGCGAGGGATTGGCCCTGCGCGTGCAGGTCGATCGCACGCTGGAACGTTTGCTGCAGCGCCGCGTCGCCTCCCGCCATTTCCAGCGTGATCCGCGGATGCAGATAGCTGAAGAACCGGTCGGCCGTTTCCTTCAGGAAGGGCGAATCCGGCGCAAGCCGGTTTTCAAACACCACCCGCCGCGCCTCCGCCCGCTCCGGGGGCGGCGAGGTGATGACCAGGTCGGCCGCGTGGGCGACGGATGCAACGGTGAGGATTAGGAATGGAAGTTTCATCGGAATTTTACCACGGAGAGCACGGAGGCGCGGAGAGGCAGATGATTCTTCTTCGTGCCTCCGTGTCTCCGTGGTGATCCTCCTATGCGGGCGGGTTGGCGGGGGCTTCGGGGTTCAGGGCGGGGTACAGGTCGCCGGTGCGGCCGGCGATCTCGGCGCGCAGCGCGGTCAGTTCCTTTACGAGCGTCTGTCGCGCGGGATCGCGGAACAGGTTGTTCATCTCGTACGGGTCTTCCTGCAAGTCGAACAGGTAGTTCTCGAGGTTGTAGGTGCCGGGCTCCGTGTTTTCCTTCACCACGAGCGACAGCTTGTAGCGGTCAGTGACGATCGCGCGCCACTGCTGGTCGGCCATGTGCATGAAGCCTTCGAGCAGGACGGGCGCGTCCGGGATTTCCATTCCGCGCACGAGCGAGGGCGCGAGCGAGCGGCCGATCATTCGTTCGCTCGGCGCAAGGCCCGCGAGGCCGAGCAGGGTGGGGGCGAAGTCGAGGACGGATACCGGGGTGTCGATGCGGCGGCCCGCACGGATGCCGGGTCCACGCACAAAAAACGGAATCCCGGACGCCTCCTCGAACGGGACGAGTTTGGCAAAGCGTCCGTGCGAGCCCTGCATGTCGCCGTGGTCTGAGGTGAAGACGACGATCGTGTTTTCCGCCGCGCCGGTTTCATCGAGATGGCGCAGCAGGCGTCCGATCTGCTCGTCCATGAGTTCACACAGCCCGTAGTAGCCGCAGAGATCGCGCTGCGCATGCGGGTCCCGCCGTTTCGCTTCCGGAACATTGTCGCGCCACCGGAGGTCGCCCGGGGTGAAGCGGTCGTGCGAGGGCAGGGGCGTATAGGGGTCGTGCGGCGGGCCGTAGGACACCGCGAGCGCCCACGGCTGGCCGGGCGTCTGCCGCTTCATGAAGTCGAGGGCGAGGTCGGTCTGCAAGATCGGTTCGTATACATCGGAGAAGACGAGTTCGCCTTCGGGGGTGAAGTAGCGCGCCTGTCCTTCCTTCGGGTCGCCGAGACGGTAGTAATGTCCGCGATTGAAGCCGCGGAATTCATCCCAGCCCTGGCGGCGTTCAGGCGCCACGAAGCCCGGCCGCTTGTGGCCGTCGACGTGCCACTTGCCGATCCAGCTGGTCCGGTAGCCGGCGTCTTTCAGCCGGTAGCCGAGGTTCTGCGGGTCCTGCGGCAGGTAATAGTTGTTCTTCAGGAAGCCGATTTGATGCGAGTAGAGTCCCGTTTGCAGCATCGCGCGGCAGGGGCTGCAGACCGGATGGTTCGCGTAGCAGCGCGTGAACTCCGTGCTCTGCGCCGCCAGCGCGTCGAGCACCGGCGTGCGCAGGTTGGGATCACCCGCGTAGCCGAAGGCCTGCCGCCGCCACTGGTCGGGAAAGATAAACAGGATGTTCGGCCGCCGGATCGGACTCATCGCGTTCGCGTGGGGGCCCAGCATCGACCAGGCGCACAGCCCCGCCCCGGCGAGCGCGGACTGCTGGATAAAATGGCGGCGCGTGATCGACATCGTAAGGCCTCCAGAGATGGATATGCTGCATTGAAATTATTTGTCACGCAACACAAATGGGCCAAAAATAAGCCAATATTTTGATTTGCAAAAATTGTAATTAGTGCAGAATGAAGCCTTTCAGCCCTTGATTCTGATGCAACGGACCCAACCCCGGGAGAGCGCGATCATGTCGAATTCAGTATTCAGTTGGCGGCGGATATCCTTGGTTGTGGCGATGCTGGGGGGGCTCGCGGCGGGCGCGCGCGGGGAGGAGTGGGTGACGGTCACGGTGGGCGACCAGTCGGTCGGCAACGTGCATCCGCTCAATGTCCATTTCGTCGAAGCGCAGTTGAAGCGGGTCGATGCGATCCAGTCGCGGTTGAATATGCTGAAGGAGCAGCAGGCCACGTTGCCGAAGAAAATCGAGCAGATGAACCACCGTTTGCGCGCGCTGGCCGACCAGCAGGGCGCCGCGAAGGATCCCGAACTGACGCGCCTCCGCGCGGAGGCGGACCGCTTGTCCGCGCAGGTAGCGCAGGGCGAGAAGGCGCTGGCGGGCCAGAAACCCGGATCATTCACGAACTACAGCCAGTTCGTGGCCTATGACCGGATGACGGCGCAGTTGGAGCAGGTCCGCCACCAGGCGCATCAGGCCGGCGAACAAGCCAAGGCGCGCGTGCGCGCGCTGGCCGCGCGCGATCCGGAAGGGCGGAAGCTGGTGGACGAGGTGTGGGCGGTGGAGGTGGAACTCGCGCTCGCGAACAAGGATCGCGGGAACGTGCAGATTGCGCGCGACAACCTCAAGCGCGAGGTCGGGAACCTGCTCAAGGGGATCGCGCCGCAGGGCGCGCCGAATGACAACGGCGGAATAGAGGTCCCGGTGCCTCCTCCGGCGGACGCGGCCGCGCGCATGGAGCGATTCCGCAAACGGAACACGCCGGAGGAGGTGCGCGCGCTGGGCGACCGTTTCTTTGCGCAGATCGACCTTTCCCATCCGGGTCTTGAGGAGGTCGCATCGCACGTCATCCGCAGCGATTTCCCCGCGGCGCTGGAGGCGTACAAGCGGTTCTTTTTCCGGCGCGCATCCGCCGCCGCCAACGTGGAAGCGGAGATCGAGGCGGAAGTCGAGGAGGCGGAGGAGGAGACGGACGAGGGGGTCGGTGGCGGCGCCGAAGTCGCGTGGCGACGTCCCTCCGGCGGCGCGCACATCCGCCCGCCGCATCCGCGCGCGGTCGAACGCGCAATGACGGGCGAGATCAGCGCCTACCTGCCGGTGGCGCACAAGAAGATGGATGTGCTGGTGGCGCGGATGAGCCCGCCGGGCGCAATCAACTGGGCCTTTCCGGCGTATGCGCCGGAGAACACGACGCCCGATTTGCGCGGGGCGTATGAGGAGCTGGCCAACCGCCACAGCGGCGGCGGGGCGCTCGGCTCGATCCTGCTGGACTCCTATGTGCTGACGGGCAACCGCGAGCACCTGAACCGCTGGGCCGAGTTTACCGACGACTGGTCCATGAACTGGTCCCGCGACATCGACAACGCGGGCATGATCCGCAACTACAACATGCTCATCGGCTACCAGCATCACCAGGTCATCGGCCGCCTGGTCGGCAGCGCGGCGCTGAACCCCAAGCTGGTCGACGACCTGCCCGCGACCACGCTCGCCCGCCTGCTGCTCGCCGCGAACGCGGAATATCTCACCTCCGCCATCCGCCTGATGCGCAGCGGCCAGTACAACTTCCGCGTGATGATGCTCACCGGCATGCTGCCGCATGTGCTCGATTTGCAGGAATTCAATTCCGTGCGGTGGGCCGCGCGCGAGGCGACGCGCCTCACCGAGATGAGCATGACGCACAACATCCGCCGCGACGGCGCGAACGCGACGCTCGCGAATGCGGGGCATGAAAATACCGACGGCTCGTTCCTCGCGCTCACCAATGTGATGGCGAAGGCGCAGCCGGACTGGCTGTCGCCGTGGTGGAACGAGGAACTCGTGCTCAACCTCAAGACCTTCACGCGGTATTGGATGCACATGATGAAGCAGGACGGGCGCGCCTTCCGCATCAGCACGAGCCCGCTGCACGGCCACTTCGCGCCTGGCGGTTCGATCAAGGTGAATCTGCTCAGCGACGAACCCGAGGTCCGCGCGCGCATGTGGAAGGTCTACCAGCAGGCGCTGCCCTACGACGACCCGGCGGCCGCCCAGCGGGCGTGGAGCGCGCGCCTGCGCGGCGAGCCGGAGCCGCAGCCGCAAATCCGGTCCGAAAGCATGGCCTTTTCCGGCTACAATTTCCTGCGCACCGGCTGGAACACGTCGGATCGCTTCCTCTACTTCCACAACCTGAACGTCCCCGTCGCCAGCGGGCGCGACGATGCCAACGGATTCGCGCTCTGGGGCTTCGTCAGCGCGCCGCCGGTGTTCATCGACGGGCGCATCCAGTACATCGGCCTCGACCTGCCACCGTGGTCGGGCGGCAAGGGCATGTTCAGCGTGTCCGCGAAACCGGATGCCGTGAAGGAGACGCGCTTCCATTCCTCCGACGCCTTCGACCTGGCCGAGGGGCTCTATCAGGGTCCGTATGCGTTCAACCCGGACTACCGCAAGTCCGCCTTCGCGGACATTTTCGGCAACTGGTCGATGGACCTGGCCGTCAAGCGCCTGCGCACCCAGGCGGAGCGTGAAGGCCGGAAATTGGACGAAACGCCGATCCGCGACGTGAAGCACGGGCGGCAGGTGATCTCGGTGCAGGGGCGTGACCTCTACATCGTGACGGATTTCGTGGACACGCCGACGCCGCGGAACATCGAGCAGAAGTACCAATTGCCGACGCCGATCATCCAGGCGGGCAAGTCGCTGGCGAAGCGGCTCGAATTGCTGGAACAGGAGAAGTTCGCGTCGGTGCGCGTCGACCGCGCCCAGCGCATCGTGCAGGTGCGCAACCCCGGCCTCAATGGCATGGACATGTACCATTTCGGCAACGTGGACCTGAACTACTGGCTCTCCGAGCCCTATGTGGCCCGCCTCAAGAAGATGCCCACGGATGCGCCTGCGCCCTACGGTCGCTCGATGTCGCTGTCGTGGAAATCCGAAGGCCCGTCCACGCTCGCCACCGTGATCGCCCCGCACCGGGCGTTCTACGAAAAGGATCCAGCGCCGGTCTTCCAGCGCGTGCAACCGCTCCAGGGCGGACCCGGACTCGCCGGTTTTTCCGGGACGCTTGCCGACGGCACGGCGATCTTCTACGCCGCGTCGCAGACCCCCGCGCGGTTCAAAACCGCGGGCCTGGAGGTCACCGCCCGCTCGCTGCTCCGCGTTGGCGACAAAGGCCTCGCGCTCGACTGCACCGAGATCTCCGTCGGCGGCCGCGCCATGAAGGCCCCGCACCCCGACTTCGAGTTCGAGCTGGCCCCTCGTTCCGCATCCGCGTCCCTCGCCCGCGTGGTGCCGATCTACCGCCCGATCAAACCCGTCACGATTTCCCCGGAAACCACGGTGTTCGCCGGCGAGCAGGCGGTGACGCTCTCCTGTGCCACGCCCGACGTCGAGATCCGCTACACGCTCGACGGCAGCGACCCGCGCCACGACTCGGCGCTCTACACCGGACCGTTCACCATCCGCGATACGACGTGGATCAAGGCGCGCGCGTTCCGCAAAGGCATGACCTACACGCCGTGGGTGGAGGATGGCACGCACGCCACCGTGATGAGCTGGGCGATCCTTGAAAAAGTGGAGCTGCAGACCGCGGAGGACGTGGCGGGCACGCGGCTCGGCCTGCACTACGAATACGTCGAAGACCTCTGGCCCTACCTGCTTTCCGAAGGCCTGACGTTGCCCGCGAAGAAGTCCGGATTTGTGTCCAACGTGCTCGATGTCAGCCCGAAGGAGACGACGCAGCCGTACGCCATCCGCTACGAGGGCTATCTCGATGTGCCGCAGGACGGTGTCTACACGTTCCACGCGCCGTCCGAGTGGATGCTGCCTGACAACGAAAGCGGCTACGATCTGCGCGTGTTCGTGAATGGGCAGGAGTGGTATCCCAACACCCGCTGGCACGCCCACGGAAACTGGTCCGTCGCGCTGAAGAAAGGGAAGCACGCCTTCAAGGTGCTCTACGCCGACCTGCGCCGCACTCCGCACCGCACGGAAGCACAGTGGGGTTTCCCCAAGGAAGGCTTCGTGTGGAAAGGCGTGGCCCCCGAGCTGAAAATCTCCGGCCCCGGCCTGGAAAAACAGGCCATTCCCTCGCACATGCTCTCAACACTGTAGCCGCGCGGGCTTCCGCAGCCGGTCACCGCCCGCGCCTACAGCGCTGTAGCCGCGCCCGTTGGGCGCGGGACTCAAGGAGCGGGTTTGGCGTCCAGCCGGTAGAAGTGCAGGGCGCCGGTCGGCGCGTTGACGGCGGCCTCACTCAGCGGCGGCGTGGGGATCAGGTTCCCTTTGAGCGGGGTCCAGTTCGTCAGGCCGTTGGTGGACGCGGACAGGGTGTAGCGCCGCGAGGGATGGCCGTCGTAGTTGACGCGCACGGCGCCGGGCGCGAAGCGGAACGACGTGATTTCAAATGCCGACTGGCTGTTCGTCGGATTCGAGTTCGCGAGGTATTCCTCGCGGTCGTTCGCACCGTCGCCGTCGCTGTCGATCACACCATTGGAATTCGTGATGGAGCCGAACCGGAAGACCTCCCACGCATCGGGCAGGCCGTCGCCGTCCGTGTCGGGATTGCCAGTACCACCAAAGGTCAACACCAGCGCGGGACTTTCATCCTGCGCCGGCGTGCCAGGATCGTCCTGCCGGGAGAAGGCGGTGCGAATGGTGTGCGGATAGGTGAGGGCGACGCGGAACCCGTTGTTCGCGGCGCTGTTGTTCAACCACGCGGCGGCGATGTCGGTCACGCTGCCCGTATACACGCCGGGACTGTTCTGGATCGTGCCGAACAGGTCGTTGGTGGCGATGATGCGATTGCCCGCGACGGACGCGCCGTAGAGCGGAAAGTTGGTGCCGGAGAGGTTCCAACTCGCGGTGACACGGGAGACCTCAATCGGCGAGTGGTTGGTCGGTGACTCGGACCGGTTGTACTGGTGAAGCAGCAGTTTCGCGTCCGTCAGGCCGGAATTCGTCACGCCGGAAAGATCGAAGCGCAGGAAGAGACGCGCACGCTGCTCGGGTTGCGCGCCGTCGGTGCGCTGACGGACAAACAGGTCGTTGGTGGTCACATTCGCGGGAAATCCGTTTGTCGCCGCGCCGGTCAGCGGATTCGTCGCCGTGCCGTTGAGGGAGACGACGACGAAGTGCTGCATCGGGACGCGCACCTCCACCGGGTCGCCCGCGGGTTGCGGGAAATAGCCGGCCTCGTTCGGGTCGGTGCCCAGCTGCAGTTCCACGCCATCGCTCCAGCCGTCGCCGTCCGTGTCGGAGTCGTGCGCGAGCGTGCCGGTGTCGGTGGGGCCGGCAAAGACGCCGGTGCCCGTTTCATGGTTGTCGGGAATGCCGTCGCCATCCGTATCGAGGGTCCATGGTGTGTAGGCGGGGTTGGCGTCGGTGAAGGGAATCTGCGTGTCGAGGATGGCGCGGAATTTCGCCCGCGCGTTCGTGTGGATCGCGGAGGCGGAGCCGTTCCGGTTGGTCAACTCCCACGGGTCTTCCTGAAGGTCGTAGAGCGCGGTGATGACGCGGTTCGTGTTGACGCGGACCTTGAAGCGTTTGTCGCGCAGCGCGCGTTCGTCGTAGAAGTCGACGTTCACAACCTGCCCGCTGGCGTTTGTTTTGCCGGGATTGCCGCCGGTGGACAGGATCCACTCCCGCGTATTGGTCGTGGCCTGCCCCAGCAGCACGGGTGCAAACGAATGCCCGTCGGTCACGATCGATGTCGGCACGCTGGACCCCGCGAGGGCCAGGAACGTCGGCATGAGGTCGGTGAAATCCACCAGCACATCGCTCACAACGCCGGTGGGCACGAGGCCGGGACCGTTCGCGATGAAGGGCAGGCAGGCGCCCGCCTCGGTGAGTTGCTGCTTCGCGCCGGACACCGGGCGCCCGTTGCGCGTGCCGGTGATGCCCGCGGTGGACCCGTTGTCCGTCGTGAAGATCACCACCGTCCGGTTGCGGATGCCCTCCTGCTCCAGCGTGGTGATGATGTTGCCGACCATTTTATCCATGTAGCGGACCATCGCCTTGTGCTTCGCGAGGTCGTTGGGCAGCGTGGCGAGCGGCTCGTCCGGCGTGTGCGTGAACGGCGTGTGCGGCAGCGTCATCGCGTAGTACACGGCGAACGGCCGGTCCTTGTTCCGACGGATGAAGTCGATCAGGAAGCCGGAGTAGAGATCCGGCCCGAACGCGCCGGTGTAGGTCTGGCGGCCCTCGCGGGATTGGATGTAGGGGTCGTAGTAGCGCGCGCTGCTCGGCGGGTTGTCGCTCTCCACGCCGGTCCACATGAACCAGTCGTCGAACCCGTGCCGCCACATCGCCTCGGGTTCGATGCGGAAATCATTGACCTGCCACTTGCCTGCGACGGCGGTCGTATAGCCCTCCTCGCGCAGCAGGCGGAACACCGAGGTGTTGATGTTGGTCCGCCAGTCGAAGTGCGCGATGCCCCACGCCGGCACGTCCCAGTGGTTCACCCACCCGTTGCGCCACGGGTATTTCCCCGTCAGCAACGCGACGCGCGACGGGGTGCACTGCGGCATGCCATAGAAGTTGTCGAAGCGGATGCCGGTGGACGCGAGGCTGTCGAGGTTCGGGGTGGAAATGTCTGACGCGCCGTAGGCGGAAATCCACTCCTTGCCCAGGTCGTCCGCGAGAATGAAGACGATGTTCGGCGGCACGTTCGTCGCCTCGGCCCGCGGCGCGAGGCCAGCGAGCAACGTGCATGCGAGGGCGGCGGAAATTTTACCACGGAGACACGGAGGGCGCGGAGAAGCGCTGCCGAACAGGCCTGTGAGTGGCGAAGCGCTACTCACCGCCTTTCCCCTTCTTCTGGTGCTGCCGCAGGACAATGGTTTCGCCGGGGCGGCGCGTATAGACGGGTCTCGCGTCGCGGTCGGGCAGGGTCTTCACCACGGCCTCGAATTTCGCGCGTGCCGCCTGGTGCCCGGGGTCGCGGCTGTCGAGCAGGTTGGTTTCCTCCCACGGATCCGTGCGCAGGTCGTGCAGGCGCGTGATCTGCTTCTGCTCCGACACCCAGACCTTGTACTGCTTGTCGCGCAGGACGCGCGGGGCGAATTTCTTCACGTTGCGGATGCCTTTGTCGTCCTGTATGCCGGGGAATCCGCCCATCGACAGGATCCAGTTGCGCGGCGAGTCCGTTGCCTTGCCGAGCAGCAGCGGCGCGAGCGATGCACCATCGGTGACAAAATCCGCGGGGAGCGTGCCGCCCGCGAGGTCGACGAACGTCGGCAGCAGGTCGGTGAAATCCGTCAGCGCGTCCGTGACCACCCCCGCCGGCACGAGACCGGGTCCGTTTACGATGAACGGCATGCACGCGCCGGTCTCATCCAGCTTCATCTTCGCGCCGGACACGGGGCGTCCATTGCGCCGGCCTGTGATGCTGCTGGTGGATCCGTTGTCCGCGGTGAAGACGAGGATCGTATTGTCACGCACGCCCGCCTCGTCGAGCGCGGCGACGAGTTTGCCGACCATCTTGTCCATGTAGCGGACCATGGCTTTGTGCTTCTCCAAATTGCCGACCGCCTTCGGCTCGTCCGGCGTCGTGGTGAACGGGTCGTGCGGAAGCGCCATCGCGTAGTAGAGGCAGAACGGTTCGTCCTTGTGCTTCCGCATGAACTGGATGAGGAAGTCCGAGTAGAGGTCCGGGCCGAATTTCCCGGAGTAGGTCTTGCTGCCCTCGCGCGTGTGGATGTAGGGGTCCCGGTAGCGCAGATCGCTGGCGGGGTTGCCGTCCTCGTAGCCGGTCCACATGAACCAGTCGTGGAACCCGTGGCGCGTCATCGCGTCGGGCTCTTTGCGGAAATCGTTGATCTGCCATTTGCCCGCGGCGGCGGTTTTATAGCCCAGTCGTTGCAGCAACTGGAAGACGGTGGTGTTTTCCGGGTGTTTCCAATCGAAATAACCGTCGCCCCAGCGCGGCGCGTCCCAGTGGTTCACCCACCCGTTGCGGAAGGGGTACTTCCCGGTGAGCAGCGCGATGCGCGACGGCGTGCACTGCGGCATCGCATAGGCGTTTTCGAAGCGCATCCCGCCCGCTGCGAGCGCATCGATGTTCGGCGTGCGAATGTCCTCCGCGCCATACGCGGAGATCCATTCCTTGCCCAGGTCATCGGCGAGAATAAACACGAGGTTGGGCCCCGGCGACTTCGCGGCAGCGTCACCCATCGGCGCGCACAGGGTCAGCGACGCGCCGCACAACAATCCACCGCCCAGGGTTCGCAGGTTCATCGCACGAGTTCCTTTCAACCTAAAATCGGCCGTTCGGCATCGGCGGACAGGATCAACGGGATGAACAGGATGGGGTTGCGTCGGAACTGATATTCACCGCGCGAGTGAAGCCTGCGCGCGATGCAACGGGTTCCCCTTCAATCTTGTATATCCTGTTCATCCTGTCTCCATGCTCTTTTCTGGTTCAACCGCCGCAAGGCGAGGAATAAGCCTACGCGCTGATCTCCGAGCCCGACAGTGGCGAACCTTTATAATGCCAATATAATACAATTTATTACAATCCTTCCTTGTTCGTGTTTTTTCGTTATGATATGCCGTTTCGGATCAGGGAGATATGCCATGAAGGTTTTTTCGATTTCTCGTCTAACGGGCTCGATTTTGATGGGTGTCGGGCTCGCGTGTCCTTCCCCGGTGCGCGCAGCGGCGCCGGAGCGGCCGAACATCCTGATCCTGATGGCCGACGACATGAGTGTGGATGGGGTGCAGGCCTTTGGCGGCGAGGTACGCACGCCGAACCTGGACCGGCTCGCGGCGCGCGGGGTGTCGTTCATGAACGCCTACAACCCCGGCTCATGGCATGCCGCGGTGTGCATCGCGAGTCGCACGATGCTGATGACCGGCCGGTCGCTTTATCGCGCGGAAAAAATCGACGGGTCGCTGAAGCGGGAAGTGGCGCAGCGCCGGCTCTGGCCGCAATTGCTTGAGCAGGCGGGGTACGTCACGCGGATGTCCGGCAAGTGGCACGTTGGAACAGATCCGCGCACGGTGTTCCAGACGCTGGTGCGCGAGCGGCCCGGCATGCCGAAGGCGGTGCCGTCCGGCTACCATCGTCCCAGCGAGGACCAGCCGGACCGCTGGTCGCCGTACGACACGAAGCTCGGCGGGCACTGGCAGGGCGGCAAACATTGGGCCGAGGTGCTGGCGGACGATGCCGTGGGGCTGTTGGAGCAGGAGGCCACCAACAACGCGCCGTTCTTCATGTACCTCGCCTTCAGTTCGCCGCACGATCCGCGGCAGGCGCCGAAGCGCTTTGTGGACGGCTACCCGGCGGAGCGCGTCACCGTGCCGGACAATTTCCTGCCTGCGTATCCGTATCGAGAGGAGATGGAAGCGGGCGAAACGCTGCGCGACGAAACGCTCGCGCCATTTCCGCGCACGCCGCGCGCGATCCAAGTCCACCGCCAGGAATACTATGCCATCATCGAGCACATGGATGAGCAGATCGGGCGCATCCTTGATGCACTGGAAAAGAGCGGCAAGGCGGATTCGACGCTGGTGATCTTCACCGGCGACCACGGGCTCGCCGTGGGCCGGCACGGGCTCATGGGCAAACAAAACATGTTTGAGCACAGCATGCAGATGCCGCTTATCCTTGCGGGCGCGGGCATGCCCGCCGGCCGTCGCATCGACACCCCGGTGTACATGCAGGACATCGTGCCGACCACGCTCGAACTGGCCGGCGCCGAAATTCCCGGCCATGTCGATTTCCGCAGCTTGCTGCCGCTCGTGCGCGGCGAGCGCGAGACGCAGTACGATGCGATTTTCGGCGGCTACACCGGCGCGCAACGCATGCTGCGAGAAGGCGACTGGAAGGTGATCGTCTACCCCAAGGCGAAGAAAACGCTGCTGTTCAACCTGCGCGAAGACCCGCTCGAAATGCGCGATCTCTCCGAAGACCCGCGCCACGCCGCGACCCTGCAGCGCCTGCTCGCCACGCTGCGCGCGCAGCAGCGCGCACACGGCGATTCGCTCGCGTTCTGACGCCGGATTCTCCCCAAAGCCAGCTAATTACAATCTGGCCGGCCCTCCATACCATCGCATTGTAATAACGTTATTGCATCAGTGTTTTTGATGCGATAATGGGCCGATATTTTACTTTTTATCGGCAAATCGGTCAGCGAAGTCAAGCGCTGTACCAGGAGCGGTCCGGATGTGGCCCATATTAAACTAATTTTAATATTGTGTTATCTCGGCCTTGCAAAATAATTACAAGCATGCTGACGGCGTTTACGAGATGTAGGCGGTGGCGGTGAGGATTGGGTGGATGCGTTGGATGACGCATCCGCTTTTTTTATGCCCGCGTGCGGCGGTGAGGATGGCAACAACCGTGGAAGCAAGGGAGGGTGTGGTCATGTTCAATCGATGCGTCTGGTTGGGACTGGTGGTCGCGTTGAGTGCATCAACGGGCTGGGCGGGGAACAAGAATTGGAATGGGCAGACGAGCGATTCGTGGACCAACGGGCCCAATTGGAGCGGGGTGGCCAATCCGCCGAGTGACAACGATCAGGCGAATATTTATTCCAGCGCATTCAACCGCTATCCGCGGATCGTTGACGGGGTGACCGGAATTGCGCAGATGGTTCTCATTGGGCCCGGCGCCGGGCAGGGCACGATTCCCGTCTACATCGAGGGCGGATTGCTCTGGGTTGGCCAGAATTTGACGATCGGAGACGCTTCGGGTGTGCAGGGACGCCTGGAGATGACCGGTGGCCGCCTGGTGGTGGGCAATAATCTGGACGTCGGCGCCAACGGGACCGGCATTTTCCAGCTCTACGGCGGCACGGCGACGGCGGCGGTCTTCAGTGTGGCCAGCAACTTGTACAGCTATCTGGATGTTGGCGGCGGAACCCTGGTGATCAATGGGAACGTGACGAACAAGATTGCGGGCTATGTCGCGGACGGTCTCGTGATCGCCTATGACGGCAACGGCAGCGTGCAATACGATTACAATGTGAGCGTGACGGGCAAGACCTCGGTGCGCGGCTCGTCCTTCTACACGTCCTACGGGCCGACCCCGGAATCGGGCGCGACGGACCTGCCGGTGACGAATGTGGTGTTGCGCTGGAAGGCCTCGGCCCACGCCTCGCCGACGCTGGGGCACGATGTGTATTTTGGATCGGATTCGAACGCGGTGGCGACGGCGACCACGGCCTCGACGAATGTGTACCTCGGCCGGGTGACGGCGACCAACTATACGATCGCGGGTCCGCTGACGGTGGACCAGACGTACTACTGGCGCATCGACGAGGTGAACACGAACCTGCCCGGCAGTCCGTGGAAGGGCGCGATCTGGTCCTTCACGCCCGGCAAGCCGCGCGTGTTCTGGACGTCCCTGCCGAATTATCCCGACGAAGCCGTCCTGGTCCGCGGCAACGGGTTCTGGAGCATCGGCCACACGAAGGTGCAACTCGCGCGCCTGCCGGACGACACCATCGGCAATCCGAATGTGAACGATCCCGCGCCGACGGTCGCCGAGTGGACGGATGCCCAGACCGTGATGTCCCACAAGCGCGGCATCCATTTTATCCTGCCGGTCGCCTCGGACATGCCCGCGGGCGTGTACGCGTACCGCATCATCACCGGCGGCAAGACGTCCGACATCCAGCGCCTGAACCGGCCCGATCCGTGGTGGACGCTGGGCGACACGGGCAGCAAGGCGAGCCCGGGCGGGTGGATTCGCGTGCAGGGGCGCGCGATCAATCTCGACAAGAATGGTGGCGGCGCCACCAACGTGCGCCTCGCCTTTGTGCAGGGCGGCGCGACCATCGGCATCGCGACGGCGCAGCAGGCCGAGGCGTACTCCGCGCGCTTCCCGATTCCCGCTTCCGTGACCGCGGGTACGTACACGGTCTACATCCACAACGGCTACGGGGGTAATGCCGGCTGGGTGCGTTGCGCGACCAAGCCGCTGGACTCCGGCGCGCATCAGGGGTTCACGATTTCAAATCCCGTCGTGTGGCCCACCAACGTGTTCAACATCACGACGTTTACCAACGCGACGGACACGCTCCGGTTCAGGGCGGCCTTGAACGCGGCCTCGAACAACGGGGGCGGCGTGGTGTACGTGCCCGCCGGGACCTACAGCATCTCGAACATCCAGATGCGTGTGCCCAACAAGACCATCGTGCGGGGCGACGGCAGCGGGTTGAGCGTCTTGCGCTGGCCGACGAATGCCTCGGCGAACAAGGACGAGTATGTCTTCACGGGTGGCGAATATGCCTTTGAGAACCTGCACCTGGACTTCGTGAGCCACACCGGCCACCTGATCAATACGTGGGGCCAGTTCCGCATCCAGGACTGCAAGATCAGCCGATACTTGAATGTGAACAACAAGCCGCAAAGCGGGATCCGCACGATCAATTGCAGCGGGGACAACATCCAGATCATCGGCAATGAGTTCACCGGGCTTTCGCGCGGCATCCAGACGGAGGCCAATCATGTGCAGATCATCTCGAATTATTTCCACAGCAGCTTGCAGGGCGGCAACGCGATCCAGGCGGAGGACGGCTACAACACCCTGATCGAGCACAACAATATCTCGGGCTACGGGATCACGCTCGCGAACTATGGCGGACCGTACTCGGACTTCTACTACCTGGCCCACAACACGGTGCCGGGCTGGTCCACGGACGGCGGCGACGGCCCGTATCTGGGCTACATCGAAAGCGTGAACGGCACCAACATGACGCTTGCCAGCTCCCTCAACCTCAGTACGGGGACGCTCTATAACTTCTGCGGCGTCTATATCATGGACGGGCGCGGCGAGGGGCAGTACCGGCATATGAAATCTCGTAACGGCCGCAACATCACGCTCGACCGCGCGTGGGATGTCGATCCGGATGGCTCCTCCATCGTCCACCTCGTCACACAGATCGGCCGCGCGATCCTGTACCGGAACCAGTTTGTCGGCGACTGGGTGTGGGCGTACCGCCACTCCACCGACATTGTCTATTCGCAGAATACGGTGACGTATCCGAACAACTGGATGAACGGATGGATGAACGCCGGCGGCGGCGGCCGGAACCAGGCCATCCTGCCGGGCTGGAACGCGGAGTGGTACGACAACGTCATCGTGACGGGGAATGTGCAGCTGGGATACACGGTCAACACCCTGTCGGATCGCCTGGAGGACCGGACGCCGCTGCACATCGAGTTCCTGAAGGGCCGCTCCGTGGGCGACGGCATCGTGTTCCGGAACAACATCGCGCATTCGAACACCGCGAGCGCGTCGCGCATCGAGCTCAGCGGCGCGTTCGCCAACCACAACGGCATCATCGAGAACAACCACGTCTCCACCAATTCCCGCTCCGGCAACTTCTCCCATGTGCTGGTGCGCGGCAACCGCTGGCTCGATGACCGCCCGACCTATGTGGGTTTCCCGGCGAGCAGTCAGACGCTGCTGGTCTGGCCCGCGGTGGATGGCGCGGACTGGCCGAGCCCCGTGCACGGGGCCACGCTGGTCGCGACGAATGTGACGCTGTCGTGGACGGGCGGCTCGGGCGTCACGTGGCGCGATGTGTATGTGGGGACGAACTTCGCGCAGGTCGCGTCCGCCAGCACGAACAGCGGCGGCCTCTTCAAGGGCACGCAATCCGCCACCACTTATGCGCCTGCCGGACTGGCCCACGACACGCGCTACTACTGGCGTGTGGATGAAGTAAAGAACGGCGCGCGCATCAAAGGCCAGGTCTGGCAGTTCACGACGATCGTGGAGGCGCCGGCCCTCGCCGCGTCGCCCGCGCCCGGCAACGGGGCGACACCCGTCGAGATCGACGCCACGCTGGCGTGGACCGCCGGCGCGCGGGCGACCTCGCACCGCGTATACATCGGGACGAATGCGGCCTCGCTCGCTTACGCGGGCGAACAGACCGCCACCACCCATGACCCGGGGGCGCTCGCCTACGACACGACGCACTACTGGCGTATCGACGGGGTGAATGAAGGCGGCGTGACAACGGGCGACGTCTGGTCCTTTACGACCATCATCGAGGCGCCGGGCCTCGCGTCCGCGCCGAGCCCCGACAGCCCGTCATCCAGCACGGTCAATGCACCGACGTTGAGCTGGAGCGCGGGCGCCCGCGCGGCGGAGCGCCGCGTGTACTTCGGCACAAGCGCCGCCGCGGTCGGGTCGGCGAATTCGGGCGATCCGGAGCATGTCGCCACACAGTCCGGCACGAGCTACGCGCCCGGAACGCTGGCGTACAACGCGACCTACTACTGGCGCATCGACGAGATGAATGCCGGCGGCGTGGCCACGGGACCGGTTTGGAACTTCACCGTCGACATGCCGTCCCCTTCGACGCCGACAAACCTGCAGGCCGAGGGGATCTACAACGGGGTGGATCTCACCTGGTCGGCCGCGGCGTTCGCGGACAGCTACACCGTGAAGCGCGCGACGAACAGCGGCGGGCCCTACGCGACGATCGCCACGGGCGTCGCCGATACGACGCTCGCGGACACGAACCTTGGGCTCGGCGTAACCTATTACTACGTGGTGGCCGCCGTGAATGCGGTGTCGGGGTCCAGCAGTGATTCCGCCGAGGCGTCGGCGACGACGGAGTCGCTGCTGAGTCCATGGGAAACCGTGGTCATCGGCAACGTGACGTATCCCGGCCACGCCTTCTGGTCGAACGGCACCTACTTCGTGGGGGCGTCCGGCTCCGACATTTGGAACGCCAGCGACCACTTCCGCTATGTCTATCAGCTCGCCAGCGGTGACTGCGACATCATCGGGCGGGTGACCAGCGTGCAGAACGTCGACTCGTGGACCAAGTTCGGCGTGATGATCCGCGAGTCCGTCGCCACGAACGCGGAGCACATGGCGGTTCATATGCGTCCGACGGTGGGTGTCAGTTGTCAGTGGCGGTTGACCGCCGGTGGCAACGCCACGCAAACGGCGGTTTCGATTGGCGCGCCGCCGAAGTGGGTGCGCGTCAACCGGACGGGTAATACGTTCACGGGCTATTACTCGACCAACGGGACCAACTGGACGACGATCAATTCCAAGACGATCACGATGTCGTCGAATGTGTTGATCGGCATCTCGCTGACCAGCCACAACAACTCCACCATGGCGACGGGCACGATCACGTCCGTCACCGCAACGCCGTAAGCAGTGGTTGCCATGCGCGCCAACCGAATCGTCGGGTGGGGAGTCGCGGTCTTCGCGGCATGCGCCGCGGGCGCCGTATTCCACACCGGACGTTCGGCGGCGCCGGGGACGCCCGCCTCGCACGCAGGCGCCCGACTGATTCCTTCCGATGACGGTAGCGCAGGGACGGCGGGAATGGGCTTCCAAACCCGCCGTCAGCCCTTGCATCCGGAGGTCGCGCTCCGTCCGGTTGTCGAAGAAGAACTCGATGAGCAGGACGTGCAAGCCGGCGTGTTGGTTGTGCAGGATGAGGTCTCGGCTCCTGTGCCGCAGAGCGCGCTGCGTGAACGCGAATCGATACCGCACGCCTATGCGGTGTCGCAGGGCCATCCGCCCCGGTCGTTGATGGATAAGAATTCCGGCGGAACCTCCGACGAAGCCGTGCTTCACGTGGTGCGTCAGTGGGCCTCGAAAGATCCGGAACGGTCGGGCGCGTGGGCGGTACTAATCGAATCGGAAGCCTTGAGACAACGGGCGCTTGTTGCGGTCGCGACGCTGTGGGCGGACCGGGACCCGCGCGCCGCCGCCCTGTTTGCGATTGATGCGATTCCTCCGGGACGCCGCCAGTCGGATGCCGTTGCGGGCATTGTACAGCGGTGGGCGCAGCAGGAGGCCCCGGTCGCGGCGGCGTGGGTGGAGGCCTTTCCCCCGGGCGATATGCAGCATGCCGCGGTGATGAATCTGGTCCAGCAGTGGGCGCAACAGGACGCGGCGGCGGCGGCGGCGTGGATGAACGGGTTGCCGCCCTGCGATCTGCGCGATCGCGCGGTGGAGGAGTTCATCCGCCACCTCGCGCCGCGCGATGCGGTCAGTGCGGAATTGTGGGCGAACACACTGTCCACAACACAGGCATGCCTGCAGGCGCATGCCTGGCTGGACGAACAGCGACAGGCAGACCATGCGGCCCTGCTGGCCGGCACGCCCTGACCCGTGTCGCGATTAGAAATTGATGCGGATCACTTCCACGCCCCGATAGGATTCCGTCAC
The DNA here is from genome assembly GCA_937996795.1 of uncultured Verrucomicrobiota bacterium. Taxonomy (GTDB): domain Bacteria; phylum Verrucomicrobiota; class Kiritimatiellia; order CAIVKH01; family CAIVKH01; genus JAMLJG01. The sequence continues at coordinate 28,836 of CALKUH010000019.1, read as the reverse complement.
CGACGGCGGCACGATGTTCAGCTTCGCGGTTGGGCGGTAGGTATCCATGTAGCCGTATTGCAGCGGCGTGCCCGTGCGCAACAAGGTGATGGATTTGGGCCGGCGGACCGGCTCCAGCCCAATCAGGTGTTCGGTGAGGGGCGGCACGAACACATAGATCGTGTCCCCCTGGTCGTTGGCGGGCAGGCGGCAGATGCCTTTGAGCGGCTTGAAGTTCCGCAGCGCAGGAGCGGCCCAGCTGCGCCACTGCTCGATCTCCGCGAGATCCGCATACACGCGCGGCGGCAATTCCCCGCTGGCGAGCGGACCCACATTGACCATGTAGTTGCCGTCCATGCCGAGGCACTGGCAGAGGCGCCAAATGACGGATTGTGCGGATTTCTGCATGAACGGCTCGGCGTAGCCCCAGCGACCCGCGACGTCCCAGACATCGACGCTCTCCCACGGCGGGTTCGGCGCCTGGTCCGGCACGCGGCACTCGGGTGTCGTGTAGTCGCCATAGCCGTGCATCCGCTCGTTGACGAGGATACCGGGCTGCAATTCGCGGATGCGGTCGAGCGAGATGACCTCGGGGCGCCCGTCGAAAAACAGCAGGTCGATGCGGCCGTAGTTCGTCAGCAGTTCCTCGATCTGGCCCTTCAGGTAGGCGTGGTGTGCGCGGTCGAACGCCGGATCGGGCGGCGGGAGCGTGCGCGGCTTGTGGTCGAGGTCGAGGTGCGGCGTCGGCATCTGCCCGGTGCTTGCGCGGCAGTAGGACATGCGCTCGCGGGTGTAGTGCCAGTCCGGCGGGGAGTAGTAGAGCCCGACCTTGAAATCGAGTTCGCGGCAGGCGTCGACATATTCGCGCACGTAGTCGCGGCCGTTCTGCCAGCGTTTCGTGTTGAAGTCGCCGAACGCGCTGGGCCAGAGGGCGAAGCCGTCGTGATGTTTGGTCGTCAGGATCGCGTGGTTCATGCCCGCGGCTTTTGCGGCCTTCAGCCACTTGCGGGGATTGAACTGGTCCGGCTGGAACCGGGGCGCGAGGTCGAAATATTCGCGCGGCGTGATCTTGCGCCCGAGATCATAGGCCGCCCCTTGGATCATGCCCCACGAAAGGTCCACCGTGCCGTTGACGGTCGAGATGCCCCAGTGGATGAACAGGCCGAAATTCCCGCGGCGGAACCACGCCGCGTCCGGATGCGGGTTGCTCTGGAAATTTACCGGTTTGTTGTCGTTGTTGTTCGGGATGCCGATGATGGAGTGTTGATCGGCGGCGACGTCGGATTTGGCGGGTGTACTCATAGGTTATTTAATCGTTCACGTTCTCGTTCACGCACTCGTTTTCGCTATTCGACGACGACGAGGCGTGCAAATTACAGGTCCGGGTGATAGCACGCCGCAAAGCGTGCGGGGGATTTCTCCTCCAATTGGGGAACAATCTTGCGGCAGGCGTCCGTGCAGGCGGCGCAACGCGGCGAGAACGCGCAGCCCGGCGGGAGATTTCCCGGGTCCGCCACTTCGCCGCGGATTTCCATGTTCATCGGCACGTCCGGGTCCGGGTTCGGCACCGCGGACAGCAACATCTTCGTGTAGTGGTGAACCGGCTTGTCGAAGAGCGCCTGCGTCTGGGCCAGCTCCACGATCCGGCCCGCATACATCACCGCGATCCGGTCGCAAATGTGTTTTACGACGCTGAGGTCGTGCGCGATAAAAATATAGGTCAGCCCGAGTTCCTGCTGGAGATCCTGCAGCAGGTTGATGACCTGGGCCTGCACGGACACATCGAGCGCCGACACGGCTTCATCGCACACCACGAGCTTCGGGCGCATGATCAGCGCGCGCGCGATGCCGACGCGCTGCCGTTGCCCGCCGCTGAATGCGTGCGGGTAGCGCGTGCGATGCTCGGGTTTCAAGCCCACGCGTTTGAGCATGTCCGACACTCGGTCGTCGAGTTCGCTGCCTTTCGCCATCTTGTGAATCACCAGCGGCTCCGCCACGATGTCGCGCACCGTCATGCGGGGGTTCAGGCTCGCATACGGGTCCTGGAACACCATCTGCATGTGCGGCCGCAGCGGGCGGAGTTGGGCTTCAGACAGCGTGGCGAGGTCGACGCTGTTTCCGTTGGGCAGTTTGAAGAGCACTTCTCCAGCCGTCGGCGCCAGTGCGCGCAGGATGGTGCGGCCCGTGGTCGTTTTGCCGCAGCCGGATTCACCGACGAGGCCCAGTGTCTCGCCGGGCATCAGGTCGAAGTTGATCTCGTCGCAGGCCTTCACGACGCCAATTTGCCTGCGCCGGATGCCTTTGCTCATCACGGGGAAGTGTTTGCAAAGCCCGCGTACCTTCAACAGCGGTTCAGGTGCGGCGATCATTTCGCGGCTCCTTCCACTTCGCGCCAGCGGAGACAGGCGACGGCGTGACGGTCATTGATGGATTCCACCGGCGGCGGGGCGCCGACGTTGCAGAGGCCTTCCTTCGCATACGGACAGCGGGGGTGGAACGGGCAGCCGGGCGGGATGGCGTTGAGCGATGGGACCGTTCCGTCGATGGACGGGAGGCGCGCCTTGTTCATCGCGAGGCTCGGCAATGATTTCAAGAGCCCCAGCGTATACGGGTGGCGCGGGTTCTTCATGATCTCACGCACGGGGCCCTGTTCCACAATCCGTCCGAGGTACATCACCGCGATGTCGTCCGCGAGCTGGCCGACGACGCCGAGGTCGTGCGTGATCAGCAGCGTCGAGGTGCCGAGCTCCTGCTGGAGGTCCTTGATGAGCCCCATGACCTGCGCCTGAATCGTCACGTCCAGCGCGGTGGTCGGCTCGTCGGCGATCAGCACCTCCGGGTTGCATACGAGCGCCATTGCGATCACGACGCGCTGGCGCATGCCGCCGCTCAGTTCGAAGGGGTACTGGTCGATCCGCCGTTCGGGGGCGGGGATGCCGACCTTGCCCAGCATTGCGATCGCCTTCGCACGCGCCTCCTGTTTCGTCATCTTCTGATGCAGCAGGATCGCCTCGCAGACCTGGTTGCCGACCGTGTGCACCGGGCTCAGCGCGGTCATCGGTTCCTGAAAGATCATGCTGAGCTTGCCGCCGCGCAGGTGGAAGAGCTGTTCGGATTTCTCGTCCAGCGCCGCGATGTCCACCGAGGAGCCGTCCTTCGAGCGGAAGAGGATCTGGCCGCCCGCGATGCGTCCGGGCTGCTGGATCAGGCGCAGAATTGAGTAACTCGTCACGCTTTTCCCGCATCCGCTCTCGCCGACGAGCGCCATGATGCGGCCGCGTCGCATCGCAAAACTCACCCCATCCACCGCGCGGAGAATTCCTTCCTCCGTCTTGAACTCGACCTTCAGGTCGCGCACGTCGAGGACGTGGTCTTGAGGAGGGACGCGGGATGAGGGCGGGGGACGGGAGGAGGAACCCTCGCTGTGCGGATATAAATTGTCGTTTTCGTTTTTCACTCGTCACTCGCCCTCGTCACTCGCCCACAACCCTCACTCGTGCCTCTCCCGTCACCGGTATGGATCCGCCGCGTCACGCAGCCCGTCGCCGACGAAATTGAAGGACAGCACGGTGGTCACGATGAAACCGGTCGGCATGATGAGCCAGGGCGCGCGGATCAGGATGTCGAGGTTCATGCAGTCCTGCAGCAGTACGCCCCAGCTCACGACCGGCGGGCGCAGGCCGAGGCCGAGGAAGCTCAGGCCGGTTTCGCCGAGGATCATGCCGGGCACGGTCATCGACAGGCTCACGAGGATGTGGCTGGTGAAGCCCGGAAGCAGGTGGCGGAAGATGATGCGCCCGTGGCTGGCGCCGAGCAGCCGCGCGGCGACGGCGTAGTCCTCCTCGCGAAGCGAGAGCAGCTTGCTGCGCACGGTGCGCGCGAGGCCGGTCCAGCCGAGCAGGCTCAGCACGACCGTGATGCCGAAGTAGATTTTCAGGTCGGGCCAGTCCGACGGCAGCACCGCGCCGAGCGCGATCCACAGCGGCAGGCCTGGGATCGATTGCAGGATTTCAATCAGGCGCTGGATCGCGAGGTCCACCGCGCCGCCGAAAAAGCCGGAGATGCCGCCAATCGTCAGGCCGAGCAGGAAGGAGATGCTGATCGCGACGAGGCCGATGGAGAGCGAGATGCGCGAGCCGTACACGATGCGGCTGAACATATCCCGCCCATACTTGTCCGCGCCGAGCAGGAAAAACGTTGGTTCCACGGTGGCCCCGGGATTCAAGCGGCGGAAGGCCTCGCGGTCGACGCCGAACAGGGTCCGGCCGATCGGGATCACGCCCCAGAGCCGGGCGTCGGCGGGGGGCAGGAAACGCAGCGGTACGACCACCCGGTCCGTGCGCTGGTACTGCACGGTCAGATCCAGCGCGTTGATCTGGCGCTCCAGCGCGTGCGTGTGCGGGCCATGCGCGAGGTCGAAGCGCAGCGGCTGCGGGGGCGCGTAGGTGTGGTTGAGGTGATAGGCGTTTGGGTTGTAGGGCGCCACGAACTCCGCGAAAATGGCCATCACATACAGGATGCCGAGGATGTAGAGGGAGAGCACCGCGAGGCGATGGCGCGAGAACCGCAGCCGCACGAGTTGCGACTGGCTCATCGAGCCGAGTTCGGCTGAACCTTTGGCGGGCGCGGTGCTCATCGGGTGCGTCCTCCCGACATCCGGATGCGCGGGTCGAGCACCATCAGCAGCAGGTCGCTGACAAGCACGCCGACGACGCTCAACGTGCTGAGGATCAGCAGCAGCGAGCCCGCCATGTAGATGTCTTCAATCATCACCGCATCCAGCAGCAGCGGCCCGACGGTGGGCAGGCTCAGGATGATCGACACGATCGCGCCGCCGGAGATGAGTTCCGGCAGGATTCCGCCGATGCCGGAGATGAACGGGTTCAGCGCGAGGCGGAACGGATATTTGAAGAGCAGCTTCACCGGGCGCACGCCCTTCGCGCGCGCGGTCACGACGTAGGGTTTCTTCAGCTCGTCGAGCAGGTTGGCGCGCATCACGCGGATCATGCCCGCGGTGCCGGCGAGGCCGATCACGACGACCGGCAGCCAGAGGTGCTTGAGCAGGTCGACGAACTTCGCCCAGTTCCAGTACTCCTGCATCGCGAACTGGCTCGAGAACAGGCCGCTGATCGTGACGCCGAACAGCTGGCGGCTGATCAGCATCAGGACCAGCGCGAAGATGAAGTTCGGGATGCACATGCCGAGGAAGCCGAGCACGGTCATGATGTAGTCGCCCGGCGAATACTGGCGGACGGCGGAATAGATGCCGACCGGGATCGCCATCATCCAGGTGAACAGGATCGTGCCAAGCGAGAGCGCGAAGGTGAGCAGGACGCGGTCGCCGACGAGTTCATTCACCGGTCTCAGGCTGACCATTGAATAGCCCAGATTGCCCTGCAGCAGGCCCTTGTCGTCGTGCTCGTAGGTGACGAACCACAGCAGGCCCGTCCAGCGGAAATAATTCTTCACGAGTCCGTCGTCGAGGTGGAAGCGCTCCCGCAGGTCGGCGATCTCCTGCATCGCCTGCTGGCGGAGGCCCTGCGCCTCGAGGCTCTGGATGCGCGTGTCGAGGTAGCTGCCGGGCGGCAGCTGGATCCCGACGTACACGATGACCGAGATGACGACGAGCGTGGGCACCATCAGGGAGAGGCGGCGGAGGACGAATGGGTGCTTCAACGCGGACATCACGATGAAGAGCGCGACCGTCAGCCAGAGCGCCGACTGCAGGACCCAGCCGGCCTTGAAGGCAGACATCGCGCGGATCGACTGGCCGGTGGCCGCAGGCACCTGGCGGGGCGGCAGCGTGACCTGCTGCAGTTCGCTCAACAGGCTCGCGTGCCGGTCGGCCATGTACTCCGGCGTGGCGGGATCGCCGTTGATCGTTTCGGGGTTCTCCCAGAACCAGGTTTCCGGGCCCGCGTTGTTGGGCGACCCGTTGGCGAACGAGGAGTACGTGAGTTCAGGGAGGTTGCGCAGCCCGTTCTTGACCACGATCAGCGCCTGGGCATGCACGGAGCTCGGCGGGAGGACGCTGATGGTCCAGACCTGCTCGCGCGCGGCCTTGAGCACTTCCCGGAGCAGGGTTTCGCGCTCCGCGGGGTCGGGCGTGACGGCGGCCCGCTGGCCTTTGCGCATCATCTCCTGTTCCAGCGGGGAGGGCTGGATATTCATCGCCAGCGCGTTCGTGTCGCCGTGCAGCCCGCCGGTGTGGTACCAGCTGAAATAGTGCGCACCGGCGCCGTAGGCGCCCCAGCCGGCGGCCAGCGTGCCGTCCGCCATCGCGAAGTCGGCGCGCTCGCGCTCCAGCAGGATCAGGCGGTGGGGGCGCTGCTGCACGATGACGCGGATGCCGACGCTCTTCCAGTCGTCGCGCACGAAAAGCAGGGGGCCCGAGACCAGCGTGGAGACGAGGCGGAAGGTCAGGCGGGATCCGTCGGGCAGCGTCCGGAACCCCTCCTCATCCCGGCGCGTCAGCCCGAGTTCGTCGAGGATGCGGTTCGCGCGCGCGGGATCGTATTCCGTGTTGGCCCGCAAGTGCGCGGGATCATGGCCGGGTTCGCCGGGGCCGGGTCCCAGCGCGGTGGGCTCGCCGAAGCCCATGTACTCCGCGCCGATCACGCGGGTGCGGTCGATGGCGAGCGCGAGCGCGCGGCGGAACTCGGCATTGCGCAAGAGCTCGCGGCGCCCCAGGGCGACCGGGTCATCCTCCGCCGCCGGCAGCTGGCGATTCGGCAGGATCACCTGCTGGGCCGCGCCTCCGGTGTACCAGTGGCGCACGCTGTAGTTCCCCGACTTCTGCTGGTTCATCAGGCTCGCGTACTCGGCCTCCGCCGACATGATGGCGGACGCCGCGCCGTCCATGATGCTCTTGGCGACCAGTTTGGCGCTCACCTGGCGGAAAACGATCCGGTCGATGTAGGGCAGCTGGTTGCCCTGCTCGTCGACGGCGAAGTAATAGGGATTGCGAACCAGGGTCCACGGTCCGTTGTCGCGGTACGTCCGCAGCAGCCACGGCGATAGCGACGGGCGCTCCGGGTTCATCGGCGAGTTGCGCAGGCGCAGCACCAGCTCGGGGCGGACCTTGTTCTCCTCGGACGTGCGCCGGATCAGCTCCTGGTCGCCCAGTTGCGCATGGAACTGGCGCAGGTAATGGGCCGGCCCCGCCATGTAGAGCGATCCGGCCGCCGACGACTGGACGAGCCGGAAGCCGGGATTCGAGACGGGGAAAATGTAGCGGACGGTGTACTCGTCCACCTTCTCCACGCGCCCGGGCTGACCCTCGATCCGCATGGTTTCCGGGATCACGCCGGTGACCGGGTCGTTCACCACGTGGTCCCACCAGAACATGATGTCCTCGGCGGTGAACGGGTGGCCGTCGGACCAGCGGATGCCGCGGCGCAGGTGCACGGTCCACACCGTGTAGTTGTCCGACGGCACCACCGCGCGCGCGACGTGCGGGACGATCGGGTCGCCGTAGGGCGAGACGCGGAGCAGGGTGTTGTTGGCGATGGTGTATGTCAGGAACAGGCGGACCTGGTCGATGTCGGAGGCCAGCATCCACCAGTCGCCGCCATAGCGCCCGATGCCTTCCGCCCCGCGCATCACCACCGGCTCAGGCCCGACGCGTTCGGTCACGGGCGGCAATTTGCCTTCGCGCACCAGCTCGGCGAGCACGGGGCTTTCGCCCTTCGGATACCACGCGGCGCGTTCGCCCTCGCTGTAGTCCACCTGCACGGCGATCGGCGGCGCATTGCTGAAATCAAGCATCGGAGACCGGATGCGATTGTACTGCGCGACCACGTCGGGCGCGACGAGCTCCGGGGGCAGCACGCCGGTGGCGCCGCGCTGGAGCAGGACGCCGACCACAAACAGGATGGCGGACATCGCCGCGAACGTCAGCAGCAGGCGGATCGGATGGCGAAGCCAGCCGGGTAGTGCACGTGCGCGCGGCGTGGAAGAGGTGGGCGTGGGCATGGCGTTTATGCGAAGCCTCCATCCTGCCGGGAAACGGTCAACGATGCAAATTGTGCCGACGCCGCACCGGCGTTTAAATCATAGGCGCCCACCGCGGCGAAGGCGCCGGTGAAGTGCAGGCCGGTCCCGTAGTCGTCCGAAATTTTCGTGGCGTCGAGGGCGGGCCCCGCGGCCTGCCAGGCGGACTCGCCCGTGCGCCAGAAAAACTGGAGCGTTTCGCCGCGCAGTTCAAACGCCAGATCCACCGGTACGCCCGCGGGCAGCGGCGCGGTGAAGTCCGCCTGCTCGCCGCACACGCCGTCATCCGACCACGAAAGACGCAGGGCCTTGCCCGCCGACTCGGTGTGGGTGACGTGGAGGAAATACCAGGTCCGCGTGTCGTACCACGCGAACAGGCCGGCGAGCTGCGAGAAGTGCGATGGCTCGAACGCCACGCGTGTTTCGGCGCGCGTGTGGAGATGGGTGAGCCGGACGCCGACGAGGCTTTGCTCGAATACCGATTGCGGCGACTCGCGCCCGCGCAGCGTGAGCCAGCCGGGTCGTGAGGTCAGGTCGAACCACGCGTCGTCCATCGGAACGCGCAGCGATTGCAGGCGCGGATCGGGTTGCCCCGGCGCGAACCGGATGTCGATGTCGCCCTGCGCGGGGGAGTGCGCGTCATCCGCGAGGCCATCGACCGCCACCGGCGGCGCGGGATCGCCGTTCGTCAGCCGCAGCCAGCCATCGTCCGTCCATCGGCAGCGCGCGAGACCGGTTTCGCGGCCGAGGATGCAGCGGCGGTTCGGTCCCACCGGGCGGCTGCAGAGGAAGGCGACATACAAGTCGCCCCCGGGCGTTTCGACGAGCGAGCCGTGCCCGCACTTTTGCAGCGGGTGCTCCGGCGCATGGCCCGTGGTCAGGAAATCGCCGATCGGATCCGGCTCGTACGGGCCGAAGAGGGATTTCGAACGCGCGAGCGTGCAGGCGTGCGCCCAACTCGTGCCGCCCTCCGCGAGCAACAGGTAATAATACTCGCCGATGCGGTAGAGGTGCGGGCCCTCGATCAGGCGCTTCTTCTGCATGATCGTGCGGCGCTCGCCGACGAGTTTCCGCTGCGCGGGATCGTATTCCTGGATCACGATGCCGGCGAAGCGCTGGCGTCCCTCGCGGAAATCCCACTGCAAGTTCGTCAGCCATTTGCGGCCGTCGCGGTCGTGGAAGAGCGACGGGTCGAAGCCGCTTGAGTTGAGGTAAATCGGTTCCGACCACGGGCCGTTGATGTTCGGCGCGGTCACGAGGTAGTTGTGCACGTCCTTGAAGGCGGTCTTGGCCCACGTGCGCATGATCGAATAGATGAGATAAAACGTTCCATCGTGCCACGTGAGGCACGGCGCCCAGACGCCGCCGGAATTCGGGATGCCCCGCATCTCCAGTTGCGACGGACGCGTCAGTACGCCGCCGAGCGGACGCCATGAGACGAGGTCGCGGCTGTGGTGGATCTGCACACCGGGGAACCATTCGAACGTGGACGTGGCGATGTAGTAATCCTCGCCGACCCTCAGGATCGAGGGGTCGGGGTGGAAGCCGGGCAGGATCGGATTCGTGCTCATGCCGCGGCTCCCTTCCGGCGCGGCAGATTCGCGGGCCACCCGCCCTCGGGACTGTACGCATCCGGCGGCGTGGTCCAGCCGCCCGCGGGAATTGCCGGTGGCGCGCCCGCGAGCAGCGGGTCGTTCGTCGCGCGCATCCGCGCATCGAGTTTCGCGCGCAGCTCGTTCAGCGTGACGGTTGTCTCGTGGCGGCGGGCGCGGTTCGTTTGTTCAGCGGGGTCCGCGCGCAGGTCGTAGAGTTCCTCGGGTCCGTCCGGATGGGTGTCGAACCAGCCTTCGTCGTAGCGTCGGCGTTTGCACGGGCTGTCGTCGCAATTCGGCAGCGGACTGCCGGGCGTGGCGAAAAAATTCCGGATGTATTTCCAGTCCGCGGTGCGCACGCTGCGTTTCGGTTCGACCGCCGCGTGGTAGGTGACTTCGCCGTACAGCGTGTCGTGCAGCGTGGCCGCCGGGTTCGCCGCGAGCGGCCGCAGCGAGGCGCCTTCGAGCGCGTGCGGCGGGGTGAGTCCCGCGAGATCACAAATCGTGGGGAACACATCCAGGTGCGAGACCATCGCCGCGCTGGTTTTGCCGCCGCTGAAGCCGCCGGGCCCGCGCAGGATCAGGAACACGCCGGTGCCGTCGTCGCGCAGCGAACACTTGCGACCGGGGAAGGGGATGCCGTGGTCTGTCGTGGCGATGACGAGCGTGTTCTCCGCCAGTCCCGCTGCATCCAACGCGTCGAGCACGCGGCCCATGTGGCGGTCGGTGTCCTGCATTGACGCGGCGAACGCCGCATAGTCCCCGCGCGTGGCGTCGGTTGCCGATACGTCCTCGGGCAAGCGCGCCGGCGGCGTGTGCGCGGCGCCGGGTTCGATCGGGAACCCGGAGGGATCGCGCCCGCCGCGGTGCGGGGCGAAGAAGCCGACGGAGAGGAAGAACGGTTTTTTCGGCGACGACGAGAGGAATGCGACGGCGCGGTCCGCGGTCACGTTGGAATCCTTGCTTTCGAAGTGTTCCGCATAGCCCAGTTCCGACGGCGCGGCGAACGGTTCATGCGCCTCGTGCTGGATGCCGCACAGCGCGGTGTACCAGCCGTGGTCGCGGAGGAACCGGGCGAGGTGCATGCGGTAGTCGTTGAGCCGCCAGCCGCGGTGCGCGAGGCCGTACATGCCGACGCGGTGCGGCGCCTGTCCTGTCAGCAGTGCCGCGCGGCTCGGCGAACAGGTGGGACACACACAGTGCGCATTCGTGAACAACATCCCCTGCGCCGCCAGCCGCGTGAGCGCGGGCGTGGCAATGCCCGCGCCGCAGGGCGCGATTTCGCGGCCCCCGTCGTGGCAGTGCAGGTAGAGGATGTTTTCAAGCATGCGCCAGCGATCCCGTTAATTCGATGGTGCTTCCCGCCTTGAGTTCCAGCAGGCGTCGCTGTTCTCCATAAACCAGTTCGAATCGTCCGTTGAGTCTGGCGTGCAGGCGAACGCGCTTCAAGCGGCCGCCGCTCCACTGCATGTCGGTGAGCAGCCCGCCGCGCGCGCAGAAGCCCTCGACGGCGCCCTGCGACCAATCCGCCGGAAGCGCGGGCAGCAGGCGGATGCGGCGCGCACCGTCCGTCGTCACTTCGTGGCTTTGCAGCAGCATCTCCGCGATGCCGGCCGTCGCGCCAAAATTGCCGTCGATCTGCATTGGCGGATGCGAGCTGAACAAATTCGCGCTGACGCCGCCGCCGCTGCTGAATTTGAGTTCCGGCGACGGGCTCACCAGCGAGAGCTTGCTGCGGATCAGTTTCCACGCGCGGTCGCCGTCGAGCAGGCGGGCCCAGAAGCTGATCTTCCACGCCTTGCTCCAGCCGGTGCCGTCATCGCCGCGCATCTCCAGTGTCTGCCGCGCCGCGGCGTAGAGGTCCGGCGTGTCCGGCGTGATGAGGTGGCCCGGATGCAGCGCGAACAGGTGGGAGATGTGGCGGTGCTTGTCGTCGGGACGGTCCCAGTCCTGCGACCATTCCTGTAGCTGGCCGTGTTTGCCCACCTGGAACGGCATCAGCTTGTCGAGTTTTGCGCGCAGCGCGGCGGCGAAGTCGGCGTCGACGCCGAGGGTCGTGCACGCGGCGATGCAGTTGCTGAAATGCTGGCGGATGATGCCGAGGTCCATCGTCGACGCGATGGAGAGCGCGTGGAGCTGGCCGTCGGGGCCGAGGAAATCGTTTTCGGGCGACGAGGAGGGGCAGGTGACCCAGCGCCCCTGTTGGTCCTGGATGAGCCAGTCGTGCAGGAATTCCGCCGCGCCTTTCATCACCGGCCACGCGCGCTCGCGGAGGAACGCGGTGTCGCCGGTGTGCAGGTAGTGTTCCCAGAGATGGCAGCAGAGCCACGCGCCAGCCATCGGCCACATCGCCCAGCGCGCGCTGCCTTTGTGGATGCCGCTGTGGCGCCCCCGCGCGTGCGCGCCGCGGAACAGGTCGGTCTGGTGGTGCAGGGTCCAGCCGCGGCAGCCGTAGTTGTTGCGCGCCACCGCGCCGCCGGTTTCCTTGAATTCACCGATGAAATCGAACAGCGGTTCGTGGCACTCGCCGAGCTGGCAGACTTCCACCGGCCAGTAATTCATCTCCGTGTTGATGTTCATGGTGTAGTTGCTCCACCACGGGGGATTCATCAACGGATTCCAGATGCCCTGCAGGTTCGAGGGTTGCGAACCGGGCCGGCTGCTCGCGATCATCAAGTAGCGGCCGTAATCAAAGAAGGTGCGGACGAGGTCGAGATCGGGTGCGCCGTTCTTCATCGCCACGATGCGTTCATCGGTGGAACGCCCGGTCGCGCCGTCGCCGCCGAGGTCGAGCGCCACGCGGTTGAAGAGCGACTGGTGGTCCGCGACGTGTTCGTCGCGCAGCGCGGTCCACGGCAGATGCGCGGTCTCCGCGAGCCAGGCGCGGCATTGCGCCTCCGGGTCCGCGAAGTGATGCGTGGTGGCGGCGACAAAACGGATTTCCACCGCGCGCGCGCGTTCGATCCGCAATCCGCCGCCGTCGGCGCGAAGCTGGCCGCCTTCCGTCCGCACGTCGAACAGGGCGGTGAATCCGACGCCGCGCCGCTCGTCGTAGGCGATTTCCGTGGCACCGAGGAAGGAACGATTGCGCCAGGGACAGCGTCCGCGGAGGAGGATCTGTGTGTCCGCCAGTTCGATGGCATGCATCATCTGGCATCCCACGGACACCCGCATCGACAGGTTCGCTGCGTCCGACTCGAACCGAAACACCATCAGGCGTCGCGGATAGCTCGCGAACGCATGGCGGCGATGCGCGATTCCGTTCACCTGATAGGACGTCGATGCGATGGCGCGGCCGAGATCGAGTTCGCGGTGATAGGCCGTGGCCGGGTCCTGGCCTTCCAGCGAAACCGACAGCGTGCCGAGCGGCAGGTAGGGCTGCGTATAGGGGCCCTGCATCTTCTCTTCGCACAGCGCCTGCGCGGCGGTGTAATCCCCGGCAAACAGCAGGCGACGCACCTCGTCGAGCGCGATCCGCGCCCCCGGATCGCTCGTGTCCGTCGGCTCCCCGGCGTAGAGCGTCTCTTCATTAAGGTGGAAGCGCTCCTCCGCCGTACCCCCCATGACCACCGCGCCAAGGAAGGCATTGCCAATCGGCAGCCCCTCTTCCCAGGCCGAGGCCGGACGGTCAAATTCAATTAGCGATCGCTTCGTTTGCGCCATAAACCCTCGATCTCTCCAGACGCGCGCCTACGTACCCGAAAATGCAATTCCGATAGTGTCTTGAACTAATTTCAGACACAAGCAAAAGAGATGGGAAGTAAGCAAAAGTAGAAAAGTTGTAATTGTGTTGAATTTAACCTTCCACAGGGACTTCCGCCCTCCAGTCGTCTGCAAGAGACCAACCCTTCGAGCGGTCAGCGTTTTGTGAGTTCGAGCGATGCGCGGATGTCGCGCGAGGAGGCGCCGGCTTCGAGCACGAAGGCCCCGGGCTCGACGACCCAGCGCTTGTCCGCCATGCGGAAATAGCGGAAGGCGTCGGGTCCCAGCTTAAAGGTCACCGTTTGCCGCTCGCCGGGCTTCAACGCCACGCGCTGGAACCCCTTGAGTTCGCGGCGCGGGCGGGGCTCGCTCGATTTCGGATCGTGCACGTAGAGCTGGACCACCTCGGCGCCGGCGCGGCTTCCGGTGTTTTCGATCTCGATGGAGGCGGTGACCGGCTCATCGACGCCGGATGCGGGGCGATCCACCTTAATCGGACCATACTTAAAGGCCGTGTAGGAAAGGCCGTGGCCGAAGGGATAGAGCAGGTCCGTGCCGTGGGTGTCGAAGTAGCGGTAGCCCACGAACACGCCCTCGGAATAGACATTGCTCCGCTTCGTTTCGCTGTAGGGACCGCCGGTGTATAGCGTGCCCTTGGGATACGCGTCCACGGAGTGCGGCCAGCTGAAGGGCAGGCGGCCGGAGGGATTCGTGTCGCCCCAGAGGAGTTCCGCGAGGCCGAGCCCGATTTTCTCGCCGACGTACGGAGCGAACAGCACTGCTTTGGCGCGGCCGATCCACGCCGACATATCGATGTAGGAGCCGGCGATCACCACGACGATGGTCCGAGGCTGCGCGTCGAGCACCGCGTGGATCAGAGCCTCCTGCTCCGCAGGCAGCCGCGCGTCGGTGCGGTCGAAGCCTTCGCTCTCGGCCTGACCGGTGAGGCCGACGAACAGCACGGCGGCATCGGCCGCGGCCGCGAGCTTCGCCGCCTCGGCGATGAGCGGTTTGTCGTCCTCGATGCCGTCGGATTTCCGTCCGGCGGGTTCGCACCCGGGTGCGGTCGTGAGGGTCACGCCGGGGCCGGACGTTTGTTTCAACCCGGCGAGCGGGTCGATGAGCGCCTGCTTGATGTACGGCGAGTTGCCGCTGCCGCCGCCTTGCAGGTAGTTCGCATAGCTGTCCGGCCTGCGATACACCCCGTTTAGCGTCGAGGGCCGCGTGGCGTTGGGCCCGAGCACGGCGAGTTTGCGGAGGGTGTTCCGCGAAAGGGGGAGCAGGGTTCCCTCATTTTTGAGCAGCACCGGCGCGCGGCGCGCGAGGTCCAGCGCGAGGGCCTGGTGCTCGGTCGCGTGCACGATGGATTTCGGCGGACGCGGGCGCCCGTCGAGCATGCCCATGAGGATCATCACGCGCAATTTTTCGAGCAACAACTGGTCCACCTCGGCGTCCGTGATCTCGCCGCGCTCCAGCGCCTCCAACATCTTCGGCCCGTAGTGCGTGGGCGCGTTCATCTCAATGTTCATCCCGGCCTTTACGCTGCCGACGGTGGAGCGGACGGCGTACGCGAAGTCGGACAGGACGAAGCCCTCGAACCCCCACTCGCCGCGCAGGATGTCGTGCAGCAGCCAGCGATGCTCGCTCATGAACACGCCGTTCACGCGCGTGTAGGCGGACATGATGTTCAACGCGCCGCCTTCCTCAACCGCGGCCTGGAACGGCGGCAGGTAGATTTCACGCAGCGTGCGTTCGTCCACCTCGTTGTTGATGTCGAACCGCTGGTGCTCCTGCTCGTTCACCACGTAGTGTTTCGGGCCGCAAATCATGCCCTTTTCCCGCTGGGCTTTCGCGTAGGGGACGATCAGGCGAGCGGTCAGGAAGGGGTCCTCGGAAAACGTCTCCCAGTTGCGCCCGCCCAGCGGGTGTCGGACGATGTTCAGCGTCGGGCCGAGGTTCAAGTCCTGCCCGAGCGCCAGCAATTCCAGGGCGCTCACGGCGCCGATCTTCTCATAGAGTTCGACATCCCACGCGCAGGCCACGCCGACGGGGGTGCAGAAATAGGTGCCGCTGATGTGCGAGGCGCGGCCGCTGCGCACGCCGGTGATCGCGTGGCCCATGATCATCGGCGGGATGCCGAGCCGCTCAAGGCCGACGGTGCCGAAGGTGTTCGCATCTTTGTTGCCGAACGGGTTGGCGGAGTCGCCAAAGCCCACGAGTTGCGCGGCCTTTTCCTCGCGCGTCATCTGTGCGATCAGCGCGCGGGCGCGTGCATCGACATCGGCGTGTTTTGTTTTTTCAGGTGTCATGGCGAGACAGGCTCCGGTGAGAAGCGTGGAGGTGGTTGCGGCGGCGAGGATACGTGAAATCATTTGGACCTCAAGGCGTTGTGCTTCGTTTCAACCAGGCGACCGGGATCGGTTGGGGTTCCAGGCCAGGACCGGACAGCAGCAGTGGCGGTTGCGCGCCGGGCCAGATCCAATTGACCCGCAGGTCGGGATGATAATAGTCGGCGACCGCGCTGCCGCGATAGTCCACATATTCGACGGAGAAGGGATGCAATCCCTTTTGGAGCGCGACGGTCCAGGTGCCGAAGCCGTGCCGTTGCATCGCGGGCCGCCAGCGCCGGTCCGCCACGCGCACGACGAGTTCGTAACCTGCGGCGAGGTTGTCGCGCATGAAATGATCCGGCGCGTGGAACGTGTAGGCGCCGTCCGCGGGCACGTCGATAAAGCCGCTGTAGCGCAGCCCGTAGGGTGGGGGCGCCTGCTCCGCGGGCGTCGGGTACACGCCGGGTGTCGCGCGGAACGATTCGGGCGCGGGCACGCCGTCCCATTTCTCGAACAGCGCGGAGACGACGCGCGCTTCGACCGGGGCGAGGCGGTCGAGGCCGTGCAGCATGTCGAGCCAGTGCCGGTCATACCGCTCTGCGCGCAGGCCCGGTTCGCCGCCCGCAGGGGCCGCCGCGGGAATCGGTTCCAATTTCTCATAAAATGCCCAGACCGGCGGCGAGGCGCGGCGGCCGTTCAATTCCGGCGGATTTTCCGTGAGGCCCGGACGATACGCGCGGGCGCGCACGGTGGTGGTGTCCTCAATCGTGAAGGGTCCGTCGTAGCGCGTGGAGGCCGGCGTGGGTTCCGAACCGTCGAGCGTGTAGCGCAGTTCGACGCCGGGCGTCTCGCAGGTGAGGGTGATCGTTTGGGCGCCGGCGAAGCCGCGAATGGCGGGCAGCACCTTCACCGGCATCACCGGCGCGAGGAGGGGCGTGGTCGTGAGGCGACCGTTGACGACCTCGAAGCTGAAGTCCGGTTGCGGCACGGATGCCGCGCGCCCGTTGAGCGACAGCGATTCGCAGCCGAGCACGAGACCCGCGACGCGGTTCGATCCGCGCTGAACCAGCAGCAGTTCCGCGCGCGCGGCGACCAGCGGCGTCTTCAGGTCGGCGGCGGCGCCCCGGGCCGCCAGCGTTTCAACGAGCAGACCCTTCGGCGCGGTGAACGCGAAACCCACCGCTTCCGTGCCGGTGGCGCGCCGCACGTCGGCCAGTTTCGTCGCGCGGTCGGGGCGCGGGTGAACGAGCGTGGCGACCACATCCTCGCCGCGGCCCTTCCACTTCACCGGGACGTCGGTGAGAACGGTGAGTTTCGCGGGACGCCGGTTGCGCGGGGCTTTTGTGCCGATGTCGAGCGGTGCGATGCCCGCGTGGTAGAGCGACAGGTTGGGTTGGCCGTCCGCCTCCGTGTGCACGGCCTCCTGCGCGGCATCGACGCGGATCGCTGCCGGGTCGAATGTGCGTACGTTCGGCTTGGACGCAGGTGGACCGGGCAACCGCCAAACCAGCGTGTAGTCGCGCGGGCGCTCCGCGCGCAGGCGGTCGACGACGAGCCAGAGGCCCGCCTCCTTGAGGAAAATCAACTGGCGCTGGTGCGACACGTCCTTGATGGCGTCGCGGTAGAGCTGCGCGATTTCCGGCGCGGTTTCCGGCCGGTCCGCGCGCGCGTACGGCCCCGCATACACCGCCTCCGCGAGGTCAAACGAGGCCGACGTGTGCCAACGCCAGGGCAGCGGCGCGACGGGTTCGTTGTCCGTCAGGAAAATCCCCGCGTTGTTGTTCTGCGGACGGCCATCCACGAGCAGCGGCGACGGGCGGATCGAATAGACGCCATCGACGCCGATTTCCAGCATGTCCATGCCGTGTGCGTTCAGCCCGAACGCGTTGTTCGCGCTGCGCCCCATGAACCCGTTGTCGCCCATCAGCGGATTGTTCACGAGGAACGCGTGCGCATGGCCCGGACCCCAGCCCGCGCGCTGCCAGAAATAGCCGCCCCAGGGGAACACGTCCGACGCGGGCGGCAGGGCGGGGCCGGGGACTTTCCCGCTCAGCGCGGCGATGATCGCCTCCGTGTCCGGTTCGGCGACGACGTTGGGCATCATCGCGCGCAGCCCCCCGAAATCCGCCTGACGATAGTCGCCGCGAATGCCGAGTGGGAGTCCGCGGTCCGGCGTGCTCATGCGGATCAGGTAGCGCGTGCGGTCGCGCAGTTGCGCGCGCTGTTCATCCGCCCAGCGCTCGCGGTCGAGCGCGTGCCGCGATTCCGGCGCCTGCGCGCGGTCTGGATACAGCGTGTCCAGCAGCCGCACATGCCGCGTGCCGTCCCCCACGTACATGAAATTATAGCCGAACAGGCGCTGGACCTCCGTGCCGTCGGGCAGCACATGGGTCGTGCCGTAGCGCTCGAACATGCCGCGTCCCTTGTCGGCGAGCAGCGCGCCGGAGCGGAACTCGTCGCAGGCTGCGCCGACCCACGAGATCATGTAGGAGCTTTCGTTGATCCAGTTGCGCGGGTTCGACTCATGGTAGAGCGACGTGGTGAGCGGATAGACGCGCACCAGTTTCGCGAGCATGCGCGCGAGCGTCTCGGGGCGCAGCGCCGTGCGTTCCTCCGCGGGCACCTGGGCGAGCGCGCGCAGGAGGCGCAGATGCTGGAACGCCCCCGGCGCGCCCTTCGCGTCGCCCGGCGTCATGTAAACCGGACGCACCTGCTCCAGCGGGTCGACCTGCCGCGCCCATGCATTCATCAGCAGGTCCCACTGCCGAAGGTAGCGTTCGTCCCTCGTGTAGATAAACGCCTGCGCCAGCGCGTTGGCGAAGTTATGGCTGTTGGGCGTGTGGTCCGGTTGGATGGCCAGCAGCGCGTTCGCCGCGTCGATCGTCTTCTGCCGCGCCGCCGCGTTCGTGGTGACCATCGCGGGGAACGCCCCGTTGAAGTTGATCGCCGGGTCGGCCAGATCCGCCGGCATGCCCAGCACGTCGGGCAGCCGGGCGAGCTTGTCCATATAGTAATCGTGGAACGCAGCCAGCGCCGGCGCCCACGCCCCGCGCGCCGCCTGTTCCGCCACGCGCCGCAAGCCCGGTCGCGCCGCGAGGTGGGGTTGCTGCTGGAGATCCTGCCCGGCGAGGATGAGCGTTGAAAAGAATTCCGGCGCCCACGCCGTATCGGCGGACGCATCCGCCCCACGCGCCTCAGGCGCACCCCGCAGAAGCACAAGCCCCAGCACAACGGAACAACAGACGAGCCGACCGGTCGAAGTGAGGTTCATCACGCCAGCATAAAAGGTGAACAGATAACGTACAGGCGAATTCGACGATGGAATTAGTTATAATTTGCAGATGCTTCGCGTTCTTGGCTTCGTTTCAGGCTGCACCGGCCCCATAAACATACATGAACAATCGTGTCGTCCCGCGGCGGACGGTGGGTTCAGTCGATGCCAAAGCCAGACACATACAGGCGTGGATTTTCCCTCATCGAACTCGCGGTCGTGATCGCGGTGGTGATGCTGCTGCTTTATCTGATGATGCCTGCGCTGTTGCGGGCGAAGGACGCCGCGAATCAGGCGGCTTGTGCAGCCAAGTTGCGTTCCATGGGCACGGGTTTGCAGTATTTCCTGGCTGATAACCGCTACTACCCGCTGAGCGCTGAACGACTGGGCCTCGGCAATGACTTTTTGACGGATGTGACGTGGGCAGAGGCGCTTTATCCCTATATCTTCAATCGCCCGCCACCAACCATGCCGAGAGATGCGGGTCCCGAATTTTCCTGCCCGGGAATCGGCGCCCTGCGCCCTCGCGGTCGAATGCTTTTGTCTTATCAAGCCAATTCGGGGCCGCAGCCGGGTACGCCAGGAGTGCCTTGGGATACCGCCCAGCGGGTGTCCACAGGTGTCGCAGGTCTTGCATTGGAAGAGGCCTCTCGCAGCGTTCAGATCACACCGGTGCATGCTGCCCATGTCACCGTTCCGGCGAGCACGATGTTCGTGTCGGATGGACGATTGAGTGGTTTGTCGTATTTGGAAAACAACACGATCCGAATGCGTAACGCTTCCACGAACACGTTTGAATTCAACCCGCATATGGAGAAAAATAATTTTCTCTACAGCGATGGCCATGTTCAATTGCAGAACTCGATCGAGACCATCGGCGCGCCGGCGGGCACCAGAGGAAGTCCCCGCGGCGCGTGGACGCCGTTGGCGGGGGATTAAGAGTGTGGTTTCTTTATGGATGCAAAAATAATTGGCCGCGCGCTGGTGATCCCGGCATTGTGGGTGGCGCTTGTTTCCGATTCCTCCGCTGCGCAGGGTCTGGCCATGAAGCAACCGCCGAACATCATTTACATCCTTGCCGATGACATGGGGTACGGCGATGTGTCGTGCCTGAACCCGGATTCGAAGATCCGCACGCCGCATCTTGACCAGCTTGCGGCGGGCGGCATGGCGTTCCGCGACGCGCACTCGACGTCGGCCGTCTGCACGCCCTCGCGCTACAGCATCCTGACGGGCCGCTACAACTGGCGGTCGCGCCTGAAGGAGGGCGTGATTTTCGGCTACGACGGACCGGTGCTGGAGGCGGGGCGGATGACGGTCGCGTCGCTGCTGAAGCAGCACGGCTATTTCACGGCGTGCGTCGGCAAGTGGCACCTCGGCTGGGACTGGGGGCGCAACGGTGACGAGGTGGACTATCGAAAGCCGATCCGGCGGGGACCGCTGGACGCGGGATTCGACTACTATTTCGGCCTCGCGTCGTCGCTGGATATCCCGCCCTATGTCTATGTGGAAAACGACCGGCCGACCGCCGTGCCGGATCGCGAGGCGCCCGAGATCAAGGGGCTGGCGTACCAGCGTTCGGGCCCGGTCGCGCCCGACTTCGATCACACGCAGGTCATGCCGCGCCTGACGGAAAAGGCGCTGTCGGTGATCCGCGACGGCGCGAAGCGGAAGCAGCCCTTCTTCCTCTACTTCCCGCTCACCGCGCCGCACACGCCGATCCTGCCGCTGCCGGAATTCGCCGGGAAGTCGGGCGTGACCGCGTACGGCGACTTCTGCCTCCAGGTGGATGATGTGGTGGGGCAGGTGATGCGCGCAGTCGATGAAGCCGGCATTGCGGAAAACACGATCATTGTCTTCACGTCGGACAACGGCTGTTCGCCCGCGGCCGACATTTCCGCGCTCAAAGCCCTCGGCCACGAACCGAGCCATGTATACCGGGGCTACAAGGCGGACATCTACGACGGCGGCCACCGCATCCCGTACCTCATCCGCTGGCCCGCCGGCATCGCGCCCGGCTCGACGTCGTCCGAGACGGTGTGCCAGGTGGATCTGCTTGCGACCTGCGCGGAGTTGCTCGGTGTGAAGCTGCCCGACAACGCGGGCGAGGACAGCGTCAGCCAGTTGCCCGTGTGGCGCGGCGGGAAGCAGGACCGCGCGTTGCGCGAGGCGACGGTGCATCATTCGTTCGATGGCTCATTCGCCATCCGGCAGGGCCGCTGGAAGCTGCTGATGTGCGCCGGATCCGGGGGCTGGAGCAACCCCAAGCCGGGCAAGGAGCCGCCCGGTTCGCCCCGGATCCAGTTGTACGATATGTCCGCGGACGTCGGTGAGCGACGCAACGTGCAGGCGGAACATCCTGACGTGGTGGCGTCGCTCCAGGCGCTGCTCACGCGCTACATCGAACAGGGCCGCAGCACCCCCGGCGCGCCGCAACCGAACACCGGGCCCGCACACTGGTCCCAGCTCTGGTGGACGCCCCATCGATAGCGTTGCCGGTTTCGGGAGCGCCTGTTTATTTGATTGCACGCGAGGCGTGCAGTCATTCGCGTTCAGTGGCGAACGAAATTTTTTCGGGCATCTAATTAATTGCAATCATCTGGTTTGCTTGACGGGCGGTAATTCTGTGTGAGTCAATTATCGCCGTATTCTTATTCTCGATGAAAGGCCTCGCGTCATGAAGATCCTCCGTGTTGCTCGATGGATGAGTGCGTGCTTTGGTGTGGTGGCGGTCACGACGGTGAGCGCACAGGTGGAGCACAAGCGGGAATGGGCGCCGGTGCGCGAGGTGCAGATGACGGCGCCGCCGCCGACGCGGGTGGAGGAACGCGCCCGCGCGTTCGAGCAGCGCAACAACCCGGAGGCGGTACAGCGACTCGCACGCCAGCTTTTCGGGCTGATGAATCCGGACTACCAGCCCGAGAATGAGGCGCAACAGCAATTGTACCGCGACGCGTGGATGCATTTTCGCGCGGGCCGCGCGCAGGAGGCGCTGGAGGGCTACAAGGCGTTTGCGTTCGCCCGGCTGCGCCAGCCCCCGCAAGGGGTGAGGACGGATGCGCGCGATCCGAAGAACCGCATATTCATCGAGTACTACAACCAGCCCGACGAACTGTTGCGCGGGATCTTCCGGTTCCAGATGTTCGACAAGCGGATGCCCCAATCGGTGATCAACAAGGGCACGGATTCGATCATCAACTACTACCGCGCGGGCAAGCACAACGACCACATGATCGACATCGTGCTGCAGAACGGCCAGCCCGGCGCGATGAACTGGGTGTTCGTTCCGCCCGGCTACTTCTCGGGGTCCTGGCACTTCCCGGATAACGCGTCCTTCGCCGCCGTCGCCTATCGCGTGGACACGTGCTTTGCCACGCTGCTCGCGGCGTATCTCGAGAAGAACGACCCCGTCTATCTGAACAAGTGGATCGACTACATCGACGACCACCTGCTGAATTACCGGCGGGACCTGCAGGAGGCGGGCCTCCTGATGCGCATCTCCCCGGCGGGCGCCGGCGGGCCGTCGTTCTCCCACATCAACTTCGTCGTGTTGAACGCCCCGAATGTGGATCGCGATTTTCCCGCCACCACGTTCGCGCGGCTCATGCTCCGGACGTGGGTGGAGGACCTGCCGCTCCTCGTGATGGGCTCGCGCGCGACCGGCGCGAACCGCGCGATGCACATGTACGGCGCCTTGCTCACGGAAGCGCAGAAGAGCTACCCGGAACTGCACTATGTCGACACGCTGCTGACCGAGCGGCGGCGCATCCTCGAATCCTACGCGCGCCAGTACATGATGCCCGACGGCACCAGCGTCGACTACGCGCCGAACTACAACAAGAACTTCATCAGCTGGCCGCCGGTGGATATGGCGTATTTCCGGGCGATGAAAAATCCGCCCGCGTGGTTCGACGAGGCCTGGTCCGCGCAAATGATCGAGGACCAGTTCCTCATGGCGCGCTACCTGATCCGCTACCACGCGCCGGACGGCACGCAGCCCGGCTACAAGGACCCGCTGCGCCCGCTGCTGCGGGAAATTGCGGGTACGAACAATTCGTTCTTCATGAAGACGCTGCCGCAGGCGCTCGCCGAGCCGAACAACGCGGCGGTGCTGCATAACCTGTTCGGTCGGCCCGAAGCGACAGACCCGGGCTTCGCGTCGGACGCCTATCCCTACGGCGGCTATTATTTCCTGCGCGAGAATTGGGATCGCGACGGGCGGTTCCTCTATTTCCACGACTACCGCCCCGGCGAAAACGGGAGCTGGCGCCATCACAAGAACATCTTCATCCAGGCGTTCGGGCAGCGCATGCTGACCGCGTTCCGCTGGGAGTCGCCGCTGCTGGTGGACGGGGCAGGGCACTTGAATGTCTATTTCACCGATCTCTATCCCACGAATTACGCCGCGCCGAAACCCTGGTACGGCACGCATGGATTCAAGTCGGCCTGGCAGGAGCCGCTGCCGAACCGCTGGCACAATTCCGCGCGTTTCGATTTCACGGAGGGGAACCTGAAAATCCCGTTCGCGGAGAAATTCCCGGATGAGTCGACGGTCTTCATCGACGATGTCGCGCACGGGCGGCAGGTGCTCTTCCTCCGCGGCGTGGGCGGCTGGATCGTGACAGACCGCATCCTCGCGGAAAAACCGCATGCCTACCACCTCCTGTGGCCCTTCGACCCGGACGAACTCAATCCCCCGGAATGGCGCGAGAACGACTGGCGCACGCGCGGCAAGGCGCCGCCGCCGAAGCGCGCCTTCGCCTACAGCAAGGAGCAGATTGTCGCCGATCCCGAAGCCGGCGCGATCCGCACCGCGCATCCGACCAACGCGAACCTGTCGATCTACCACGCGGCATCGCTGCCGCTCACGCTGCGGCCCGGCCACATCCTGCAGGCCGATGATGTGATGTTCGGCAGCAGCTACCGCACGGGCCCCGAGTTCCAGGCGGAACGCGAAGCCGTGGTGGCGAGCCTGCTCTATCCCCGCCGCGCGGGCGCCGCGGATGTGTCGTCGTTCGAGCCGGTCCGCGTGGAACGCGGCACGGGTTTCGACGCCGTCGCGCCGTCGGGCGAAACCGTCCGCTATCGCGCCGTGCAGGAACGCGGCGCGTTGTCGGCGGGCGATGTCGATGCGGAAGCCTCAACGCTGCTCGCGGTCACCGACGCCGCCGGCGCCGTGTCCGGCGTTGTGTTGGACGGTGCGCGGTTCCTCGTGCGCGGCAAGGTCGTGGCGCTGCCGCAGGCGGATGTGGAATTCGCGCTCGCGGCCGATGGCCGCGTGTCGTTCACGCCGATCCACCGGCCGATGACGCGCGTGCGCATCCTGCCGGAGGCGGATGTGTTCGTGGGTTCGCTTGACGTGACGCTGGAACACCCGGAGCCGGGCGTGGAAATCCGCTACACGCTCGATGGCGTCGAACCGGGTCCGCAGTCCGCGCTCTACACCGCGCCGATCCGCCTGACCGAATCGACCCGCGTCCGCGCAAAGGCCTTCCGCAAGGGAGTGCAGTCGATGCCGATGACACACGCCAGCACCGAGGCGTCCGTGGACATGAGCGCGACCTATCGCCGGGCCGACTACAAGCCGGCGGCCGCGGTGGACGCGGCCTCGGTGGCGCCGGGCCTCGCCTATACCTACCGGGAGGACGACTGGACCCTTTCGATGCTGACGCTTCCCATCGTCGAGCCGCTCACCAATGGCGTGGCTGCGGCCTGGTTCGACCGCTCCGCGGTGCGCTCAAACAAGAATTCCTACGCCTTCACCTACGAGGGGCTCATCCGGGTTCCGACCTCGGGCGTGTACACGTTCCACGGGCCGTTCGAGTTCTATGACATCGGCGAGCGCGCGGGCTATGACCTGGCCCTCGAAGTCGGCGGCGAGGAGTGGTATCCGAGCACGCGCACGCACAATTACGGCAACTGGAGCGTGCCGCTCGCGGCAGGCTTCCACGCCGTGAAGTTCGCGTTTGTCGACGCGCGCCGGCGCGAGGCGTCGGTCGAATTCGACCGCAAATTGACGACGGTCGACCCGCAGGTGCTCGTGTCGGGCCCCGGGTTGGACGCGCCGCAACCGGTGCCGGCGGACTGGCTGTTCCACGACTAGCGCGCGAGCGCCTGGCATGAAGCGCCTGCACGCAGCCGCCGGTCTTTTGGCGATGGGATTGATGATGCCTGCTGAACACGCTGTGTCGGCCGTGGAGACGGAACTCTGGTATCAGGGTCCGGGCGACAACCTGTTTATGCAGGCGTTGCCCATCGGGAACGGGCGGCTTGGCGCGATTTCGTCCGGGAACGTCGCGCGCGAGCGCATCCTGCTCAACGAAATGACGCTGTGGATCGGTGACGAAACCTCCACGGGCGCCTACCAGGCGTTCGGCACGCTGAACGTGGACTTCCGGCACGGCGCGGTCACGAACTACCGCCGCTCGCTCGACCTCGACCGCGCGGTGCACACGGTGGTGTACGAGAGTGACGGCGTGGACTTCCGGCGCGAATCGTTCGTCAGTTTCCCGGACCAGGTGATCGTCTATCGCTTCACGGCGAGCCGGCCCGGCGCGCTGCACG
Organism: uncultured Verrucomicrobiota bacterium; assembly: GCA_937996795.1. GTDB lineage: Bacteria > Verrucomicrobiota > Kiritimatiellia > CAIVKH01 > CAIVKH01 > JAMLJG01. The sequence continues at coordinate 3,406 of CALKUH010000019.1, read as the reverse complement.
GGCGGATCGACCTGTTCGATGCGCACGCGGGTTCGGTTGTGGCGGAGACGAACCGCTTGTGGATGGAAGGCAACACGCAAACGAATCGGTATGCCAAGGACGAGCCCTACGCCATTTTCCTGCGCTACCGGGGCGAGGTCCGCGTGGCGCACCGGGGCGGCGAACTGTCCGTCGCGAGCAACACCGTCGCCTTCACGAATGCGCAGGAACTGCTGCTGCTGATCGATGGCGGCACGGATTTTGTGCAGGACCGCAGCCGGGGCTGGCGCGGCGCGCCGCCGGACGAGGCGGTTCGCGCGCGCCTGGACGCGGCGCAGAAGCGTTCCTACGACGAGTTGCTGGCGCGGCACCTCGCGGACTACCAGCCGAAATTCCGCCGGGTCCGACTCGATGTGGGGCGCGGCGATGCGACCGTCCCGACCGATGTGCGGCACCGGCGCGTCACGGAAACCGGCGTGGCGGACCACGGTCTGGAGGCCCTGTTTTTCCACTACGGGCGCTACCTGAAACTCGCGGCCTCCCGCCCCGGCGGGCTGCCCGCGAATTTGCAGGGCATCTGGAACGACAGCAACCAGCCGAAGTGGCGCTGCGACTACCACGCCGACATCAACGTGCAGATGAATTACTGGCCGACGGATGTGGCGAATCTGTCCGAGTCGTTCGAGCCGTTCGCGCGCTGGCTGAATTCCATCCGCGACGTCCGCAAGGAGGACACGCGGAAACGGACGGGTCTCCAGCGGGGTTGGACGATGCGCCCGGAGAACGGCATTTTTGGCGGCTCGACGTGGAAGGAAATCGAGTCCGGCAGCGCGTGGTGCATGCAGAACGTCTGGGAGCACTATGCGTTCACGCAGGACACGGAATACCTGCGCACGCTCGCCTATCCGATGATGAAGGAGATCAGCGAGTTCTGGTGCGATCGCCTCAAGGAATTGCCTGATCGGACGCTGGTCGCGCCGATGGGGTACTCCCCCGAACACGGCCCGCGCGAGGACGGTGTATCGCATGACCAGCAACTGATCTGGGAGCTGTTCAACAACACCATCGAGGCGGCGGCCGCGCTCGGCGTGGACGAAGCGTTCCGCGCTGAACTCACGGACAAGCGCGATCGGTTGCTGAAGCCGCAGGTCGGCAGCTGGGGTCAGTTGCAGGAGTGGATGGTGGATCGCGACGAGCAGAATCCCAAAGTGCCGCATCGCCACCTGTCGCATCTCGTGGCGCTCTATCCCGGCCGCCAGATCACCCCGCAGGATACGCCGGCGTGGGCCGAAGCGGCGCGGGTGTCGCTCAACGCGCGCGGCGACGAAAGCACCGGCTGGAGTTCCGCGTGGAAAATCGCCCTGTGGGCGCGCCTGCAGGATGGCGAGCGCGCGTACAAGCTGGTGCGCACGCTGATGCGCTTCACGATGGCCGGCGGCGTGAACTACGCGACGGGCGGCGGCATCTATCCCAACCTGCTCGCGGCGCATCCGCCGTTCCAGATCGACGCGAATTTCGGCTATGTCGCCGGCGTGTGCGAGATGCTGGTGCAGAGTCACCGGGACGAACTTCACCTGCTGCCCGCGCTGCCCGCCGCGTGGGCGTCGGGCGAGGTGACCGGCCTGCGCGCGCGCGGCGGCTATTTTGTGGATGTTCGTTGGAAAGACGGCAAGGTGGAGTCGTTTCGCGTCGCCGCAACCCACGACCGTCCGGTGACGGTGCGGGTCAATGGCGCCGCGCGGACGATCAAGCCCGAATCGATTTGAACAAAGCCGGGTGAACCGATGTGATCCATCGGAAGGACAAGCGGATGAACATGAATCGCATGATTTCTGCACTGCTGGCGGCGGCCGTTGTTTCGATCGTTTCCGCGCAGGCCGCGGCGGAAACCGACTGGCCCGCGCAGACGCCGTTGATCCGGCCCCAACCCGATGGTGTGCTGGTGTTGAACGCCGAGGCGGCGGCGTTCGTGATGGACGACAAGGCGGGCCAGCACGTCCTGAACTGGGTCGATCCCCAGCTTGAGGTCCGGGAGGGGCGGCTGACGCGCGTGGGGAATCGGTTCCAGTTCCCGGCGTGGCGCCTGCAGGCGCCGGGCGGACAGCGCTATCGTGTGGTTGCGAATTTGAATGTGGAACAAATCGAACCGCTTTCCTTCCGGGTCAGCTTCTACGACGCGAAATCGGAGGGACGCGTGGTGGCGAACCTGGTGCGGACCCCGCCCGGTACCGGCGTACAGCCGGTTGAACTCGGCGTGACCGGCTTGTCGACCTCGGAACTCAAGGCGCTGGTGATCCTGACCGGCCGGCACATGGGCCGCCTGCCGGAGATCCAGGACATCCGCCTGATTCCCGCGACAAACACCTCGCGCGAGGTCGAGACCCAGCCGTATCCCAAGGTCTTCTATCCGGCGCCGACAAAGCGCTCACCGCCGCCGCTGTTCCCGACCGGCAATCTGGAACGGTTCCCTGTGGTGCAGGGCAAGCAGATCGCGCAGGACGCCTTGGTGGTGGTCCCGCCGCCCGTGGATGCCGAGGCGCGTCGCGCGGCGTTTGCCGCCCGGAACAGCACGGCGGGCCTTGAGGCGCTGGCCCGGCGCCTGCAGCGCGCGCTGGTGCCGGGTACGAAGGGCCTTGAGATGTTTGAGGCCGAGATGGAGCGCGGACGGTATATGAAGGCGCTGGAGGCGTACCGCGCGTTTTTCTTTGCCAAGCTCGAGGACCCCGCCGCGTATGGCGCTGGAGCGGCGGATCTGCGGATGGATTTTTTCCAGAAGGATGGCAAGCGGCGCTTCATCAACCGGCCGGACCCGAAGGAAGTCGAGCGCAACCTGGAAGGCATCGTGAATCGATGGGTGCTCGGCCCGCCCGGCACGGTCAATTGGGCCCCGCGTACGCTCGTACCGCCGGAGGGCGCCTGGTTTGAACGCGGTGCGGACCAGCATCCGTTCTGGAAAACGCCCGCCGGGCGCCAGCTGGGCGAGGACATCAATTTCTTCCGGGGCTTCACCCGCATCAATCATGATTTTGGCGGGAGTCCCTTCCAGGATTTGTTGATGTCGTATCTGATGACCGGTGACCGCACGCATCTGCGAATCTACGCGGATTACATGGAAGACTGGGCGATGAACGTCGACGCGGACCTCGACAATCATCCGTTGAACCTGCGCGGGGCGTACGAATTACAGGTCATCGGCGCCTATCTCGCGCGCCTTCGCGTCATCCTCGATGAGCGCCCCGCGCTCGCGGAGGACTTCCCCGCGCCGGCGCTCGCGCGGATCGTGCTCAACCTCACGGAGATGTACCACCCGTACATGGTCCGCGCAAAACGCGCGGAGCTCGCGAACTGGGGCATCATGGGGCTCGCCGCGTCGATGAAGGACAGCCTGCTGCTGCACGAGTTCCACGCGATGCAGTACATGAACCGG
>CALKUH010000018.1 GCA_937996795.1 uncultured Verrucomicrobiota bacterium | reverse complement strand
CGCCACCAACGTAACGATCGACATCCCGTACACCTTCGACCGGACCCGGGCCCTGCACGCGCGCGTCACGGTAAGCAACGCCCTGCACGCCGCCACCAGCGGCGACCTCCCGTTCGAGTCGCATCGCTTCCTCAGCACCTTCGTCCAGTCCTACTCTGACGGTGAACCCGGAGCGATCAACGGCGCGACGGCCTGGCTGGACAAGGACAACGACGGCTGGCTGGATTTCGTCATCACGGGGCTTCAGACCCCCTACGCGATGATCGGCCGCTTCCACTTCAATCCCGGGGCCAACCCGACGAATATGTGGCCGTTGATCGATGCGGTGGCAGGCTCCCGGCCCGGCATCGCCCTCGGCGACTTCGACAACGACAACCGCCCGGACGCCTTCTTTGCCGCGGGAATGGCGCCCATCCTGAGCGGTCCGAACAACGCCTCGATCGACGGCTTATCCGGCCCATCCTTCCTCCTGTATGGAACCGACGACCGGGCGGTGACGTTCAACACCAATGCGCTGATCTTCACCAACCATCCGGTAATGGGCGCGCTTGTCGTGGCGAGCGACTTCGACCGCAACGGCCAGCAGGACCTCCTGCTCATCGGCCAGAAGACCTTCTTTGCGGGCTCCTCGAACGATGTCTTCGCGCCGGTCAACGTCCTGTTTCAGAATACGGCGTTCGGGCTCCGCCTGACCAACAACCATGTCGGACTCCCGTACAACTGGGCGATGAAGGAGCGGCACACCGTCGTGCCGTGTTCGTCCGATCATTGGATGGGGCAGGGCGAAGAAACGAAGGGGCAATCCACCCTGGCGGTCGGCGACGTGGACGGAGATGGCTTCGACGACGTATTCAACCTCGGCTTCGGCGATCCGCAGCGCAAGGAGTTCGGACTGTTCCGGGGCGACGGCGACCTCGGTTTTACGGAAGCCTGGCGCTACCGGATCCAGGACCTGCCGCTCTACCGCGACCCGAATGGGGATGACCGGCCTTTCTTCAACATGGCATCCGCCAGCAGTGCCTGGGCGGATTTCGACGGCGACGGCAGCCTCGATCTGTTGTTCACCCGGGCCGATGGCTATTACCCCGACAGCGGCGGCATCGTACATCCCCGGAACGAACTGTGGTTCAACGACGGTTCCGGCAACCTGACCAACAGCGGCATCGTCCTGCCGGCACTGGCCGGCGCGAGCGTCGCGGTCGGCGACCTCTTTAACCACGGGCGCAACGACATCCTGATCAGCGGCGCCACCAATGTGTCGCAAAGTTCATTCTTCGACCCCGCGGATTACCGCACGGTGCTCCTGCGCAACGAGGGCGGCGGGGTCTTCACGGCGATCCAACTGGACACGTTTGGCGTGGTAGAGATGACCGGCCGGGGGCTGGCGCTCGCCGATTACGACCAGGACGGCCGGCTCGATGCCGTCATGTCCGGATTCAACAGCAAGCTCGCGCACTTCAATGTGCTTCGCAACACGATGGACATCCCGTCGAACGCGCCGCCCGCAGCGCCGTCGGGGCTCGCGGTCACCGTGGGCGACGGCACCGTGACCTTCCGCTGGAGTCACGCCAGCGACGACATCACGCCGACGAACCTGCTCACCTACAACCTGCGCGTGGGCACCAACCCGCTCGGCACCGAGGCCGTCAGCCCGCTGGCCAACGTCACCTCCGGCTGGCGCAAGGTCGCCGCCCCCGGCAACGTCGCCCACACCACGAACATCACGTATCGCCTGCCGCCCGGCGTCTACCGGTGGAGCGTGCAGGCGGTGGATGGCGCCTTCGCCGGCGGCGCCTGGGCCGCGGAGCAGACCTTCACCGTCACCAACGCCGAGCCGGTGCGGTTGAACCTGGCCGCCCCCACGACCACCGCGCCCCGTCGATTGAACTGGCCGTTGCGGCACCTCGACTTCGGCGTGGAGGAGCAGTCCGCATTGGGCGGCGCCTGGACCAGCAACAGCACGCCCGCCACGAACGTGAACGGCCAATTCATCGTGCCCGTCACCAACGAGACGGACGCCGTTCGATTCTTCCGGCTCAGCAAATAAGAGCCGCCGTGGTCGTCCCCTCCCCCTCCGCAGTTCCCGTTCAAGGGAGTACCACCGCGAATTGACGCGAATGTGCGCGAATTTCATCTGTGATATCTGCGCCATCTGCGGTTTATCATCCGGATCGAGGAGGGCGAACGGAGGGGGCGGAGGGATTTTGTTCTGTTTGCCGAAGGGGATGTTTTTTGTTTCCCTTGCGTCGTCATTTCCAACCAAACCGCCCCCCGCCCCGGTAGCTCAGCTGGACAGAGCAGCGGTTTCCTAACCCGTGATATATTTGCGATTTTATTCAGTAATATCAAAATTTTTGCTTGCGCCTACCGTTCGCCTACCACATTTTGGGCGCCTTGAAACCCTTATTCACACCGAAATTGACGGCGCGAGGACGCACTCGGGAGTGGCCGCGGATTCGCGCCGTCCGAGAGAAGAGCGGCGCGAAAAGCTACCGCGTGGACGCCGGCCGGCACGACGGCAGGACGCGATGGATTAAGCAGTTTCCCACCCGGCAACTCGCCGAAGAATGCGCGACGAGTCTCCGCAAACAACGCCAGCAGGAACAGAATCTCCGGCAATACGATTTCCAGAATCGCGCGGTCTCCCTCTCGAAGCTGACCGACGAAAAGCGGGCGGATGCGCTGACGGCGTTGCGCCTGCTCGACGGCACCAACGGCACCCTGACCCAAGCGGTCGAGTTCTGGAAGAAGCACGCGGCCCCCGCGATTCCGCGATCCATCACCCAGGTCTACGGCGAACTCCTCGAGGCGATGGAAGCCGCCAACCGGCGAACCCGCACGATCGAGGAAATCCGCATCCGCCTCAAGGGCCTCGTGGATGACTACGGCGATACGCCGATCGCGCGTGTGACCACGAGCGATCTGGAATCATGGCTCAACGAGCGCTGCAGGAAGCTGGCGCCGCGCACACGCGCGCATTTCCGGCAAGTCTTGCATCGTCTTTTCCAACACGCCCTCAAGCGCGGCTACCGGGACACCAACCCGGTGGCAAGCCTTGAAAAACCCGCCTCAGAGGAAACGACGCCTCGCATTCTGGAGCCCGCCGATGTAAAGGCCCTGCTCCTCTCCGCGCAGGCTAACGCAGGGCCGGGAGAAAACGAGCGCACGGTCAAACTCCGCCACCAAATGCTTCCCCATCTGGCCATCAGTTTCTTCGCGGGGCTACGCGCCAGCGAACTGGCCGCGCTGGATTGGCGGAATATCGATTTGTCCCGCCGCCACATCCTCGTCGATCCGGCAACAGCAAAGAAGCGGCGCGCGCGTTACGTCAAGATCGAGCCCAATCTGCTGGCCTGGATTACCCCCTATCGGCAAGCCGCGGGCCCGGTCTTCTATTCGCGCCGCGGTCTGAGAGCGGTGCAGAAAAGGGCCGGCGTGGAAATCCCTCACAACGGCGCACGCCACAGCTACGGGAGCTACCATCTGGCCGCCTTCCAGGACGCCGCCCGGACGGCCTCCCAACTCGGCCATACCGACGATACCGCCGTTCTTTTCAACCATTACCGGGCGCTCGTCCGCCCGCGCGACGCGCGCGCCTACTGGAAGATCAAACCTGCGGATAGCGGTGTCATCCGGTTCCCGCTTGCCGCTTCGGCCTGACAACGCTCATGAGCACCCAGCCCAAACCAAACGCCATTCAGGTCGCCATGGTCGCCGCGGCGCTGCTGTCAAAATCAAAATGCTCTGATGAAGAAGATTTGAAAGCGGCCATACGAATCGCCCACCGGCTGATTGAGATGGCGGCGGAGGATTCGCCCCTTTTCGATCCACCCGAGATCCGGCTGAACACAATCCAACTCGCCAAACAGCTTGGGTACGTATCTCGAAACTATCGAAACCAAGTGCGCAGCCTGATCGCGCGGGTTTGGTCCGACGTACCCCGCGCATCATGGCAACCCCAAGACCCTCAAGGTTTCTTCGCGGACTTTGACGCGAATGGATGGCCCGAAAGAACGCTGAAAGATTTGAAGCGATTGCACGCGGCGTCGAAATCAAAAGCCGCGCGCCGCATCGGACCCCGTCAACGCAAATCCGCAGACTGATTAGGGACGAACGGCCCGGTCTGGAGGAGAGCAAGTCCCGATCCGCAACCGGTTTTCGGGCGAACGGGCCTGCATTTCGATCCCCAGTCCCGATCCGCAAAACCGGCATTTTTTTGACCTCGTATTTCTGTGCGCATCAAAGGGCCACACGGCCCGGGAAGGATGAAGATGCTACAGAAACGACAGTATGACTGGCCCCCGCGCCTGAACGCCGCGCAAGCTTGCGCGTTCCTCGGGGTGTCGCCCCACCAACTGAAGCGGCTGCGCACCCGACGCGCCATCCGCTTCTACAAGCTGACGGCCCGCAGCGTCAGCTATGACCGCGAATCGTGCGCGGCGTTCCTCAACGCGCGCAGCATCGAGCCGATGGGAGGGTGAAGCCATGCGCAACCTCAATCGTGCACGCAAGCAAGCGCCCCCGACCGATGCCGAGGAGCAAGCCGACGCCCTGCTGGAAATCCTGCACCTGACGACCGGCGTCGAATGGGAGTGGTACTGGGCAGACAATCGGCTGCTCGGCGTACCCGGATGCTGGCAGCTGATGCTGGCCAACCCGCTGGACGAAGATGCCTTCTGGAATTGGCACGTGGCGAACAATCGCCAATGGTTCGACTCCCAAAAGGAGGCCACCCTCAGCCTGCTGGAATCCCGTCAGCGCTTCCTCGCAACCGAAGCCAACGCCCAAACCGCGCCCGACCAAGCATCGGAACGAGGTGCACCATGAAGGAACACGCCCTCTCAATGGCGGCGGCGGGAATTCCCATCTTCCCCTGCCAGCCGGGCACAAAGCGGCCGTTGGTCGCTCACGGATTCCATGCGGCAACGACCGACCAGACGGCAATCGCCGCGTGGTGGTCCCAATGGCCCGACGCGCTCATCGCGCGCCCCACCGGCAGCGGAGTGGTCGTGATCGACACCGATCTCGACGCAGCAAAGTCGCCGCCCAAGGACGGCGAACGGGCGCTCGCTGAATTGGAGGCGAAGCACGGCCCCCTCCATGAGACGTATACGGTCAAAACCCCGCGCGGCGGGCGCCATCGCTATTACCGGGTGCCGGAGGGAATCAAAGTTCCATCCAGAACCGACAAGCCTGCCTACGGCATGGATGTGCGCGGAGACGGCGGCTACGTGATCGTGCCGCCCTCGCCTGGCTACGAGGTGCTGAATGATGGCGGAGAGGCGGACCTTCCCGCGTCATGGCTGGAGATGCTTCGTGAACAGGAGAAACCGCCCCGGGCCAACGTGTTTGAATCTTCGGATTGGGAACAGTCGCGGGCGCGCGAAGCGCTTCGGCATATCCCCGCCGACTGCGACCGCGACACCTGGCTTTTTGTCGGCATGGCCCTGCACGATGGCGGCTTGGCGTATGAGGACTTCGACCGGTGGAGCGCAATGGGCGGCGCCAAGTATCAAGGCCCGCAGGACACCCGCAAGGTGTGGGATTCATTCAAGCCGGGCGGCGGGCGCACACTCGGCACGCTCTTTGCCCTCGCCCAAGAGCATGGTTATCTACCGTGGGGATCGACCGGACCCCGCGACTCCACATCCGCTCCCGAGGCAGCGCCAGAAAGCGCGCCGGTTATCGTGCCCTACAGCACACGGGGTTGGGCCGAGTTGTCCCGCCTGATGCTTCCGCCCCAGGTCTGCTTCTGGGGGGACGGGTTTGCGATGGGTCAGGTGAGTACGATTTTTGGACAGGGCGGCCTCGGAAAATCGCGTCTCTCCCTCAACCTGGCCCGCAACCAGGTGCTGGGCCTGCCGTTCGCGGACATCCCCACCAGCGGGCAACCACTCCGCCACCTGTTGATGGGCTCCGAAAACAGCATTCACCGGCTTCAGAACGATGTACGCCGGATGTCCGGCGGGCTGTCTCCAGAGCAGCTTGAACGGCTGGACGCCCACATCCGGATGGCCACGCTGGAGCATCCCGAAGACCCGTTCATCACGGTCGCATCGCCCATGAACTTAGTTCGATGGAAGACAACCCTCGAATCCTTCCGCCCCCAAGTGTTGTGGGTGGACCCGTGGGGCGACGTGCTGGACGGTGAAGCCAATAACGACGAGGACACCCGTGGCACCCTTCAAGTCCTGCGCCGCCTCTTGCGACAGGTCGACCCCGATGCCGCTCTTGTAATCCTCGCCCACAGTCGTACCGGAGCGAAGAATATCGCCCAAGCCGTGGGCTTTGACGCCCCGAATTTCGGAAAGGGGTCCAAGGCGCTTTACACGGCCAGTCGCTGCGTTTTGAATCTCGCCCCCGGCGACGAATCCGAAGCGCCTCCGATCGTCTGCTGCTTTGCGAAGCACAACGACGGCCGCCGTCAACCGCCCTTCGCCATCATACTCGACCCCTCCACCATGCTGTACGAGCGCGACCCGGATTTTGACTTCGAGGCGTGGCAGGAGCTGGTCAACACGCGGGCGAGCGGCAAATCGCGTTCCGGGCGTCCCGCCACCAGTCAACCGCTCGATTCATTCCGCCCGCTGATTCCGCAGGCATTTGCCGAGGGGCCCATCCCGAAGGGTATCCTCTCGGCAAAAGTCCAATCCCTCGCCAAGGTCGGCGACAAGCGGGCTAGGGCAATTATTGATGACTGGATTCATTCCGACCTGGTGAAAAAGACGCCACGGATGAAAGAGAAGGATGGCCGGGTCTTCTACGGAACCCCCGATCAAATCGAAGCCATGCTCCGGCTGACCTTGCCCGGAATACCGGTTTAGGTTGCGGCGCTCACGGCCAAACCATAACCACCGCAACCACCAAAACCGGTTCCGGTTCTCGCACCACCCTTAAGGGGTGCGAACCGGAACCCGAAGCTAGCGCAATCATTGTTTTCGTTGATATTATCAATCGCCCCCTTGGGACCGGTGGTATAGGACGCACATCATTCAGGCCGGCTATAGTCGCCACACGCGACCGCTGTTGGCGACAAATTTGCCGGGCGGCGCTCCCCACAGCGCTGGTATCCCTGCGTCGTTATTGTCAGGAAAACTCATCATTTTTTCTGACATTACAGCCCAACATCGTGCCATGACGGCAACAGGGCGGAGGGCAGGCCATATCCGTGATCCGTTTTCCCATTTGATTTTAGGCGGGATTGTTTCTACCAGACCGCTTCAGCATTCCCGGGAGCATCGATCATGGGCAATTCGGCGCGTTCATCTACCAACCTTAGCAGGCAAGCTCTGTACGATCGGATTTGGGAGAAGCCGGTTTCGCGGGTGGCCCGGGAGTTTGGCATCTCCGATGTGGGGCTCGCAAAAATTTGCCGGAAAAACGACATACCCCGCCCGCCCTTAGGGTATTGGGCGCGTATCGCTGCAGGTCAACGCGTGAAAAAGACGGTTCTTCCCAGACCCGAGCACAACCCGATGATCACGATTGCGCCCTACCCGTATGTATATGTCACGAAGCAGACAGGGGAGAGGGACTCCACGTATCCCCCCATCACCGTTCCCAACACCTTGGCCGGCGCGCATCCGATCGTTTTGACAACGCACAAACAGCTTTCGGCTGAGTCCCCGGTCTATGACGGAATTTTGAGGCCACCGACAGACTCATGCCTGGATATACGGGTGTCGCCAAAGGCTCTTCCGCGCGCGCTGCGCATCATGGAGGGCTTGATCCGTGGCCTGGAGGCCCAGTCGTACACCGTGACAATCGACAAAACCCGCAGACAAACATTGATTAAGCAGTCGGATTTGGAGGTCGTACTCTTCATCCGGGAGGGCCTCAAGAGGCAGGTTGAAGAAGCTACCGCGTCCACGCACAGCGGATCGCGGTATGAATTCCACCATTCTCAGAACAGGATGGTTTTCGCACCCTGCGGTCGCCTTGAAATCCACATCCGTTCAGTCCAGAGCATTTGGGGGCATGGCGACGGGATACGAACCAAATTCAGCGACGGCGACCGCCAGCGGCTGGAGGACTGCTTGGGACACGTAGCCGTGTCCGTTCGTCAAATGTCCGCCGCATGGATCGCCGCAAAAGAGGCGGAGGCGAAAAGAGAACGGGATCGTCAACTGGAGCGGGCGCGGCTTGAGGCTGCCGAGAAGGCGCGCGCTGCCATGTGGAAGAAGATCGAGGCAGAGCAGCAAAGGGTCGACCAACTGCTTGAATCGTCCAACAACTGGCAGAAAGCGGAACGCCTCAGAAAGTACATCCGCGCCGTGCACGCCAAAGCGCAGGCGGAAGGAACGCCGCTCGACGCAGACAGTGAAACCGGCAAGTGGATCGCATGGGCGTATGACCAAGCCAACAGAATCGACCCCCTCGTGGAGTCGCCCCGCTCGATATTGGACGACAAGGACAAATACCACCCGCGCGAACGCCAGCATTGGTGACTTACGGATGCAGCAAGCCTCAACATTCGATCAGATCAAGCCCCTCGTAGACCTCTGCAAGGCGGGCAAGCTGTTTGAGGTGCAGGCGTGGATCAAAGCCGGGAATCCGGTTGTTCCCCCGCCGCCACCCGCAAAAGGCCATACTCCGCGTGGACCGATGGAAATCGCGGTAGAGCTCGGATTCCACAGCCTGATCAAGGTCCTGTTGGATGGAGGGGCGCCTGCGGCCAGATTTGATGACTATTGCCCGCTTACGCATTCGCTGAAACACCGTCGGCTCGACCTGGTGGAGCTCTTTGTGCAGTATGGTGCGGACCCCAAGACCATCGATCTGGGTGCGGTATTTGACACGTGGCAACCCGCCATCATCGACTTCTTCATCGACAACGGCGCCGACATGGAAAAGGGCTATCCGCTGGCCGAAGCGTTGTGCAACCGAATCCGAATCGCACTCGGTACGTTCAAAAAGTATCGCGCCCGATACGAAAGCTTCCCCGAACAGGTCAATATTGCGCTCCGCTATCATTGCCGACACGGCAATTTGAAGTGGGTATCCCTCATGCTCTGGGCTGGTGGAAACCCCTACGCTACGGGAATAGCTCACCCCAGCGAGAACCCGGAGGAGCATTTAACCCACACAGCGCTAGAGCTCGCGCTGCTGCATCGGCACCCCGAAATTCTGGATATTAAGGGCATCATACTGAATCCGTCAGATCCGAGCGCAAACAAGTTTCTCCGATATGTATGCTGGTTGCACAACGAATCCCTGCTCGTGCGACTGCTGGATGCAGGGTATGCCATCAATGATCAGCCGACCGGCGGGTCATCCCTGATCATGGATTGCTTTGAAACCGCCACCATCTCGTGGGGCATGCCGTCGTACAGCCCCGGCAAGTACATCGACACAGCCAAGGCACGATCATGTCTCGCGATGGTGCATGTCCTGTTCAAGCGCGGCGCACGCTGGATTCCCCCGGACAACCACAACGTCAACCGTTTGCGGCGCGACCTCTTGCGATTGACGCCGGACTACACCATGGAATTTATCTGGTTGATCGCGACTTACGGAGGATCCACACGCCATTACGTGTACAAACTGCTGGGCACCCCCAGCATAAAGGCCCACGTGGCCGCCCACGCGGATCGAATCACCGACCTGATGCGCAAAATTCCCGAGTCGTTATTGTTGCACGGCATTGCCGATCAAAGCTCGACGGCCAAACGGGTTTCGGAATAATACGAGCGTGATTTTTTCCTTCCAGACTGTGGAATCCCACGCGTGACCATGCCCAACACCACCGGAATACGGGACAACTGCGCGCGCGGCTCGGTGGCCGATTTCCTCCGGGCCCAGCTCAAACCGGGGTCTGACTTGGATCTGGTCACGGCCTATTTCACGGTTTTTGCGCACGACAAACTGAAGCCGCAGCTGGAGGCGCTGGGCCGCATCCGCCTCCTCTTCGGTGAGGCGGCATTCATCAAGACGCTGGACCCCACGAACAAACAGGGGGCCACGTATGTGCTGAAAGACGACGGACTCGCGCTATCCAGTGGACTGGGTCAACGCCACATCGCCCATGCATGCGCGGACTGGATGCGCCGCAAAGTCGACATCCGATCCGTCACCCGAACCGGATTCCTGCACGGCAAGATGTCCCACATCCAACGCGGAGAGCTCTCCGCGGCGATCGTCGGTAGCTCCAATTTCACCACTCGGGGGCTGGGCCTTGCGGCCACCAACAACAACGTGGAACTGAACCTGGTCGTCGACAGCGACCGGGACCGCACGGACCTGAAGGCGTGGTTCGAGGAATTGTGGAACGACAGCGCGCGGGTCGAAGACGTCAAAGATCGGGTCATCGAATACTTGATGCAGGTCTGCAAGGACCAATCCCCCGAATTCGTTTATTTCAAAACCCTCTTCGAGCTGTTCAAGGACCTGTTGGAAAGCGGCGCCGATCTCGACGCGAGCCTGAAGAAGACCAGCCTGCTGGAAACCGATGTCTGGAAAATGCTGTTCGATTTCCAGAAGGACGGCGCAAAAGCCGCCATCAACAAGCTGCGCCAGTTCAACGGCTGCATCCTGGCGGACAGCGTGGGGTTGGGGAAAACCTTCGAAGCGCTCGCGGTAATCAAATACTTCGAGCTGAAAAATGAGCGAGTCCTGGTCCTCTGCCCCAAGAAACTCGCGGATAACTGGCTGCTCTACCGGACGAACAGCGCGCTCAACCCCTTCGAGCGCGACCGCTTCCGCTACGACGTGCTCCACCATACGGACATGTCGCGTGAGAAGGGAACGTCCAACGGCATCGACCTATCCGCCGTCAACTGGGGCAACTACGACGTCGTCGTCATCGACGAGTCCCACAATTTCAGGAACAACGCCGTGGGTCCCAGGGGCGAAGACGGCGAACGCGTGCGCAGGACGCGTTATGAGCGGTTGCTGGAAGACATCATCGCCCAGGGCATCCAGACGAAGGTCCTCCTGCTCTCCGCCACGCCCGTGAATAACGAACTGGCCGACCTGCGCAACCAGATATCGATCATCGCCGGCGGCGATGTCGCGCGCGACAAGAAGGCCGACACGGCATTCGAAGCCTCGCTGGGGTTAAGCAGCATCAAGACCACCTCACGCGACGCGCAGGCGCGGTTCACCAACTGGGCGAAACTGCCGGCCGCAACGCGCGACAAAAAAGACCTCATCAGCGTGCTGGGCGGCGACTTCCTCAAACTGCTCGACGCGCTGACGATTGCCCGCTCGCGGCGGCACGTCGCCAAACACTACGCGCGCGAGATGGGTCGGTTGGGTGGATTCCCCCTTCGCGTACCCCCCGTTTCCATCCACGCCGAAATCGACGGCAAAGGGGAATTCCCCACCTACGACGAAGTCGCCGAACAAATTTCGAACTACAAACTCTGGCTCTTCCGCCCCTCCGACCATTTGCGGGATGACCTCTCCCCCATCCTCCGCGAGAGCTACGAACGCCGCATCGGCGGCTTTACCCAAGCCGGTCGCGAACGCATCCTGACCGGCATGATGCGCGTCAGCCTGTTGAAGCGCCTCGAAAGCTCCATTGACTCCTTCCGCATTTCGCTCCGGAATACCCGCGACAAAATCGACGCGCTGGAACAGCGCATGCAGCGGTTCGAACGATTCAGGGCGGAAAACGAGGACCTCGACTTTGACACGCTGACCCCCGAAGAGATTGACGATCCCGAGGTGGCCGATGCCATTCAGGTCGGACGCCGCGTCCCCTTCAAAATGGCGCACCTCGACATTCCGAAGTGGCGCGCACATATCCAGGAAGACCGCGCGCACATCAACGCCCTGCTCGACCTCGCAGAACCCATCACGGCGAAGCGCGACGCCAAGCTGGCCGAGTTGAAGGCCCTCATCGCGGAGAAAGCAAAACACCCGACCACGGACAAGGACGGCAAATCGAATCGGAAGATTCTGGTCTTTACCGCCTACGCCGATACGGCCTGCTATCTCTACGAGCAACTGGCCAAATGGGCGCGCAAGGATCTCGGCATTCACGTCGCACGGGTGGTGGGAAGCGGCGAGAACGAGTCCACCCTATCCCGCACACGGGAGTTCACCGAAATCCTCATGGATTTTTCGCCCCGCTCGAAGCGTCGCGCGGACTATCGCCCGGATGCGGCCGCGGGCGAGGTGGACCTGCTGATCGCGTCCGACTGCATCTCGGAAGGTCAGAACCTCCAGGATTGCGACACGGTCATCAATTACGACATCCATTGGAACCCGGTCCGGATCGTCCAGCGCTTCGGCCGCATCGACCGCATCGGCTCCCGCGCCAACGCGGTGCACCTCGTCAATTTCTGGCCCACCGCCCACCTCGACCGCTACATCAATCTGAAGATGCGGGTCGAAGCCCGGATGGCCCTTGTGGACGTCACCGCCACCCAAACCGACAACCCGCTCGACGAAAAACAAATCGAGGACCTGGTCACCGCCGACCTGCGGATGCGCGACCGCCAGTTGGAACGCCTGAAATCGGAAATCCTCGACCTCGAGGATTTTGACGACACCGTTTCGCTCGCGGATTTTTCGCTCGATGACTTCCGCATGGACCTCCTGCGCTATCTGGAAGCCAACCGGGAACAGTTGGAACGCGCGCCGATGGGCCTCAACGCCATCGTGCCCCCCATCGACAGCGTCCCGATGGCCAAGCCGGGCGTCATCTTTTGCCTTCGCCACAAGGGCACCCAGAAGACCGACCAGAACGAGAAGATCAACCCGCTTGCCCCGCACTATCTGGCCTACGTCCACGCCGACGGACAGGTCCGGCTCGCGTTCACCCAGTCGAAAACCATCCTCACCCTGTTCCGGGAGTTCGCGCTGGGCAAAACCGAACCCTTCGCCGAATTGTGCCGCCTGTTTGACGCGCAAACACAACAGGGCCACCACATGGACCTCTACGACGGACTCCTGCGCGCCGCGGTGGTCTCCGTGGTGGACGGTTTTCAGAAGAAATTAGCCGCCGGCTTGCAAAGCGGTCGCTCGTTCATCCTGCCCGAAACGGACGAGCAGGTGCGCGAGACCGAAGACTTTGAACTGGTGACCTGGTTGGTGATCCTGTGAACACCCTTATGCTATTTGAGAATGCACAAGACGCGCCCGCTGGAATAAAACAGTGTAATCAGCCATAGGCGTTCATTAAAGAGTGTATCAACTAATGCGAATACAGATGGGTAAATCACAGGGTGACATCCGGCCATGACCGACCGGACCGACCAGCGCGAGGCCATCGCGGAGGCCCTGAAGTCATTCGACGCGCAGCCGCTTCCGACTGCGGCTCGCCGCTTTTTTGAATGCCTCGGCTATTCCTCCAAGCGCTCGCTGCGCCTGGCCACGACCAAGGACTTTCTCCGCCATTTCGATCCCGACGCGCGATTGACCGACAAGGAGCGGGAACAGCTCGACCGGCTGACCGGGCTCCACTTCATCTTCCAGCTCACCGACGCCGAATTGACCCAGCAGAACGAACTCTTCGACGACGCCACCCAGACCGACGCAACCCGCATCCATTCCTACCTCTTCTTCGCCGCCGAACTGCCGCCCGGCGCCTACACCCGAACCGAACTCGCCGCCCTCACCCGAACCATCAACAAACCCCTCGCCATGCCGGCCCTGATCCTCTTCCGGCACGGGCACACGATCACGGTGGCGGTTATCCATCGCCGATTGAACAAGCGCGACGCATCGCGCGAGGTCCTTGAAAAGACAACTCTTATCAAAGAAATCAGCCTGGATTCCCCTCACCGGGCGCATATTGACATTCTTTATGAACTGTCCTTCCAACGCTTGTGCGTCTCGCGCCCGTGCGATAAGGACGTCAACGACTTCGTCAGCCTCCATCAGGCGTGGCACAAAACACTCGACATCCAAACGCTAAACAAGAAGTTCTTCACCGAAATCCGAAATTGGTTCTACTGGGCACGCCTTCACGCCCGATTCCCACCCGGCGCACGCAAGGATGCGGATGGCCGTGATTCGGAAGCCATCATACGCCTCCTGACGCGCATGATTTTCTGCTGGTTCCTGCGCGAAAAGAGACTGATTCCCGATCGCTTCTTTTCCGCCAGCATGGCGCGCTCCCTCATTCGCGAATGGGACGTCGCCGGATGTGATGCAGACCGCGACGGGCGGTACTACAGAGCGATCCTTCAAAACCTGTTCTTTGCTACGCTCGCAACACCCCCACGCGAACGAAAATTCAGGGCAACGCGCAGCTATCAGGGCAAGAACAAGCACTACGGCGATCAACGCTATTTCCGCCACGTAAACCTTTTCATCGACAAAGCCCCAGTCGAGGAAATCTACCAGTCCATCCCCTTTCTAAATGGCGGACTGTTCGAGAATCTGGATGAAATTCCGGGCCGGGACCCCGATGTCACCGAGGAGGTTCGCGTTGACGGATTCTCGGACATTGAAGCCAAACAGCCCACCGTGCCCGACTATCTCTTCTGGGGTGAACCGCGACCCGTTCCGGAACTTTCAGCCCTCCTGGCCGAAACCAGCGCGCCGGCACCGAGGGGACTGCTGCGAATATTTGCGGACTACAAATTCACCGTTGAGGAAAACACGCCGCTCGAAGAGGACATCGCGCTCGACCCGGAACTCCTGGGCCGGGCATTCGAGAATTTGCTCGCCTCCGTGAATCCCGAGACCGGCACCGTTGCCCGCAAATCAACCGGCTCCTTCTACACACCGCGTGAAATCGTTCACTACATGGCGGAAGAGGCTCTTTTCCGCTTCCTTTTGAGCGAATTGGAGCGGGGCGATGGTGTTGGAACCGGACTGGCGGAACGGCTGCGCGAATTGGTTTCCGAACAATCGCCGGAACACCATCTTTCAACCGCCGAACAGAAAGCCGTTGTCGCCACCATCAGTCGGCTGCGGATACTCGATCCGGCTTGTGGTTCCGGGGCCTTTCCGATGGGGTTGCTCCACCTCCTCGTGAGCGTCCTGCGCAAAGTCGATCCGAACAATCGTCACTGGAAGGCCGCAAAACTGGAGGCGCTCCCGCCCGAGATGAGGGAAAAAGCCGAGGCCGTGTTCCGCGAGGAGTCCTTCGACTACACCCGCAAACTGGAATTGATCAAAGATTGCATCCACGGCGTGGACATACAGCCCTCCGCCATCCAGATCAGCAAACTGCGATTCTTTCTGTCCCTCGTCATCGAGCAGCGCGACCCGAGATCGGTCCGCCCGCTCCCGAACCTGGAGACCAAGTTCGTTTGCGCCAACTCATTGCTCGCCCTGCAACGTCCCTCCGGTTGGGATATTTTCCAGAGCGCGATTGAGCCCAGGGAGCGCGCGCTGCTTGATGTCCGCTCCAAGTATTTCTTCGCCCAAACCAAGGAAGAAAAGGACGCCTGCAAATCCGAGGATCGTCGTCTGCGCGGGGAACTCAGCGGCTTCATTAAAGATATGGGCGGCGGTGCCGCTGGCCTGCTCGCATCCGCAATCGCCGCATGGGACCCCTACCACGGAGAGCGGTGCGCGGGCTATTTTGATCCTGAATCCATGTTCGGCGTCCGCGACGGTTTCGACATCACCATCGGCAACCCGCCATATGTCCGCGCCGACGAGCAGAGCGAGTGGAACCAACGGCAACGGAAACAAATTCTCGACAGCAAATTGTACGAGACCCTCTGGGAAAAGTGGGACCTCTACGTCCCCTTTATTGAGCGAAGCTACAAACTGCTCCGGCCCGGCGGCATCAGCACCATGATCGTGTCCGATGCCTTCTGCCACGCCAAATACGCGCAGAAAGCGCAAAATTGGTTTCTAAAGAATTCCCGGATCCTCCGCCTCGACTTCTGCGGTTCTGTGGAAATCTTCGACGCCGCCGTTCATAACCTCATCTACTTCTTCCAGCGTGCCGCCGGTGCGACGTGGAAACCCGACCGCCGCGTGCATCACAAGATATTCGGTGAGGTCAGGCTGCTACCGACGGATGAACAGGTGAACCTTACCCATCGCCTATATTTTCCTGAAGACGGTACCGTTACAGCATTCGAATGCAAATCGCTCACCCTTGAGTCAATTTGCTACATCAGTGTTGGCATAGTCGCGCATGCTGATGAAAAAGTGGCTAAAGGAGAGTTTCAGCTGGAAGACCTCGTTTCACATACAAAAGACTTACGACATCCGAAGCCTTTTGTTGAAGGGAAACACCTCGAGCGTTGGCTGCCAGCGGAACAGCGATGGCTTGAATGGGGAACTCAGCGTTCACCCCGACTTCTCCGCCGTCAGACTTTTGAAGAACTCTACAGTGTCCCGGAAAAGGTCATTTCAGTGGATATGGCAGCTGGAATTGAGAAGTTACGTGTTGCTTATGATGACGCTCAACTTTTCCACAACCACTCTGCGTGGTCTTTCGTCCCTTGGCATTCGCTCCACGGCGTCCGAAACAACTCGTTGAAAAAAGCCGCGCGCTATAGCGGCGAAAAACCGCCGCGCCCCGACCTACCGAAGCGCGAGGAACTGGAGGCCACGAGCCGCCGTTTTTCCGTGAAGTACCTGCTTGGCGTGATGAACTCTTCCACCGCCCGCGATTTCCTCCGGGCCAACCGCCGCAGCAACATCCACCTTTACCCCGACGACTGGAAGAAGCTCCCCATCCCCGATGTGGAGGCCGAGGCTCAAGCTCCGATCATCGAGACCGTGGACCGCATTCTTGCCGCCAAGCGGAAGAATCCCGCTGCGGATGTATCCGAACTGGAGCGCCAGATTGATGAACGGGTTGCCGCGCTCTACGGAGTGCAGGCCACAACCGTTCGCGCGACCGGCCAGGGTGAACTCAAGGAGCGATTGCGCACCGAAGGACTGACGGCGCTTTCCGCCGAAAAGCGGTATTTCCATATTCGCGAAGTGCGCGCATGGATGGCACATCAACAGTTGGCGTGCGGCGCCACAACGGTGAAGCAGTACATGTCCGAGTTCGTCGCGGCTGGATTTGTCCATGACGCCGGCAAAGGGTGGTATTCCACCATCGGCCATTCGTTCTCGGTGGATGCCAAACCGTTGAAGGAGGTCGTATCTGTTCTCGAAGAGAAGTTCCCCCTGTTACGATTCGGCTGCTGGTCCACCGAGCAGGTCCGCCAGTTCGCGCACCACACGCTCAACAAGTTCGTGACGTTTGTTTATGTCGGAAAAGATGCCATGCGCCCGGCCTTTGAGTCCCTGCGCACGGCGGGTTGGAATGCCTATCTAAACCCTGGCGCGCGCGAGGTGCGTACCGTGTTCGCGGTCCGCCCCAAAACCGTCGTGGTGCGCGACACGCGTGCGCCCGACGCCCTGCCCGAAACCCATGCGCTCCCCATCGAGGAACTGCTCATCGAACTCCATCAGGAATCCAAGCGGCTGCCCCTGATGGATGCGGAGGACGTGCAAACCACGGCGCTTAGGGCCATCGAATCGGCCCGAATCGACATGGGTCGGCTGACCAGTTTGGCGTCCGACCGGAAGCTGAATTTGGCCGACCTGCTCGGCCCTGAATATACCACCCCGGAAACGTGATGATTTTCCGACATGGTATGTCAATGCACGCATATGATTGACAGTAAGTGCTTTACAAAAGAGTGGATCGCGGCAAAACGGCTCGAGATGCCGTATGCAGCGGATGCCACAATCGAAAAGAGCATCCGGGCGCTGGCTCTTTTAGAGCGACTAGCCGTCAGCGGTCTCCCGTTCGTCTTCAAGGGCGGTACCTGCATGATGCTCCATCTGCAGAGCCTCCGCCGCCTCTCCGTCGACATCGATATCGTGTGTACGATTCCCTTGGGCGAACGGGTCGCTACGCTACAAACCATTTCCAAGTTGCCACCCTTTACGCGATTCAACCAAGACCATGACCGCAATCCAGATCGCCGCCCGAATCGCGATCACTACCGCTTCTATTATGACTCTCTTGATCGAGCCAACCCGGAGCCGTATGTGATTCTCGACGTGGTTTACGAGCAGATGCCGCATCCCTTCACCGAACAGAAACCAATTTGCGCGCCTTTCGTGGAAACCCATAACCCGCCCACGATTACCGTCCCGACGCTTGAGGCTTTGATCGGCGATAAACTGACGGCATTTGCCCCAAGCACCGTCGGCGTCCCGCTGTACAACGATTCCGGACAGCAGATCATCAAGCAAATGTTCGACGTTGGCGAACTCTACGACCACGCGAACAGCATCTCGCGAATCCGTGAAGCACACCGAGAACTATTTGACGCCGAGAACGGGTTTCGCAAAAACCAGTTCACACTTGATGGCGCCTTGGCCGACTCAAAGGACACCGCATTGATGATCTCCCAGATGGAGCTCGCGGGCGAAGTAGTTGTGGAACGCCGCAAGCGGGACATCCTCAGGCGCGGAATTAGCGCGATCAACGTCACCCTGACCCAGTCGGAATATACGCTGACGGATGCGCGAATCCATGCCTCGCGCGCCGCCCTGCTCGCCACGCTGCTACGCGCCAAGGTCGACGGCTCTCTTGATCCCTTTCGGTACAGCCCCGCAATGGCGCGCAGCCTTCCGCCATCGCTCCCACCCCGGTACGCTGTACTGAATCCACTTCGCGAAATCGCGACGGAGGCGTACCACAATTGGAACCAAGTAGCGGCCATCGAGGGCAAGGCTTGAGCCTGTTGGATCCAGAACGAGCGCTGATTTTCCGCATCACGCACATCCGGAATGTGCCATGGATGTTGCGCCACGGGCTGTATTGCCGGAACTCCGAGAACCTTGATCCCAACTACATCTCCATCGGCAACCCGGAGTTGATTGAAAAGCGCCGGCATCGCGAGGTTCCCGTCGGGCCGGGCGGGAAGCTGGCTGACTACATCCCCTTCTACTTCACCCCCTATTCAATCATGCTCTACAACATCAAGACGGGTTATGGAGGCGTCAAACAGGTGCCAAATGCGGAAATCGCCATTCTCGTCACATCCCTGCATCGCGTCCATGAACTGGGGATTCGGTTTGTGTTCACGGACCGGCACGCGTATTCGGCGACGGCGGAGTATTTTGATGCGCTGTCCGCGCTGGACAGGATTGACTGGGCTTTGTTGAGAAGCCGGAACTTCAAGCACGATCCGGACGATCCCCTCAGGAAAGAGCGATATCAGGCCGAGGCGCTGGTGCACAATCATCTGCCGCCCCAAGGGTTGGTGGGGGTTATTTGCAACAACAAGCAGGCCGAGGAACAGTTGATTGCGGAGTCAAAATCCCTTAGCATTCCACTAAAGGTTTTGGCGAAGCCTGGCTGGTATTTTTAACCATGATCAATTTCAAAAAAGGGAACCTTCTGGAGGCCAATGTCGAGGCCCTCGTGAACACGGTGAACACGGTGGGCGTGATGGGCAAGGGCATTGCCTTGATGTTCAAGGAGCGCTTCTCTGACAATAACCGGGCCTATGAGGAGGCATGCGCGCGGGGGGAGGTCCGCGTGGGCCAGATGTTTGTCACCCCGACGAACGAATTGAGCGGCCCGCGATGGATCATCAATTTCCCGACCAAGAAACACTGGCGCCAGCCGTCGCAAGTGGAATGGATTCGGGAGGGTTTGGCGGACCTGGAGCGGGTGTTGATCGAAAAGCGGATCGGTTCCGTTGCGCTGCCTCCGCTTGGGTGCGGCAACGGCGGCCTTGAGTGGACCGAGGTGCGCCCGATGATTGAGGCGCTTGCGTCCAAACTCCCCGATGTGCGGGTAATCGCTTTCGAGCCGACGGAGAAGTACCAGAACGTGGCCAAACGATCGGGCGTTGAAAAGCTAACCGTGGCGCGCGCGCTGGTCGCGGAATCCATTCGACGCTACTGGGTGCTTGGGATTGAATGCACCTTGCTGGAGATCCAGAAGATCGCCTGGTTTCTGGAGCGCGCCATCCGTCGCAAGAAGCTAAACGACGTGCTGAACTTGCAGTTTCAAGCCGATCGCTACGGCCCATATTCACCACGCCTGAATCACCTTTTGAATGCGCTTGATGGCAGCTACCTGCACAGCGACAAGCGCATTGCCGATTGCGGACCCATGGACACGATCGGATTCAACGAGAACAAAGCTGATGTTGTGGCGGCATTTCTCCGCTCTGGCGAAGCCAGGATTTACGCACCTGTTCTTGATGAGACGGATTCCCTGATCGACGGTTTCCAATCGCCGTTCGGAATGGAATTGCTGGCGACCGTTGATTGGCTGCTCCATCGGGAAGATTGCCACCCCGAGATATCCGCCGTTCGCGCCGCGCTCGCCAACTGGTCGGGCGGGACCGATGCCGGACAGAGAAAAATGCGGTTGTTTGACAATCATGCCATTTCGCTGGCGCTTGAACGCCTGCTGTCGAATCAATCCCGGGTGGATCAGTGAGCGAGCCCATCACGGAAATCCGCCAGTCCATCGAAACCGCGTGGAGCACCCTGCTCGACACCGTCTGGGATGCGGCCACAACAGCGCGCCAGTCCGGCCAGGCGGGCGCATCGGAGATCGCGATTCGGCTGGAGTCACTCCATTCCGCCATTCGGGGTCTGGGGTGGTCGTGGAAGGAAATCGCGGAGCGGCTGCCCGTCGAAACGATAGAGGAAGCCGACCGCAGCGATGTCGCCGGGGCGCTTCCCGAATCGGCCTACTGGAAACCCCTCGCACGCGCGTTGCATGCCGCCGGCGGCCAATTGCTGACGCACGAAGCGATATCGGCCGTGGGTCAGATGCTCGCGAATCAGTTGACGTCTGTTGACCGCGAACCGCTTCGCTCGGGAGAAGTCCGGTGGACGAACCGCATACGCTTCGCCCGCAATCGCCTGAAAATCCACGGCCTCATCAGCCAGACCGCCCCTGCCGGCATCTGGCAACTGACCGACGCGGGACGACGATGGGCACTTTCCGACAGCCGCCAGCTTCCCGCTCCCATAAAGGAACCCGATCCGAATCAACTCAGCCTACCGTTCTGATTCGGCCACAGCGAGGACACGCCGTATGCGCTTCTATGTGGGGGTGACCGACGATTCGTGGTTTGAGTTTCTGGCGGCTCGACGCCCGGATGAGGTCAATTTCTGGCGTCCGGGTGGCCGCGGCTTCCATGCGATTGAACCAGGCGCGCCGTTTCTGTTCAAACTGCATGCGCCGAACAATTTTATCGTCGGGGGTGGCTTTTTTGTCCGACACAGCATTCTGCCCCTCTCGCTGGCATGGAGCGCTTTCGCAGAGAAGAATGGGTGTGCTTCGCTCGCCGACTTGCGCGCCCGCATTCTCAAACTCCGGAGATCGGCCGAGACCGACCCGCATATCGGCTGCACCATCCTGACCGCGCCGTTCTTTCTGGACCGCGCTGAGTGGATCCCGATTCCCTCAGACTGGCATTCGAACATTGTCTCGGGCCGCGGGTATGACAATCAGGACGCCATCGGCGCCGGGCTCTGGGCCCAACTTCAGGATCAGCTCTTGCACAAGGCGTCCGCGACCGACGCGAGCAGTCAAATGGCCGCCGATGCGTTGAGGTACGGCTCGGAGTATCTCATGCGCAACCGACTGGGCCAGGGTGCATTCCGGGTCTTGGTCACCGATGCCTACACCCGTCGCTGCGCAATGACCGGCGAGCGGACGTTGCCCGTCCTTGAAGCCTGCCACATCCGCCCCTACACCGAAGAGGGTCCCCACACCCTCACCAACGGTCTACTGCTGCGCTCCGACCTGCACATCTTGTTTGATCGTGGCTATCTCACCGTGACACCCGACGACTACACCATCGAGGTCAGCGGCCGCATCCGCGAGGAATTCAGCAACGGCCGCGAATACTACGCTCTTCACGGCACAAATCTTAAAGTTCTGCCACCCAACACCGATGAACGCCCCAGCACAGAGTTCCTGTCATGGCACAACGAACACCGCTTCGCGTCATAAAGATAATAACACCTGAATTCATAATACATTAGAATAACAATCACGCGTTCATCATTATTCACAAATAGTCACACCCGGCGCAAAGATCACCGTCAGTACAAAATCTACAACCGCAAAGAATCAACCGAAGAAAGCATCTTGCAAGGAACGCAGCGATGCAACAAGACGCCAAACCTGTCGGCTACTGCCCGAACTCGAGCTGCGCACCTCTTATTACATCTCGAAATGCCGAAGCGCCAGGCATTTATAGATGTCCGTCGTGCACAGCTCTCTGGCATGACGCCGATTTATTGCCCGCTCATATCAAATTTGAAGCCAACCCACTAGCCAACCACACGCAGCGCAGCACCGATGACTCTATACTCATATTGCCGCAACGCGTTGCAAGGCTTCTCCGCCTTCCCGACAAATGCACTTTTGGAGAGATTATCTATTTCTCGCTTCGGCCAATGATCGACACCCTAGTGAAGGTATGTATCGCATCAAACATGATAGAGAACCTAAAAGATGAAATCCGCCACATTCGATCAGATATTGGTGATGATACGTTAGTGGACGACCAGCTATCGACGGAGGACATCTGGGAAGAAATGGCTGCCACACGTGAAGAGCTCACAACGAATGGCCGCAGAAGAAATCACAGCCTGCCGTGCTCCTCGATGCCTGATAGAATTAGTTTGAGACTTGGACTGAAGTATGTAATGGCACAACTAGATGCGAAAGCCGACGAGCGCTCGGCATCTTCAATGTTGTGCGGCACGATTCGGCGTGCACTGAATATGGCGCCCCGAGCTCCCGCGCAGAGCTTCTACGCCTCATCAGTCGGTTTCACCCTTCCACTTCTCTGTCCAGATCCAGTAGCCCGCCTACTTGGTTGGTCCGACGAGATTGTGGGCCACCTCTATATCAACAGCTTTGAGCCTGCATACTGCGACGTCCACAGGATAAATTTATCCGCGGCGAACATTGACAAGGCATTAGCAGCCGTCTCCCAAACGATCAATCTCGCGGCGAGATCACTAAACAAGGCCAAACTGTACGACTACGTGGCGTGCAGCCATGGCGGCACAACCTACCATGTATACCATCTCGACTTCGTGCATATGTGCGGTGTCGTATGTGAACAGATTTACGATTTTTATGTGTCCCCCCCCACCGAGAATCGCCCAATGGAACCATCTTACAATCGAATTCGACACCTCGGGAACTATCTTTTTTACCATCGCTCTAACCAGTGACTACTATAGATCGTTTTGATTTATAGGCCGCGCAATGCTTTCGTCTATATTTTTGCAACAATTATTTGAACCGTTGCATACAACTAGTTTTTGGTGTGGTCTCATTTTTACTTGCTTCTTCCCTAATCCGGCGTTTGCGACAATATAGTAAACTGCCGGCTTGATGCCCCAAGCCCCGAGGCGGGGATGTTCGTGGGCTTCCAGCGCGCGGGCTTTTTTCGACGATTGCGCCCGGTTTCTTCTCTGCCTGCGGCAGACCGGTGTCCTCCCCGCTCTGTGAGTGTTCATCTCACCGCGGGCCTTTCGGTTTCGCCTGTCCGCTCGGGGCTGCGCCCTCGGGCGGGGGGACCGCTCGTCGACGACTCCTCGCTTCCGGGTCCTCCTTGAAAGGAATCCCCCCGGTCCGCCCCGCCCTCTCGCCACCTGGGGTGCAGCGAAACCTCAAGGACCCAAGCGGTAGAGAGATGAACACAACTCATTCACAGATCGGGGAAGCCACCATGAAGAATCCGTCCGCAATCCTCAGCCCGCTCTCGGGCAGCAGATTTCCTAAGGCCCCATCGGTAAGTGAGATGGCGAGCAAGCGCAGGATTGCACGGCACGTTGCCGAGACGATTGCAGGCGCGATCCCGAACCGCGCCAAGCGCATCGAACAGACGATCCTCGCGGCCCTGATTACGTTCAACGGCACGGTGGAGGCCATCGTGTCCGCGCCCCCGATCCCGACGCCCAAGCCGGGCGAGTACATCACCCACCCCGAGGACGAGAACCCGGTTTTCTAACCCTTTCCGCCATGCAGGCGGGAAACACAACAACACAGAGAGAGACGAGACCATGAAGAAGAACAGCAAGACCACCAAGACCAACGCCACCGCCATCGCCGCGCAGGTTATCGCGGAGCAGATCACCGCGAACGCACAGCCGAAGAGCCCGAGCGTGTCCGCCCTGATTCAGCGTATCGGCGCGATTGCCGCCAACGCCTTGAAGGACGACGGCCCGACATTCGGCGAGGCCCTCCGCCAGATCGACAACACGGCCCGCGCATACTGGAAGGCCGCGCACACCGAAGGCCGCGCGCTCATGTACCGGGTCAGCACGGTTTGCACCGCCGCCGCCAAGCACGGCCCCGAATCGTTCCACCACGCGCTGAACGAGATCGAAGCCGCGGCCCGCAACTACTGGAAGAAGGCGAACGCCAGCGCGTAAGGAGCCCGACCATGCACCCCAAGATTGCCGAACTCTACCACCGCCACGGTTACGGATGCCTGACCACCGCCGACATGCCCGAGCTTATTGCCGTTGACCGCTTGAGGCTTTGCCTTGTGCGTTGCGGTGCTGGCCGCTTTCTGGCCCCCGCGCAGGATGTCGCCCACTTCGTGGACATCATCACCCGCGAGAATTCGGACTTTGTCCGCGACGTGTCGCTGTACTTCACCGAGGAGGAGCCCCGACCGCCCCGGCCATTCCCGACCAAGCGCCCGACCTTGCCGCCTCCCTTCGATTGCGGCCCCGCCTACGGACACAGCGACGCGGACCCCGGACTGTAAGGAGCCCCGACCATGCCCACCGAAGCGCGTATCTATGTTGGAACGTATGCCAAGTACAACGCCGGGAGCATTGCCGGCGCTTGGCTCGACCTTGAAGGCCACGACGCCGACACGTTCGCCGACGCTTGCCGGGAGCTTCACGCGGACGAGGCCGACCCCGAATTGATGTATCAGGACTTCGAGGGGTTCCCCCGTGAATTCTACGGGGAGAGCCACATCGACCCCCGCTTGTGGGAATGGCTGGAACTCGACGAGCGCGAGCGCGAAATCTTCGCCGCCTACGTGGAGGATGTGAACCAGGACGGCACGCCCGAGGAAGCGCGGGACGCCTACGCGGGCACGTTCGACAGCCCCGCAGCATGGGCGGAGGAGTTTCTGGCCGATACGCACCCCGCCTTTTCGCCACGCGACAAGGAGAACGAAATCCTTGTCCGCTACTTCGGTTACGAAGCCTACGCGCACGATGCCGGGATTGATTCGGTTCACTTCGTGGAGCGCGACGGGGAAACCCTCGTGTTTTGGCGGTGAAGGCCCTCGCAGCCCGCCGCTACGTCTCCCCGCGCACCCGGCCCTTGACCGCCGAGGAGCAGGAGACGCGCCGCCTCGCCTACGCGTTGAAGACCGCGGACGCCGATGCGATCCGCACCGCCGCGCCGGAAATGGCCCGGTTGATTGACGGCCCGTGTTGGCTGGTACCCGTCCCGACCAGCAAGGGCAGCATTGCTCCCAACCTTGCGCTTGCGCTGGAGATTGCGAAGCACGCACCCGGCGCTCGTGTAGCGATGCAGCTACACCGCACCGCGCCCGTGGAGTCTTCATGCGAAAGGCACCGCCGCACGGCTAGGCCGATTCCGGTTGAGGCCCACGGATTCACCCGCAGGGGTGCGCCCCTTGCGGCCCGTCCGCTGTACTTCGTGGACAACGTGACGACGAGCGGAAACACGCTCAAAGCGGCCCGCCGTACGTTCGGGTTCGGGGATGGTCTCGTGTTCGCGGACGCCGGACCCCGGTGACGGAGCTTCCCGCGTGTCCGGCGTAAGCGCGGCATTCCCACTTGCCTGCCAGCCGGACCGCGGGAAAACCCGCGCCCGTCGGCTTGGTCTACTCGACCAGGCCGACGGCCAAGGACACCGCGTCGGTTTCCTTGGATGCTTCCCGTTCTGGAGGCCCTTGGGCTGGCGCGGAGCCAGGCCGCGGGCCGGCGAGAAGGACCATCAGTGACAAGCCCCCCGCCGTCCTGCTGGATCTTCACTTTGAGGGGGCGGCGCCGGGAACCCAACACCCGGCCGGTTCCCGGTCCCTCCGTCTGGAAACCCAAAACTCTGCACGGTTTCCAGCCCTTCCGGCCATGGACACCCGCGGTTTTCCTGGACTCTTCCAGCCCTACGTTCCCCGCGGCGACGGCCGCATTGCTCTGGCCCATCGTTAGGGACGGCGCGCGCTGCGCACCAACATCAGGGAATCCATGATTTTGGCGCATTTATCGAAAACCGAATGGGGAATTCCCTCTTTTTTCGTATTAACGTGGTATGGCCACGCGTAACACACGCATTGCCCACCTCGTCATCACGAGCGCCATATTTGCCTATAGCGCTGCCTTCTCAACTGATTTGCCGCCATTCCTCTTTGCCGAGGATGTCCTGTCGGTTGCGCCCACGGTCAATGGTTTTATCGTCCGCAAATCCGGAAATCGGCAGGACTTCTGGCGATACAACGCCTCCTCCACAACGCTCTCCAGCCTGACCGGGCGCTACTACAAAGACGGCGACCGCTGGGAGGATCGAGCAAGCGGAGTCAGCTACACGAAATTCGGCAGCAGTTGGATCGTCTTTCCCGCGCACGGAAAACGAACCGTGATTCAAAGCGGGTACACGCAATTCATGGTCGGGACCAACCGCTTCCGCCGCATGGGCAATCACGCGTTTCGCGAATAACACGGAAAGGACATGAGAACATGAGCAAGCTACTCGAAAGACTAACACCAACGCAGCGCCGTGGCAGCAAACCGCGCTGTCACTGGATTACACACGGGGCAAAGGCAGATGTCGCCGCGCGCCTCACCGCTCTCATTGCGCCCTTTGGCAAGGTCGCAGCGGACGACCAGTGGATGCCCGAAGGATTTGAGCATGTGGAAGAGGCTGAACTGCACAAGGCCACCAAATTGCTGGGCCCAGCGGAACGCGAGGAGATCAAACGCTGGTGGTTTGCTGTATCCCGTGGCAGCCAGACAGCGCCAAGTTTCGACATCGCGGGCACCTGCACCGTAAACGGTGCGAACCGCAAAGGGATATTCCTCGTGGAAGCAAAAGCTCACTTCGAGGAGGTCCAAAAGGAATTTGAGGGCAAACGCCTGGGCGCGAACCCCACGGAAGGGCAACTCCGAAATCACCAGAACATCGGCAACATCATGGCCGACACCAATTCGGCTCTTGCCGCCCAGACCGGCCTTCCGTGGAGACTCTCGCACACCAACTGCTACCAGATCTCAAATCGGTTTGCCTCGGCGTACAAGCTGACCACCTTGGGCGTGCCGGTCATTCTGGTCTACCTCGGCTTCCTCAATGCGGACGAAATGGAAGACCGGGGAAGTCCGTTCCGGTCCAAGACGGAATGGCTTTCAGCCGTTATCGCGTATAGCAGCGAGGTAATGCCACACGATGTATGGGAGAAGCCCATGCGGCTGAACGGCCAGCCGTTTATCCCCTGCGTTCGCGCCGTACAGATGGACTACAAGAGCGCGGTCAAAGAGTTTAGGCCGGAGTGAAGCTGTCTCCGTCCCGACAGCGCAGGGTTGCGCTGGTCGGGACTGCGCGGGCCGGGCGGCCCTTGCCGCGCGGCTACGCACGGGACGCGGGAGTCGGCAGGAAAAGCCTGCGCTCGCCCCGTTCGGTCCTCGCCGACGCTCGTCCGGGAGCGACCCGCCCCCGCTAATCGACGTCGAGCGGGGGCAGGTGTGCCGGCCAGGTGTGTCGGCGGGTCGCTCGCGGACGGCTCTGGCGGGCTGCGAACGGGGCAACTGACGGGTGGCCGTCGCATAATGGCGCCATTATGACGACGTACACCGCTCCGGCATTCCCTGCCTGCCCATAACGTGCGTTATGTGCCCTCCCGCGTCCCGTGCTCCGCCGCTTCATCGAGGCGTGGCCCGTTGCGCTCCAGGAGGCCCGCAACCGGCCCCACCTCGCAAACCCCGGCTGCCCGAGGGGCGTCAGCCTTCTCGGCGATCCCCCAGCCTTTGGGGGCTCGCCACGGTCCGCCTGCGGCGGCCCTGCGAGGCGCGATCCGGGCTCCAGGCTCCACTGCGCTATGCTCGCGCTTCCGCTCATTCTCCGGCGCGAAACTCGATGCCGATTCTGCCAATCATCGACGCCAACGTAGTTGTCACGTTGATTGCAGAGATCGGCACCGCGATCGTCCCGGCCATGTCTCGCACCCATGCGCGGCGCATCGGTGCTCCGACCGGGCGGCGCTATCGGCTACGGTTTCCGGCGCGTTGCGCCTCCAGCCTCCGCCTGTCGCTTGCCCGGCCTGGCCGGTACGCCTGCTTCGAGATTCGCGCCGGAGAACTCGCTACACGCTCCCACCGCTCCGCTACGCCTTCCGCCCGGCCCGCGCCTCGCCCTCATGGGCTTGCCCCGCCCTCCCGTGCGCGCCCCTGAAACCTATCCGCCGGGTGGCGGCTCCCGCGACTTGACCAATACTGAACATTTGTTCAGTATTCACATATGCCGTTTCATCCGGGACATAGCGGGAATCCGAACGGACGACCGAAGGGCAGCATCAGCGGGCGCTCGCTTGCGCTGGCTGCGCTTGACGAACTTTTGTCGGAGCAGTCCACACAGGCCCAGCTGAAGGAGGCGCTCGAAAAAAGCCTCCGCGAGAATCCGGTAAAATTCTTTAAAGAAATCGTCATGCCTTTGCTGCCCCGGCACGCCGTACTGGACCTCGCACCCCAGGGGCCCATCCAATGGCGCGGACTTCTCGACTCGCCAGAGCCGGATCCTTCGGAAACCGCCGTCATGTTTACCGCTGCCGCCGATAGGCGCCGGTAGCCGATTACCCGTTCATTCCACGCCCTGTCGCCGCCTACCACTTTTCAGCAATAAAGTGGTAGGCGGAGCCCGAAAGACCCCACATAGACATCGCCCTTTATTTGCAGATATCGCCTACCATTCGCCTACCACTTTTAGGGGTCGTTTTTCCCCTTACTTGCTCCTTTTTGCGATTTTTGGTACTCTGAAAATCAGAAGGCCAAACCCTCGTTTCGATCAATGTTTACAGGCCTTTTATGCCCACCGCCCCGGTAGCTCAGCTGGACAGAGCAGCGGTTTCCTAAACCGCAGGTCGGCAGTTCGAACCTGCCCCGGGGCACCAGCCTTCGCCGTAGCGGTGTGTAGGCGAAGGCTGCCCTCCATAGCGGCGTCTTCGCCGCGACGGAGGGCCGCTTCACAAGCGCTACGGCTGGCAGGCCGATTCATCTCTTGGGCGACTCTTCATTCACAACAACCTACAAACACGACGGTTGCACATCCGTCCGAAATCCAATTGACGCGCGGGGGTGGATTTAGTCCTTTCGTGCTCACGGCCTAAACCGCGGTCGCAGGACGGCGGTACGGGGGACCCAACATCCCGGAGGAATCCAGGACGGGGCGCACGGAATCTGGCAACAGGTTCCGAGGTCACTTCTAAGACCCAGCCCGCCAGCTAACCTCGTCGGCGTTTAGGAGAGTAGCCTGCCCGGGCCTTCCGCCCGACGACTGCTCGTCGAAACTCACGTGTGTGTGCGGAGACGTTATGCGTGTGGATCATCGGGCGTGGTCTCGTTCCCTTCTGGCGTGGTTCATCAGCCAAAACCCGTTGCGCGTGGTGGTGCTCGGGTATTTTTCGTATGTCGTCGTGGGATGGCTCGCCCTGTGCCTGCCGTGGAGCCGAGAAAGCGCGGCGGGCTCATGGCTGGATCATCTCTTCACGGCGGTGTCCGCCATGTCCACGACGGGACTGGCGACGGTCAGCACGTCCGACACGTATTCGTGGCTGGGCGAGGCGATCGTGCTGGCGCTCGTCCAACTGGGCGGCCTCGGCTACATGACCCTCGGTTCGTTTGTGGTGCTGACCGCGGCGGGCTCGCTGTCGCCGTTCCGCCGCCGCATCACACGCACGGCGATTGCCCTGCCGGGCGATGCGGAGCACGCCACGTTCATCCGGCTCACGGTCTATTACACGCTGCTCGTGGAAAGCATCGGCGCATGGCTGTTGCACCCGCATTTCGCGGCGCACGGCGCGGAACATCCCTGGTGGCAGGCCATCTTCCACAGCGTCTCCGCGTTCTGCACCGCGGGGTTCGGCCTCTACAACAACAGCATGGAGAACTTTCGCGCGGACACGGGCATAAACGCCATCCTCATCGTCCTGAGCTACCTCGGCGCCATCGGCTTCATCGTCGTCCACGACGTGTGGCTGTCGCTGCGCCATCGCCGCCCGCACGTCACGCTGACGACCAAGATCATCCTGCTCGGCACGACGTGGATCGCGGTGGCGGGCACGCTCCTGCTGGCGTTCGATGAACCCTCGCTGCGCGCGCTGCCGGCGGGCGAACGCTGGCTCGCGGCCATTTTCCAGGTGATGAGCGCCGGCACGACCGTCGGCTTTAATACCGTTCCGATCGGCGCGCTCTCCGCCAGTTCGCTGTTCCTGCTGACACTGGTCATGATGATCGGCGCTTCGCCGGCAGGCACCGGCGGCGGCATCAAAATCACCACCGTGACGGCGTTGTGGGCCGAAATGATGGCGGTGCTGCGCGGCCGGGAGATGCCGGTCTTCATGAAACGCGAAATCCCGCACCAACGCATCCGCGCGGCCACCGCGCACATGATGTTCTATTGCCTCATCCTCGCGGTCGGTCTTTATCTTATGTCGCTGTTCGAGACGGCCGCGCTGGCGGACCAACTGTTCGAATGCGCCTCCGCCCTCGGCACCGTCGGCTTGAGCCGGGGCATCACCGGCGCACTGACCGATGCCGGGAAGCTGATCCTGATCGCGCTGATGTTCCTCGGCCGCGTAGGCCCGCTCGCCCTCGCCATGGCCCTGCTGCCCCGTCCGGCAAACGAGCCTGACCCCGACCTGCCGGAAGAAGACGTGACGCTGTAGCGATAGCGCCGGCGAACGCCCCGCTTCCAGCGTGGCAATTGCGGGGCGCGGCGCTTAGGATGTGCGGGCGGTCTCGATTATGATTTCTGTCACGCGCATCATCCGGTACGTGTTCGCGGCGCTTGCCTGGGCGGGCGTGTCCGCGCACGCGGGGTCGATTGAAACGCGCGACGGGCGCACGGTGATCCGTATCGTGACGGCGGTGCCGGTGGACCCGAATTCGCCGTCGATGGCGAACCAGGCGGACCTCGCCGCGATCCGCGCGTTCCAGGAGCAGTTCCCGCGGATCTTCGCCGAGCGGTACCGCGACCGCTACAAGGCGGACCCCGCGCGCTACGGCGCGCACGACTGGGACCACGTCGCCATCGAGATCGAACCGTTCACCGGACTGAAGGTGGAGGGCGCGGAGGTGGATTTGCTCGCCATCGCGGGCGGCATCGCGCCGGACGTGCTCTACATCAATTTCCGCAAGTCCGACAGCTACATCCAGAACGGCTTCCTGCATCCGCTGGACCGCCCGGAGGACGGCTACCTCGCGTCGATGTCCGACGCGGACCGCGCGTTCCGCGTACACCCGCGCCTGTGGCCGGTGATCGACCGCAAGGGGCCCGGTGGCCGCCACGTCTGGGCCCTGCCCTACGGCGGCGCGCTCGGCAAGGTGCTGCTCTACCGCAAGGACCTGTTCGACAGCCGCGGGCTCGCCCACCCGACGGCGGACTGGACGTGGGACGACCTGCTGGCCGCCGCGCGCGCGCTGACCGACCCGAAGCGCGGCACCTACGGCATCCAGCTCAACCGCGGCAAACACGAATCGTGGTACTGGGTCACCTACCTCTGGTCCGCCGGCGGCGAGGTGATGGAATACGACGAGGCGACGGACCGGTGGCGCTGCGTGTTCGGATCGGAGGCCGCCGCCGAGGCGCTGGATTTCTATACGCGCCTGAGCGCGGAGCGGTGGGTGGATGCCGGGGGCGTCGTGCGGCGCGGCTACTCGTCGAAGGACGCCGGCGATTTCCGCACCAAGTGGGAGCGCGGCGAAATCGGCATGATGATGGCGTACATCGACGAGCGCCTTTTTTCGACGATCAACCCGGAACTCACCGGCATGGTCCCGGTGCCGAAGGGGCCCGGCGGCCAGCGCGGCGGCGAGCTGAACAGCCGCATGATGGGGCTGTACTCCGGCATCAAGGACCCGGCGGTGCGCGACGCGGCGTGGGAATTCATCCGCTTCTACGACAGCGAGGAGGCGGTGCGCATCAAGACGCGCGTGATGGTCGAGGGCGGCTTCGGTCCGTTCGTGAACCCGCGCTACCTGCGCCAGTTCGGCTACCCGGAATTCGAGCGTCTCTCGCCGCCGGGCTGGGCCGGGACGTTCGAGATCGCCATCGAAACCGGGCGGCCCGAGCCCTATGGGCGCAACAGCAACGTCGCCTATGACCTGATGACGCTGCCCATCGCGAAGGCCGAGCAACTCGCGCTCAACGACCAGCTCCCGGAGGATCCGCGCGAGCGCCGCGCGGCACTGCACCGCCTGCTTGCCGACGCGGAGACGCGCGCGAACGAAATCATGCTGGGCATCGTGCCGCCCGAGGAACGGCGCCTCCGCCGCATCGTCGCCTGCGCCATGCTGGCCGCCCTCGTCGCCGGATTCGCGTGGGTCTTCCGCCGCGTCTTCGCGACGTTCAAGCCGCCGGAGGGCGTTTTCACCACGGAGACACGGAGATCACAGAGGGGAGAAAGCAGCCGGGTTGAACATCCGTTCCTTCTCCGTGCCCTTCGTGTCTCCGTGGTAAATCCCCGCTATCTTTGGGCGTGGGTGTTGTTGGGGCCGGCGCTGTTGACGATCCTGGTCTGGCAATACCTGCCGCTCGCACAGGGCGCGGGCATGGCATTCTTCGACTACAAACTGCTCGGCGAATCGGCGTGGGTCGGCGTGGATAATTTCGGCGACGTGTTGTTCGACGGCTTCTGGTGGAACGCGGTGTGGAATTCGCTGCGCTACAGCCTGCTCGTCCTCGCGCTGACCTTCCTGCCGCCCATCGCGCTGGCGATCCTGTTGCAGGAGATCCCGCGGGGCCGCCTGCTGTTCCGCCTGGTCTATTACCTGCCCGCCGTCGTCGCCGGCATCGTCACGGTCCTGCTCTGGAAGCAGTTTTACGAACCCTCGGAGCGCGGCGCGCTGAACAGCGTCATGCTGAACATCCCGGCGGCGGGCTATCTCGCCCTCGCCCTCCTGCTGTGCGGCATCGCCCTCGCCTTTGCGCGGCGGCTCTGGCTGAACGACATGCGGACGCCCGCGCTCGTATGCGGCGCGGCGGGCCTGTTGCTGCTGCACACCACCGCGAGTCCCGGCCTGGCGCTCCTGCTGGCCGACAGCGGCTCATGGCTGGACGCGCTGCGCCTGCTGCCGGAGCGCCTGTGGGCCACGCAGACGGAGCCGCACCGCTGGCTGAGCGATCCCGACACGGCGATGCTGAGCTGCGTGATCCCGATGATCTGGGCCGGCATGGGGCCGGGCTGCCTGATCTACCTCGCCGCGCTGAAAGGCATCGCGGACGACTATTACGAGGCCGCGGAAATCGACGGCGCGGGCTTCATCGACAAGATCCTGTTCGTCATCATCCCCATCCTGAAGCCGCTGATCATCATCAATTTCGTCGGCGCCTTCATCGGCTCGTGGTACGGCGCGGAGGGCAACATCCTCGTGATGACCGGCGGCGCGGCGAACACCGAGGTCGCCGGCCTGCACATCTGGTTCAAAGCCTTCACCTTCCTCCAGTTCGGCCCCGCCACCGCCATGGCGTGGATGCTCGGCTTCCTGCTGATCGGCTTCACCGTCCACCAGCTAAGGATTCTGGCCCGCGTGGAATTCAAGACGACGGGGAACAAGTGATTGCGGATGTCGGATTTCGGATTGCGGAATGGAGGAGAAGTAACAATGACGCCTCAACAAATGAAAGAACGGACGAAGAGGTTCGCGCTTGATGTCATCGATTTGATCGAGTCGTTTCCCAACACGACAACGGGGCGTACGATTGGTGGCCAATTGATCCGATGTGCCACATCGGTTGGGGCGAATTACCGTGCCGCCTGCCGCGCGAGATCGCCCGCCGACTTCATCTCAAAAATCGGAATTGTTGAAGAAGAAGCCGATGAATCCGCCTGGTGGCTCGAACTCGCCATGGAACGTCGGCTACAGCCCGAAGCATCCATCCGACAACTGTTCAAGGAAGCGGAAGAACTCACCGCGATCGTCACAGCAGCCGGGCGCACGGCAAAACGCAATTTCCGAACCAAATCCGCAATCCAAAATCCGAAATCCGAAATGTAACAATGCCCATCATCTCCCCCATAGGCCGGCGGCACTGGCGCACGCGCGTGTTGATCGCGGCGATGTACGCGGCGCTGTTCACCGGCGCGGTGACGATGATCCATCCGTTCCTGCTGATGCTGTCGGGCAGCACGAAGAGCGCGGTGGACGCGCCGACGCATCGCGTCATCCCCGCGTTCCTGCACGACCGGACCGCGCTCTACCAGAAATTCGCCGAGGGGTTGTTCAACGAGACGCTGGCGCACCTGCACAGCAGCTACGCGCACACCGCGCCCTCGTTCGCGCACCTCGCGCCCCCGGAACCGGCGGTGCCGGCCTGGGTCGCGGCGTGGGATGCGTTCCTGCGCGACACGCCGCTGCCGCCGTCCACCTACAGCCTCGGCCACACGCGAACCCCCGCCTCGCGCGGCGCACAGCCGCTTCTGCTGCGCGCGTGGAAGCGCCATCTGGAGGAGCGGTTCAACGGCGACCTCGCGGCCTTGAACCGAGCGCTGCAGACGACCTATGCGTCGTGGTACGCCATCGCGCTCACCCCGGAGGATTATCTCGTCCGCCGCGCGACCATCACCGACACGCCGTTCACCCGCGAATGGAACGCCTTCAAGGAGGCGCAGCCCGTGGAACACCGGGTCTACTTCAGCGTCGAGGGGTTCTACCGCAACGTCTTCCTGATGGGCCGCTACACGCGCGACCTCGCGAGCTACAACACGAGCCACGGCACGGCCTACACGTCGTGGGACGAGGTGCGGCTCGACGCCACGTATCCGTCCGGCCCGGGACGCACGGAGGCGGAGCGCGCGGACTGGGAGTCCTTCGCCCGCGTGATCGTCAATCACCAGTGGCTCCGGGCCGACCCGGAGGCGGCGTCGGCGTACCGGGCCTATCTCGCGGCCAAGTACACGTCGCTCGACGCCCTCAACCGGGCCCATGGCACCACGCATGCGGAGTGGCGCGACATTCCGCTGCCGGATGGTGGATCGGCGGAAGGATTGCCGCTCTCCGATTGGGACGCCTTTGTGCAGGGCTGGCGCAACCCGGCGGACGGCGTGGTGCACAAACTCCCGAACGAACAGATCCGCATCGATTCCCTGGAACAGCGGTTCCGCGCATACCTGCAAGCGCAGTTCGCCTCGCTCGACGCCCTCAACCGGGCGTGGGGCACGGCCTTTGGCGACTGGGCGCAGGTGACGCTGCCGCAACAGGCGTTCCACGCGCAGGCGTTCGACCATGCGCGCGCCGGCTGGCGCCGCGAGTTCCTCACGCGGAATTTCGTGACCGTGTGGGACTATCTCGGGCGCCACGGACGCGGACTGGCGAACACCGCCATCTACTGCGCGCTGGCGGTGCTCGCGGCGCTGCTGGTGAATCCGCTCGCCGCCTACGCGCTGAGCCGCTACCGCCCGCCGTTCACCTACAAGGTGCTGCTCTTCCTGATGCTGACGATGGCGTTCCCGCCGATGGTCACGCAGATCCCGGTCTTCCTGCTGCTGCGGAACTTCGACCTGCTGAACACCTTCTGGGCGCTGGTGTTGCCGGGCCTCGCGAACGGCTACGCCATTTTCCTGCTCAAGGGCTTCTTCGATTCACTGCCACGCGAGCTGTATGAAAGCGCGGAGATGGACGGCGCGGGCGAGTTCCGCATTTTCTGGACGATCACGATGAGCCTGAGCAAGCCGATCCTCGCCGTCATCGCGCTCAACGCCTTCACCCACGCCTACAGCAACTTCATGTTCGCGCTGTTGATCTGCCAGGACCCGAAGATGTGGACGCTGATGCCGTGGCTCTACCAGTTGCAGCAATACAGCGGACCCGGCGTCGTGTACGCCTCCCTGCTGCTCGCCGCGATCCCCACGCTGGTGATCTTCACCCTCTGCCAGAACGTCATCATGCGCGGCATCGTGGTCCCGGTGGAGAAGTAGCGCCGCGTGGACAACGGCGGACGCTGCGCGTATTTTCCATCCATGCCGAATCCACTCCCCAGGCCGCGCCTGCCGTTCCATGTGATGACCAAGCCGGTGGGGCCGATTTGCAACCTCGACTGCAAATACTGCTTCTACCTCGAAAAGGAGAAGCTGTTCCCGCCGACCGAAAAGTTCCGCATGCCGGACGACGTGCTGGAGTCCTACATCCGGCAGTACATCCAGCAACAGGATGCGCCGGAGATCGGCTTCGCGTGGCAGGGCGGCGAGCCGACGATGCTCGGCGTGGACTACTTCCGCACGATCGTTGAACTGCAGGCGAAGCACGCCGGCGGCAAACGCATCACCAACGCGATCCAGACCAACGGCACGCTGCTCGACGACGAGTGGTGCGCGTTCCTCAAGCAGCACGACTTCCTCGTCGGCCTCAGCATTGACGGCCCCCGCGCGCTGCACGACGCCTATCGCGTGGACAAGCGGCAGAAGCCGACGTTCGATCTGGTGATGCGCGGCCTGAAACTGCTCAAGAAACACGCCGTCACGTTCAACACCCTCACCGTCGTCAACCGCAAGAACTCGCAGCACCCGCTGGAGGTGTATCGGTTCCTCAAGGAAACGGGCTCCGGCTTCATCCAGTTCATCCCGCTCGTCGAGCGGCGGCGCGACGACACCGCGCGCACGCTCGGCCTCGACCTCGCGACGCCCCCGGAGCCCGGCGCGCCGGCCCCCGAATCCCCGGTCACCAGCTGGAGCGTCGAGGCGGAGACATACGGCGAGTTTCTCACGACGATTTTCGACGAGTGGGTGAAGAAGGATGTCGGCGCCGTGTTCGTGCAACTGTTCGATGTGGCGCTCGGCAACTGGATGGGCATGGGCGGCAGCTTGTGTGTGTTCAGCGAGACCTGCGGCCGCGCACTCGCGCTGGAACACAACGGCGACCTCTATTCCTGCGACCACTACGTCTATCCGCAGTACAAGCTCGGCAACCTGATGAACCAGTCGCTCGGCGACATGGTGGACAGCGCGCAGCAGCGCAAATTCGGCCAGGACAAGAAGGATTCACTGCCGCGCTACTGCCGCGAATGCCCCGTCCGCTTCGCCTGCCACGGCGAGTGCCCCAAGCACCGCTTCATCAAAACGCCCGACGGCGAGCCCGGCCTGAACTACCTGTGCGCCGCCTACAAGCGCTTCTTCACCCACATCGACGCCCCCATGAAGCTGATGGCCAACCTCCTCCGCGCCGGCCGCCCCGCCGCCGACGTGATGCAGTGGGTGGACGCGCGCGGCCGGATCAGGAGCTGACGGCCCGGCGGAGGCTTTCGTCAGGGGTTACGGAATACGCAGCGGTGGCAGTTCAAAGTGACAGGCTATAGACCCATCCTTCTTTGCCAGTGTTGTAGGGCGGGTCGATGTAGATGCATTTGACCTGGCCGGCGTAATACGGGAGGAGGGCCTTGAGGGCAAGCAAGTTGTCGCCCTGGACGATGAGGTTGCCGAAGCCGGGGTCGCCGGAGGAAATGCAATCTTTAGCATTTAGTTGGGCGATAAAAAAAGGGGCGCGAGTTCATCACTCGCGCCCCCCCCCGCACTGCATCTGCTTAATGTTCGTAGTCACGTCGGCGGGATTCATTTCCTGGCGCGATCGTGTCTTTGCTGCGAATTCTGCCGTCCAAGCCTTTGGTGATTAACTCACCGCCGCCAGACTGCCGAAGCATGTTCCGCGCCGTACGTTCAGCAGCACTCTGCGTAGGGTGAACGCTTCCGGCGCGGTCGGCGTCGGTACGTTTGTTCACCCACTCGCGTGGAGCCTGTCTAAATACGATACGATTGCTCATTTTCTACACCTCCTTTCCGGGAGCCTCTTGCTTGACGGCACGACCAGTCGGCGGATACAAATCTGCCATTCTAACGGGCCATTAGGCCAAGCGCTCCGAGCTTCCCTTGAATTTCGGAGCCAACCTCCGGGTGCTCGAAACGCCCGGAGGTTTTTTTACGTTGGTGAGCCTAGGTAACCGCTCAAAACTTGTCAATTTTATTAATACGATGATATTGACAACCGACAGGCCTGGGTTATTCTTTCTCCAGATCAAGATTTCAATCCGAAGAGAGAAAGGAAAATTGCAATGACTACTTGCTCATGGCCGCTTGGAAATGGGGAAAGTCTTGAGTTTACCGTGTACGGCGACGGGACAACGTGGAACAAGGTCTCGGGCTTGTACATATTCACCTACCGAACCACTAAAGGCTGGATTCCTTTGTATGTTGGTCAGGCAAAAGATTTTTCAGCGAGATTTGCTAATCACGAGGAGTGGGCACATGCAGCTCGACTTGGGGCTACCCACGTTCATGCGAGGGTAGTGCCACTACAGGCGACCCGGGACCTGTGGGAACGCATGTTGATCCGAAATCTTCAACCAACCCTGAACAATCAGCTTCGTTAGCCCAAAAGGAAGGAGGAATATCCAAGCGCACACACTAGATGACGGAGGGCCAATATGATCGAAAATGTATCCAGCAACTTGCGTCGCTTGCGCGCGCTGAACGGCCTCAATCAGGGAGAGCTGGCACAAAAGGCCGGCATCAGCCGCAATGCATACCGGGCGATAGAAACCGGCGCTGCGGTACCGCGCGAAGGCAATATTCAGCGACTGGCCGGGGCGTTGGGCGTGTCCTCTATTGAGCTGTTTCGCGAGGTACCCCGTCTGGCAACCCTCCGTTTTCGCTCCAACAAAGCGAAAAGTGCACAGCAGGAGGCTGAACGGGAAGAGATCGTCCACCGCGTGGCGATTTGGTTGCAGGATTTTAACGAATTGGAGGAGGAGCTGGGCCTTCGTCCCGTAAATAAACTCAAGGGGTTGGTCGGGGGGGAATCGAACCCTCGTCGAATGGCAGAGCGGGCACGCACCGACATGCATATCCCTGCTGACGCGCCAATTAATGATATCTGCGACGCCATTGAGGATGCAGGGATCAAGCTGATGCTCACCTCCTCCCGTTCCGATATCTTTTTCGGCTTGTCGGTGGGCGAGGCCGACCAAGGGCCCGCGATAGTCATCAATGTGCGCCCGGAGATTCCCGTGGAACGGCAGATATTCTCAACCGCTCACGAGTTGGGTCATCTGCTCATGCATCCGGATAGCTATACCGGTGAATTCGCGGAAGAATCCCCGGACGTAAATGAAGAGAAAGAAGCGAACCAGTTCGCGTCATACTTACTCATGCCGAAAAAAGCTTTCGAGGAAAAGTGGGAAGAGTATGCGGGACTTCACTTCGTTGACCGTGTACTCAAAATCAAGCGGCACTTTCTCGTCAGCTACCTCACTGTATTGCGTCGCTTAATTGAGGAGCACGGTGCGGACAGGGATATCATGGACCGCTTCAGGGATCTCTATGAACAACGTTATGGCAAAAAAGTCCCGCCGAAGAGCGATCCCTTTCCACTCGCAGAGCCGGACTTTCGTGAAGATCGACTTGATCTCCTCGTCCGCAAAGCATGGGAACTCGAGAAGATCAGCACTGACCGCGCGGCCGAAATCCTGGGCATATCCCTGAAAGAAATGCGGGCGCGCATTGATTCCTGGAGTGCGGCGCGGTAAGAGATGATTGATGACCTGCCAGCCTCTTTGATCAGTGACGCCAGCGTGCTCATTGACTTCGCGGAGGCTGATGTAGAGGTCTTGTCCATATTGGCAAAATCCTTCGCGACACTTCACGTAGCTCAAGATGTTCTGTACGAGGTCGAAGCATTAACTTTTTCTGAGGCGCGGCGAATTGGCCTGCAATTGTGCATTCCAACAGTGGAAGAACTGGTGGAGGCAGCCATTCGGGGTGGCCCCCTTTCTGGTCGCGACAAACTCTGCCTGGCTATCGCGCGGCAGCGAAAATGGGGATGCCTGACAAATGACCACTGCCTGCGACGGCGCTGTCAGGAGGTGGGTGTTCGCCCTATTTGGGGGCTCGAAGCCATGCTACTGGCCCATAGACGCGGTGATCTATCTGCAACGCGAGCGATAAAGACTGCCCAAGAAATCAACCGCATCAATTCTCACCACATCAACTCGACAATTCTTGCGGAGTTCATCCGACAGATTCGGGCACTCGACTCCTGATGAATCCTCAAAGGTCACACGTCTCTACACCCGCCGCCCCGCCACCGCTCTAGGTGGCGCGGCGGTGGCGGAGGCGGTCGAGGGCTACGGCGGCGATGATGATGGCGCCGATGACCATTTCCTGGACCCACTGGGGCCAGCCCATCATTTTACCGCCGGTGTAGAGGATCGTGATCATCAGCGAACCGATCAGGGTGCCAAGCACGGACCCTTCGCCGCCGAGGAAACTGGCGCCGCCGATGATCACCGCCGCGATGACGAATAACTCATAGCTGATCGCAGTCGTCGGCTGGCCGATGCCGCCGCCGTAGGAAAACTGCATCAACCCGGCGACCCCGCAGAAGAATCCGCACAGCGTGTAGACGATCAGCTTCGTCCGCCCCACGCGCACGCCGCACAGCCGCGCGGTTTCCTCGTTCGACCCAACGGCAAAAATGTGGCGGCCGAGCTGCGTGTAGCGCAGCAGGAAGCCGGTCGCGAGCAGGCCGATGAGCAGGATCCAGACGCCGGGCGGCAGGATCATCCACCCGCGCGTCGCGCTGGTCAGCGTCGGGTCCATCAACGAGCCGATCCACGTCGATTCCGGCGGATAAATATCGCGTTCGTGCGACACGCCCTTCGCGAGTCCGCGGAACACGCCCATCGTGCCGAGCGTCACGATAAACGGCATCAGCCGCGCGCCGACCACGAGACTGCCGTTAACGGCCCCCGCCAGCGTCGCGGCCCCGATCCCCGCCAGCACCGCGGCGATGGGCAACAGCACGGGGTACTGGTACACCAGATACTGCGCCTCGCTCGCGCCGATCGTGGCCGCCTCGCCACCGCCGCCGAGGTTCAACACCGAGGCGACGGTGACGACGGACAGCGCGATCATCGCGCCGATCGACAGGTCGATGCCCGCGGTGATGATGACCAGCGTGACCCCGAGGCCGGCGGTCGCGTAC
Source organism: uncultured Verrucomicrobiota bacterium (assembly GCA_937996795.1). Taxonomy (GTDB): domain Bacteria; phylum Verrucomicrobiota; class Kiritimatiellia; order CAIVKH01; family CAIVKH01; genus JAMLJG01. Next base: position 25,988 of record CALKUH010000018.1, on the reverse strand, counting down.
ACGGCGCTCTGGCGCAGGATCGTCTCGAGATTGCGCGGCGTGTAGAATTTCCCGTCCTCGACCATCACGGCAAAGAACGCGAAGACCAGGAGCAACGCGACGAAGCGGCCGAGCAGGTCGGCCCACGGCGCGTGGAAAATCGAGGGTCGGGTGGTCGCGGTGCTCATGAGTCCTCCTGGCCCGTGGCGGCCTGCATCAATCGGTGTTCATTCCAGTCGGCGCGCGGACGGGCCTCGCCCAGCCGCCCGCGGCACATCACCGCGATACGGTCGCAGGTGCCCAGCAATTCCGGCAGGTAGCTGCTGATCATCAGCACGGCCTTGCCCTGCCCCGCCAGCTCGTCGATCAACTGGTAAATCTGCGCCTTGGACCCGACATCGATCCCGCGCGTCGGCTCATCCAGCAACAGCACATCCACATCCGCGTGCAGCAGGCGCGCGATCGCGACCTTCTGCTGGTTCCCGCCGGACAGGCCCTGCACCGCCTGCTGCGGGCCGGCGCATTTGATCGGGATCTTTTCGATCCACGGCCGGCACGCGGCGCGCTGGCGGCGCGGCGTCACGAGACGCCACGGCCCCAACCCCGCGAGGCGCGGGAGCGTCAGGTTGTCGGCAATGCTGAGCCGGACCGCGAGGCCTTCCTTCTTGCGGTCCTCGCTGACCATCCCCACGCGCTGCCCCCAGCGCACGTCGGGCGCGGCGGCGCCTTCGTGCGCGCCGATCCGGATGCGTCCGCGCCGCACCGCGTCCAGGCCGAACACCGCGCGCATCAGTTCCGTGCGGCCCGCGCCGACGAGGCCGGCGATGCCGAGCACCTCGCCGCGCCGCAGGCCGAGCGACGCGGACTCCGGCTTGCCGCGTCCCGCGAGCCCGTCGAGTTCAAGCAGGACCTCGCCGGGCGTGCGCGCGCTGCGCGGATACAATTCCGCGACCTCGCGCCCGACCATCAGCGCGATGATGCGATCGGTGGGCGTATCCTTCGTGACGCCGGCGCCCACGGTCTCGCCGTCGCGCAACACGGTGAAGCGGTCGGAAATTTCGCGGACCTCCTCCAGGAAGTGCGAAATGTACACGACGGAAATGCCGCGCGCCTTGAGCTGCCGGATCAGCGCGAACAGCTTTTCGATGTCCTTGCGCGTGAGCGAACTCGTCGGCTCATCCAGCACCAGCACGCGGCAGTCGAGCGCGACGGCCCGCGCGATTTCGACCAATTGCTGGTGCGCGATGGACAGGCGGCGCAGCGGCAGGTCCGGGCGCACGTCCTCGAGGCCGACCTGTTTCAACGCGGCCGCCGCGCGCGCACGCATCGCGGGCCAGTTCATCAGCGGCCCGCGCGTGGATTCGATGCCGAGCAGGATGTTCTCCATCACGGAGAGGTGCGGGGCGAGCGCGAGTTCCTGGTAGATCATCGCGACGCCCGCCGCGCGGGCCTGCAAGGGGTTCGCGGGCCGGTACGGCGCGCCGTCCAGGTGCATCGTCCCGCCGTCCGGCTGGTGGGCGCCGGAGAGCACCTTCATCAGCGTGCTCTTGCCCGCGCCGTTTTCGCCGACCAGCGCCATCACCTCGCCGGGCGCGATGGTGATGTCCACGCCGCGCAGCGCGCGGGTGGCGCCGAAGCTTTTGACCACCCCGCGCATTTCCAATCGCGCGGTCGCGCTGGGGACCGGATCGGACAATCGATTACTCCAGGCCGACGAGTTTGCGGATGGCGGGATCGTTCGCGAGGCCGTCCTTCGTGACGAGCACCGCGCCGGTGTCGGTCACGGCGTCGACGGATTCGCCCTTGACCACCTTGGTGATCGTCTCAACCGCGAGATAGCCCATGCGGTACGGGTCCTGCGCGACGAGCGCGTCGATGCGGCCCGCCTGCACGTCCTCCACGAGTTTCTTCGACGTGTCGAAGCCGACGAACCGGACGTTCGTCTTGATGCCCGCCTTCTGCAAGTCCTCCAGCGCCGCCGCGACGCCGAGCGCCGAGTAGAGATTCGCCGCGAAGACGCCGTCGAGTTCCAGCACGCCGCCCTTCACGAATTTCTCGAGCGTGTTGGCCGCCGCGGTTTTGCACCCTTCGATCGTGCCCGTGTCCGGATACGGGTCGGCCACCACCGTGTAGCCGGCCTCCTTCGCGACCTGGATGAAGCCCTGCGCGCGCGCCTCGGTGCTGCCCGTGCCCTGCACGAAGCGCATGCACATTACGCGCGCGGGTTTCTGGCCGAGCAGCGAGACAAGGTGCCGCCCGCCGAGCGCGCCCGCCTTCTCGTTGTCCGTGGCGACGAAACTGGAGTGCGCCTTGCCGTCCACTGCGGAATCAAAAATCACCACGGGGATGCCGGCCTTCACCGCCTGCTCCACCTGCTTGCGCTGGGCCACGCGGTTCAGCGGCGCGATGGCGAGTCCGTCCACGCCGAGGTTCACCATGTTTTCGATGATCTTGTTCTGCTCGGCGATCTCGGTTTCGGACACGGTGCCTTCCCAGCGGATGCGCACGCCGAGGTCCGCGCCCGCCTGCAAGGCGCCCTTCTTCACCGTCTCCCAGAATTCACCGCCGTTGCTTTTCGGAATGACGCCCAGATTCAACTCGCGCGCACCGGCCACGCCCGCCATCACCGCCACGGCCGCCAGCGCCACCACACCCGCCATAATCCTACGCATGTTCGTCCTCCTCATTATTTACAACACACAACACGGGAATGAATTCGAAGTCTATTTGTTGATTAGGATGGAAACGCGCCCGGTTGTCCAACTCATTTCAACCCCGCACGCGCGCGCTGCCACGCGGGACTCAGCGCGGCGTCCGCCGGCAGGGACCGCAGCACGTCGGACAGGCAGGTTTCAAACGACTCGAACGGCGCATCGGTCTGCGCGTACACGCGTTCGCGGGGGATGAGGCGTTGCAGCGCCTCTTTGCAGATCACGCGCTGGAGCGCGGGGCTCACGCCGGTGAGGTAGATGGATCCGCCCTGCCGCGCGAGCGTTTCCGCGCAATCGAACAGCACGCTCCAGCAGGAATAGTCCACCGTATGCGCGCGGCGCATGCGGATGATGAGGCGGCGCGGGCGCTGGACGCGCAGGATCTCGTCGAGCTGGTCGCGCAGGTCCGACGCCTGGCCGTAGAACAGGTCGCCGGACAGCGTCAGCGCCACCACGTCGCTCGGCGCATGCGCCGCACCGCCGCCGTAGGGCGCCTCGTCGTAGCGGCCCTCCTCCTCCGCGGACGGCGTGAGCTCCGAGAGATGCACCGCGCAGGCGTGGCGCAGGAACAGCAGCGCGCCGAGCACGACGCCGACAAAGATGCCGTATTCGATGCGGACGAAGACGGTGACGACGAACGTCGCGATCAGCAGGATCACATCCGAGCGCGACGTGGCGTAGACACGGCGGATGCGGGTGACGTTGACGAGTTTGTAGCCGATGAACAGCAGCAGGCCCGCCAGCGCGCTGACGGGGATCATATCCAGCAGGCGCGGCGCCAGCAGCAGGGCCAGCGCGGTGAACAGGCCGAAGAATACATTGCCGAACCGCGTGGCGGCCCCGGCGTGTTCCATCAGCGCGGACCGGCTGAACGAGCCCGACCCGGGCATGCCCTGGAAGAACGCCGACACGATGTGGCTCAGGCCCTGCCCCACGAACTCGCGGTCATAATCGAGGCGTTCCCGGTGTTTCAGCGCGAGCGACTGCCCGATGGAGACCGCCTCGATCAGCCCCACGACGGAAATCGCGAGCGCGGACGGCAGCAGGTCGATCAAGGTCTGCGGCGCGAACAGCGGCAGCGTGAAGGACGGCAGGCCGTGGCTGACCGGCACGATGTCGCGCACCAGGCGGATGCCCGCCTCAGGCCCGGCCAATATCGCGTAGCACGACGCCAGCACAAGTACCGCGAGCGACGCCGCGTTGCGCATCCGCGTGCGATCGGTCAGCAGCAGGACCGCGAGGCAGCCGAGGCCGATGGCCGTGGTGTGCGGATTCAGCGCGCCGAGGTGCTGGAGCGTGCCCCAGACCCGTGCCGGCGGCCACGCGCCGGCGCCGGGCGCGACATTAAACAGGTGGTGGAGCTGGCCGAGCGCGATCAACAGGCCCGCGCCCACGGTAAAGCCGAGGAAGCCGGACTCCGGCACCCACTGCACGAGCCGGCCCAGACGCATCAATCCGAGGCCCATGCGCATCACGCCCACCAGCAGCGTCAGCGCGAAACAGACCCGCAGGAAGTCCGGCGATCCCGCCCACGGCAGCAAGGCCACCGCCGTCAGCAAGGCCGCGGAATTCGTGGGGCCGGTGTTCACGAAGCGCGAACTGCCCCACAGTGCGGCGACAACCGACATCACCAGCGCCGCGTACAACCCGTGCACCGGCGGAACGCCGGCGAGCAGCGCATACGCCACGCCCTGCGGCGCGGCGAAGACCGCCACCGTGAGCCCGGCCTGCGCATCGCGCGCAAACGGTTTCCATCCATACCCGTGGAGATCCTCCCGAATCGCGGATGGAAACAGCAGCTGGTACATGCCGGTCAGGCCTTCGCCTTCGTCAGCGCATCGAACCGCAACGCGGCGGCGTTCCACGGGGCGGCTTCGCGCGGCTTGAAGTGTTCGAGCGGGAACGAGCGCTGGATCAGGGCGTGGCCCGCCTCAAGGGACGGGATCGCCCGGGTCGCGCGCATCTGCACGAGGATGTTGCCGAGCGCGGTGGCCTCGATAGGTCCGCACTGCACCGGCCGCTGGAGCGCGTCGGCGGTGTACTGGTTGAGCAACTCCTCGCGCGAACCACCGCCCATCACATGCAGGCTCGTGAACCGGCGCCCGGTCACTTCCTCCAGCTGCGCGCACACCTGGCGGTAGCGCAGTGCGAGGCTCTCGTTGATCACGCGCACGAATTCGCCCGGCGCCTTCGGCACGCGCTGGCGCGTCTTCCTGCAGAAGGCCGCGATGCGCGCCGGCATGTCGCCCGGCGTCGCGAACGACGGATCATCGGGGTTGATCAGCGCCGTGAACGGCTCGGCCTTGGTCGCCTCCGCGCGCAGGTCGGGATAGGAATAGTTCATGCCCTGCGACGCCCAGATGCGGCGGCATTCCTGCACGAGCCAGAGCCCGCAGATGTTTTTCAGCACGCGGATGCGCCCGTCGATGCCGCCCTCGTTCGTGAACCCGTAGCGATAGCTCGCGTCGTTGATGACCGGCTCGGCCGACTCCACGCCCATCAGCGACCACGTCCCCGAGCTGAGGTACATCCGGTCACCCGCGCCCGCCGAAATGGCGGCCACCGCCGAGGCGGTGTCGTGGCAGCCCGGCGCGATCACCCGCACGGGGCCGAGGCCCGTCTCCTCGCACACCGACGCCCGCACCGGCCCGATCTCCGCGCCGGGCCGGATCAGCGGCCCGAAAATCTTTTTCGGCAGGCCGAGCGCGCCAATCAGGTCGTGCGCCCAGCCGCGCGTGCGCGCGTTGAGCAACTGGCTCGTGCTCGCGATCGTGTACTCGTTCGTCATCCGCCCGGTGAGCCAGAAGTTGATCAGGTCCGGCGTGAACAGCAGGCGATGCGCCGACGCGAGCATGTCGGGCCGGTCCGCGGCATCCGCCATCAACTGCAGCATCGTGTTGAAGAACATGAACTGGATGCCGGTCTTCTCGTAAATCTTCCGGCGCGGCACGCGCTTGCACGCGCGCGCCTCCATGCCGTCGGTCCGCGGATCGCGGTACTGGTGCGGCAGGCCCATCAGGTGGCCTTTGCGGTCGACGAGCGAATAGTCCACGCCCCACGTGTCCACGCCCACGCTGGCGATCCGCCGGCCATACTGCTTCGCGGCCAGCGCCAGGCCGTTCTTGATCTCGGAAAACAGGCCGACGAGATCCCAGTAGAAATGGTCGCCGATCCGGTGCCCGCCGTTGCCGAAACGATGCACCTCCTCCAGCTTCAGGGTGCGGCCGGCGAGCACGCCCGCGAGTACGCGCCCGTTTGAGGCGCCAAGGTCGATGGCCAGATGGACGGATGCTTTCATGGGGTTCCCTTCTTCGCGCGGCGCGGGGCCGGCAGGTTGAATGCACGCCGCAGGTCGGCCACGACGCGCGCGGGCATCGCGCGGATCGGGCCGAGATGGCGGGCGTTGATGATGGCTTCGGCGGTGGATTCCAACACTTCCAGGCGGTCGAACGCGTCCAGCACGCTGGTCCCGCAGACCATCACGCCGTCGTTCTCCATCAGCGCGACCGGCTGGTCCATCGACAGCGCCGCCGCGAGGCGCGCCGGGTCGGTGAACTGCGCGCCGAACGGCACGCGCGCGACTTCGCGCAGGAAAATATAGCTCTCCGGGATCGTGCGCGCGTCCAGCGCCGCGCCGCTCACGCTGAACGCCGTGGCGTTAACCGTATACGCGTTCACGATCGCGCGGACCCGCGGGTCGGCCCGGTAGATCGCGCGGTGATTCGCGCTCGCGCGGCTGGGGGTCTTGCCCTCCTCCGCCGCGCCGCCACGCACCAGCACAAGGTCGTCCACCTCCAACGCGCGCCGGTCCTCACGGTACGGCGTGATGAGAAACGCATCGTCGTCGAGCCGCGCGGAGAACGAGCCCTCCGTGCTGATCAACAACCGCTGGTCGTAGCCGCGCCGCACGAAACTGCACACCTGGTGCCGCAGCTCGCGCTCCGCGCTGCCCGCCTCGGCCACCGGGCGGAACGGCAACGCCTGCGCCGCGCCGCGCGCAAGGGCGACCTGCGCGTCGCTGAGGTATTTCACGCGGCCCAGCTGCCGCGCCTTGATGATCGTCTTCGCCGTGAACTCCAGCGTCTCGAACCGCTGGAACGCGGACTTCAGATCCTCGCCGCCCACGACGACGCCGTGATTTTCGAGCACGACGCATTGGAAACCCTTCGCGAACGTGTCCGCGATCCGTCGGCCCAGCAGCTCGCTGCCCGGTATCGCATACGCCGCCACGCCGACCTCGCCGCAGACCTGCCGCGCCTGGTGCAGCAGCCGCGTGTCCGGCGCCTCGCGGCAGATGCTGAACGCCACGAGCGCCACCGGGTGTGCATGCACAATGGCGCGCAGGTCGGGGCGCGCCTTGTAGATCGCGCGGTGGAACGGCAGTTCGGACGACGGCGGATGCAGGCCCTCGACGCGGCCCGACGGCGACACGCGCACGATGTCCTCGCGCCGCAGCGCGCCCTTGTCCACGCGGGCCGGCGTGATCCAGATCGTGCCGTCCGGCTCGCGGATCGACAGGTTCCCGCCCGACGTCGTCGTCATGCGGTAGCGGTAAATCCGCTCCATCGTCCGCATCAGTTCGTCGCGCGGATGCAATAAGTTGGGTGTATTCATCTTCTTCTCGTTGTCGTCCCCGTTCTCGATCCCTCATCGTTCGAGCACGAGGAGGAGAACGAGGACGGGCACGAGGTCACAGGCCCGCCCGCTGCACAATGACGCCCATCTGTTCGAGCTGGCGGCAGAAGTCCGGGTCGGCCTTGTCGTCGGTGATGATGTGCGTGAACGCGTCGGCGGATGCGATGATCGACAGCGCGCGCACGCCGAGCTTGCTGCTGTCCACCATCAACACGCGCTGGTCGGCAATCTCCATCAACACGCGCCGCACCATCGCCTGCTCCTCGCTGATGTCGCTCGCCCCGCGCTGTAGGTCCAGCCCGCGGCACGACATGAACAATTTTTCCCCGTGATAGCGCCGCAGCGCCTGCTGCGTCTCGGAACCGACAAACGACAGCGACGTCGCCGCGAGCGTTCCGCCGGGCGAAATGACCTTCGCCTTGCCGCCCTCGCCCAGCACCAGCGCGCAATGCAGCGAATTCGTGATCACCGTCAACTCGAGATCCGCCAGCCGCTGCGCCAGGAACCACGCCGTCGAACTCGCGTCCAGCAGGATGCGCTCGCCCGGGTTCACCATCCGCGCCGCCGCCCGCGCGATCGCCTCCTTCTCCGTCTGGTTCACAAACTCGCGCTGCCAGTGCGGCGCCTCTTTCTCCAGCGCCGGCACCGCGCCGCCGTGGCTCCGCACCAACTTGCCGTCCGCCTCCAGCTTCTCCAAATCGCGGCGGATCGTTTCCTCCGTGACGTCAAATCGCTCCGCCAGCTCGCTCACGCGCGCCCGGCCCTGCGCCGCCACCACGTTTACAATCTCACGCTGCCGTTCGAGGGCTAACATCTTCCACCCACCTTTCCATCTTGCGACGTGTCCCGCTCCTTAATAAGAGCATTAATCCCAACGATGCGGAACAGTCCTGTATCCGATTTCTTGAGATTAGACTTGCAAAGCAAATCGATTCAAGCATATTCGGACACAAAAGCAAAGACACCAACACATGAGCACAGACATACTTGACGGCGCGGAATGGGATGTAGAGTTGGACCGGCTGGAGCCCGCGGTACGCGGGCCGGCGCTGGATCGCCTGGCGCGGCGCGCCACGGAGGAGCGCGAAGCGGCGCCCGCCGCGACGAAGCCCGGCAACCTCCACGCGCACACCTTCCACTCCTTTAATTGTTACAACTACTCCCCCGCCCGCTACGCCCTGCTCGCGCGCCGCTTCGGCATGGAGGTCGCGGGCATCGTCGATTTCGACGTGCTGGACGGGCTGGACGAGTTCCACGCCGCGGGACGCCAGCTCGGCCTCCGCACCGTGGTCAGCCTTGAAACGCGCGTCTATGTCCCCGAATTCGCGACCAGCGTCATCAACTCCCCCGGCGAACCGGGCGTCGCCTACCACATGGCCTGCGGCTTCGCGCATCCCCCCACGGCCCGCCTGCCCGCCGCCTTCCTCAAAGACCTGCGGGAACGTTCGGAGCACCGCAACCGCGATGTCGTCGCCCGCGTCAACGCCGTGCTCGGCGCGGTCGCGCTGGACTATGCGACCGACGTGCGCCCGCTGACGCCCGGCGGCAACGCGACGGAGCGCCACCTCGTGCTCGCCTATGCGCGCAAGGCCGCCCGCCTCATCGGCCCCGAGGGCCTGCTCGCCTTCTGGAGCACCAAGCTCGGCCCCGGCCTGTCCGCGGAAGACCTGCCCGAATCGCCGAAGCTCCTGAACCTGATCCGCGCAAAACTGATGAAATCCGGCGGACCCGGCTACGTCGCCCCGACGCCGGAAACGTTCCCGCCCCTCGCCGACTTCAACCAATTCGCCCTGCAAAGCGGCGCGATCCCCACCGTCGCATGGCTCGACGGCACGTCGCCGGTGGAAGGCAAGATGGCCCACTGGTGCGCCGTCGCCGCGCTCTCCGGCGCCGCCGCGCTGAACATCATCCCAGACCGCAACTTCACGCCCGGCAAACCCGACGCGAAACGCCAGCACCTGCACGACGTCGTCGCCCTCGCCGAGCGCCTGAACTGGCCCGTCATCGCCGGAACCGAGATGAACAGCTACGGCCAGAAGTTCGTCGACGCCTTCGACGATGAGGCCCTGCGCCCTCTCGTCCCCACCTTCCGCCGCGGCGCGTTCGTCCTTTACGCGCACACCGCGCTCCAGCGCGCCGCCGGCATCGGCTACCTCGGCCCGTGGGCCGAACAGCACCTGCCCCGCCGTGAGGACCGCCTCGCCTGGTTCGCCGCGCTCGGCGCCGCGCTCACGCCGGAAACCGAGGCGAAACTCACCGGCCTCACCCCCGACGAAACGCCCGACGCGATCCGCCGGAGGCTGTAGGCCCGTTTTTACAGGCCCTGTAATTTACAGACGTTGGACACCCGCAAAAAACTTTTTACAGACGTTGCAAAACACCGATTGAACAAGGAGAGCACATGACGACGACCACCCCCGAAACGCAGCGCGCCGTACAACTCGTCGGCCCCGATGAATTGCGCCTGAACACGGCGAAGCCCGTGCTGCAGCCCGGCCCGCACCAGATCCTCGCGCGCGTCGAGGTGACCGGCCTCTGCTTCTCCGACCTGAAACTGCTGAAGCAGTTCCACGGCCACGTCCGCAAGTCGGATGTGCTGACGGCGCTGACGCGCGAGACGCTCGCGGAGATCCCGAGCTATGTGCCGAACGACAAGCCGACGGTGCCGGGCCACGAAACGGTGGTGCAGGTGATCGCGGTCGGGTCCGCGGTGCGCAGCGTGAAGCCGGGCGACCGGCGGCTCGTGCAGACGGATTACCGCTGGCTGAAGACGGCGAACTCGAACGCGGCGTTCGGCTACAACTTCGAGGGCGCGCTGCAGGAGTACGTGCTGATGGATGAGCGCGTGATCACCGCGCCGGACGGCGATTCGATGCTGATCCCGGCGGCGGGCGATTTGTCCGCGTCGGCCATCGCGCTCGTCGAGCCGTGGGCCTGCGTGGAGGATTCCTACGTCGTGCGCGAGCGGCAGGCGCCGAAAAAGGGCGGCGTGGCGCTGACGGTGGACGTGAAGACATTCGACCGCGCGCGCGTGGCGGGTCTCAAGGACGAGTCGATCGATGACCTCGTGTTCATCGGCGCGGACGCGGACCTGCTGGAGGCGCTGTTCCCGAAAGTCGCGAAGAACGGCCTCGTGAACCTCGTGCTGAACGGGCAGCGGTTCGGACGCCCGGTGGTGACGCCGGTCGGCCGCGTACACTACGGCGGCGTGCGCATCACCGGCACGACCGGGGCGAACCCGGCGGACGGCTATGCGGCGATCCCGGCGACGGGCGAAATCCGCGCGAACGACGTGATCAATGTCGTCGGCGCGGCGGGCCCGATGGGCACGATGCATGTGATCCGCGACATCTGCCAGGGCGTGCCCGGCGTGCGCGTGCTCGGCGGCGACATGAGCGACGAGCGCCTCGCGCAGTTGCGCAAGGTGGCGGCGCCGCTGGCGAAGGAACGCGGCGTGGTGTTTGAGACGTACAACGCGAAGACGAACCCGCCCGCGGGGCCGTTCGGCTACATCGCGCTGATGGTGCCGGTGCCCGCGCTCGTCGCGCAGGCGGTGGAGCAGGCCGCGCACCGCGCGGTGATCAACATTTTCGCCGGCATCCCGGCGACCGTGTCGCATCCGCTCAACCTCGACGCCTATGTCGAGAAGCAGGCGTATTTCATCGGGACCAGCGGCAGCACGCTGGAGGATATGCGCATCGTCCTGAAGAAGGTCACCGATCGCTCGCTCGACACGAACCTGTCGGTGGCGGCGGTCAGCGGCCTCGACGGCGCGATCGACGGCATCCGCGCGGTGGAGAAGCAGCTCATCGCGGGCAAGATCCTCGTGTACCCGAGCTGCAAGGGCCTGCCCCTGACGCCGCTGACGGAATTGCACAAGACGCATCCCGCGGTGGCAGCGAAGCTCAACGACGGCGCGTGGACACTGGCGGCGGAAAAAGCCCTGTTGGAAGCATTTTCGTAAACAAGGAAACCATCATGAGCATGTTGACGGACAAGAAGGCGGTCATTACGGGCGCGGCGCAGGGACTCGGCGCGGCGCTGGCGGAGCGGCTCGCGAAGGAAGGCTGCGACGTGGCGCTGTTCGACCTCAAGGAGGAGGCCGTGCGGAAGACCGCGGAGGCCGTCGCCGCGGCGACGGGCAAAAAGACGATCGCGGTCGCGGGCGACATCACGAAGGAGGCCGACGTGGAGCGGCTGTTTGCCGAGGCGCAGCGCGCGTTCGGCCGCGTGGACGTCGTCGTCGCGAACGCGGCGATCCTGATCGCAGAGCCGATCACGGACGCGGACGCCGAGAAGTGGCGCGCGGTGATGAACGTCAATCTGTTCGGCCAGTTCCTGACCTTCAAGCACGCGTGCCGGATCATGAAGGCGCAGAAGGCCGGCTCGATCATCCAGATCAACTCGAAGTCGGGCAAAAAAGGCAGCGCGGCGAACTCCGCCTATGCGGCGAGCAAGTTCGGCGGCATCGGCCTGGTGCAGAGCATCGCGCTGGAGATGGCGCCGCACGGCGTGCGCGTCAACGCGGTGTGCCCGGGCAATTTGCTGGAGTCGCCGTTGTGGACGGACCCGGAGCGCGGCCTGTTCGTGCAGTACTTCAAGGCGGGCAAGGTGCCCGGCGCGAAGACGCTGGACGACGTGCGCGAATTTTATGTGAATCAGGTCCCGCTGCGGCGCGGCTGCACCTACGAGGACATCGGCAATGTCGTCGCGTTCCTCGGGTCGAGCCAGTCGAGCTACATGACGGGCCAGGCGATCAATGTCACCGGCGGACAGGAGATGCGGTAATTCATGAAGACCACACTTGCGAAACTGGCGTATGGCGGGTGGCCGAATTGCCTCCGCCTCAGCGACGGCAAGACCGAACTCGTGATCACGACGGATGTCGGGCCGCGGGTGATCCGCCTCGCGCGCGTCGGCGGGCCGAACCTGTTCAAGGAGTTCGACGAGCAGATGGGCCGCACCGGCGACCGCGCGTGGAACATCTACGGCGGACACCGGTTCTGGATCGCGCCGGAGCTGAAGGCGCTGACGTACGTGACGGACAACGTGCCGGTGCCGTGGACATGGAACGGGCGGGAGCTTCGCCTCACGCAACGGCCGGACCGTCCGTCGGGCCTGCAGAAGGAATTGCGCATCCGCCTTGAGAACGGCGCGGTGCGAGTGGAGCACGTGCTGACGCACCGCGGCCGGAAGGCCGTGACGGTCGCGCCGTGGTCGCTGTCGGTGATGGCGCCGGGCGGCGTCGCGATCCTTCCGCAGGAGGCGTACGGCAGCCACACGGAGAACCTGCTGCCCGCGCGACCGCTGGTGATGTGGAAGTACACGAACATGGCCGACCCGCGCTGGACGTGGGGCGAGCGCTATGTGCTGCTGCGGCAGGACGTCCGCAACACGCGCCCGCAGAAGGCCGGCTTCGGTTCGACGCCCGCGTGGATGGCCTATGCCCTGCCCCACGCGACGTTCGTGAAGCGACACACGTTTGACCCGAAGGCGACGTACGCCGACATGGGCTGCAACGCGGAGATTTTCACCAACGAGAACTTCCTCGAGCTGGAAAGCCTCGGCGCGCTGGTGTCGTTGAAGCCCGGCGCGAAGGCGCGCCATGTGGAGACGTGGCGCGTGTTCCCGTCCGTGGTGAAGGACTTCTCGGAGAAGGCGCTGGATCGCGCCCTGCGCCCGCTGCTCGCGGGCACCCCGGCCGCACGATGAGCACCCGCGACCAGCGCCCGGTGCTGTGCCTCGCGATCACGCCCGCGCTCCAGCGCACCCTCTTCTTCGGCGCGCTGAAACCGGGCGAGGTGAACCGCGCGCGGAGCGTGCGCGTCTCGCCTTCAGGCAAGGGCGTGAACGTGGCCGCCGTGTTCGCGCGCCTCGGCGCACAGCCGCGTCTCGTCGGGTTCCAGGGCGGGCCCGGCGGCGCACAGATTGAGCGGGAAGTCGCCACGCTCGGGATCGACGCGCGCTGGGTGGTGACGGCGGCGCCGACACGGAACTGCCACACGCTGATCGAAGTGGAGAGCGGGCGGGTCACCGAGCTGGTTGAGGAAGCCACGCCGCCGACGGAATCGGAATGGCGCCAGTTCATCGAATTGATGCACCAGGCCCTGCCCGGATGCGGCTGGCTCGCGATCAGCGGGGCGCTGCCGCCCGGCGCGGCGCCGGAGCGCCTCGCGGATTTCGTGCGCCAGGCCCACGCGGCGGGTGCCTCGGTCTGCGTCGACTCCCAGGGCGAGCCCTTCCGCATCATGCTGGCGGAGCGACCGGCGCTGGTGAAGATCAATGCCGATGAGCTCGGCGTCATTTGCGGATACGACGTGCAGGCACCGGCGCCACGCTGGAAGGCCATCCAGGGCCTGCGCGAACAGGGCGCCGGCAGCGTGCTGGTGACCGACGGACCCGGCGCGGCTTTCCTGTCGGGTCCCGGCGGGAACTGGACCCTCACGCCACCGGCCATCAAGGCGCTGAATCCCATCGGCAGCGGCGACGCCGTGACGGCGGGCCTGCTGTACGGCCTGCAACGCGGCGACACCCTGCTCAATGCCGCCACCTTCGCCCTCGCGTGCGGCACCGCCCACGCCCATACCGAAATTCCCGGCCTCGTGGACGCCGCCGCCGCGGCGGCCCTGCGCAACCGCGTCCGCGTAAGCCCCGCCTGAGCGCGGGGACGCCGCCCCCGCTTTTGATGATTATTTAGTGTTGACCTATGATTGTTTGTGATTACATTCAATCACAAATGAGCAACAACCCCCAGCGCGATTTGGCGCCGGAACGGCAGGAGCGCATGCGTGCGTTCATCCGCGAACGGGGCGTGGCGCGCGTTGACGAGATTTGCAAAACCCTGCGCGTTTCGCCCGCGACGACGCGGCGGGATCTCGAGCAGCTGGAGGCGTCGGGGCATATCCGCCGGGTGCATGGCGGCGCGGTGAGCGTGGAGAGCCGGCTGGAAGAGCCGCTGTTCGACGACAAGGCCTCGCTGCAATCCCGCGAGAAGCGCGCGATCGCGCGCGCGGCGCTGGCGCTGATCAAGGCGGGCGATTCCATTTACCTCGACGGCGGCAGTACGGTGCTCGAACTCGCGCGCCTGCTGCGCGAGCGCACGAACCTGACCGTGGTCACGAACTCCCTGCGCGCGGCGAGCGAGCTGTCGGGCCAGGGGCCGCGCGTGATCCTGATCGGCGGCGAACTGCGGCGCCTGAGCCAGACGCTGGTGGGGCCGCTGACGCGGCACCTGCTCGGCGACCTGCGCGTGGACCGCGCGTTCATGGGCACCATCGGGCTCACGGCGAAGGACGGGCTGACCACGACGGACACGAACGAGGCCTTCACGAAAATCGAAGTCATCCGTCGCGCGGCGGAAGTCGTGCTGCTCGCGGACCACGAAAAGATCGGCAAGGTCTCGTTTGTGAATGCGGGCCGCCTCGAGGACCTCGACGTGCTGGTGACGGATCGCAAGGCGGACAAAACATTTCTCAAGGAAGCGCGGGCGCAGGGCGTCCGCGTGGTAACCGCGGAGGACTAAATCATGGCAACTGCAATCATCATGCCGCGTCAGGGCCAGTCGGTGGAAAGCTGCATTCTCGTGCAGTGGACGGTGAAGAAGGGCGACACCGTCGCCGAGGGCCAGACGGTGGCGAGCATCGAAACGGACAAGGCCACATTTGACGTGCCCTCACCGGCAGCGGGCACGATCCTGGAGCTCTTTTTTGAAGAAGGCGCCGACATCCCGGTGCTGACGAACATCGCCGCGGTGGGCGCGCCGGGCGAGGACATCTCTGCTTTGCGACCGGGCGGCAGCGCACCTGTCGAGGCCACCCCCACACCCCAACCGGCCTCGGCAGTCCCCACCAGCGCGCCCCCGGTCGCGCCTTCCGTCTCATCGGCTCCGGCTTCGGCGGCCTCGGGCGTGAGCCCGCGCGCGCGCAAAGCCGCGGATCAGGCGGGTATTGACGCCGCGTCACTCGCGGGCTCAGGCCCCGGCGGACGCGTGATTGAGCGCGATGTAAAAGCCGCCGCCGCGACGGCGCCCGCGCTTTCGCCCGCCGCCAAGGCGGCGATGGCCGCAGGCGCCGGCGTCCCGCCCGCGCGCGGCAGCGGCCCCGCCGGACGCGTCCTCGCCTCCGACCTCCAATCCGCAATTCGCAATCCGCAATCCGCAATCTCCTCCGCCCCGGTTCGCGCGGACCGCACGATTCCCGTCAAGGGCGTGCGCAAGATCGTCGCGGAGCGCATGCGCCAGTCGCTCTCCTCCACGGCGCAGCTGACGCTCAACGCGCGCTTCAACGCGTCGGTGCTGCAGAGCTACCGCGCCCGCGCGAAGGCAAACGGCGAGGCGTTCGGCCTGCCCAAGCTGACAATCAATGACCTGATCTGCTATGCGGTGGTGCGCACGCTGGACAAGCATCCGGCGCTGAATGCGCATTTTCTCGGCGACAAGATCGTCGAGTTCGGCGCCGTCCACCTCGGCGTCGCCGTCGATACGCCGCGCGGCCTGATGGTGCCGGTGGTGCAGCACGCGAGCGCGATGCCGGTCGGCCAGCTTTCCGCGGCGATCCGCAGCCGGGCGGACGACTGCCAGAAGGGCAGCATCAACCCCGACCTGCTCGCGGGCGGCACGTTCACGATCACGAACCTCGGCTCGCTCGGCGTCGAGACGTTCACCCCGGTGCTGAACGCGCCGGAAGTCGCGATCCTCGGCGTCGGCGGCCTGACGCTGATGCCCGTGCGTCGCGCGGACGGGTCGATCGAACACGTGGACGCCATCGGCCTGAGCCTGACCGTCGATCACCAGGCGGTGGACGGCGCGCCCGCGGCGCGCTTCCTGCAGGACCTCGTGAAGGCGTTGGAGAATGTTGATTTGTTGCTGACCAACTAGGTTTCAGGTGTCGGGTGCCAGGTGTCAGTCCCGACACCCGAAACCTGACACCCGGAACCTCATAACGACGATTGGAAACACCTATGTACGACCTCATCATCATCGGCGCGGGACCCGGCGGCTACGTGGCGGCGGAGCGCGCGGGCGCCAAGGGCCTGAAAGTCCTCCTGATCGAAAACCGGAAACTCGGCGGCGTCTGCCTCAACGAGGGGTGCATCCCGTCGAAGACGCTGCTGAACTCGGCGAAGATTTTTTATTACGCCTCGCACGGCGCCGCGTATGGCGTGCACGCGAAGGACGTTTCCTTCGACTGGCCCGCGGCGCAGGCGCGCAAGGGCCAGGTGATGGACACGCTGCGCGGCGGCATCGCGGGCCTGATGAAGAAATTCAAGGTCGAGGTGGTGAACGGCACGGCGCAACTCGCCGGTGGCCGCACGGTGAAGGTTGGCGACACGACGTACGAAGGGAAAAACATCCTGATCGCGACGGGGTCCTCCCCCGCGAAGCCGCCGATCCCGGGCGCGGACCTGCCGGGCGTGGTCGATTCCACCGGCATCCTGAATCTCGACAAACTGCCGAAGAGCCTCGTGGTCATCGGCGGCGGCGTGATCGGCTGCGAATTCGCGTGCTGTTTCGGCTCGCTCGGCATCCCGGTCACGGTGATTGAAATGCTGCCGGAAATCTGCCCGCAGGTGGACGCGGACCTCGCGCGCGGCCTGCGCGGCGAGCTGGCGAAGAAGAACATCACGTTCCACCTCGGCGCGAAGGTCCTCGAGATCACGAAGGATGCGGTGCGGTTCAGCAAGGACGGCAAGGAAGAGTCCGTCGCGCGCGACATCGTGCTCGTTTCGACGGGCCGCACGCCGAACGTGATGGGGCTCGGCCTCGAAAACGCGCGGGTCGAGTTCGACAAACGCGGCATCAAGGTGGACGACCGTTGCGCGACGAACCAACCGGGCATTTATGCGATTGGCGACTGCACGGGCCGCGCCTGGCTCGCGCACACGGCGAGCCGCATGGGCGAGGTGGTCGTGCACAACATCACCGGCCGTCCCGACGTGATGCGCTGGCACGCGATTCCCGGCGTGGTGTACACGAACCCCGAAGTGGCGGTCGTCGGCCTGACGGAGGCCGAGGCGAAGGCCAAGGGCATCCCGGTCAAGGTGGCGAAGCGCCCGATGGCGGCGAGCGGCCGCTACCTCGCGGAACACACGGACGAGCGCGGCCAGGCGAAACTGGTCCTGCACGCGGAAACCGGTGTCCTGCTCGGCGCCCACCTGATTGGCGGCGCCTGCTCCGAAATGATTTTCGGCATCGCGGCGATGATCGAGACCGAAGTCCGCGCCGCGGAAGTTGAAGAGATCGTTTTCCCCCACCCGACCGTGTCGGAAGTGATGCGGGATGCGATTTTCGCTTTGCACTAAATATGAGGTGTCAGGTGTCGGGTTTCAGGTTTCAGGGAGGATATTTGATGGCGGGGGCGCACGTCGATCGTGCGACTCCGTGCCATTCCCTACTGATCTCCGCCTCCTCCCCGACACCCGAAACCTGACACCCGAAACCCTTCACTAAAGGAACCCCACAATGCCGAAGCACATCATCGTAGATCCCGCCAAGGAACGCAGTCCTTCGAAGCTCAAGTCGCCGGAGATTCCGCTGTGCCAGTACAGCACGCCGGTGGCGCAGGAACTGAAGAAGCATGGCCGCGACGCGCTGGTCGGCATTTATGAGGACATGTTGCTGATCCGCGAATTCGAGACGATGCTGCACCTGATCAAGACCGAGGGTGCGTACAACGGCATCGCGTACGACCACAAGGGCCCGGCGCACCTGTCGATCGGCCAGGAGGCCTCGGCGGTCGGCCAGGCGTTCCACCTGACGGTGGACGACCACATTTTCGGCTCCCACCGCTCGCACGGCGAAATCCTCGCGAAGGGCATGTCGGCGATCCGCAAGCTGGACGACGCGGCGCTGCAGAAGATCATGCGCGAGTTCCTCGGCGGCGAATGCCTGTCGATCATCGAGAAGGGCCACCAGGGCTCGGTGCGCGACCTCGCCATCAAATTCCTCGCCTACGGTTCGCTCGCGGAGATCTTCGGGCGCCAGCCGGGCTTCAACCGCGGCCTCGGCGGCTCGATGCACGCGTTCTTCACGCCGTTCGGCGTGTATCCGAACAACGCGCTGGTCGGCGGTTCGGCGGACATCGCGGCGGGCGCGGCGCTTTTCAAGAAAGTGAACAGCAAAGCGGGCCTCGTGATCGCGAATATCGGCGACGCGTCGATGGGCTGCGGCCCGGTCTGGGAGGCGCTGAATTTCGCGGCAATGGGCCAGTTCGCCAAGCTGTGGGACAAGAAACACGCGGGCGGCCTGCCGATCATCTTCAACTTCATGAACAACTTCTACGGCATGGGCGGCCAGACGTCCGGCGAGACGATGGGCTACGACGTGCTCGCGCGCGTCGGCCTGGGCGTCAACGCCGAGGGCATGCACGCCGAGCGCGTGGACGGCTACAACCCGCTCGCGGTCGCCGATGCGATCCAGCGGAAGCGCGCGCTGATCGAGAAGGGCCACGGCCCCGTGCTGCTCGACACGATCACCTACCGCTACTCCGGCCACTCGCCGTCCGACGCCTCGTCGTACCGCACGAAGGACGAGATGGACCTGTGGATGCAGGCGGACCCGCTGCGCTGGTACGCGGACGAACTGAAGAACGCGGGCGCGATCGACGACGCGGGCATCCAGTCGCGCCAGCAGTCGGTGAAGGAGCTGATCACGCTGGTGCTCGGCCTCGCCTCCGACATCAAGGTTTCGCCGCGCCTCGAAGGCGAACGCATCAGCGACTTCATGTTCTCGAACAAGAAGCGCGAGGCCTACGGCGCGGGCACGGCCGAACTGGCCCAGCCGCTCGCGGACAACGCGCGCGTGCAGGCGCTGGCCAAGAAGGTGCGGTCCGGGTTCGTGGACGGCAAGCCGACGCCGAAGAACAAGATGTACCAGTACCGCGACGCGATTTTCGAAGCGGTCGCGCACCGGTTTGCGATCGACCCGACGCTGGTTGCGTACGGTGAGGAAAACCGCGATTGGGGCGGGGCGTTTGCCTGCTACCGCGGGTTGACGGAGCTCCTGCCCTACCACCGGCTGTTCAACTCGCCGATCTCGGAAGGCGCGATCGTCGGCACCGCGGTCGGTTACGCGCTCGAAGGCGGGCGCGCACTGGTCGAACTCATGTACTGCGACTTCATGGGTCGCGCGGGCGACGAAATCTTCAACCAGCTCGCGAAGTGGCAGAGCATGTCCGCGGGCGTGCTCGAGATGCCGGTCGTGTTGCGCGTGTCGGTGGGCTCCAAGTACGGCGCCCAGCACTCGCAGGATTGGACCGCGCTGGTCAACCACATCCCGGGCCTGAAAGTCGTCTTCCCGGCGACGCCGTATGACGCGAAGGGCCTGCTGAACACCGCGCTCGCGGGCAGCGACCCGGTGGTCTTCTTCGAGAGTCAGCGCCTCTACGACATTGGCGAGCAGTTTGAGAAGGAAGTGCCGGAGGGGTACTACGAGATCCCGTTCGGCCCGCCGGCGCAGCGCCGCAGTGGCAAGGACATCACGTTCGTGACCATCGGTGCGACGCTGTATCGTGCGCTGGAAGCAGCGGACCAGCTCGAGAAAAAATACGGAATGACGGCGGACGTCTGGGATTGCCGCACGCTCAACCCGCTCGACTACGGCCCGATCATCGAGTCCGTGAAGAAGACCGGTCGCGTGCTCGTCGCGGGCGACGCGAGCGAGCGCGGCAGCGTGATGCAGACCATTGCGTCCAACCTGGGCCAGTTCTGCTTCGACGACCTCGACGCGCCTCCGGTCGTGGTCGGTTCCCGCAACTGGATCACCCCGTGCGCCGAGATGGAGGACGTGTACTTCCCGCAGGCGAACTGGATCCTCGACGCGATCCACGAGCGCATCGTCCCGCTGAAGGGCCACGTCACGACGACGAACCAGACGCTGAACGAACACGCGCGCCGCCAGAAAATCGGCGTGTAAAACGAAAGGACCTCACGCCAGTGGTCATTAAAACATTGGGCATTGGGGTCTTTTGACGGGTTCATCACAACTGTAGCCGCGCTCGCTGAGCGCGGAAGCATGGTGACGACCACCGCGACCAGCGGTCGCGGCTACAGATTTAAAACCGCTTTTAGCGCGGAGGCAGGATGCCTTCGGAGACGAGCTTTGCGTCCATCTCGGGCGTGAGCGGAAGCGGCAGGGGCGGCAGGCCCTGGCGGATGACTTCGAGTTGGTATTCCTGCAGGTGGCGCGTCAGCTCTTCGCCGGTGTATTT
This sequence comes from uncultured Verrucomicrobiota bacterium, assembly GCA_937996795.1. Classification (GTDB taxonomy): domain Bacteria; phylum Verrucomicrobiota; class Kiritimatiellia; order CAIVKH01; family CAIVKH01; genus JAMLJG01. The sequence continues at coordinate 5,458 of CALKUH010000018.1, read as the reverse complement.
CGGCTGAGGCGGCGGTTCCGGCGGCGGCGGGGCGGCGCGCGCGCGCCGGCGCTCCTCGTAGGTGGCGCGCGCGACGGTGGCGGGCGGCGCCTGAATGGTGCGGGCCCCGCTGACGTCACGCACCTCGCTTGAGGATAGTTTGACCACCACCATTTCGGCGCCGCTTTTCAGGACCGCTTCATCGTCCTTCCAGGAAGCCGAAACGACCTCGATGTTGTTTTCCGACTCGCCGGCGGCGAGCAGGTAGCTTTTCCCATTCCGATTGTCCACGAAGCCGACCTTGATCGATCCGTCGTCGAGTTCCACGATCGTGGTCAGGCGCAGGTTGCGAGCAAAGGATTGGGCCGGGTCAACAGGCGGCGGCGCCGCGGCCTCCATCGGAGGCGGAGCTCCAAACGGCTTTCGATCCAAAATAACCTGGTAGCGCTCGAACGGGAACGCCGTCACGGCGGCGGAGGCGGTGCCGGCCGCGAGCGTCAGAAGACACGACATCATCTGGGAGGCGATCTTCACTGGTAATTGACTATACTCCAACTTCCGGGCCCAGCCATTGAAATTTGCGCTTTTCATCGCCGCGCGAATGCGTCTTCCTTCGCATCGTCATGCGCATTACGCCCATCACCAGCCTGCAGAATCCCCGCCTCAAGGATCTCGTCCGCTTGCAAAAACGGCCGTACCGCGACGAGCGCGGAGTGATCCTCGTGGAGGGCTACCGCGAGGTGAAACGGATGCTGGACAATGCGCGGAAGCCGCTGGCGCTGTTCTTTTGCCCGGCCTTCTACCAGGGGGAAAACGAACCGGAGCTGGTGCGGCGCTGCGCCGACGCGGGCGCCGAGTTGTTCGAGTGCACGGCGGAGGCTTTCCAGAAGGTGGCGTATCGCGACCGCCCGGAGGGGCTGCTCGCGCTGACACCACAGGTCCAGCGGACCCTCGCGGATCTGACGGTGCCGGAACGGCCGCTGGTCCTCGTGGCGGAGGCCATCGAGAAACCCGGCAATCTCGGCTCGCTGCTCCGGTCCGCGGATGCCGCGGGTGTGAACGCCGTGATCGTGTGCGACCGCTGCACCGACATTCACAACCCGAACGTCGTGCGCTCGAGCATCGGGACGCTGTTTTCACTTCCTGTCGTCGAGGCATCCTCCGATGAGGCGCTGGCGTGGCTGCGCGAACGCCAGATCCGCGTCCTCGCGGCCACACCGCATGCGAACCGGAACTACACGGCGTGCGACATGACACAGGGCATTGCGCTCGTCGTCGGCACGGAAAAATTCGGGCTCAGCTCCAAATGGATGGAACAGGCTGACGAACAGGTGCGGATTCCGATGCTCGGCCAGATCGATTCGCTCAACGTAGCCGCCGCCACCACGCTGCTGCTCTACGAGGCCGTGCGGCAACGCGGCGCGGCCTAATCCGCGCTCACGGCCACTCGGCGATGCCTTCGTACTGGACCACGCCGAAGAAGGGACCGAGGTCCGCCTCGGCGAACAGGCGGTACTTCTGGCCGGCGGGCACGTTTTCCAGGGGCGCCACGAGGGAATAGCGATCCGCCGGCGACGCAAGGGTGTACCCGGACTGGTGCGTGAGGACAGTTGCGCCCGATGCGTCATCCAGGGTGACCTTGACCTGACGGCCCATCCCGCTCAACGGGATCAGCTTGAGCGGACCCATCCGGACATTCCCCACGAGCAAGGGTTTTCCCGCGAAATGCTGGACGGTGAAATGCAGCACCGGCGGCGCGAGCAGCGGGCGCGGCGTGACGTTGCCATCGCCCAGCAACTGACCTGGCGGGGCGCCTTGCAGGCTGAAGAGGCTTGTCTCTTTCCCGCGCTTGAGGCCGATATCCGCCGTCACCAACACCTGGTCCGGCTCGCGGCTGGAGGCGGCGAGCGCGATTTCATACGTCAACTGGATGTCGCCGATGGACGCGCTCAGTTCCTGCTTGCGGAAGGTGACATTCGTCTCCCCGCCGTCCGACCGGCGGCTGCCGCGCAGGCGCTCGGCGCGTTTCTCCGGCGTCGTGATCACGTCCGCGGCGCCGGGGAGGTCACCAGGCTCGCGCGGTTCCAGCACAAAAAAGATCGTCTCCGTTTCGGCGGTGCCGTAGTGGAGTCCCCATGTGATCGCAAGATCCCCGTTCTTTACATCCAGGTGCGGCAGGCTTGCGCGCGGGCGTTCCGACGCGGGCGGAAAGACATCAAGCGGAAGAAAGGCCGACACGGGCGCCACCGGCTCAACGGCCGCTTGCGGAATCGCGGGATTAACGCTGTACGGAGCGGGCGCCGGATTGGTCCACGCCGCCACCGCCTCGCCGCGTTGCGCAACGGGCAGGTTGACGCGGAATTGGGGGTCATAGCGGAAGCGGGTCCCGCTCGACAGCGCGCTCCACGGATGAACCTTGGTCGCGCCCGCCGCGCGCACCTCTACACCTTCCGCGGACACATTCACCACCTCGCCCGGCACCGGCGCGCCGTTGAGGAAACGGATCGGCGGCGCCTCCTGCGCCTCCACCGCCCCCGTAAAAAGGGTGAACAACACTGCACGAACGATCCACGTCATGGGCGGCAGTGTAGCGGCACCCCGCCGCGCTGCAAAGCGAGGAAACCAGTTGATACGAACCCGCGAACGGGCTACGTTCGGCTTTCTTCGATTTCCTCGCAGGAGGGGTGGCTGAGTGGTTAAAGGCACTCGACTCGAAATCGAGAGACCGCCCATAAAGTGGTCCGTGGGTTCGAATCCCACCCCCTCCGCCATTTTGCGATGTGGCGATTTTCGGCAACGACCGACCACGGGGCCGGGAAGCGGACATGCAACACGGGATCGGTTCTCGATCCGAGCGACCGGAAGACTTCCCCCGACGACGCGACGGCGGACACGTCCGCCGGGAGGATCGGGAAGAAGCCGGACGGTGCGGGACGTGACGCGACAAACGCCCCGATTTGCTGGGGATTTTCCGAAGTCTGGAAGGCCGCTTGTCCCGCCGAAGCCTCTGGACGAAGGCGGAAGCGTGCGGCAGAGCCGCCGCGAGGCCCTCTGCTCGCCGGGGACGAATCGCCCGAAACGCTTTCCGAACGCGACGCGGCTTGCGCCGCGTCCGCCTGACCCGCTCCGCTTTCTTCCGCCAGATTCCGACCCGCAAAAATCAGGTTTGAACCGGTCTTCTTGTGCCAGTTCCTCAAATCCGCAATATCTTCGGTCTGCGCGTCATACTTGGCTTGGCGTGAGGCGGTTATGAAATCGGCCAGAGGTTTGAACCGATTCGCGCCCTTCGCCTCAAAATTGGCGATGGATTCCGCGAGAGCCGTTTTCTCGTGGGTCAATTTCTCTTTGTGGGCGGTGAATTCGTCCTTGCCGATGGTGCCGTCAATGAAGACCTCAAGTAACCGATCCAGTCGGGCGGTAATCCGTGCGAGTTCGACTTTCTGACGCGCCACAAGGTCGGCTTGCGTCGCGGTGTCGGCCAGCGTCCAGCGGTCAACCTCGGCAAGCATCTTGTCCGCCCAAGCGTCAGAAATCGAAACTCGCCGGATGCTCGCCCGGAGTAGTTGGGCAAGCGATTCCTCCCGGATAGTCTTCAAATCGCAAGGGCCGCGCCTCTTGCCGCATCGGTAATAGGCGTGGCCTTTCTGAATGTCGGATGTGATGGAACATCCGCACTCGTGGCAGGTGATGAGGCCTCGAAATGGAAACCGGTTGTGCTTCACATACCGGCCACGGCCCTTGTTCTTGCGGATTCTCTGAACCCGCTCGAACAAGTCCCGCGAAATCAAGGCGGGGTGCTTTCCCTCGTAAACCTCGCCATTGAACCGGAAAAGTCCGATGTAGAAAACTTGATCGAGCGTCCATAAAACCTTGCTCAAGGGCAAGGGAAGCTCGTTGAACGTCGTCAAGCCCCACGCCGTGACAAGCTCCTTAATCTGTGACGCGGTATGCTGCCCGGTAGCGTAGGTCTCGAACATGCGCCGGACCAGCGGGCCGCGCTCGGGGTCAATGACGATTGCCCGCGTCTTCGGATCGTTCAAGTAGCCGATGGGCGGCTTGTTCGGATAGATGCCGTCCCGGAGCTTCTTGCGGATGCCGCGTTTGATGTTCTCGGACAGGTTGTCCACGTAGTATTTCGACTGACCGAACGCGATTTGCAGCATGAACTTGCCTTGTGGCGTGTTCTCAAACCAGTGCGTGGGAAACTTGAGCGTGGCAAGTTTCCCCGTGTCGAGGTCGTAGATTACGCGCCCGCCGTCAATCGAGTTCCGGGCCAGCCGGTCGGGATGCCAGGAAAGAATTGCATGGGCATCGCCCTTCTCAAGCGCCTGCATCATGTCATTGAAGACCGGGCGGCCCGGTTCCTTCGCCGTTTGCGCCTCGATGTACTCGCGGGCGACCGTGAGCGATTCTTTCCGGGCCAATTCGCGCAACTCGTCGAGTTGCGCTTGAATGGACAGGATTTGCCGTTCCTCGTCGTCGGTGCTCTTGCGGGCGTAGATAAAGAACTTCATGGCTTGGCCTCCTTCCTCATGCTCTTGGCCTTTTCTGCAACCTTTCGGGCTTCATCCGCCATCTTGCGAAAGGCCGACACGTCGGGCGTCGGGATGGGTTTCAAAAGGATGTTCTCGCCGTCGGTGAACATGGCAAGCCGGGTACCCGTGCGGAATCCAAGCTGCTTGCGCAAGTGGCTTGGAATGACAAGCTGCCCTTTTGAGGATAACCGCGTGATCTCGTAATTCATGCTCACACCATGAAGTAAGCTATACTTACGACATGGTAGGACAGCGGCGGAAACAAGTCAACGTCCGGTTTGTCTTCGGCAAAGTCGGTCTCGCAATCCGCCGTTGCCCCGTGCGGCAAAGCCGCCGGGGCTATGGCGGGACAAGGCGGGCGCAAAAGGTCACGCTTGTCCGCCGTAGTGTCGGCCCCACCGGGGCCGGGACGAAGGCGGAAGCCGCCAAGCCCGCGCCGCATGCCGACTTTGCCGACAAATCGGAAGAGCCTTTTCGCACTCGCGCAACACGCGAGCCTGATTTTTGCGGGTCGGAATCTGGCGGAAGAAAGCGGAGCGGGTCAGGCGGACGCGGCGCAAGCCGCGTCGCGTTCGGAAAGCGTTTCGGGCGATTCGTCCCCGGCGAGCAGAGGGCCTCGCGGCGGCTCTGCCGCACGCTTCCGCCTTCGTCCAGAGGCTTCGGCGGGACAAGCGGCCTTCCAGACTTCGGAAAATCCCCAGCAAATCGGGGCGTTTGTCGCGTCACGTCCCGCACCGTCCGGCTTCTTCCCGATCCTCCCGGCGGACGTGTCCGCCGTCGCGTCGTCGGGGGAAGTCTTCCGGTCGCTCGGATCGAGAACCGATCCCGTGTTGCATGTCCGCTTCCCGGCCCCATGGTCGGTCGTTGCCGAAAATCGCCACATCGCAAAATGGCGGTGTCTCTTGAACCTCGTGCGAACCGCCGTACTTGGGCCAGAGTAAAGC